>PLHQ01000022.1 GCA_003138975.1 Acidobacteriaceae bacterium | reverse complement strand
GGTTTTGAGCGCTATCGCCTGATAGCGTCAACTATGATGTAAGCCGATGAGACTTCTCCAGCGTCTCCTCCCTCGGAAGCCAGCACCAAAAACCGAGGAGATTGCCTCGCTAATAGAGAGCTTTTCCGATGTCCGCAGTAAGAAGCAGATCCAAGACACTTGTGCAAGGAGGTTTATATGCAGAGAAAGTGTGCTTTTGTCTTATCTCTACTAGTCGTTGCCTTGACTCTTCCCTGTCAAGCTCAACCAGCAAGCGAGCAGGAGAAAAACAAGACCGTGGCGCGCGCGTTCTTTGAGGAAGTGCTCGGCCAGGGAAAGCTCGAAAGGTATACCGACTTCCATACCGCCGACTATGTGGGCCATTTCTCTGATAATCGCGGCGATTTCAATGTGGCGGAAGATCTGGCGGCGGCGCGGGAAGAACGCAAAGCCATGCCCGATATGCAGTTCGCGGTCAACCACATGGTGGCCGAGGGAGATCTGGTCGTGGTGCATTGGACGGCGTGGGGCACGAACACTCAGCCGGGAATGGGGCTTCCTGCGACCGGCAAACCGGTCAAGGTTTCAGGAATGACCCTGTTCCGCTTCAGGGCGGGAAAGATCTCGGAAGAATGGAACGCCTGGAGCATGCTCTCGGTGCTGAAGCAGGTAGGCCTACTGTGCCCTCCGAAACCATGAACCGCGCCAGTTGTTGACAATCCCTATTACACGCTCATTGAGGGGTTTTGAGCGCTATCGCCTGTTGGCAACAGTTGAGCCAAGGGTAACTTATCCGAACGGGCGACTATTCTGTCTAGTGACGAGAAGCCCGTAAGCTGCCTCCCGTCACCCTTGGCCGTATCTCACGCATGACGACAGTCAAAACTTCAACTTCTTATTTCGCCTGCGCTAGCCCCGCAACAACTGCGGCAACTTTATCGAGTATCTGGTTCCAGCCCTCCATTTGACCGCTGTTTTTCGCGCTCTCCATGGGTTCATTTCCAATGAAGGTGAGTTTCGTCTGGCCGTTCCCGAGATCCTCAAAGATGGTCACGTCGTACGCACCGTCTATAGCCTCATGTTCTATTCCTAATTGCGCAGGCTCAACCTTGTTTCCCTTCGAGTCAGAAAAGTACATGGAGGATACGATCTTCTCGTGCGGAACAATCTCGTGGTATTCACCCGCATTCCAGAATTCCTGCCCATCCGGCGCCTTCATGCAGCAGAGAAATTTTCCTCCCACGCGAAAATCCATCTTGCAAACAGGTGAAGTAAAACCCTTCGGTCCCCACCACTGCATCACGTACTTCGGGTCTGTCCACGCCTTCCACACCAACTCGCGTGGGGCATCAAAAACTCTTGTGACAACCATCCGCTCAATTTCGCTAACCGTGTTTTCTGTCATCTCTGACCTCCTCTTTCTTCATTTGATTTACAACTACATCCAGTTTGTCGAAACTCTCTTCCCAGAATCGGCGATAGCTAAACGCCCAGTCGCCGACTGTTTTAATCGCCTCTGGCCTAAGCGTGCACACACTCTCTCGTCCACGCTTCGTCTTGATCACAATCCGCGCCCGCACCAGGTAGGCGATATGTTTTGAAATCATCTGCTGCGAAAGTGCAAACGGTTCCGTCAATCCATGCACAGAGGCAGGCCCATGGGAGAGTCGTTCGATCATCGCCCGCCGGGTTGGATCAGACAAAGCCGCAAATGTTGTACCCAATTTATCCACAACCATATGGTAGTGGATTCTCTGTCAATGTCAAGTATGAATTTTGCGATTCCTGATTTCTGTTCCCTGATCTCTGAACCCTGACACGTGCGCTAATTTATATTTCCCCATGAGCCGCGTATCGCAGCTGGGTGCGTCACGGTTGAGGCGCTGGCATCAGGGGCCGGAGGAATGCCGGTTGCTTATTCTCGATGTACCACCGGCTTGTTGAGCTAGTGACCGTTGCCCGTTGACCGCTACGACAATCGCGACGAGTGGTAAATCGCTATTTCACTTATTGACGGGGTTCTAAACAATCCCAAGCGTTTCCTCTATGGGGTGATTAGAAAACTACACCTTTCTAACGCGGGAATTCAGATGCGGAGACCCAATGTTTATGCGGGCGCGAAGAAGCAAATCATGAAGGGGTTTTCTAACGTGCACGAAAATGCAGAGCAACCTCCAGCTCCAGGCATGCCGCTCCTCTCGGTCTGTGCCCCCATCTGGCATGGATAGCGCTCGTTCTTAGAACGGACCCAGGTTCTGTTGCCATTCCGGTCCGGCTCTAATGTGCGATAATTCGCGTTCTCCCCAAGTCACGTCCCAGGATGACGTAAGAGATGGCCCTGAAGAAATCCCAACTGTACAGCTCACTCTGGAACAGCTGCGACGAGCTGCGCGGCGGCATGGATGCCTCCCAGTACAAGGATTTCATCCTGACGCTGCTCTTCATGAAGTACGTCTCCGACAAGTACGCAGGCAAATCTGGCGCCGTCATCGAGGTGCCCGAAGGCGGCAGCTTTGCCGACATGGTGGCTCTCAAAGGAAAGAAGGACATTGGCGAGGGGATCGACAAGATCATCAGTACGCTCGCCGAAGCGAACGGACTCACGAATGTGATCGATGTCGCAAGCTTCAACGACGACGAAAAGCTCGGCAAGGGCCAGGACATGGTTGACCGCCTTTCCAAGCTAATCGGCATCTTCGAAACGCTTGATTTTGGCGCTAACCGCGCTGATGGCGACGATCTGCTGGGCGATGCCTATGAGTACCTGATGCGGCATTTCGCGACCGAGTCGGGCAAGAGTAAGGGTCAGTTTTACACGCCAGCTGAAGTCTCGCGCACCATGGCGAAGGTCGTGGGCATTGGTCCCAACACCCGCCAGGACCAAACCATCTATGACCCTACGTGCGGCTCGGGCTCACTGCTCTTGAAAGCTGCCGACGAGGCACCCCGAGGGATCACAATCTACGGACAGGAAAACGATCTTGCAACCTGGGCGTTAGCGCGGATGAACATGTTTCTGCATGGGCATCCGACGGCAGAACTATGGAAGGGCAACACGCTCTCGGATCCCCACTTCAAGAAACGCGATGGCAGCCTTGAGACATTCGACTTTGCAATCGCGAATCCCCCCTTCTCGTCAAAGTCTTGGTCGAATGGCGTAAACGTGGTGAATGACGAGTTCAAGCGCTTTGAATACGGTGCTCACCTTCTCGGGCACGCCAACACACAAATCCTCGCCACCTATGTTCGCCCTATCGACGACAACACAAAATCCGTCATCGACGCTCTGGAAGCCGCCCGCAATGCCCACACTAGCAAGGCCACCTCCATCCAGTAAGCGGCACCAGTTGGTCGTACCCCCTTCCAAATAATCACGATTTCATCACGATTTGCTCAGCGCCGCCTCAATCTCAAAGTGACACCACGGTTCAATCACTTTCAACCCATTGAAAACAAATGGCGGAAGCGAGTGGGAGTCGAACCCACCGGTGACGGGGTGACCCGCCGCCCGCCGGTTTTGAAGACCGGGACGATCACCGGACCGCATGCGCTTCCATCAAGAACGATACAGATTCTCGCCACCCTACTTCGGCTGGGGCACGATCCTCAGATACGGCTTAGGCGATTTCCAGCCACCGGGATACTTCTGTTGCGCTTCCTCGTTCGATACCGACGGCAGGATGATGACGTCGTCGCCCTGCTTCCAGTTCACCGGTGTCGCAACTTTGTGTTTCGCCGTGAGCTGCATGGAATCAATGACGCGGAGGATTTCGTCGAAGTTGCGGCCTGTGCTCATCGGATAGCTGAGTTGCAATTTGATCTTCTTGTCCGGGCCGACCACAAATACTGTACGCACAGTGGCATTGTCCGCCGCAGTGCGCCCCTCGGAAGTGTTTCCACTTTCAGCCGGCAACATGCCGTAGAGCTTCGCAATTTTTAGCTCGGGGTCACCGATCATCGGGTATTTCACTTTGGCGCCCTGCGTCTCCTCGATGTCGGCAGCCCACTTGCCGTGACTGCTCACCGGATCGACGCTCAGGCCGATGATCTTGGTGTTGCGCTTGGCAAATTCAGGCTGCAGCCGCGCCATATAGCCGAGCTCCGTAGTGCAGACTGGCGTGAAGTCTTTGGGATGGGAAAATAAAATCGCCCAGCCATCGCCGACCCATTCGTGAAAGTTGATCGTGCCCTGCGTGGTCTCCGCCGTAAAATTTGGTGCAGTATCGTTGATCCGGGGAATTCTGTTGGTAGCTTCGGTTGCAGTCTCAGTACTCATCGTTCTCTCCTCGTGACTTAAATGGTAGATCTCTCGAGATTGCTAGCACGTCTCAAATTCGTTTGACTTGCTGGATGAAAAACAAAACCCACCCGCTTCATCGGGTGGGTTGGAAGAAATCCGCTGGCTCCTTACCCACACGACGGCAGACACATGCAACAGCACGTGACACCGACGGTGGAAGGGCAAAACACGTAGCTAGAATAGAATTCCGCACGGACCGTGTCAACCGCGATAGGTCGGATAGGCCCATCCCCAACAAGTTTTCCCTGCATCGTAAAACGGCCGGCTGCATCTGTGTTCTTGCACCTCTGCGGTGAATTTTTCGTTCCGAGGACAGCTGATGAGCCAAGCTTCACGACGTCTGTCAATGGCGCAGTGGGACGTTTTCTCTTCACGTCCACTCGAAGGTAATTCCCTCGCTGTCTTCCTCGACGGCCGCGAGCTGGCGGACACCGAGATGCAGTCGATTGCCAAGGAAATGAATCTCTCTGAGACCACCTTCATCCTGCCCCGCGATGCCGCCACCGAACGCGAGGAAGGGGTTCGCGTGCGCATCTTCACCGTGCAGGAAGAGCTGCCGTTCGCCGGTCATCCCACTCTGGGTACAGCATTCGCCTTGCGCGGCCAAAGCGGCGCAGAAAAAATCGTACTGGCATTGAACGTCGGCAAAGTGCCAGTGCATTTCGAAGAAAACGAGGGGCAGCCTACCTTCGGCGAGATGACGCAGATCGATCCCACCTTCGTAATGCAGCATGATCGCGAAGCGGTAGCTCGCGCTACGGGATTGCGCGTGCACGATTTCGACGATTCTCTGCCCATAGAAACAGTATCGACTGGCGTCCCGTTCACTGTAACGCCGCTGCAATCGCTGGCTGTCATACAGAATTTCTCGCAGGTCGACGCGACCCGCGCCGCCGAGTATCTCGCCAAGACCGCAGGCAAGTTTTTTTATTTCGTTACCCGTGAAACCGTGGATCGCGACGCCCGGCTCCACGCTCGCATGCTCTTCTACAACGGCGAAGATCCCGCGACCGGCTCAGCCGCCGGTTGTGCCGCAGCCTGGATGGTCGCTCACGGCATAGCCAACCCTGATGAACGCGTCTTGATTGAACAGGGTGTGGAGATGAAGCGGCCCAGCCGGATTTTCGTTCGTGCCTCTCGAATCGATAACCGTGTGGTTAACGTGCGCGTCGGAGGGCACTCGGTTGAAGTCATGCGCGGCGAAGTTTTCCTCTAAGCGGTGGCGCGCAAGCGTCACAGAATCATGCCTTTCAAGCATCATAGAATTTTCAATAGCCAGACTATGCCATTTGCTTCCACGATACTTTACAGTGCTCACCTTTTACCGGTAGCATTAGTTCGCTCTTCTATCCTTCACGAACAGAGAAATTTCCGTCCGGCTCCGGCTCACAATCGGCGTCTCACGGTTACAGGCGGTGAATGAAACCCAAGCGCATGATCCTGTGTGTTGACGACAACGAACAGTCTCTTTCCTATCGCAAAATTATGCTTGAGACACGAGGCTACCGTGTGGCCAGTTATTCCCGCGGCGAAGAGGCCCTCGAACGCTTTAAGGAGGGAGGCATCGACCTCGTCGTCACCGACATGGCGATGCCCGGAATGGATGGTCCGCAGTTGATCGCGGCGGTTAAGACGTTATCGCCCCACGTCCCGGCTATCCTCATTTCGAGCAAGGTCCGCGTCTACGATCACGATTCTCAAGCCGATGTATTCCTGGCGCGAGGAATGTATGCGCCCGCCGATCTGCTGGAGCGCATCCGTTTGCTCCTGGTGCGCAAGCGCGGACCCAAGCGCATGCAGCAGCGCTCCACACCACTGCCACGCGAGGTCGGAGTGGCCTGAGCGTCTAACCGCTCGGTCGGGTGGCCCACTCCCCAAATCCCTTCGTGTAAGATCAAGGCTGGCATGGGCGCATTCATTGAAGCCATTGATTTACACAAGACTTATCGCGTGGGAAAGATTGACGTGCCCGCGCTCCGTGGCGTCTCCTTCAGCGTAGAAAAAGGAGAATTTGTCACCGTAGTTGGCCCTTCCGGCAGTGGCAAGTCCACTCTGTTCTACTTGCTCGGCGGCCTGACCCGCGCCGATTCTGGCAGAGTAATTATGGATGGCGACGACTTCGCCACGCTCTCCGACGCCGAGCGCACCCGAATGCGCAAGCGCAAAATCGGCTTCGTATTCCAGAAGTTCAACCTGCTGCCCACGCTCGACGCCCGTTCCAACATCGCCATCGCGCAGGAAATTTCCGGCAACGGCGATCGCGATCCCGCCTTCTTTCTTCGCATTTGCGATTTGCTAGGACTGACCAAGCGCCTGAACCATCGCCCCTCCGAACTATCCGGCGGCGAGCAGCAGCGTGTCGCCCTGGCTCGCGCCCTCGTCAACAAGCCCGCCGTAGTTCTGGCCGACGAACCCACCGGCAACCTCGACACCGAAAACTCAAATATCGTTCTGACAATGTTGCGGCAATCCAACCAGGAGCTAGGCCAGACCGTGCTGATGATCACCCATAATCCCGAGGCGGCCAAGTTCGGAGACCGCATCATCCATATGCGCGACGGCCTCGTCGTGAAGCCGGAAGAGGATCCGCAATGGTCGCCTCATTAAGTCGCGTACAGTTTTTCCCCGCGGGTGTGGCAACCTGGTTCTTGTGTGTGGATCAAGTATTGCCGCTATGAGGGGTAGCGCCTAATGACGGCTATGCCACCTCGGATCGATCATGTCACTATCCGGACCGCGAATGCGGGCGACCTGCCAGCCCTGATTCCTCTTATCAACAAAGCGTTTGCGATCGAGACGTTCCTCGATGGCACGCGCACGGATGAGGAACACCTGTCGGCGATCATGCGCAAGGGCGATCTTCTCGTCGCAGAACGCGACGGACAAGCGATCGCCTGCGTCTACGTCGAACTGCGAGGCGAACGGGCATATTTTGGAATGCTTGCAGTCGATCCGGCGCAGCAAGGCCAGGGCCTGGGAAGATTAATGACGGCGGCGGCAGAGGAGTTCGGCCACAATCATGCGTGCAAGCACATGGACATCAGCGTGTTGAGCCTGCGCCCCGAGCTGCTGCCTTTCTATCGAAACCTGGGATACTCCGAAACCTGCACCGAGGACTTTCACCCGACGCGTCCGCTGAAAGCCGGTGTCCAATGCCACGCTATCGTGATGTCGAAGGTCCTGTGATAGGCCATGAGATCGTTGCCGCAGACTGCCCACTTGTTTATAATCGATTCGTCGAGCGGGAGTAGCTCAGTGGTAGAGCGCGACCTTGCCAAGGTCGATGTCGCGGGTTCGACCCCCGTCTCCCGCTCCAGAAATGTTTGATCCATCCTCCTCCGCAGATGGACTTTTTTCACCCGGAACGCTAACGTATTCAGCAGGGGCGCGGTACCCAAGTGGTAAGGGAGAGGTCTGCAAAACCTTTATGCGTCGGTTCGATTCCGACCCGCGCCTCCAATCCTTCCTGTAGCAACTGATTGCTTTATCCCTTCAGGCGCCGTCGGTGTCGGCGGTCGTTCCCAAAGACGGTTTGCCTTTTTCATCACATGTGACCGGGGTCACTGCAAGGCGCGCCCTCCTGCGTAGATTCGTAGGCATGAACGCACCAATCAAGAATGATCGCATCGCGTGGTTGCAGGGGCCTTCGGCAAACTGCACAGCGCTTCCGGCGGAACGCAAGCACCCCTGGCGGCTGATTTTGCTGGGGGCGCCGGGCGTGGGCAAGGGGACGCAAGCCGAACTCCTGACGGAGCGTCTGGGTGCTTGCCATCTCTCAACCGGCGATGTCTTTCGCGCAGCCGCAAAGTGCAGCGACTGTGATCAATCGCCGGCGATGAGGGTAGCCTTGGAGTATATGCGCCGCGGCGACCTGGTGCCGGACTCTACCGTGTGGGAGATGGTGCTCGAGCGGAGCGGTTGCATCCTCGATTGCGGCGGCTTCGTCCTCGACGGGTTTCCCCGCACTCTGGGACAAGCCGAGTCGCTGAAAGAACTGATGGAAAAGGAGAAGCTTTCGCTTAGCGCGGTACTGAACTATGAACTGCCGGTGAACGAAATTGTGCGGCGGCTGAGCGGTCGCCGCACTTGCGAACAATGCAAATCAGTTTTCCATGTTACGGAAAGGCCGCCAAAAATCGCGAGCGTTTGCGATCGTTGCGGAGGCCGCCTCTATCAGCGCGAAGATGACCGGCCGGAATCCATCACCGTGCGCCTTAACGCATACGAACGAAGCACAGCACCACTCATCCAGTTCTACGAAGATCTTGGCTTGCTGGTGCGGATTGTTGCTAAGGGATCCCCTGACGAAATCATGGCACAAACAATGAATAAGTTGAAAGAGCGCCCCCCGCACTGAGTCCGATTGACTTTTGTAAGAGCAGCGATCGCTGCAGGCGTGCGCGTCCTTGATTACTGGGTGTCACCCACCAACGGACTGGCCGTCGCCGCTGAACTTAAACAGCTCTCCTCGTCGGTACAGATCATGATGCTTTCACGATAGTACTTGGGGATTGGCTGACGCTTCGATTGTCAAGGCGGAAGCGCAGCCCGGATACCTTCCTCCGATCTTCAGGTCGAGCGAATAAACAGGATTGTGGTACAACCACCCTGTGAAACTGCTCGTCGTCGAAGATGAACCGCGCATGCTCGAACTGCTGCGCCGTGGCCTCACCGAAGAGGGCCATAACGTAGTGTGCGCCTCCGACGGCGGCGAAGGCTGGGAACTCGCTCACGCCTACGAGTTCGACGCCGTCGTGCTCGACATCATGTTGCCCAAGATGAATGGATTCGAACTGGCCAAGAAGCTTCGTCAGGAGCGAATCGCAACCCCTGTGCTGATGCTCACGGCTAAGGACTCCGTTCCCGATGTAGTGCGCGGCCTGGACGCGGGCGCCGACGATTATCTCACCAAGCCTTTCAGCTTCAGTGAACTGCTGGCGCGTTTGCGCGCGGTGCAGCGGCGCGCTACATCCCGTCCGCAGAACCGGCTGCAGGTGGGCGATCTCATTCTCGACCCGGAATCGCGCGAAGTCTCCCGGGCCGGAGTTTCGATAACTCTGACGCGCACCGAATACAATCTGCTGGAGCGCTTGATGTACCGCGCCGGCAAAGTCGTCCCGCGGCATACCTTGATCGAATCCGTCTGGGGCTTCGAACGCGAAATCGAAGACAACACTCTCGACGCTTTCGTACGACTCTTGCGCCAGAAGGTGGACCGCGCAGGCATGGCCAAGCTGATCCTCACGGTCCGCGGTGTAGGCTACATGATTCGTGAGGAGTCTGCCCGTTGAAACGTCTTTCCATCGGCATGCGGTTGGCGCTGTGGTATCTGGCGATCTTCCTGCTCGCCGAGTTCGTCTTTGGCGCTGGCATGTGGTTTATCCTGCGGAAGAATCTGTATGACATTGCCGACGCCACCCTGGAGGGCCAGGCCGCAGATCTCGAGCGATTTCTGGAAGCTCGAAAGGATGTGCCGACGGCGCAGTTACAAGCAGAGATCAGCGAAGACTACAAGATCGAACGCTCCGAAGACTATCTGCAAATCAGCGATGCCGGCGGCCACTTCATCTATCGCTCGCGATTTTTTGACGAGCATCCGCTCCCGACTCTCTCACTCATCCAGTTGAAGAAGCCGCGCTACGAAATACGCAAGCTGGGCAAGCTTCCCTTTCGCATCTTGAGCGAGAAGATGGACATCAATGGCCAATTCTTCATCGTGCAAATTGGCAGCACGCTCGATGAAGAGATCGAAACGCTCGACGCCTTCCGGAAATACTTGCTCATGTTCGCGCCGGTTTTGCTGCTGGCGGCGTCGGTCGTCGGCTATTGGCTCAGCCGCAAAGCTTTGGCCCCCGTCGATGCCCTGGCCCGCACCGCCCGCACCATCTCGGGCCACAACCTCGGCAGCCGGCTTGAGCAATTGCATACTGGAGACGAGTTGCAACTGCTGTCCGATACCTTGAACGAAATGCTAGCCCGGATCGAATCCGCCTTTTTGCGCGTCACGGAGTTTACGGCCGATGCTTCGCACGAATTGCGAACCCCCATCGCGCTTATCCACACCGAAGCGGAGCTCGCCTTGCGCCGATCGCGGGATGAATGTGAATATCGCGAGGCTCTCCGGCACATTCTTCTGGAAGCCGATCGCACGGCAAGACTTATCGAAGAGCTTCTTGCTCTGGCTCGTGCGGATTCGGGCAGCGAAGCGCTCGACATTCATCCCATCGATCTGCTACCGACCGTGCGCGAGTCTGCAGCGAAATGGAATCAAGTCGCTTCGCTGCGTAATTTGCAATTCGAGGAGCGCTCGGGCACGCAACCGCTGACCGTGATGGGCGATGAACATGCTCTGCGGCGCGTAGTCGATATCCTGCTCGACAATGCCTTCAAGTACACGCCTTCACCCGGCAAAGTAACCCTTTCAGCGGAACAGAAGAACGGCCGCGCCGTAGTAAGCGTCGAAGATACGGGAATTGGAATTGCTTCCGAAGATCAAACAATAATTTTTGAGCGCTTCTACCGGGTCGATAAAGCACGCAGCCGCGCTTTGGGCGGAGCCGGCCTGGGCCTTGCCATCGCACAATGGATCGTCCAACTGCACAAGGGATCGATCACCGTGAAGAGTGAACCGGGAAATGGATCTGTCTTCCGAGTCGAGCTTCCTACCATCACTTCCACGATCCACGTTGATGCAGAATCGAGATAATTGAGAAACAGAAAGGTGTGAATGAATCTCCGCAGCCAGTATTCTCTCGTCCTTCCTGGGCTCGCCGCGATGGCGTTGGTTTCTTTCCTCCTTCCAATCCTAAGCGCTCAAACCGAAGCGAGTCGGGGCGCCGCTGAAAGTTATGTGCGCGAGGAAATGCAACGGCAGCACATACCCGGTCTGGCCCTTCTGGTTTCCCGCAGCGGAAAGATCGTGCGGGCCGAAGGCTTCGGCCTGGCCAACGTTGAACTGCAAGTCCCGGTAAAGCCCGAAACCGTATTCCAGTCGGGATCAGTGGGCAAGCAATTCACCGCGACCGCAGTAATGATGCTGGTCGAGGAGGACAAGGTGGGTCTTGACGATCCGCTTACAAAATATTTCGCGGACGCTCCGGCCAGCTGGAAAGAAGTGACGGTAAGGGAGTTGCTGAGCCACACTGCCGGCTTCGGCGACTATCCCGAGAAGTTCGATTTTCGCAAAGATTGGACGGAAGCCGAACTACTGAAGCTGGTGGAGGGCATTCCGCTGGCATACCCTCCCGGCACGAAGTGGGAATACAGTAATCTGGGATTCCTGACGCTGGGAATTTTGATTCACCGCGTCACTGGAGAATTCTACGGTGACTTTCTGCAGCAGCGAATTTTCCAGCCGCTTGGAATGCAGACGACGCGAATCATCAGCGAAGCCGATATCGTTCCCAATCGCGCCTCCGGGTACCGACTGGCGAAGGGTGATCTGAAAAATCAGGACTGGGTCGCGCCGATGGTCAACACAACGGCCGATGGGAGCCTTTACTTTTCTATTCTCGATCTGTCGAACTGGGACGCGGCGTTATACACCGAGAAACTCCTGAAGCGCTCGAGCCTCAACCAGATGTGGACACCCGCGAAATTGAAGAACGGCCAATCAAACAAAGACGGTTACGGCTTTGGCTGGTTCATCGGCGAGAGGCAGGGACACCGCGTGATCAGCCACGATGGCGCGTGGCAGGGATTCAAGACCACCATCGCTCGCTATGTGGACGATCAGTTGACGGTCGTCGTGTTGACGAATCTGGCGGAGGCTAAGCCAGGCAAGATCGCCGAGCACATCGCGGATATGTACCTGACGGATGCGAAAAAACCAACGGAACAAAAATGAACCATCTCAACGCGGTTCGATTCGCATGAGCATGCCACATTTCGGACGGAGCGTAATGAGTGGCTGCGGCTCAACGCGATGACCCGGAACCAATCGTAGTTTCCATTTCTGCGCCAGCGTGGCCAGAATCAGCACGCCTTCCATCCAGGCAAACGATTCCCCGATGCATTGCCGTACGCCCGCACCAAACGGGAAGTAGGTGAATTTCGTACGCTTGGCTTTGCCTTCCGCAGTGAACCGATCGGGATCGAAGCGCAGAGGATCGGGAAAATACCGCGGGTCGCGGTGGGTGACGAACTGGCTGATCAGCACGGTAGTTCGCGCCGGAAGAAAATAGTCGCCGAGAGCGAAGTCGTTGCGGGCATAGCGGCCCATCGCCCACGCCGGCGGATACAGTCGCAGCGACTCCGCCATAACGTTTTCGGTGTAACGCAGGCACGGAACATCCTCGGCAACAGAAAGCCTGCCCTCAAGTACTTCGTCGACCTCATTGTGAAACTTAGCCTCGCTGTCGGGATTCTGCGAGAGAAGATACCACGTCCACGACAGCGCATTAGCAACGGTCTCGTAGCCTGCGAGAAAGACGGTGATGACCTGATCCCGCAAAGACTGTCGCGACGCCTCGTCGTTTGCGGGCGAGGCCGCGAGCATGAGATCCAGCAGGCTTCCCCGATCGAGACCGCTTCGCTGGTGCGCCTCGATCATCCGATAGACCACGGCGTCGATTCGTTTGCGCGCTCTCACGAATGCGGCCAAACCCGGAGGACGCAGGTGCACCAGCCATTCCGCTGCGGGCAGCATCACCAGAAAATTGTAGAGACCCATGATGCGGTTGATCGCCGCCGCAAGCTCATAAACTTCCTCGCGCAAGTCAGTTGCGAACAGGGTGCGCGCCACCACATTGAGAGTCAAATGCATCATATCGGCGGCGATATCGCGCCGTTCACCCGCACGCCACGAATCACGGATGCGCCCCGCCTCTTCCACCATGATGGCGGCATATTCGCCAATGCGTTGCCGGTGGAATGCAGGTTGCGCGGCCAGTCGCTGGGCGCGGTGCACCGCCCCTTCACTAGTGATCATGCCTTCGCCAAGCAACATCCTGGTGCGCTGCACCGTGCGTTCTTTGATGAAGTTGTCGTTTTGCACTACCAGCACCTCCCGGATGTACTCAGGATGGTTCAGAAAAACAATGTGGTGAGGACCGATCTTGTAGTGTGCGATATCTCCATAAGTCTCGGCCAGGTGTTGAAAGAGAAGGATGGGATTTGCTGGACGGAGCTTGCGGAACGCAACCCATAAAAGATTGCGCTGAAAGCCGGGCGGAAAGCAGTAGTCATGCCGGTCCCTGGAAGGCCTCACCTCCGGTTGCCGCGCCGCTGTTGCCATTTCAATAGTTTACGCTGCGACGAGTGACACCAAAGCGGCCGGGGGGTCTCTTAGCTCAAAACTTAAGGCTCTTGCCATCCGCAAGGATGAAGGACAGACACAACTATTCCTTCTGCAACTGATCAAGCGCAGCCAAAACATCGTCACTGTGCCGGCCGGGGTCAACGTTGGTATATGCTCTTGCAACCTTGCCGGCAGGATCGATCAGGAACGTATGCCGCGCGGCAAACTTTGCTACCCCCAGATTGGTGAGCGAGCCGTACTCCTTGCTCACTGTGCCATCGCTGTCTGCTAACAGCTTGAAATTCAAACCTTCTTTCGCGCAGAACTTCTTGTGCGAGTCCACGCTATCCACGCTTACACCCAAAACCACGGAGTTGCGCTGATTATACTTGGACTGATCCATCTGAAAGTTGTGGGCCTCGCGCGTACAGCCGGGAGTCTGATCCTTGGGATAAAAATAGAGGACCACCCATTTCCCGCGATAATCCTTCAGGCTGACGGAAGTACCTTCCTGCGAGGCCAATGTGAAGTCGGGCGCAGTGCTTCCCGGTGCGGGAGTAGCGGCGCGCGAACTGGATAACAGGCGCGGAACAAGGAATATAACGACTACAACGAGCAGCACGAGCAGCACAATCTTCACCATTGAGGGCCTCCGAAGGCAGCTTGCATTGAAACTCGGGAAACGCTGGCTCCTACATTCATCCTGACGTTCAGCATTGTAGAACGTTTCGCCATCAACCTTCGCCCAGCAAGATTCCGCATAATTGAATATCATGAGTAATTCGGCATAATCAGACGGAGAGATCAGACGTGGCTCAGACGGAAACTGACGGTCAAGAGGTATTGGAAACACGAGAGTGGGTTGACTCGCTGGACTATGTGTTGTCCAAGGGTGGTCCCGTGCGCGCGGGACGACTGCTGCAACAACTGGCACTGCACGCGCGGCGCGCCGCTGGAGTGAATCTTCCCTTTTCAGCGACCACCCCTTACCAGAATACGATTCCATCCCAGCAACAAGCGCCGTTCCCCGGCAGTCAGGAGATGGAACGGCGCATCAAGAGCCTGGTGCGCTGGAACGCTTTGGCCATGGTGGTACGTGCCAACAAAATCCAGGAAGGGATTGGCGGTCACATCTCGACGTTCGCTTCGGCAGCAACTTTGTACGAAGTTGCTTTCAATCATTTTTTCCAGGCCCAAACTGAAAGCGGCGATCGCGACTTCGTTTATTTTCAGGGCCACGCCGCGCCCGGTATTTACGCTCGCGCCTATCTTGAAGGGCGTATCCCGAAAGAAAAGCTGGAAAACTTCCGCCGTGAACTGAAGCCGGGCGGCGGGTTGAGTTCGTATCCGCACCCGTGGCTCATGCCAAATTTCTGGGAGTTTCCCACGGTCTCGATGGGATTAGGACCGATCCAGGCGATCTACCACGCGCGCTTTATCCGCTACCTGGAGAATCGTGGGCTGAAGCAGTCGACCGGGGGCAAGGTGTGGGCATTCTTGGGCGACGGCGAAATGGACGAACCGGAAGCGCTCGGCTCGATCACGCTGGCTTCACGCGAAAATCTGGATAACCTGATTTTCGTGGTGAACTGCAACCTGCAGCGCCTCGATGGACCCGTACGCGGTAATGGAAAAATCATTCAGGAGCTCGAGGCCATCTTCCGCGGCGCGGGATGGAACGTCATCAAATGCATTTGGGGCTCGGATTGGGACAGCCTGATTCGCGCTGACCGCGATGGACTGCTGGTGAGGCGTCTAGGAGAAATCAGCGACGGCCAGTATCAGAAATATTTTGTGGAGAGCGGAGCCTATTTCCGCCAGAATTTGTTCGGCACAGATCCGCGGCTTCTGAAAATGGTGGAGCATCTTTCCGACGAGCAATTAGCGCGGATGCGGCTCGGCGGGCACGATCCGATCAAGGTGCATGCCGCATACCGGGCGGCGGTGGACCACGCCGGATCTCCGACGATTATTCTGGCCAAGACCATAAAAGGCTACGGCCTGGGCGAAGCGGGCGAAGGCAAGAACATCACGCACCAGCAAAAGAAGCTGAATGAAGAAGAGCTGGAGATGTTCCGCTCGCGTTTTGGAATTCCGATTCCCGACGACCAACTGCAGAATGCGCCATTCTACCGGCCCTCCGATGACAGCGCCGAGATCAAATACATGCAGGCGCGGCGGCAACAGCTCGGCGGTTATATGCCGACGCGTAAAGTTCGCGCCACGCCGCTGAAGCCGGTGCCCGAATCGTACTTCGAAGAATTCTACAAAGGCACTGAAGGACGGGAAGCCTCCACCACTATGGTTTTCGTGCGGCTGCTGGGGAAACTGCTGCGCGATCCAGAGGTGGGCAAACTGATCGTGCCGATTATTCCCGACGAAGCTCGCACCTTTGGCATGGAAGCTTTGTTTCGCCAAGTCGGCATCTACTCCAGCGTGGGGCAGTTGTATGAGCCGGTTGATATGGACACGCTTCTTTATTACAAGGAAGCCAAGAACGGACAGATTCTGGAGGAAGGAATTACCGAAGCCGGGTCGATGTGCTCATTCATCGCCGCCGGCACGGCCTATGCGAACCACGGTATCAACACGATTCCCTTCTTCATTTATTACTCAATGTTCGGTTTCCAGCGCATCGGCGATCTGATCTGGGCTGCGGCCGATATGCGCTGCCGCGGATTTCTTGTCGGAGGCACAGCAGGGCGAACCACGCTAGCCGGCGAAGGTTTGCAGCATCAAGACGGCCACAGCCACGTTCTCGCCCTGCCCGTTCCCAACTTGTTGGCTTACGATCCTGCATTTGCCTATGAAATTGCCATCATCATTCAGGATGGCATCAAGCGCATGTACGTGGACCAGGAATCGATTTTCTATTACCTCACTGTGACCAACCAACCGCTTCCCATGCCTGAGATGCCGAAGGATGGGAACGTCCGCGAAGGCGTGCTGCGCGGGCTCTACCGCTTCAAGGCGGCGGACGCGCCCGGCGCCAAGCTGCGCGCTCAACTACTGGGCAGCGGAACCATTATGTACGAGGTGTTGAAGTCGCAAACCATCCTCAAAGAAAAATATGGCGTGGCGGCGGATGTGTGGAGCGTGACCAGCTACAAGGAACTTTATCGCGATGCCAACGACTGCGAGCGCTGGAACATGTTGCACCCCGGCGACTCGGCGAAAGTTCCATTCGTTACTCAGACTTTGAAAGATGCGCCCGGACCGTTCATTGCCGCATCTGATTACATGAAGGTGCTGCCGGAATCTTTGGCGAAGTGGGTGCCGGGACAACTAGTCTCGCTCGGAACCGATGGTTTTGGCCGCAGTGAGAGCCGGGCAGCGCTGCGCGATTTCTTCGAAGTAGATGCGAAACACATTGTGCTGGCCACGCTGGGCGCGCTGGCGCGGGAAAAGAAAATCGGGCTGGACGTCATGAAGAAGGCGATTCATGACCTGGGCATCAATTCCGAAAAACTGAACCCGGCCACGAGTTAAATGTCGAGTTGCAAACACCGTCGACAAAATTAAGGAATGGAATCAGTGATCGAATTCAAACTCCCCGCACTCGGTGAAAACATTGAACAGGGCGACTTGGTGCGCTTGATGATCGCACCTGGCGCGGCTGTTAGCGAAGGCCAGGCGGTGATGGAACTAGAGACCGATAAGGCGGTCGTGGAAGTGCCTTCATCAGTAAGCGGAACGGTGAAGGAAATTCTGGTTAAAGAGGGCGACAAGATTAAAGTTGGCCAAGTGGTTTTCACCGCGGACAACAATGGAGCCGCCACGGTTGTGACTGAAAATCGGCGCCCCGAACCAACGGTCGCCGACGTTGCAAAACCGCAACCACCTGCGTCGAAGCAACCTGAATCTCAGCCCGCGCCGCAACGAACCCGATCTACTGACGTGCCGGCCGCCAGCGAATTCCGCTTGCAGGAACTGGGAGAAAACATCTCGCAGGGCGACCTCGTGCGCTTGATGATCGCCCCCGGCGCCAAAGTTTCCGAAGGCCAGCCAGTGATGGAACTCGAAACCGACAAAGCGGTCGTTGAGGTTCCTTCGTCAGTCACCGGTATTGTGAATGAAGTAAAAGTGAAAGAAGGCGAGAAAATCAAAGTTGGACAGGTGATTTTCACCCTGCAAGGTGCGGGCTCATCGCAGGCCGAGATGACTCGTCCGCAGAGCCAGCCTGTCGAGCACGTCTCCGGACAGCATGGCGCACGGCTGGCATTCCAGGCTGCGATTCGCGCGGAGGGCAAGACCGAAGAGCAGGCGCTACCGCCCGACCAACCGATGCCACGTCCCGCGGCGTTCTCCATGCCTATACAACTGGGCAAGGTTGCCGGAACTGAACATCGCGAAGCCGTTCCCGCGGCTCCGCACACGCGCCGTCTCGCTCGCGAACTCGGCGTCGATATTTACGAAGTCAAGGGCACGGGCCCCGGCGGACGCATCAGTGAAGATGATGTGAAGGCTCATGCTAAAGCCGCACTGACTGCGATAGCCAGTGCGGCCCAGGCTCCGCCGCGCGCCGGACATTTCATCGCACCCAAGCTGCCCGATTTCGCGAAGTGGGGAAAAATCGAGCGCGTTTCCATGCGCGGGGTTCGCCGCAAGACCGCCGAGCACCTCGCCGAGTCCTGGAACACGATCCCCCACGTCACGCAGCATGACCGCGCCGACATCACGGAACTTGAGCACTTGCGTGCGCGTTTCGCTCCCAAGGCCGAGCAAGCCGGCGGCAAGATGACCGTGACCGCGATTGCTCTGAAAGTCTGTGCCGCAGCTCTCAAAGTATTTCCGCAATTCAACGCCACCATCGATATGGAACAAGAAGAAATCATCTACAAGCAGTACATCCATATCGGCGTCGCAGCGGATACCGATCGCGGCTTGCTGGTTCCAGTGATCCGCGACGTGGATAAAAAAAATATCGTCGAGCTGGCGGTGGAGCTGTCGCAAATCTCGCAGAAGGCACGCGACAAGAAAATTACCGTCGCCGATATGGAAGGCGGAACTTTTACCATCACCAACCTCGGCGGCATCGGTGGCACGGCGTTTACACCGATCGTGAATCATCCCGAAGTCGCCATTCTCGGGCTTTCGCGTTCGCGCATGGAACCGGAATGGATCGGCGGAAAGTTCGAGCCGCGGCTGATCCTGCCGCTTTCGCTCTCTTACGATCATCGCCTGATTGATGGTGCAGACGCCGCACGTTTTCTACGCTGGGTCGCGGAAGCCTTCGAGCAGCCCTTCCTGCTTTCCGTTCAAGGATAACTGCAGCGCGGAGCTAATTCAGAAGAAAGTCATTTCATGAACGAACATCCCAATCAAACACTCAATGGAAATCCCGAAGTGACTCAGAGGCTTCGAATCGCTGTGGTTGGCGGCGGACCGGGCGGATACGCTGCCGCGTTCCTCGCCGCCGATCTTGGCATGCAGGTTACTCTCATCGATCCGGAGGTGAACCCCGGTGGCGTATGTCTCTACCGCGGCTGCATTCCTTCGAAGGCGCTGCTGCATGTCGCCAAGCTGGTTGAGGAATCTCAGCAGGCGAAAAATTGGGGTGTCGACTTTCCTCCAGCGAAGATCGATCTGGCACGGCTGCGCACGTGGAAGGAAAGCGTTGTGAAAAAGCTCACTGGAGGACTCGGGCAACTTTCCAAGCAGCGCCACGTGGAATACATCCAGGGCCGCGCTGCATTCGAAAATTCCACCACGCTACGCATCAGCAAGACAGATTCCGCCGAGGTGGTTCTCAGCTTTGACCGCATCATTCTCGCCACTGGCTCGCGCCCCGCCATTATTCCAGCTCTTAAGTTGGATTCGCCGCGCATGATGGATTCCACCGCCGCCCTCAATCTCGAAGATATCCCCGGCAGTCTTCTGGTGGTTGGTGGCGGATACATTGGCCTGGAGCTTGGTTCGGTGTATGCCGCGCTGGGGACGCGGGTCACCGTGGTGGAGATGCTGCCCGGCTTACTTCCTGGCGCGGATCGTGATCTGGTTCTTCCGCTGCACAAACGTCTTGAGAAGAAGTTCGAAACGATTCTGCTGAGCACCACTGTTGCTTCCCTTAAAGAAGACGGAGCTGGAATTCGCGCAACCTTCGAAGGCGCTTCCGTACAGGGCAAAGATCGGGAAGAGCTTTTTGATCGGGTGCTCGTTTCTGTTGGACGCAAGCCAAATTCCGAGATCGCTGGCCTCGAAACCACCCAAGTACGCGTGAACTCACGCGGATTCATCGAAGTGAACAAGCAGCTGCAAACCGCCGATCCGTACATCTATGCGATTGGCGACGTGGTTGGCGAGCCCATGCTGGCGCACAAGGCTTCGCACGAAGGCCGTGTCGCAGCAGAATCCATCACCGGGCACAAGGTCGCCTTCGAGCCTAATGCGATTCCGGCGGTGGTGTTCACCGATCCGGAAGTTGCCTGGTGCGGTCTTACTGAAACTCAGGCGGAAAAAGAAAATCGCGAAATCAAAGTTGCAAAATTTCCCTGGGGTGCGTCCGGCCGCGCTATCACGCTCGACCGTCCGGAGGGAATGACCAAGCTGCTCGTTGACCCGCAGACAGAACGCGTGTTGGGCGTTGGCATTGTAGGCGCCGGAGCTGGCGAACTGATCGCTGAGGGCGTCCTCGCCATCGAAATGGCTGCGCTGGCCGGCGACGTGGCGATGACCATCCATCCGCATCCCACGCTTTCGGAGACCGTGATGGAATCCGCGGAAGTTTTCTTTGGCACCAGCACGGACGTCTTCCGCCCCAAGCGCGGATAATATGGGGAAGAAACCCATGTCGAACTTTTCCAGAGGATTTGCTTTTCTTGCCCTTGGTCTTGCGGTCTGTCTACCGCTCTCAGCACAGAGCCCACTAAGCCAGATACTGCAGCCACCGGCACCCGGGACCGCGTCCTCCAAAACTCCTGCCGACCCGCTGGGGCGCGATACGCCGTATGGAACGGTCTTCGGATTCTTACAGGCGGCGCAAGCGGGCAACTACAGTATCGCGGCGCAATACCTGCAGATGAGTGCCTCGCGGCGCCAGACCGAAGGCGACGCATTGGCTTCGAATCTGAAGTTTGTCATGGACAACGCCTATGCCGGCAGCCTGAAGAACGTGAGCACGCAACCCGAAGGCGCGCCCCAGGAAGGCGTTCCCCTGGGGAGGCAGAAGCTGGGGACCATGTTGTCCGGCGATGCGGAGGCGGACTTGGAACTTGTCCGCGTTTCCGATCCGAGCGCGGGAAAGATTTGGCTCATCTCTTCCGACACCCTGGCCAAGGTCCCTGAACTCTACGATCAGGTCGGGGCGCGGCAGGTAGAAAACCGTTTGCCCGCGTGGGTGGTGACGCATCAGTTGGCGGGCATGCCACTGTGGCAATGGCTGGCTCTGGTGCTGATGATTCCAGTGGCAGCGGCGGCCGGCTGGCTGCTCTTGGTGGTACTGCAAATTCCCATGCGCTGGTGGGCGCGGAGACAGGGCCACGCCGAACTGGCATCGCGATCGGTTTCCGGGCCAGCATGGCTGCTCGCCGGTACGATCATTCACCGGATACTGGAACGCTACCTCGGCATGCCACTGCTGCAGCGGCACTACTATTTCCAGTTGGTTGAGGTTGCGGGCATTATCGGCGCCAACTGGATTCTCTGGCGCGTGATTCGTTGGTTCTTGCAGCGCGTACGCAACCGGGCTCTCGCCCGCGGCCACTCGGGCACCGGCTCGCTGATGTTGTTGGGCGAGCGCATCATCAAAGTGCTGGTCGTTGTCATGGCCATATTTTTTGTCCTGAGCGTGCTGGGCTTCAATATGAGCACTGCGCTGGCAGGCGTCGGCATTGGCACCCTGGCCGTCGGCTTCGGCGCGCAGAAGACCATCGAAAATTTATTTGGCGGCGTTTCAGTATTGGGCGATGAAGTGATTCGCGTGGGGGATGTTTGTAAGTTCGGCGACCGCACGGGGACGGTCGAGGATATCGGCCTGCGCTCCACTCGAGTGCGCACGGAAGAGAGGACGCTGTTGGCTATTCCTAATGGCACTGTGGCGACCATCAACGTCGAGAACCTGAGCCGGCGCGATAAGATGCTTTTCAAGACTGTTCTCGGTCTTCACCTCGACACCTCATCCGATCAACTCCGCTCCGTGCTTTCCGAAATCCGCCGGGTGTTAAGCAGCAATCCCAAGATCGAGAGCAATACGGTTCGAGTGCGGCTTATTGAACTCGCCTCCAGCGCCCTTAATGTGGAACTGGCTTGTTACATATTGACGCAGGATTTCAACGAATTTGCCGCCGTCCGGGAAGACGTGCTGCTGCAGATCGTGAATTTGGTGGAAGACTCCGGAACCAGCCTCGCGTCCCCCTCGCAGAAGCTCTATTTGAATCAGGGCTCGGGACTCGACAAAGACAAGACCAGGGCTGCCCTCCAACAAATAACCGATTCAAGCCCAGGCAAGCATTCCCCTTCCACGCCTGCCGGCAACCAGAATCAAGATACTGAAAAGAACGTGGAGAAAAAATGATTAGGACTCTGCGTGCCAGCGCTGCGTTAACCAGGCCATGAACCGGTGTGTCGGATAGTAGACGGCGCCGGGAACAATGATCAGGTAAGCCAACAGATACAAGAACCCCGGAACGACGTGCTGTTCGCGAAAGAAAAGCCCGCGGGCCCAGTTCACATCGTACTGCGGGCGCCAGAAATAGTTAATCGGAATCACGATCCACGCAGTCAGTGTCTGGTACTTCCAACCTCGAGGGTCGTAGCCTAAACGCCAAATCGCCCACAGCAGCAATGGCGGGGTGATCACGTGAAACAGACTCAGCAATCGAATGGGCAGCGGAACGTGTGGATCGAACATATACTCCGTGCCACCAATGACGTGCCGCCCGCTTACTAGAACCCCCGCAAAATCGATGGTGAATAGAGTCTGAAAAAGCAGTAGTCCGCTTGCCTGCCAGGAGAATACCAGCGGACATTCCAGCCACAAACCCGCAGCGATAAAGAGATTGCCGAGATCGCAGAAGAAGAGAAAATTCTGCAGCCCGTACTGTCGCCAATACAAAGGCATCCACGCGATCACGCACGCTGTCCATAGCAACTTGATCGATAGCGGGATGCGCATGACACGGTATTGTATGCGCGGAACAGTGCGGCTGGCGGAAGCCCGGGAAGTCCCGTCTGGCAAGCCGAAGCGGCCTGGTCGCAATTACCACCGTAACTTGATGGAGCTTACGGGTGTACCTACGATGAACTCAATATGGGTTACCAAGCACTCCTCTTTTGTCCCGATGAGAAGACGGCTCGCACCGTAACACAGGTTCTCAGCGAGTTGGACTTTGAAGTGGTTTCCTGTACCGAACCCTTCGCCGCAGTGAAGAAATTGATGGGCGAACATTTCGATGCCGTCGTCGTGGATTGCGACAACGAGCAGAATGCCACGCTCCTCTTCAAGAGTGCGCACAACGCTCCGAACAACCAATCGGCGCTGGCGGTGGCGGTCGTCGAAGGACAAGCAGGAGTGGCGAAGGCTTTTCGTATTGGGGCAAACCTGGTTCTCACCAAGCCGATTAATGTTGAGCAGGCGAAGGGCACGTTACGCGTTGCGCGAGGACTGTTGCGCAAGAACGAAAGTGTAAAACCCGCAACGACTGCAACCGCAAAGCCTGCGACTTCCGCACCACCACCACCTGCCCGGCCAGCTCATGTAATGCCCACTTCGCGGCCGCCGGCACCGATCGCACCTCTGGCAACGACGAGTGTTCCAGCGCCGAAGAGGACCCCGCATACGAACTTTGTCGCTTCCGCTTCTAGCGGGATCACCGAGACTTCTGAATCTACAGATTCAGCGAATGCAGTTCCAAAGCAGATTGATTCGCCATTGATCACGACGTCAAAGACACAAACGGTCTCCGCAAAGATCGCGCCGCATGCGGCCGCTGAGGCTGCGCCAGAGATAACATTCAGCAAGACTGAAGCCACAGCGCCGTCGAGTTCAGGGTTTTCAGTAGCAACATCTGCGGGTTCCGCTAGCGCGGCGGCTCCGGCGCGAAAGGCAAAGCCAAGCATCTCTACCACGGACAAACCTTCGACGGCAATTTCGGAGGCCGAGAATCGAGTTGAGAAAGGTGCGGCCAGCGCGAGCGGTTCTCCAGTCGAGGAGACTGCTTCCCCTGCGCCTTCGTTTACCTTCGGCGATGGGGTCGAGAGCGGCACAAAATCCGCGGGCGGTAGAAGCAAGAAGGCTTTGGTGGCAGTGGCTGCGGTTGTGCTGATTGCGGTAGGCGGTTATGCCGCATGGATACAGTTTGGACCTTCGAACCGGGCGGTGAGCGCGCCCGCGGCAGTTGCAGCGCGGCCCGTGACAAATTCTGCCGCGGTTCCGCAAGCGACGCTGGGCACGACGGTCTCGCCCTCTTCCGATGTGACGTCTCCTGCGTCGGTTCCGTCTTCTGACACATCGATTCCGAGTTCTACAGCCGCTCAACTAGCGGGGAAGACGAAGGCTTCGGCCACTACCCAAACAATTGCCGGCGCAAACAACGTGCAAGCACACCAGAGCAAAGCTAACTCTGGAGTGGACTCGTCCACACCTGAGGAGGCCGCTGTGGCAGAGAAGGCTCCGTCAGCGGGGACACAGCCCATTGTGATCAAGAAGGGCCTTGTGCAACGTGGGACGGGAAGCTCTGCGGCATCGAACGATGCGCCAGCGCCGAGCATTGCCAGTATTGCTCCAGCGGGAAACGGCGGGCTTCCGAATTTGATGAACGGCGCGAGCGGCGCGCCGACTCCGGTGCTGCAGACGATGAGCGTTTCGCAGGGAGTTTCGCAGGGACTGGTGATCAAGAAGACCTCACCTTCGTATCCAGCGAACGCCTTGCGCATGCGGATTGAAGGGTCCGTGCAACTGCTGGCGACGATCTCCAAGACGGGCGACATTTCCGCGGTGAAAGTTCTCAGTGGAGATCAGACTCTGGCGCGGGCCGCAGTTGATGCGGTGAAGCAGTGGAAGTACAAACCTTATCTGCTCGACGGTTCTCCGGTCGAGATCCAGACGCAGGTCACGGTCAACTTCAAGCTGCCGCGATAGGCTTAGAGCAATTCCCAGCGTCGACGTGCGGAGATTGCTGATTGAAAAACCTCTCGCTCTCGGTCCTGCCTGCTGAGGCTACCTATAAATCTAAGCCTGTGGATTTCTGCTTGTAATACTTGCGTCTCGTCGCTTCAAGCGCAGGGGCGAGGCGCGCGATTTTCATTAATTTTCGGGGGTACCCCCCCCTCCTCCCTCCCCTGGAAAGTCTTGCCGGGCGCGGGGTTCACAAGAAGTGCTTGCAAGATCTAGATGGCAAAGAGCTTAGAGGTCAAAATCTAGAGAATAAGGGACTTATGTCGACTTGACCCGCGAGGCTACACTGGCATCGCTTAGCGATGATGGACTGATTTTTATTGCATCACAAGGTTAGATGTCACACGTGGTTGTGGATCCTGTGAGGAGGGGACCCCCTTGCACGAACACAAACCAGTGGCGCCTCCGAACCTGCGCCAGCACCTGTAGAAAAACATCGCGATTCTGCGGCCGTCCGAGTAGAGCGCGACGCTGGTAACAGCTTGTGGTGATGAAGTGAAGATATCCGGCGCCGTAGTAGCGGTTGCAGCCGTGTGGGCACAGGGGTTTGTAACATTCATGTCCGCTGCTTCGCTCTGACGAGTGAACATGGACTCGAAGTACGCGGTGCCCACCCGTCGAAGACCGCGACAGGT
The DNA here is from genome assembly GCA_003138975.1 of Acidobacteriaceae bacterium. Taxonomy (GTDB): domain Bacteria; phylum Acidobacteriota; class Terriglobia; order Terriglobales; family Acidobacteriaceae; genus Sulfotelmatobacter. Next base: position 13,209 of record PLHQ01000022.1, on the reverse strand, counting down.
GGGGGCAGCCTCAGTCGTGACAATCCATGGAACCATCGGGAAGCAAGGGTGGGCCAGCCCCCCGTTTTGTCGGCCCCGGGAAAGAAATAAGCCTGCTTGTTCTGCCCCGCAGTTCCTAGCAACGAAATAGACCGCCCGCCATGAAACGTTTTTGTTCTCACATCACCATTACTCGTCAGGCTTCACACACTATCGAGGAGTGTTAACATGAAGTGTAGAACGATTGCAGTAGCGTTTGTCGCAGTAGCAGTTCTTTCGATGTGCAGTTTCCCGGGTGTTGCCGCGGCCCAAAGCAACTCCGACCCGGTCCGCGCAATGTACCAAAAATCCGCTACCGTCCCAACCAACATACCGGGAATATTCAGGTTCCCGGATGCGCCAGCCGGTTTCGATCCCGTAGCCGCGTCGGACCTAGAGCTAGCCGCTTATGGGTTCCCGCCCCATCCGGATGCGGAGGCCGATCCGAGCGGTTATGCAAGATGGGCTCACGCCATGAAAATGGCCAGGAATCGCTGGCATGGTGATCTGAAACCAACGGGCATTTACCACGGCTCGGGGAGAGATGCCAAGGTGCTGGCGTCCCAAACCACGAATAAACCGGGGTCCGCCAGTTACTCCAACTGGAGCGGCGTCATACTCACCAACACGCTAACCAAATACAGCACGAAAACCTCTTTTTACTATGTGATGTCGTACTGGAATGTGCCGTTCGCTCAGGAGGCATTCGACGGTGATGGAGGCAACGTCTGCGACGGTTTGACCGACTACGTCTCGGTGTGGAACGGTATCGATGGTTCGGGGATTGCAAAGGCCGGCAACGGCGACGTGCTGCAAGCTGGTACCGACTCAGCCGTGCGATGTGTCGACGGTACCACTACTTATTACACACCGATAGCATGGATCGAATGGTTCCCGGCTGGCGCCATCGGTGAATTTGACGTGGCGAACGGTGATGACATGTTCGTCGAGACGGTTGAGACGAGTTCCACGACCGGCTTCCTTATTGTCGAAGACCTAACCACGCAGATCTATGACCTTATTGGCATTTCTGCCCCTTCGGGAACGGAACTGGTAGGGAGCAGCGCCGAGTGGATCGTGGAGCAGCCGTGCTGCGAGAAGGGCGGCTACAACGGCTACTATGACCTGGCGAACTACGTCATGGACTTTACGTTTGGCGGCGAGGCTTACAACAACAACGATCAGGTTTTTTACGCGGGCAGCCAGGCAACCAGCACATATTTAGGAACGCTGTACGATGGCAGCACGGCCATCTCGTATCCTGTAGCCGGCACGGCAGGAACCGAAGGTAACCAAGGCATCACTTTCTTCGATGAGGGTTGCGCGGCGAATGGCGGATGCAGCAACTAGCTCTAGAGAATTTAAGAGTCACTTGATCGAACAAGGGGCATCTTGCGGCGGTTGTAATGCAAGGCGCCCCTGTTTTTTGTTCAGCTGGGAACTTCGCCTCGTCCATCGCCTCATTCACAAGGCTGCCTGTGCAAACGCGGCCATTATTGCTTCTTCTCCAAGGGGTGTGCAAGCGTAGCGGTTGGAGTAGCCAGGTGCGAATAGACGGAATGATGACTTCTGAAAGATTCAGACTTTAGACAAGGGCCAACTATTCGTGCTGAAGAACTTCGTCGATGACGGCTTTGCCGCCTTTGTCCACGGTGATGACCTTGTGAATGGGCGCATAGCCGGTGAGCGTGATGTCGACGACATAGTTGCCGGGGTCGAGCACGAAATCAACGGGCGAGCCTTTATCCAGCATGTGCTGGTTGACAGCCACTTGGGCTCCCTTGGGCTGGGTCTTGACGCTGACCGTACCCATGCCCTGCGCTTCCTTGCCACCAAATAGTTTTTTCATTTTGCCCACGGTCTTGATGTCATCGACGTTGCCCAGCGAGCGCAGAGTGGGCGAGAAGCTGACGGTCTGGGCGAGGACGAACTGCGCGCTGGTGGTCTCGTCGATGAATCCAGCTTTGCGCACGAGCACGACGTGCTGACCTTTATCCACGGAGACTTGCGCGGGAGTGAGCTTGCCGGTATCTCTGCCATCGACATAGACATTGGCGCCGACGGGCGTGCTGGTAACCGAAAGCGTGGCCATAAGCTGCACGAGATGGGTCACGACGAATGACTTGCTGCCAGAAGCAACGTCGACGGTACGAGTGTCGGTAGAGTACCCTGGCTTGCTGACGGTAACGCTGTGCTGGCCGGGGTTGAGTCCCGACAGAGTGAACGGTGTAACCCATGAGGGATCTGTTTTCCCGTCGAGCTGGACTTGCGCTCCCTGTGGAGTGGAGTCAATGGCCATTTGTCCGGGGACGACGACGGGAGCGATCGGCGCAGCTGATTTCTTCTTTGAGTTCCTGCCTCTCGTCGCAGCGGCAGCCACGTGAGTGGGCGCTGGCTGAGATTCCTCCACGGACTCCGCAGGTTGAGTTTGGGCGGGCACGCTGCTGGGCTGAGGTACTTGCACCTGCGCCGGCTGAGATGGTGCTGCGGGCTGACTTGCTGCCGCTTGGTTAGCCGGCTCGGCGGCTGGACGAGGGAAGTCGTCGTCACTATTCAAATGGTTGATGTGCAGGACCAGAGCGATCGCGATGATAAGGATCAAGACGGCCGCACCGGCGATGGAATAAACCATCAGGCTGGGTGGAACGTTCTTGATTTCCTTGATTGCCTTTTCGGCGACTTCGCGTGGCTGAACCTTCGGCTTCTCCGGTTCCGAACCCGCGTGAAAATTTGGCGTGAGAGAAGGTTCCTGCTGGAGCGCGGGAGGTGGCGGAGGCGGCGCGATGTAGACCTCCTTCAGCGGAGGAAGTTCGGTCATCTCCGAGAAACTGACGCCGTTGCCGCGCGATGGGGCGTCGCCAGCCATCAGGGGATCCACAGCGATTCTGGGCGGCTCGGGGCTGGGACTTTCGACTGCGGGCTCATCGAGTACGGCCGACGACATGGAAGCCGACGGTGGCAGGGCATCGTTGATCGCTTCGGCACGCGGAGCAATGTGCGAATTGGGCGCATCAAGGTGAGGTGAGGAGGACGAAACTTCGGCTCCTGCCCAGCCTACTGCGGCGGCGGCAGCCTTACGCGCGGGTTCCGGTTTAGCAACTGTCGGGGGTGGCGATGCCGGGCGTGACGCCACTGGCGGCTGAGGGACAGCGGGTTTCTTTTCTACCGGTTTCGGGGGCGTGGACGCGAACTTGGTTTGAGCTGCAGCTTTCACCGGAGCTGCAACCGCTGGAGCCTTGGCTGGCGCTGCCGGAGCTTTCGCAGCCTGCGGTTTCGATTCCTTGCATTTCTCCAGATCGTCGAGCAGTTCCCTCCCGGTCTGGTAGCGTTGGCCCGGATCCTTGGCCAGGGCCTTCATGATGAGATCGCTGAGTAGCGGGTGAAGTTTGGAGTTCACATGCATCGGGGGCACGGGCATGCTCTCGAGAATGCTCAGGCGCAGGGATTCGGAATCCTCACGATCGAAAGCCTTGCGGTCGGTCACCATTTCGTAAAATAGCGTGCCCAGACTAAAAATATTCGAGCGCGCATCGATATTCTCGCCGCGAACCTGTTCCGGTGACATGTAGTGCAGAATGGATGGGACCTCTGGCATCTCCGCGGTGAACTTGCCCACGCTGGAGACGCCGAATCCCAGAATTCTGACAGTGCCGTCCCAGCCGCACATGATTTTGGCGGGCTCAAGACTATAGTGAAAAACGTTCTGGGAGTGAGCGTAATCGAGGCCGCTGCACACTTGCCGTCCGATGTCGAGCAAGTCCCAGATGGAAAATCCTTCTTTGCGCGCCAACATGGTAGCAACGCTGTTGCCCTGGATGTACTCCATGGCGGCACAGAACTGGCCTTCCATTTCTCCGGCGCCGTAAACGGGTGCGAGGTTGGGATTGCTCAAGACCTTGGTGGTCTCGGCCTCTTCCAGAAGGCATTTTTCCAGATCGGCGGCGCGTTCACCAAAGGCCGACAACTGAATCGCTTTGAGAGCGACGGTTTGGCTGGTTTGCGGATCGTTGGCCTTGTAGACCGCGCCCGTGGCAGACTTTGACAGTTCACTCAGGATTTCGAAGTGGCCGATTTTCGTGGACATTTGCTCCGTGCCTCATCACAGAAAAAAAGCCGCGCAGTTTCCTGTTGAGAAGCTGCGTGGGTTAAAAACCCGGGGCAGGGTATGGTTAGGATAGCGCTGTCGAGAGGAGGGTTCGAGTTACCAAAGTACTGAAAATAAAGAGTGTGAAAACGATAGGCCGACTGTATTTGGTCATTCAGTCCGAGGAGCGTCGTTGGTATGGCAAGAATAATGCCCTGGCTCGCGCCGTGACCTTTTGCCAGGCGAAACGTTTAACTCTGTAAGAAGAAATGAAGGTGACATTTGTCACGTGGGCCGGATGACGATCTCCACTGGCGGGCAGGAACGGGCGGGTCGAGCATAGGGTTGTGCCGGAACGCAGTCGCATGAGGGTTGCCGCTCGGAGGCTAGTTGTGGGGAGCGCGGTCCTTCGTTTATCCTTGAGGCCGGCATGGACTAAGCTTTTCCGCAGTCCAGCACACCGCATCTTCCCTGGGTCTCAACCATGACTTTGACCCTATTTGTAACGAAGAACGCCTTCCGCAATAAGCGGCGCAGCATTCTGACGGTCCTCAGCATCGCTTTTTCTTTGCTTTTACTGACGCTGATGATGACGATCTGGCGGGCTTTCTATCTCGATGAGGGGAGCGCGGAGTCGGCGGAAAGGCTGGTGGTGCGGCATCGTGTTTCCTTGACGTTTAGTCTGCCCGGCTACTATCGAGAGAAAATTAGGGCGGTGTCCGGAGTGGTGGCAGTGGTGCCGGTTTCGTGGTTCGGGGGAATTTACAAGGACCAGAAGCCGGAGAACTTTTTCGCACAGTTCGGCACGGATCCCGAGGAATTTTTCAAAGTGTTCCGGGATATACAAATGCCCGAGGAGCAACGAGCGGCGTGGCTGCGGGACCGCCAGGGGGTGATCGTCGACGACACGCTGGCCAAGAAGTACGGCTGGAAGGTGGGTGACCGAATCGTTCTGCAGGGCACGATTTATCCAGTCGATTTGGAGCTGTACGTTCGAGGTATTTTCAATTCTTACCCGGATAACAAGTCGGTCTATTTCAACGCCAAGTATGTGGAAGAGGCGGTTTCTTGGTTCAAGGGGCAGGCGGGGACTTTCAGTATTCTCGCGGCTTCTCCGGGGGATGTGAGCCGGATCGCGAGCACTGTGGATGACATGTTTCGCAACTCGCCTCAACCTACAAAATCGGAGAGCGAAAAGGCGTTCGGCCTGGAGTTTGTGGCGATGCTGGGCAACGTGAAGGCTTTCATCCTGATGATTTGTTCGGCAGTGGTGTTTGCCACGCTGCTGGTTTCCGCCAACACCATGGCGATGTCGATCCGCGAGCGAACACGGGAAGTGGCCGTGCTTAAGACTTTGGGTTTCACCCGGCAGAGCGTGCTTGGACTCTTCGTGAGCGAAGCGGTAGCACTGGCCGTGGCCGGCGGGGTGATTGGCGTGGGCCTGGCGTACGTTCTGATTTACGCGGTGACACACTCGCCCCAGTTCTTCAGTTTTTACAATATGAAGGTGACCCCTGGCATGTGGGCGGTGGCTCTGTTCGTTTCCGGATTGGTGGGCCTTGTGAGCTCGCTGATTCCGTCTTATCACGCTTCGCAAGTAAACATTGTGGACGGGTTGCGCCACATCGGTTGACATTATGACGCTGGGCGGTTTTGTCGTGCGCAATACGTTTCGTAACAAGCGGCGCAGCCTGTTGACGATGCTGAGCATCAGTTTTTCGCTGCTGTTGCTTACGCTGATGATGTCGATCTGGCGCACGTTTTATATCGATGTAGGCGCGCCGGATTCGGCCAAACGAGTGATTACGCGCGACCGGGTTTCGCTGGCATTTTTTCTGCCCGCATACTATCGCGACAAAATTCGAAGCATTCCCGGAGTGGTGGCAGTGGTTCCGATGACATGGTTTGGGGGACGATATAAGGATGACCGTCCAGAGAACTTCTTTGCGCAGATCGCCACCGACCCGGACGAGTATTTGAAGGTTGCGTCCGACAAGATCGTTCCCCCGGATCAAGTGCTGGCCTGGCAGCGCGACCGGGCCGGAGCCCTGGTGGATGTGACGCTGGCTAACAAGTATGGGTGGAAAATCGGCGATAAGATCACGCTGTTGGGGACGATCTTTGAGGTGAACCCCGAGCTGACAATTCGCGGCATCTACCACCGGGATCCGCCGCAGAACTCGCTGTATTTCAATGCCAAGTATCTCGAAGAGTCGGTGGCCTGGTTCAAAGGGCAGGCAGGCTGGTATGGCACTCAGTTGGCCCAACCCGGCGATGTGGCGCGGGTCTCGAGCGAGATTGACGACATGTTCCGCAATTCGCCTTTGCGAACGAAGACCGAGAGCGAGAAAGCTTTCCAGCTCGATTTTGTGGCTACCCTGGGCAACGTGAAGGCTTTTATTCTCGGCATTTGCGGTGCAGTAGTGTTTGCAATCCTTCTGGTTTCGGCGAACACCATGGCCATGTCGGTGCGCAGCCGGACCCGCGAAGTGGCCGTGCTGAAAGCGCTGGGATTCACGCGTCAGCGAGTGCTTTCGCTCTTCGTGTTTGAAGCGGTGGCGTTGGCTGTGTCGGGCGGTCTGCTCGGAATATTTGGGGCGGCCGGGTTGATTCAGTTGTTGACGCACTCCTCGGTCGCGATAGGCATCCCCATGGACATGAAAGTTACGCTGCCCACGGTGGCGCTGTCGTTGCTGGTGGCGGCGACAGTTGGCTTCTTGAGCGGATACGTTCCCGCGTACGGTGCGTCGCGGACCAATATCGTGGAGGGTCTGCGCCACATTGGCTAAGAACCTCAGGTGAGTTGAGAGTGAATTTATGGCGATACCGATCAGTTATAACGTCCGCAACTTGAGGCTCCGCAAGGGGCTGACGATCATGACCGCGCTGGGTATCGCACTCACTGTGACTACGGCGATTTTCCTGATGGCGTTGCTGGCGGGGTTGCAGAAGGCTTTCGTTTCGAGCGGAAATCCGCAAAATGTGCTGGTGCTGCGCAAAGGATCGGAAGCGGAGTTGTCCGGTGGTTTTGATGCCGCGCTGTTTCCGACTTTGAAGGTTCTTCCCGGTATTGCGAAAGATAGTCACGGCGAGCCAATGGTTTCCGGCGAGTGGGTAGTAGTGATTGTGCTTCCGCGCAAAGATGGTACGGGCGAAGTGAACGTCACGGTGCGCGGCATGATGCCGGATGGCCTCGAGCTTCGGCCTAGCGCGAAGCTGATCGAGGGGCGCTGGTTTCAGACGGGCCAGCGTGAAGTGGTGGTGAGCAAGTCCATTCGCTCGCGCTTCTCGCACGCGAACATTGGCGACACCATGGACTTCGGCAAAGGGTCGTGGAAAGTAGTGGGAGTCTTCGACGCTGGCGGCTCAGCTTACGAGTCTGAAGTTTGGGGCGACGTGAATCAGATGGCCTCGGACTTCGATCGGCAGGGCGGCTATGCCTCGGCTTACTTGCGTGCAACCGATCCCATTGCCGCCGATGCGCTCAAGAATCGCGTCAGCGACGATCAGCGGCTGAAATTGGAAGGAGTTCTCGAAACAGATTATTACGCCAAGCAGACCAGTTCGGGCGCTCCTATTAAGTACATCGGCATTGTGGTCGCGATCATCATGGCGATTGGATCCAGTTTTGCGGCGATGAATACCATGTACGCGGCGGTAGCGTACCGCGGGCGTGAAATCGCAACTTTGCGGGTCCTGGGATTCTCTCGTCCCGCCATTCTGACTTCGTTTGTTTTGGAATCCCTCCTGCTGGCTATGCTGGGTGCGGTAGCGGGGATTCTATTGATGCTGCCCTTCAACGGACTGCAGACCGGGACGTCGAATGCGGTGACGTTCAGCGAGGTGGTGTTCAGCCTGCAAATTACACCCCAGGTCGCGGCGTATGCGATTCTGTTTGCACTCGCCATGGGCCTGTTCGGCGGGCTGTTCCCCGCGTGGCATGCTGCACGGCAGAATATTCTGACTGCGCTGCGCGGTTGATTTGGAGTTTTCAGGAAACTAGATCCGCACATCATCCGTATCCATAGTTATGCCGATTGACGCAAAACACGAAGACCTGCAGAGCTTGCGAATCGACCGCACGGCGCGCGCCACGAGCGGTGGTGAACCTCCGACGTGGGCTCGCCGATACATTGTGATTGGAATTCTGGTCATAGCCGTATTGAGCGTTTCCGCTCTGGCTTACCGCATGTTCGCCCGCGACGTACCAGAGGTGGAAGTCGCGCGCGCGGCGGCGGAGAACAGTGACGCCGGAGACACGGTGCTATCGGCTACGGGCTACATCGTTGCTCATCACACCATCAATGTGAATTCCAAGGTTACTGGACGCTTGGCCTGGATTGGTGTGGAAAAAGGCGACAAGGTTAACGAGGGCCAGGTCCTGGTGCGGTTGGAGGATGAGGAGTTTCGCGCTTCCTACGAACAGGCGAAGGGGGCGTTGGACAACGCTCGCGCTTATCTCGAGGAATTGGAGCACGGATCCCGTCCGGAGGAAATTCAGGAGGCGCAACACAATCTTGATGAAGCACGCGCCACGCTGGTGAATGACAGACTGACTCTGGACCGTACCAAAGAACTTTCCGCCGGAGGGGTCGTTTCGCGCCAGACATTGGACGATGCTACTGCCAAGTTCGATTCGGACCAGCAACGAGTCAATTCGCTGGACAAAGCTTTTCAACTGATGAAGATCGGGCCACGGCTGGAGGAGATCGCCCGCGCCCGCGGATCGGTGGCTCAGGCGCAAGGGCTTGCCGATTACGCGAAATCGCAGCTTGACGCTACGGTGATTCGAGCGCCTGTCACCGGCACGATTCTGGATCGCACAGCGGAAAAAGGGGAACTCATCACTGCGCAGTTTGCCAGCGCGGCGGCCGGCGGGCCTCAGGGATCGGTGGTGTCACTGGCGGACTTGAACGATCTTCAGGTTGAACTCGACATCGCACAGGCTGACTTTGCCCGGCTCGGTCCCAAACAGAAGGGCATCGTCACCACGGACACCTATCCCGACAAGAAGTATGACGGCGAAATTGCGCAGATTTCTCCCGAGGCTAATCGACAGAAAGCCACGGTACAAGTGAAGGTGCAGGTGTTGAATCCGGACAAATATCCAGACGTATTTCTGCGGCCGGAGATGAACGCCACGGTGAAATTCCTGGCGGACGCGCCAAAAGCTGCGAGCACGCAACCGGTGGGAGCGTTTGTGCCGACCGCTGCGGTGCGAGATCACGACGGAAAAAAGGTGGTGTTCTTAGCCTTCAATAGCAAGGCGCGCATGCGCGAGGTTCACGTGTTGAGCCAGCGCATTGACGGTTTCCTCATCGATGGATTGGTAGGCGGTGAAAGCGTGATCACTAAAGGGCCACAGGATCTTAAGGATGGGGACACAATTAAGGTGAAAGGGTAATTTCATGAGCACAGTTGCTGAAACCAGAGTCGCCACCGGAACCAAAGTGGTTCAGGCACGCAATGTGAGCAAGATTTTCAAGCGCGACGCGTTCGAAGTGAACGCTCTTGACGACGTCTCGATCGACATCGCAACCGGCGAATTTCTGGCGCTGATGGGGCCCTCGGGTTCCGGCAAGACCACGCTGCTGAATATGATCGCGGCGATTGACCGTCCGACAGCTGGCGAACTGCTGGTGCAGAATCAGAATATTTTCCGGTTGAATGACTCGCAGGCGGCACACTGGCGCAATGAGCACATCGGATACGTTTTTCAAACATTTAATCTGATTCCGGTGCTCACCGCGTTTGAAAATGTGGAATTGCCGCTGCTGTTGACCAAGCTCAACCCGCAGCAGAGACGCGACCATGTGATGACTGCGTTGAAACTTGTCGGACTGGAGGAGCGTGTCAACCACCTTCCGAAGCAGCTGTCTGGCGGACAGGAGCAGCGCGTGGCAATCGCGCGCGCAATTGTGAGCGATCCAACGTTATTGCTGGCGGATGAGCCTACCGGCGACTTGGACAGTCATTCCGCGACGGAAGTTTTGGAGATTCTGAAGCGGCTGAATGAGGACTTCCACAAGACCATTGTGATGGTGACGCACGATCCACACGCGGCTTCGTACGCCCACGTTACCCGGCATCTGGAGAAGGGGATGCTCCTGCCACCGGGATAGTTCTACTCACTGCTTTGTTCTGAGTCCAGGATGCCGGCAAAGGGCAAATCGATCAGAGCATGTAACACGATGGTCGCGCTTGACTCCTTATCGAGCACAGCGGGGGCAGATCAAAACTTTTCTCCGAAATGCTGGACAGACCAAGGTCCCGGTCAACACCGTGCATAGGGCGCAAGGGAGCGAGTATCACACTGTTATTTTCGATCCAGTGATCGCGACTGGCGAGAGATTGCTGGGGCGTCCTGTCGAAGGGCCTCGATTGATCAACGTCGCGCTAAGTCGAGCGAAAGCACGCCTGGTTGTGATTCTGTCCGTCGGCGACTACGCCAATGAGTACCTGCGGCGAATTGCTCACGTGATCTCCGGTGAGGGATAATTGATGGAGCCAGTCGACGTACGTGAAATTGCATTACAGCCAGAAACTAGCGAGCAGAGCCTCGCTCGATCTTTTCATAAACAGGATTTTACCCGGCGAAATCGATAGCGTATGTCGAAGAAAATCAAAACAAATCAGCAAATGCAAGAATGGATCGATGCGCGAAGGCGCCGCCATTTGTCTCACAGCCAGGTACAGATGGCCCGAGAACTTGGGTTGAACCCGGCGAAACTGGGCAAGATCGATAATCACAAGCAGGAGCCGTGGAAACTGCCACTGCCACGGTTCATCGAACAACTCTATTTCGAGCGTTTCGGCAAGACGACTCCCGACAACGTCGTGTCTGTCGAGGAGCGATGTCGGGTCGAAGGGGCGCAAAGAGAGGCGAGACGTGCCGCCAGTCAGCAACGTGCAGGGGACAGCACCTGAAACACGGTGAGCGACGGCGGCGATATGCGGCGCTGCGGTCCGAGGTGCTGACAGTGCAACTACAAGGGGCGGTGACGTGAGGCGAAGTTGTCGTATTGAGGTCCGGTCGGTGGAACAGGAACTGCCGTCCCGAACCAGTGGCGCCTGAGTCAGAGTAGGCTCTGGGCAGGCTCCAAGCCTCTATCCAATCGCAAGGTGCGTTGCAACCCTTCAGGCAGGTTTCAATTTCTCCTCGACATAGAGTGAGAGCTCAATCATGCGCTCCATCAATTGTTCGGCTGGCAGTCCCCTAAAGTTCTTGAGCACCAACTCCTTGACGTAGAGCCGCACAAGATACCGCAACTGGAGGGCGCGGCTGCGCGTGGCGAAGACAAAATCGCGATGCCCGTTATTCACGACGATCAGGTTCCGCTCGGCATCAAATCGCGAGCGCCACAGTTCCCCAGCGCCTCGTTCAAACGTGTAGCCCGGTAAGCCGCGCGCATTGAAGAGAGAAGGGCCCACAGCCGCATCAAGGCTATCAGTGACCGTGATCAGTGCCTCCGCACTGCAGCACACATCGCGCTGCGAGACGGTGACGGACAAACGCACGAGACCGGGCGACGACGGCGCTTGGAAGCTAACTTCTTGATCGGAGGCGGACGAGAGCATGCCACTTCCTTCGCCGATCTCCCAGCTAAATAGCAAATCCTGCTCGACTCGCCGGTGCGAGCGATCCCGGGGCAGTGCGCGAAAGCGCCGACTTTGGTTCACGGTCAATGTGCTCGCCGCTGGCGAGATCACGACAGTGCGCAAAGGCCCAGCATAGTCGAAGAATTGACGCTGGGCGGATTCGCTTCCGCTCGGTTCCGGAACACCCGGCACGGGCCCCTCCTTCTCCCCAGATGCCTCCACGCGTCGCTCCGACAGCTCGCCGCCACCGAACGCTTGCGGCGAGCGTGACTGGATGTCAAACCAATCGTATTCCTCGGGCGGCAGGACCAGCATGGCCTCGCGAAACGCACGCTGGATGGCACGCAAGGACTCCCGGTTCGCCTGTTCTTCCTCGGCGCGCCGCTGCGCGTCGATGAGGCCATTAAGGTGTGCTTCGAGTGGTACGAGAGCTTCCGCAAATGCCCCATAGCGTTCATCGTGGATGACCCCGGAACGGGTGCTGGGTGTCAGATTCAGGTAGGGCACGTCGATCAGACCCTGCAAGTAACGAGAGCTCCAGGGCCCGCGCTCCAGACCGGGCAGCGTACCGATATCCTCGATCACCCGCGTACCACCTCGGGTAAGGGAGACCCGGCCGTTCTCGGCCGGTTCTGTGAGATACAGTTCGGCATACGCCTCGCCGAATGGGGAGCGAACTGCCGGCAGTTGGTGGAGCAAGCGCCCTTCGAACTGCCGCGGCTCGACCTGGTACTGCTTGCGCGCAAGCTTGTCGACCACCGTTATACGAACCTGGGTAGCACGGATCCGGTCGCGCAGCTCCGAGGCCAAATACCACTGGATCTTCTCGCCGCTCAAGCTACGGATGCCGTTGAGCAGGGGGCTGATCTTGAGTTCGGTGCCGGGGTCGGCAAAAAGCACGCGTCGCGGGTTCACGGTGTAGCGCGGATCCCCTTTGTTCATAGCCATCTGATAGAGGCGTTGATCGGCACCGCCAGAAGTCATCGTGAGCCTCTCGCCCACGGTCCAAAAGCTCAACAGTCCGATGCCAAATTCCCCTTGCAAGCCGCCTCCGGAGCCGTCTGCCTTCAAGCGTCGCTTGATCGAGTCGCAGATATGAGTCGCGACGTACTTGAAGTCGGGCAGCCCGTGCGGATCGCGGGGGACGCCGTCGCCATCGTCTTTCACCATCAGATAGTGCTCTCCGTGCTCGCGGCCACGCGTGATGGCAATGGTCTTGGCGTGCGCATCGATGCAGTTCTCGACGAACTCCGCGATGGCCTTGAGCGGATTGCTTTGCGAAAGGGCGATGATACGGATAGCATTCCAATCATCGCCGATCCGCAATTTGCCGCTTTCTGATTCCTTCGACTTAGTTGTGCTTATCTTCGCCATGGTGACAAGGAATTCGACGCCTTGAGTGCAACAGAGGGACAACCGGTCTCAGCCTCCATCAGGCACTCACTATACCGACGGACTTAATGCCGGGCAAGGCGCAGCCCCCACCCTGTCGTTAGCACATGATATGT
>PLHQ01000159.1:25436-32337 GCA_003138975.1 Acidobacteriaceae bacterium | reverse complement strand
CCGCCTCGCGGCGAGTGTTGTTTCACCCTTGCGCTTTGCTAACCCTTCGTCTCCATCAGACTGGGTAGAGGACTTTCACCTCCAAGCTGTGAAGCATGCTCGGCACACGAACCAAGATCCCTCGCTCTGCTCGGGATGACAGTTCTTCTCACCCGAACGCCGTGCCTGAATCCCGTGTTACACTTTATGGTTCACAAACAACATCTGCTGACGCAGGATATTCTATCCGCACATGCTTCTTTCCAAGGAATATGTGGGCTACCTGGCCCGTGAAGTCACCAAGAAACTGATTGCCGGCAAGGCTATCGAAACCCCAGCCGTCCCCAAAGTGACGGAGCGCGTGCATGCCGCTTTGCTGGACGAACTCACGCTGGAAGACCGCATCAACGATGAAGTGCGGGTCATCCTGGAAGCGTACTCCGAAGAGATGAACAAGACCGGCGCAAACTACCAGGAGATGTTCCGCAAGGTGAAAACCGAACTGGTGCGCAAGTACAAGGCGGTGCTGTGAGACTGAGCCGCGATAAAGTGAACGTTCTGGCGCGGGCTGTCGCCGACGCGCTGAAGCAGATGGACGAAGTCGATTTCATTGAAGACCCGAACACGATTCGACAGGAAACCCGTAAGATTCTCGAAGACCTTCTCCATCAGGAAGAACGAATTGATGTAGCCGCCCGCCAGAAGATTGAAAGCCAGAAGCGCACGATCCTCGAAGGCTCGCAGGAGTGGGACATCCTCTACCGCAAGTATTACAACGAGGAAGTGAAAAAGCTGGGTATGTGATCTGCCGCGGCATGCAGGAGCCGGGCGTGCGCACTGAAAGTCCTTTTCCAATCTCCTGAACGAAAAACTGGCTCCGTGCTATCTTTCCCGAGTAAATCTGATTCACGTGTGTATCCACTGTGCCGAGATTTTCCGAAATCACAGCCGCTGTAATGCGAGCCGCCACAGACGCGGGCTTTGATCTCGCGGGCATCGCTCCGGTGGGTGACTCGCCGGAGCTGGAATATTTCCCGCAGTGGATTGCCGAAGGTCACGCCGGCGAAATGGGGTATCTCGAGGGGCGCGACGAGCAAGGCCGATTGAAGCGAGCCTCTCTGGCACGAGTCGCTCCATGGGCGCGCAGCGTGGTGGTGTGCGCCATCAACTACAACACCGCGCAACCTTACTCCACGCAGGTTCCGGATCAATCCACGAACGGGCAGGGCCGAGGCTGGATTTCGCGCTATGCCTGGAGCCAAAACGATTATCACGACTCGGTGATGCAGTGGCTTCGGCGGGTCGAACTCGCGGTGAGGAATGCGTCCGGCGCGAGTGATCTTGTCACTCGCTGCTATGTGGATACCGGGCCGATTGTCGAGCGCGTGGCCGCGAAGTATGCGGGAATCGGATGGATCGGCAAGAACACATGCATCATTCATCAGAAGCTGGGATCATGGCTCTTCCTCGGCGTGATTCTCACATCGCTTGAACTCGAACCCGGCCTGCCCGCGCCTGATCGCTGTGGCTCCTGCACTCGCTGTATTGAAGCCTGTCCCACGGATGCATTGATCGCACCGTATCAACTCGATTCCAACAAGTGCATTTCTTATCTCACGATTGAAAAGCATAGTGTAATTGCGGAGGAACTTCGGTCCGGGATGGGCCGGCACATCTTTGGCTGCGACATCTGCCAGGACGTTTGTCCGTGGAATCGGAAAGCTCCAGCGACGGATGCCAAGGAATTTCAGCCGCGTCCGGAGTTAGTGAATCCAGCACTTGACTGGCTGGCGGAGATCAGCGCAGAGGAATTCCGCTCTACGTTTCGGGGTTCGCCAGTACGCAGGGCGAAACGTGCCGGACTGAGGCGAAATGCGGTGATTGCCATGGGCAACAGCGGCGACCAGAAATTGCTGCCGCTGCTGGAGAAACTGACAGCCGATAAAGATGAAGCGGTTGCCGAGAGTGCCGACTGGGCCATAGAAAAGCTTCGCCGCGGCGCAAAATCCGCCTGATGCAAATTTTTCATCGGACTTTCACAGTCTCATATCTGCCTAGTTTTCTACGATATACGGGCTTCTTTCCGGATTCGCAGTTTATATTCTGACTTCCGTAACTCGCCTTCCCGGTTACTGGCAACTAACCTAGGGCAACGGGGTTCTTACCTGGGTGTTCTTTGCAGGGAAAAGCTATGTTCTGTTTGGTTAAATTGCGGCGTTCGCTAGGCACGTTATGCATGCTGGTATTGGTGTCTACGTCTCTGGCAAATGCCTCGGCCACTCTTTTACTCGAGGAGCCTTACGGCAAGCTGGGATTCTTCACTGCCACGGGACATGCCGCTGTATATTTATCTGGAGTTTGCGCAGAGACACCGCTGGTGCTGCGTGCCTGCACCCCGGGCGAACTTGGAGCGGTCATCAGCCGCTATGACGGAGTTGGCGGTTACGACTGGGTCGCGATCCCGCTGATCCCTTATCTCTACGCGGTCGAGAAATCGGAAGACATTCCTCTGTTTGTGGATCCGAAGATGGTCACCTTTCTGCGTGACCAGTACCGGCGCAAACATTTGCAAGAGGTCGCACCAGACATGGCTACCGGAGAAACGCCGGGAGGGAATTGGTACGAACTGGTGGGCTCGGCTTACGACCGGGCGGCATACGCGTTTGAAGTCGAAACCTCCGCGGCTCAAGATCAGGCTTTTATTGAGGCGTACAACGCCGCACCGAACCGTTCTCACTTCCGGACCGTGTCCCGCAACTGCGCCGATTTTGCCAAGGACGTGATCAACTTCTACTACCCGAAATCGCTGCACCGCAGCGTGGTTGCCGATGCGGGAATCACCACTCCGAAGCAGACGGCGAAGACCATGGTGAAGTTCAGTTCGCGGCACCCCGAACTGGCTTTTTCGCGCTATGTGATCCCGCAGGTTCCTGGTAGCGCTGCGCGCAGCACGGCAGTTCACGGAGTGGTCGAGTCGTTCTTCAAGTCAAAGAAATATATGGTTCCCAGCGCTGTGGTGAGCCCAGTGTTTGCGGGTTGCGTAGCGGCTGTATACGTGGGCACTGAGGCCGGCCACTTCGATCCGTCGCGGAAGGCGCTGGTTTATAGCCCCGAGCGCGACTTGGAACCGCCAATCGATGCTGAAGATCGCCGATCCTATGAACTTGAACTCAACCATCTCGTGGCTGCAGAGGTTTTGAAAACGAGCAGCACGCACGTTGAGAAAACCTTAGCTCGCATGATGAGCAATGCCACACCGGGCTTTGATTCCGAGGGACGTCCGGTTCTGCGAATGCGGATTGCGGACGAAGCTGTAAGTCTGGGCGTCGCTCAAGGCAACATCTTTGCCCCGGAGTCTTCCAGGCGATTCGCCCAACAGCTTCTTGAAGCTAGGCTGCAGGAGGAGTTGCGGCGCGGAAATCCGCCCAAGGTTTCCGAGAACGATGTGGAGCACGACTGGACGCTGCTGCAGAAGGCTATGAATACTTCCGACAACCAGGTGGCCACCCGGGACGCGACGCCGTTGCAAGCGGCATCTCAATCGCGCTGGATGCGCGGGGGCAATCGGCCTTAGATTGTTCTCTGCTTAGATGTTTCTCTGCCCAGAGCCACAACTTGGCATCCACCACCGAACCATTTACCCACTCTACCGCTGGTCTGGAGGAGGCTGTGGTTGGTGCGGAGCTGGCATAGCTGGAGGTGGAGGGTTGACTCCCGGTTGATTCGCCTGTTGTTGCTGCTGCATCAGAAGCTGGCGCTGCTGCATCTCCTGCAACATCTGCTGCGGAGTTTTCACGCCGGGCTGGTCCGAAGGAGTGGCTTGTTCGGCCTCCGCCGCGCTCTGGTCCGCGCTGTCATCCGTCGCGTTGTCGTCCGCAGTGTCGGCTTCGGCAGCATCCGCCGCGTTGGCGGCTTGCGGTGCCGTGGCTGCATTGTTGGCAGCCGGAGTGGTTTCAGGATTCGGCGTGTCCGGTGTCTTGGCTACCAACACAACGCGCACCAGGGAATTGGCGTCTGCCGGTGATCCCAGCAATATGTAGTTGAATCGTGATCCGTTCAGCAGTTCGGCCATCACTTCTCGCGCGGGCGCGGGGCCCAGGCGCGTCGCAACCCGTTCACTGGCGGAGGCCGGAACATCGATGTCGGCTGCGGTGTGCTTGCGAACGCTACGCAGAATGTCCCCCAGCGTGGAGTTCGGCGCGACAATCGTTAGCAGTCCATTCTCGTAGGTGACTTCGGGAGCGACGGCCGGGATGGAATCCAAGGGAATCTGGGGCACGGGTCCTCGGCTTCCCGAAGGCAGCGGGGGCGGCAACGCCTTTTTCTTGCTGTGGACACGATGCGTCGTCTGCGTGTCGGCCTGGCGCGTGTCAGCCTGACCCACGACGGGCACGCACAGAACGCCGGCCATCAGAAACCCGGTAAGCTTTGATTCCATACTCATCACAGCTCCTCCACTTCAATCTCTTCGACGATTTTGCGGAGACGGTGGGTTTGTAACAGCAATTCTAACACCGCTTTCGGCGTGGCATAGATAGGTCACTACGAGAGCACAACTTTCTCTACTTTATAGAATGCATTGACTTTAGGGTCTTGCACGGGCAACTCGGCTATTGCGCGGTGGCCGGAATGTGCAAGTTCTTGCGCTTCTTGTGGTTTCGTGGGGGCGTACAATTTCTTCCTGGGGTCGGAATGAAAGGGTTTCAGGCGAACTGGTTTCGGAACCGCTACCCGGCGGCAGATAAGAGCTCGACGATACAGCGAAGGAATTTGCTTGTCGCTTATACCGCATTGGCTCTGGTGACGTGCTGCGCTAAGAATGTGTTCGCGGAAAATTGCGTTACGGCGAACGATATGGAACCCGCCACGCGGACCGCTCTGGTGTCTTCCGGTCAGCGCTATTTCGACTTTATCGCCAAAGGCGATCCGACGTCGCTGCGGCAAAATGCTATTCCGAGCCTGGCCTCGGATTTTTCCAGCATCGAGACCACGGTTAAGGACAATCAGTCCGCGTTGGCTGGTGCGAAAGGAACCGCTCGTCCGCCGTTCTTGCTGGAAGCCGATGGGACGGAGCCCCTCCCACGCGCGGAATTTTACTGCGGTGTTTTTGGCAGGAACGGCCAGACGAGGGACAGCGCAGCCTTCTACCTCAACGATCTTCCACCCGGAAAATATGCGGTGATCATTTTCGACGCACCGTCTTCCAAGGGCGCGTATACGGTTTCGTTAATACTGCAGCAGCTAGCTTCCGATTGGAAGCTGGGAGGCCTTTACATTAAAGCTGCGCAAATCGGCGGTCACAACAGCGATTGGTTCCTCACACAAGCCCGCGAATTTAAGACTAAGGGACAGACCCACAATGCGTGGTTCTACTATCTGGAGGCACGCTCGCTGATTTCGCCGTTGCCGTTTATGAGCACGGCGACTACCGACAAGCTGTATGACGAATCACAAAAAGCGCAATCGGCCGATTTGCCCGCGGACGGCAAGACTGCAGATCTTTCCGCTGGGACTTCGACCTACAAGCTCGTCGACCTTTTCCCTGAGGTCGTGGGCAATGAGCTGGATCTAATTGTGAAGTATCAGGCTGCGGATGTTTCGAATACGAATCAGGCTTATCAAAACAACATCGCGGTGATGAAGGCTTTGGTGGCCAAGTATCCGGAACTGCGAGAGGCGTTTGCGGCAGTCGTGGCCCGCGCCATGGACCCCAGCGGCCGCGACTACGGCACGCTACTGGCGATGAAGGATATCAAGTAGGGGAAGGCGGTTCTCAGTTCTCGGCGGCACGTTCTTGGTCGAGTGTGCATTCTTTTGGATCTTTGTCGTCGCGGAGGCCGAGGAACACGGGAGCCCGCAGCTTGGGACCGCTGCCACCACTGGCTCCATCCGTCCATTCTGCGTACTCGATCTCGGCTACCAGTTGCGGCTTTACCCAGCTCACCTGGCGCAGCGCCTCGACTTCACCATAAAAGGGATTCATCTTTGTCTCCCTTTTTTTCAGCAGCTTCCAAACTTCGCCGAGTGACTTTTGATTGAAACCGCTGCCCGCCTGTCCCACATGAATCAGCCGGCCTTGTTTGTCGTAGAGACCCAGAACGATCGAGCCGAAATGGGCGCGGCTGCCTTCCGGTTCAGTGTATCCGCCGATCACGCATTCCAGCGTATGCGTGATTTTGATCTTCAGCCACTCGCCGCTGCGGCGCTCCTGATAGATGCTGTCGCGCTTCTTGGCCAAGATCCCTTCCAGCCCTATCTTGCGGGCGATTTCGAACAGCGCCTTTCCTTGCTGCTCGTAGTGATCAGAATAGCGCAGCGAATCGCCTGCGATCAGCACAGACGCCAATTTCTTCTTGCGATCCTCCAGCGGCACGCGGCGCCAATCGTAACCGTCGAGATAGAGCAGATCAAAGGCGTAGTAGAGCACCGGAACATCCGCATTGGTGGCGGCGCGGCGGCCGCCGGGACGAAATCCGGTTCGCTGCTGCATCAGGCTGAACGATGCCCGTCCCTGCGCGTCGAGCGCGACCACTTCGCCGTCGAGGATTGCGTTTTTCGCTTTTACGAACTGCGGCAGATCTCTGAGTTCGGGATAGCGTTGGGTGAGTTCGTTCTGGTTCCGCGAGACCAGCCGCAATTTGCCGTTCTCGATAAAAGCGACCGCGCGGTAACCGTCCCATTTGATTTCGAACAGCCACTCTGGGCCGTCAAAAGGCTCGGAGATCGAGGTGGCCAGCATGGGGTGGATTTCGGTTGGCAAGGGACGCTTGACCGGAGCGGAGGAAAGACCATTTAACACGGGGGGCACAGAGGATACAGGGTAATTCTTGGGATCGGGTGGGGCTAGCTTATGGTGGGTTAGCCTGCGTTCCTCTGTGTTTGGATTTTTTTTTTAGCGGCGGGCTTCTTTGCTAGATTCTTC
>PLHQ01000159.1:0-25409 GCA_003138975.1 Acidobacteriaceae bacterium | reverse complement strand
TTCTTGATCAGCAGCCATTCGTTGCCTTTGCTTCCGGGACGACGGCCTTTCATCTTCACCAGCGCGAAGTCGCCCTTCAGCTTTTTCCCATCAAGGCGGAATTTCAAATCGCCTTTGGCCAGCATGGCGGCGGCTTCGGCCTCGGTGCCGGGCACGTATTTTCCCTCCACTGGAATCGGAGACAGCGGCTGCCACGTGCCCACGTCCCATACCATCACCGTGCCCGCGCCGTAGTTATCTTCCGGAATGATGCCTTCGAAATCGAAATACGAAACGGGGTGATCCTCCACCTGCATGGCGAGGCGCTTGTCGGCTGGATCAAGCGACGGTCCCTTGGGCACCGCCCAAGATTTCAGCACGCCTTCCATCTCCAGGCGAAAGTCGTAATGCAGCCGCGTGGCATCGTGTTTCTGGACCACAAACCGGTGTCCCGCCTTGCTCTCGACTTTCGCGGGAGGCTCCGGCGTCTGATCAAACTTGCGTTTTCGTTTGTATTCTTCCAGTGCCATAGGCAATCTCATTTAACCACAGAGAAAGCTGGTAGTGATGGAGGGCATATTTCTGGACCTCTTCCCGGAGGCGTCATCCCGAAACCCGGCGCAGTTCAGCCGGGCGAGGGATCTCGCGTGGAGCTTTTCGGACGCGTTGACAACCCCGCGCGATATCCTTCGCTCCGCCTGAAAAACGGCTACGCTCAGGATGACGCCGCGTTGGTGAGAGACAGTCGAAACCCAAACTGAGCCATGCTTTAGAATTCTTGCACACATGCAACGCGAATTTCCCGAGGTTCCGCTGGTCGGTGTCGGCGCCATCATCATCGAGGACGGTCGAGTCGTTCTGGTGAAGCGCGCGCATCCGCCGCTGCAGGCCGAGTGGTCCATCGCCGGAGGCGTGCTCGAAATCGGCGAACTGGTGCGCGAAGCCGCCATCCGCGAGGCTCGCGAGGAAACGGGACTTACCGTCGAAGCCGGCGAGCTACTCGGCGTCTTCGATCGCGTCCTGCGCGATCCCGAGCAGCGCGTGCAATATCACTACGTTTTGATTGATTTTCTGTGCCGGCGGGTTGCGGGAGATCTCGCCGCCGCCAGCGACGCTGCCGAAGTCCGCTGGTTTAGCCAAGAAGAACTGCCGGCGCTGAACCTCGCGGAGGATACTCTTGATGTGATTCATAAGGGATTCAAAGCGGCGTGTGCTGGGGCTTAGCTAAAACCTTACTTGGATTCTTGCAGCAGCACCACGTCGGACTCCGAATGGCTGCGGAGCACGCCAAGACTTTTTCTGTCCGGCGACCAGTGGAACGAGGTGATTTGCTCGGAGGTGAAGTTGGTGATCTGGTGACCGGGCGAGCCATCGAGCGGCTGGATCCAAAGATTGTCCACGCCATTTTCGTGGATGGGATACGCTACGCCTTTGCCGTCGGGTGTGAAGCGCACGCCGCCGCGGGCGATGCGTGGATCCGCATCGAGCAGGCGCGGCGTAGGAGAGCCGACGTCCAGCAGCGCGACCTGCTCTTTGCCGCGCTGCGTTGCCGCATCGACGACTTCCACGATGTAAACCAGCGTCTTTCCGTCGCTGGACAATCCAAGTCCGCCGCCGGCCACAAAGCTATGGGGCACGACGCTTCCCGGAACCATTCCAGGTTTTCCGGAACCATCCAGGGGCGCGCGTGAAACCCGCCCGGCGCTCTGGTCAAAGTAGTAGGCCCATTTTCCGTCCGGCGAACAAAGGGCGCGCAAATCCCGTTTGCCGTCCGTGACTTGCGCCGCGCCCGAGCCATCCGCGCCGGCGCGCCAAAGGCTGGCCGTGTTTGTGCCGCCATGGAATGACCAGGAGAAGATCACATGATCACTTCCGCAAGGCGAAGGATCAACAATCGCTGCGGCTGAATCACCGATGATTTGAGTTTGAGTCTTGCCGTCGGCCGTCATACGCAGGAGGCGGGCGCCGTCGCTTAACAGCAAACCACCGTCGGCTGTCCAGTTAAAGCCGCGAACTTCCTGCCCTGGCGGGAAAACCGGTTTCGAGTCCACACTCTGGCTGCCTGTGCCGGGAAAAACATACAGACCTTGGGTGGTTTTCTGCTGCACCGAGGCCAGCGTCTTGCCGTCCGCGGAGAGCGTCAGATTTGAGTACCGGTTGGTATCGCGAGTGATGGGCTGAAGCGGTCCCCCGTCACGGGAAATGAATCCGATCTGCGATCGCGAGAAACTTGGGCCGGCCTGCTGGTAGATGGCAAGAATTCCCCGGTCGTCGGGAAGCCACGTCAATTCAAAAGCGGCCTTGTCATTAAACGTGGCTAATCGACTGGTTTTTCCACCACTGATATCAAACAAATCAATTCCGCCCAGGGCTTGATCGGGCTGGAATCTGCTAAGGGCGAGTTGTTGGCCGTCCGGGGACCAACTCAAATATGCCGACGATTCGGAGATCGGTACGATCCGCAAGATCTTCTCGTCGTTACCGCTCAGATCTGCACTGAGTAGCCGAGACTTGCCGATCTCAGGATCGTTTGCGCGCGCATACGCCATGCGCTTGCCGTCGGGAGAAAACGAAATCTCGCTATCGATGTCGCGGACCACGGTTTGCGGAGTCCCGCCCAGCACGGGCGCGCGGTAGAGGTTGTAATCGCTGTTCACCGCATTCTGGGCTTTGCGGAAGTAAATGTAATTTCCATCCGGCGAAAATGTGAGACTGCGGTAAGTGGATGCTGAGGGCGGAACGACTTGCGTATCGCTCGCCGTGGGCACGTTGCGCAGCCACAAACTCTCGAGACCATTCTCGTCGAGGACACTGAGTATGTATTTGCCGTCAGGAGAGATGGCGGCCAGCGCGGCCTTCCCGGAATTCGTCACCTGCGTGACGGTGAAGTTCTGAAAGGGCGCGGCGCCGGGGCGGCGGAACATCGAATACACGCCATAACCGGCGGCGGCCAACAGGACAAGCGCGGTAATCGCAATTGCGCCAGTTCCCCATTTGTGTTGCTTGGCCGCGGCGGCGACCGCGGAACTGCTGGTGTGCGCGGGCCGTGCCGCGCTGCTCGCCGGAGGCGCGCCACTGGCTTGTCCGGCGGGATTCGAGATGGATGGTGCCGCTCTGTAGTTGTCGCCGGAAGCGACTTCCGGAGCCGCGCGGCGTCCGGATTCCGTATCGCGCTTAAGCCGCTGCAAATCGGAACGTAAGTCGGCTGCGTGCTGGTAGCGCAGGCCCGGATCTTTTTCCAAAGACTTGTTGATGATTCGTTCCAGTTCACCCGGAATTTCCGGATTCAGTCGAAGGGGCGGAATCGGCGAACGATTCAGAATGCCGTCAAAAATCTCTGCGGAGGTACTGCCGGGAAATGCCTGGCGTCCAGTGGCCATTTCATAAAGCACAATCCCGAACGAAAAAATGTCGCTGCGGGCATCCACTTCGCGTCCGCGAGCCTGTTCCGGCGACATGTAAGCCACGGTACCCAGCGCGGTGCCCGGGCTGGTGAGATTGATTTCCCCTTCGGTGGCACCCCCGCCGGTGAGCGTTTCGCCAGTCCCCCTGGAGATGACTTTCGCCAAGCCGAAATCGAGCACCTTGGCTTGGCCGCGTTCGGTCACGAAAATATTGGCCGGCTTGATGTCGCGATGGATGATGCCTTCCTTCTGCGCCGCATCCAGCGCGTCGGCTACTTCGATTCCGATGGTAAGAATCGTCTCCAGAGGCAGCGGCACGCTGCCGATGCGGTGCTTCAGCGTGACCCCCTTCAACAGTTCCATCGCGATGAAGGGATGCCCATCAGCTTCATCAATGTCGTGAATCGTGCAAATGTTGGGATGGTTCAGCGCGGACGCGGCTTGCGCCTCGCGGCGGAAGCGCTCGAGCACTGCCTCGTCGCGTGCAATTCCTTCCGGCAAGAACTTCAGGGCGACAAAGCGGCGAAGCTTCGTATCCTCTGCCCGGAACACGACGCCCATCCCTCCACCGCCCAGTTTTTCCAGGACGCGATAGTGGGAGAGGGTGCGGCCGATCGGGAACTGGTCTTCTTCTGCCATGTGCTGCGAATCTTAGTTCCCGCTTTGTACCCGAGTCAACCGGCGATTGAGCGGGGAAGCGCTGTTTCACATGCAGTCAGCTTATTCCACATGCTCGTCTTCCCACTCCGCATCACAGGCGCGGCACCAGCATCGATACGTCGCGGAAAATCCATGGCTACAACCCGAAAATTGAGCGTGCCGCATACAGCCGAGCGTGGTACCTTACACGAATCCTTAAAATGCCCCTGGGTCGCTGGTTAAGATCACTGGTTAAGAAGCCAGCCATCGATCAGCCATGCGGCGCGGTTTAGTTCAAAGTTTCTCACCAAGAGACTTAAGAGGTGCGGAAAGACAAGCAAGCGATGACAATCAGCCGACGCGAGTTCATCTCCAGAGTTGCGCAGGCCGGAGGATACGGCGCTGCCTTCATGACCATGCATTCGCTTGGCCTTCTGGGCATGGTCGAGACCGAGCAGCAGAAAGACTTCCCGCTGCCTCCATCGGCCGGCCGTGGGACGAAAGTTATTATTCTCGGCGCAGGAATTGCCGGCCTGGTTTCCGCCTACGAGATGCGCCGCGCCGGCTTCGACTGCACCGTGCTGGAAGCGCGCGAGCGTCCGGGCGGGCGTAACTGGACCTTGCGCGGAGGATCGAAGCTGGTTTTTAACGATGGAACGTCGCAAGAGTGCACGTTCGATGAAGGAAATTATTTCAACTGCGGTCCGGCAAGGCTTCCTTCGATACACAAGAACATTCTCGGCTATTGCAACGAACTGGGAGTCGAACTCGAGGTTGAGGTGAATGCCTCGCGCAGCGCGCTGCTGCAGAATGACAACGTCTTCGGCGGCAAACCCATCCGCCAGGGTCAAGCCATCAATGACACTCGAGGCCACATCGCCGAGCTGTTGGCCAAATGTGTGCAACAGGGGGCGCTCGATCAGGCCTTCACGCAGGACGATCACGCGGCAGTGATGGAGTTCCTCAGGTCTTATGGCGCCCTGGGAAAGAATTACCAATACAACGGCTCCTCGCGCTCCGGCGACCAGCAAACCCCTGGCGCGGGCGATCAGATCGAAATCCCTCGTGCTCCACTTTCTATGTCGGATTTGCTCAAGTCGCATTTCTGCAGGCCGATGCTTTTTGAAGAAATGCTCGACATGCAGGCCACCATGTTCCAGCCGGTTGGCGGTATGGATCGGATTCCCTACGCATTCGCCCGGTCTCTGGGCAACATCGTGCGCTATAACTCTCCGATCACCGAAATCAGAAAGACAAGCAACGGCGTCGGGGTGTTGTACCGCGACGGCAACGGCGAATCCGGCCCAATCCTCTCCCTGGAGGCGTCGTACTGCGTTTGCACGCTGCCGCTCAGCATCCTCAAGACACTACCGAATGATTTCGCCCCACGGGTGAAATCGGCGATGGAGCAGGTCACGTATGATTCAGCCTACAAAGTTGCCTGGGAGTCGCGGCGCTTCTGGGAGCAGGACGGCGACGAAATCTACGGCGGCATTTCGTTCCTCACGACCGGACCCATCCCGCAGGTCTGGTATCCGAGTGCGAAGCTGATGTCGAAACGCGGAGTCCTCATCTCCGGCTATGCCATGGAAAACTGGGGCGATTTCGGCAAGCTGCCATCCTCTGAGGCGAAGATCGCAGCTTCCCGGGCCGCCGTAGAAAAACTGCATCCCGGCAAGAGCAAGGAACTTGAGAAGCCGGTTTATATGTGCTGGGGCAAGGTGCCCTATAGCCTAGGATCCTGGGTCAGCCGTGGGCCCGACTATCCTCCGACTGACGACGCAGTTTACTATAACGGACCCTACCGGGAGTTCATCGTTCCCGACGATCGAATTTATTTTGCCGGGGACCACTGCAGCCACATCATTGGCTGGCAGGAAGGGGCCGCTCTCGCCGCCCAGCGGGCGATCACGATGATCGTCAGCCGGGTCAACCAATCCTGACCGAACTCAGAGTGGAGATATCCATGCGAAGAAAATCGATTTGCGTCACGCTCGTGCTGCTCTCGTCCGTCGTTGCAGGCGCGCAGACTCCTGGTCTCCAGACTGGTGTGCAAACTAATGTCCGCCACATTCAGGAGGACGACCGACCGATCGCTACCGGAGTCTGGGCGGGAGATACTCTTTACCTGAGCGGACAGTTGGCATCGCCGGTAACTCCTGCCGATCCAGCCAAAGGAACGGCCGCCGTCTACGGCGACACCGAGGCGCAAACCATGAGTACGCTGACCAAGATACAGGCGGCGCTGAAGTCCGAGGGCCTCACCATGGGCGACGTGGTGATGATGCACGTCTATCTGGCGGGCGATCCGGCCAAAGGCAACAAACTGGATTTCCCTGGGATGATGGCAGCCTACACGCAATTCTTCGGAACCAAAGAGCAGCCCAATAAGCCCGCCCGCAGCGCCATGCAAGTTGCGGCCCTGGCAGCTCCCTGGGCATTGGTCGAGATTGAAGTGATCGCGGTGAAAGCCGCTGTGAGGCCGGCGCGCTAGCTTTGGCTCTAAGAATATGACTCGCTTCTTCCGGTATCCGTCTCATTGTCTTCCCACTCCGCATCACAGGCGTGGCACCAGCATTGGCACGCGAAGGAATGCGCTCATGTAGGCGATTCGGCCGTCCGCTTCCTTCAGTCTGCCTGCCGAGTTCAGGCATGTTTCAGCAGTTCCGTCCTATACTGTGGGGCGAGTGCTTGGGCCTTCGCCATGAACTCAGCCCGAGCCTTTTCGTCGAGCTTTGGGGGCGGGGTCGTGCGGGTTGCAACCGGGACGCCCACCTGTGCGAAGAACTCTTCCTGTCCGGCAGGAGAGCAGATGCATAACAGACGTGCCGCCCGGTCGCTCTTGTTGTGAAACTGATGAGGCGCGTTGGCAGGAACATGAACGGTCTGGCCAGCACCTGCGACGGACTTTACGCCTCGAAAGGTAGCCTCGATCTCGCCCTCGATAATGATGAAGGACTCCTCGAAGTCATACTGGTGAGGAGGTGGGCCGCCGCCCGGTGGGATGTGCACGTCGATGAGGCAAAACCGTCCGGCGGTGTCCTTCCCGGTCAAAAGAGTTGCGTAGGTGTCCCCAACCAATCCGATGTGAGGTAAGTTCGGTCCTCCGATCGAGTTGGGATGAGATTCCGTTTGGGATCATCGGATGGAACGGGGGAACCGGACCAGCTTGCTGTATCTGATTGGCTGTTCATTGTGTTCTCCTCGAATGGAAGCATTTCGGCGAATCACTTATTTCCCGTCGTCTTCCCACTCGGCATCGCAGGACTGGCAATGCCATGCGGGGCGCTGCACCGGCATCGGCACGCGAAGGAATGCGCTCATGTATGCGATGGGACGGTCCAGTTCCTGGAAGTTCACATCCAGCGACTGGCACTTTGGACAGCGCGGCTGCTCGTAGAGGCCGACGCCGTGCACGTAGAGACCTTCGAGAATTGGTTCGTCGAGAACTTTCTGTGCGTTGATTACGTCCGGAGCGCTCACCTTGAGTTTGATCCCGCCGATAAAGTTTGAAATGAACCAGTCCAGCCGGACGAGGTTTTCGTCCGCCAAAAAGCATTCAATGCCGGAAGATTCCAGACTACCCTTGGCCAGCAGCGCTTCCGGCAGATCGCGAAACTGCCGAATGGTCACAAGCTCTCGTACTTCCATTTCCTGCCGGGGCTCCGGATCCGCATCGTCGGAAAATTCCAGGTGCCGACGGTCCATTTCGTCCTCGAGAGCATCGCAGGCCGGCTCGGTCAGCGACTCCGCATTCCGCGCCAGTCGGTGCAACTCGCCATCCGTCATGCCGGCATAGGTCGCCGCCAGCCTGCGGCGCTCGCGCTGATCGTTCAGGAAAGATTCGTCCAGATGTGACACTCGCCAAGGATACTTCGACTACCTTCATTCAGCAAACTCGCCGCCAGAGGAGCGCCCACTAAGCCGCAAAACGGGCACCTCCGCGTTATTTCAGGTTCAAGGATTTAATCTGCTGGACCAGCGTGTCGATTTCTTCCGACGTGAGCTTGCAGGCGTACTTCGGCATCCGGTCTTTGCCATTCGGGATGATGTTAAGCAGGTCGTCGGGGGACGTGGCATTCACCCGTTCGGAGGCCAGCGATGGTCCGCCGAAGTGGCAGCCCGTGGCGGTTTTGCCGTGACACTTCGCGCAGTTTTTCTCGAAGACCGGGTTGGTGGTCAATGGTGCGCTGGACGCCGATGTTTGGACAAAAACCAAAGCGTGGGCCAAGAACAGAGAAGAGATGGCAACGATGCATTGGGGTACTTTCACGTTGGACCTCGTCTGAGATTGCCACGAACGACAAACGGCCCGCAGGCTAATAAATTTGCGGGCCGTCCGGTACACGAAATAGAGATGGCACGAGGAAGTGAAACATGAGCATTAAGTCGTAGCGGCGTGATCCGTCTTGCCAGGGCTCAGGCGAGTATGCCGCGAACCGCAGGCGAGCACTCCGTCAGCCTTTTGCAGCGCGACACGCTCGACGTAAGCCTTGCCCTCAGCCCGTCTGAGCGCCCGAGCCAACTGACTCAGCACGAACAGGACGAGGTCTATGTCGCCATAGGTGGTCGAGGCGTCCTGCTTCACGATGGCCAGCGAGACTCATTCGAGTCAGGCGACCTTCTGTTCGTGGCGGCGGGAACCGAGCATCGCTTCGAGGACTTTACCGACGACCTCGCCGTATGGGTTGTCTTCTATGGACCGTGTGGTGGCGAGGTTCTCCTCGTATCCAAGCCAGAAAAAGCATCGACTCCGTAATGTTTTTAATCCCTATGCGTGAGAAGCTTTGGAGATTGGGAGGTCGATCATGGCAACAACGACAACTAGCGAGAAGCGCACGTCGGTGCGCGGCCTCGGCGAGATCGCATTTCGCGTTAACAATCTAGACGCCATGCAGCAGTTTTACGAGCACGTCATCGGATTGCCGCTGATGGCCAGAGATTCGACCTGCGCGTTTTTTAAGATTGCGGACGGCTACGGGGGACACACTCAGGTGCTCGCCTTGTTCGACCGCTCCCAAAACCCCGGCTATCGTGGGACCAACGCAGCGACCACCACAATTGACCACATTGCATTCGCGATAGCTCTCGCCGATTTTACAGACGAACTGAAGAGGTTTAGGGGGTTGGGACTCGAAGTCGAAACCGCCGAACATGCATGGATGCACTGGCGCTCTCTTTATGTGACTGATCCCGAGGGCAATCTGGTGGAGTTTGTCTGCTACGACGAGAGTGTTTAAGACGCTCGTCCCCCGTGCCATTCTTCTTGTGTGCGGGCGCTACAGATTGCCGCGCAGGAAACACCGATGATGGTCGGTTGTGACTGCTAGAATTCTCCGTGCCATGTCCAAACAGCACTACTTTTTCAAGCTGATCCCTCCTCGTCCTACGTTCCCGCAAGACATGACGGACGAGGAGAGGCGATTGATGGAGGCGCACTCCCGTTACTTTGACGAACATTTTGCAGCAGGCAGACTTCTGCTCTATGGTCCGGTCATGGCAACGAGCGGGGCTTTCGGGCTCGCCGTGCTAGAAGTCGAGAGCGAAGCTGAGGCTCGACGGTTTGGCGAAGGCGACCCATCAGTGAGAGCCGGACTGAATAGATTCGAGATTTGCCCCATGCGAGTGTCCGCCGCACGCGCCAAGGAATCCTGAAGGAACGCGGTGACAACTCATTTTCCACAGTGGCCCGTTGGAGCCATTCCTCATAACCGAAAGCAGAGGTAGCCTGTGATTGAGCAGCACTTGGGGGAGGGCTGTTTGACTTGAGCGTCCCGTGACTCGAAAGAGTTCTGGGGCGCTTTCGTTTTTTTGGCCGTTTCATACGCGTATCACCTGACGGCATCACTTCGATCCAGCAACAGGCAGCCCCACTGTCAGGAGCGCACATTGCCAACTGTGACTGGTTTGGGCTTTCAGACCTTCCAGTGCTAGCACGGACGCCAGTGACTTCAGTCATCCCCGCACGGAGTACCGTCGTCAGCGCCACGGATGAGCCATTGCGTGGACTGGAGTTTCGCTGCAAGCTAGCTAATATTGGAAGGGGGCGAGATGAATCATTTCATCAGCAAGGCTTGGCCAAGCGACAATCTTCTTGGCATCGCTGAGTGCATCGTCATGGTCTGGGTACTTTCGGTTGTGGCAGTCACAGTGTTGCGAATGTTGCTGAACCTTAGCTAGCTTCAAAAAGCCCGTTACCGGATAGAAACATCGGCATTGCATTCGCCGCCCTATTCCGCCTACACGTCTTCCCCATGCCTGCTTCTGGCTTAGCTTCAGCTAACGGCTGTCGTACAATACGCAGCAGTATCCCTTTGGTGTTGTCCCCGTGCAACCTCACAGTGTGAAACTCGGAGTCAGGCCTTACTTGCTTCTCGAATGTAAGTTCTGGCTTGAGGACGATGGCTGGAACGCCACTGTCGAATCGTTGGGCCTCACAGTTCACGCACCTAGTTTCGAGGCATCCAAGAACGATATGGAATTGGCGCTGGGAAAGCACATCGAGTTACTGCTCGGAGAACGCGTGGCGGGCGACCGCGGACGTGCTGCCTGAAACCTTTCAGCACCGTTTTCCTTGCGAAAAGTACCTACGAAGACTCCCGAACCACATAAAGGACGCCGACCCCGACATCCCCATCCTGAAGGAAGGCAAACCGGAATACGCGAAGCTGCAATAGTGCCTTTCGACCCATCAAAAGGAACCGAACAAGTTTGGCAATACTTCCCCCGCTTTCCCTAAACAGCATTCTGTGAACGAGGATGCATTCGCAGGCTTCTCCGGACCGACGTAGATGGTCCGCGCACGACCCTCAACATGAGCAACAAAACTGGCAGCGGGCTCCACTACACCTGAAGTTCCTATAGCAACGAACAGGGTGCAGGCGTCCAGCGCCTCATAAATTCGATCCAGTTCGAACGGCACTTCGCCAAACCAGCAGATGTGCGGTCGAATCCGACCGCCGCATTCGCACCGGGGAACTTCGGTTGGAGGTTCGTAGAGATTCGTGTCGGCAAATGGAGGGCGGCTGCAAGTATCGCAACGACTCTTGAAAAGCTCGCCGTGCATGTGGACGACGTTTCTTGAGCCCGCCTGCTCGTGAAGGCTGTCTACGTTCTGGGTGCAGACGAACAGGTGGTCTTGCAGCGCGTCCTCAATTTTGGCGAGGGCGAAGTGTGCTGGATTTGGTTTGGCTGCGGACGCCACACGCCGACGCATGGAATAGAACTCCCATACCAACTGCGGATCGCGGTGCCAAGCTTCCGGCGAAGCGACCTCCTCGATCCGGTAGTTTCGCCAGAGTCCGCCCACGCCACGGAAAGTTGGAATGCCGCTTTCCGCGCTCACTCCTGCTCCGGCCAGAATGAAGATGCGGTCTGAGGGGGAGATGGTGAGCATGGATGAAAAAGCGGTCTCAGACGTGCCGCAATCGATCCCAATACTCGCACTGCCTTTCAGTGCTTCTGGCGAAATGCGCCTTTAATGCGCATACCACATCTGCGCATCACGCGGTGACACGGGTAAGGGGCAGTGATGTGCAGCCGTGGCGTGCTCGTTCATTGCCCTAGCCGCTTGGGTGCGACAGTTGCCGTTCAAGCTGCTGAAATCCCGTGTGGTGAGGGAGTGTTTACAAAGTGGGCATGTGAACACGCTAAAGCCGTTCATCATTTTGATGGCGTAATGTCTCACAGCTTTAATTGTAGGCCCTCATCCCTGTATGACTCCGCACGAAAGACCACCGCCCGTCACGAGTGAAATGGCCGTACTCGTCGCTTTTGGTCGCGGGGTCGCGCCATGCCAGATTCGGGCGATCATGCGGAACTCCTTGCGTATTGTTTGCGTCCAGACCTCTTAGATGTCACAACCGGGGGCTTGCACTCGCGACCCCGGTCAATCATTGAAAACTTAGCCTTGCGATTGCGATCCACCCGGTATGCGGTGCTAGCCTATCCCCATGCAGAATCCCGTCAAAGAGCGCATCGCAAAGTTACGAGACGAGATAGCGCAAATCAGCGAAGCGAACAGGCAGTACATGCAAAGCGGCAAAAGGATACCGGGCGCATCGGGGGATCAAGAACGTCGCCTTCAAAGATTGCAGGAAATCCTAGATGAATTGGTGTCGCTGACCGACTGGAAAAAACTATGAACAAGACGTCACCGCCAAATTGAGGTTGGTGATTCCGTGCTCTCCCCCCGCCCCCCAATCCCGACAGGTGTATGACCGTGCCCGCCGCTACAGCAGTCTGCCAGTCCGTACCGCCAGATCATTCAGCGCCATCTCCAGTTTCGTGACCGCCGTGCCGATTCCTGGATGCTCTCCCATTTTCTCTTGCAGCGCCTTTAGAATCTGGTGAGCACTTTTGATATGCGCTTCTGCCTCGGCTGGATTGGCTCTGGATTGCATTAGTTCGGTGTTTCCATGTTCGTTCGCTCCCTTGTGTCGCGCAATTCCTGACAGCATTTCCCCCTTATTTTACGGATTCGACGCTACTGAGGCATGGTGACGAAAATCAGTGATTTCGCTCGACCAACCCTAACGCGCTCTAGGGTTTCTCTCAAAACTGAGCAGTCTTGAACAGACAACAAATAAGTCAGCATTGTAAGTTGACTTAAGAGATGCAAAGGAACGGATGCGGAACTTCCCACATGGTCCGCCTGTTTCTGATTAGTGGCGCAGCCAAGGCACCCTGCGCCACCCCCTTTTTGGGAGGGTGGGGATTACACCGTTACGACAAATCAATGAGTAATGACAAATTCAGTGTCGAAGAAAGCGCGGCTTTGCTCCACGCGATTTTCCCCAACTACCCGGACATACTCGGGATGAAGCCCGCGCCGGAGGTTGGAGCGTTCTTGTGGACCTTGCGAGCCGGAGAGCCGTGGCAAACTGGCGTAGAACGCACTAGCACCAACCAAATAGTCTGCCAGTAACACTCTGCCGATTACCCTGCACTAACGAGTTGTTAGGCTGTGATTGAAAATCAGCAAACGCCCATATTTCACCGCGCTCTGACGCCCACCAAGTAGCCGACGCTGATGGCGAGGAGTAGCCCCGCCATAATCAAGAGGGCAAGATCGGAATAAAGCACATTGATCGAGCGCATTCGGTCTTTGTGCCGCTGATCGGCGAGCGTTGGATCATCCGGGAACTTCATGTGAGGGAATGTAGCACCTTCGCGTTTCGTGGTATAAACCTACGAAGATCAATCCCAAGAGCGTGCCCGCCTTCTCCTATTCCGTAACCACAAAGCTCCCCCGTGGCCGGGTCTGGAGCTTGCTCACCGACATCACGAACTGGCCGAAGTTTTCCGACATGTATTCCGATCTCCACTGGGACGGCACGCCATGGGCAGAAGGAAGTGCACTCGTCGGTCAGCTTAACTACCCCATAGTGGTCTCTGGCCGATATGTGATCAGGAAGTGCGATCCTCCCGTGCTGATTCGATACCTTTCGCAGACGCGGGACGCCGGATTTGCCACCGAAAGGACGATCACACTGGAACAACTAACAGATGGAACCCTGATACAGGTTGAAGCATACGTTGTAGGTAGACCCGAGATGCCGGGTGGAGCGTCGGAATTTCTGAGAAGTCTCACTACACGATGGTTCGATGAGTTTGCTCGCTTCTGTGACAACCAAACAGTCTCCTTCTGATTCTCATCGGGACAGGGAATAATCGCCTCGGGCGGGAAGAATCATTCTTATTCAGTTACATTCGTAATGTTGCCCCAGTCAACAACGGGCAGGCACACTACAGACACACTGCTGTCGAGGTTGAGTGTATGAAGTCATTGCCGCTCTGCTCAGGTCTAATCTTTCTTGTCCTTATGTTCGTCGTCTCGTGCAGTTCCAGATTCAAAGAAGCCGACGTAGCGAAGACCGAATCAGACATCAGGACTCAGTATGAGAACCAAGGCTTCACGGTCGAGCAGGTCAACTTGGTCAAGGAATCCGACCGACGACTGTCCGGGTTCGTCAAAATCAAAAACTCCTCTGGACTGTTCAATCCTACGTTGATGAAGAATTGCGTTGCGACTCTGGATGCGGATTCCCCAAAGTACATTTGGGAATGTAAATGAAAGCATCTTCCATTCGCTGATCTTGGTTTCAATGGTGCTTGTGGGGACTGCTTGCAATGCATCTCGAATCAGCGGCACAGACGTTGCATACGCCCCAACCTGCATCGAGATGCTTCAGTTAACACGATGCCCGAGCGCGTCAGGATGGCTCCTGACCATGCCTTGTTCGCCTCTCTCATCAACAACCCCAAATCCTTTTCCGACTTTTTCATGAGCCTGCCTCTTTGGGGAACGCCTAATCGGAAATTTCCGTCGTGCCCAATGCATGGTTTTCGCCTACCTGCACCGACCTGTAATGGCAAAGGGCTGTACGGGTGAAGGCTGGCATGGGGCATCGCAGTGTTCCCGCGATTCTTCACGGGTGAACACTCCTCCGCAGACCACGCACTCTCGCAGGCTCATCGGGTTCTTCGGGAGATCGCCGTTGGTCGAGAGCTTGAGGAATAGCTTGCCAATTTTGTCTTCAACCATATTGAGTAGCTCCTCTACAGTCGAACTTGCGCCACGTGATTCCCATCAGGAGGCATAACAGCGGCATGCGGATTCCCATTGACCTCTTTCATCAGCCTGCACACGGACGCCCTGCTAATCGAGTGCCTTTTGGCAACAGCGGTCAACGACATCCCACCACGTCGATCCTCGACCACTTGCGCCCGATTGACGTCCAGCCGAGCGCGACCGATTTGCCGACCCTCCAATTTTGCCCTTCTCATGCCACTTTTCGCCCTCTCCACGATCAGCGACCTTTCCAACTCGCTAATCGCAGCGAGAATGACGATCATGGCCCGACCCAAGGGTCCGGAAGTATCGATGTTTTCGCGGAAACTAATTAGTGCGATATTCAGGTGATTAAGTTCGTCCAAAACTTCGAGAAAGCGCTTCACCGAGCGTGCCATGCGGTCGAATGCCGAAACCAGCAGAACGTCGAATCTCCCGCGCCGGGCTTCGGTCATAAGCTTATCGAGACCGGGGCGCTTCGCTCTCGCTCCACAGATCGTGTCGGAATACTGCGCGACGATTTCGTACCCACGAGCCGCCGCTAACGGGCGCAGGTTGCAAAGCTGGGTCTCAGGGTGTTGATAAATGCCGGAGACTCGGACGTAGAGGGCAACTCGTTTCATCGGGCCAAATTCTCCTTTGGGATTCTCGGCAAAGTCTTTGTCGAGCGTGATGGCAGATCGCAAACTCTGGCTCAAAAACTCCAAATCGCTCTTGGACGAGCATCAGCAGTTTGCCAACCTCACGATCATTGCAACGCGCCAGTCTTGTTGGTCGAGCAGGACGGCGATCCGAAGTGTGCGGAACCGCCCCGATAAGTTGGTCGAACTTACAAGCCTGCGCTGCTCTCGGATAAGAGTGCTAATAACTTGGTGTAACTCTGATCCGTGCTCCACGAGTGCCCCCACGTGCAATATACAAACCGCCTGACGGTTTTCGCTGGAAGTTCGGACGTGGTTACCAAAGATGTTCTGGTCAAAGGTAGTGAATTCATTCCGGTGCTTCGTATATTTCAACTGTGGACAAGGAAGCCCAATCGCTTGCACTGGAGGAGTCGGGAACATGCTTGCGCGTCTGACCAAAGGATTTCTAGTTTCGTTGACCACGCTGCTTTTCGTGATCGTGCTGCCCTTCCTGCTCGGACTGCTTCTCATCCCCAGGTTGCCAGAAGACGACCGCTGGTTTTTGAAGATGGTGTTCACGTTCCTTAGTCCATTCAGTGCCGTTCTCTGGTACATCACGGTAAGCAATTTGGTGTTCCTCCGGAGAGCGGGATACTTGATGCAGCTTGCGATCTTCCTCGGGACGATTGCGGCGATCAACCTATTATTGGCGAACGGAGCGTATCGCCTGTGAGGATCACGAGGGAAGCATTCGCCAAACTATTCGGCGTTCACCTACCAAGGGGAGTGCCTTCCGCATGGG
The DNA here is from genome assembly GCA_003138975.1 of Acidobacteriaceae bacterium. GTDB lineage: Bacteria > Acidobacteriota > Terriglobia > Terriglobales > Acidobacteriaceae > Sulfotelmatobacter. Next base: position 9,389 of record PLHQ01000159.1, on the reverse strand, counting down.
TGAAAGGCAGGCATTTCTTCGTCGATGGATCGGCGGAGATCGAGGAACTGGAACGGTTGCTGCTTCGAGGAGTAGCTAGCGGCAAGGTGTAAGCTCCCCGACAAAGTGATTAAAACCATACGGGACCTTGCCCACACTAGAGTCGTTGCCGCGTTGACATGCGTGAATACGCTGTGCCCCGACCTCAGCGCCTCGGGCAAGCGCCGCATGGTGAACCAAATTCTCACCCTCAGCGAGGGTAAGGGTCGCTCAATTCCCCCGAAACAGATCACTGAGGCGCAGGTTGTGGAGATGGTCTGGCGCAACATGCAGTGCATCAACCACGGGTGCCCGCTGCTCCTGTTCGGCAAGCAACTGGCTGAAGAGATCAATGAGTTCTTTGCGGAGCCCGCATCACTACTTTGATTAGAGCGACTGCTTTGGGCATTTCCGTTACCACGAAGGGTGACGGAAGTCACGAGTTTTCGTGGGATTTCTAGCCTATTCTGGCACCGAGTCTTCCCCTCCGGCTTCAGCCTCCCCAGAATCCAGTCACGAGAAGCGGCATGAAAGCAGACAAGATGCGCTTCCCTGCGGTTCCCCCCCGTGCTCGACTGGACTGTCTCCGTTGCTGGTCTTTGGTCGGTGCAATGGTCGTTGGGATAACCGAGGCTTAGAAAGACGAATGAAGATTCTGATTGTGGAGGACGATGAAGCCTTGCGGTCGTTGCTCGTCAAGGAACTGGAGGAGCGTGGGTATGACACACGCCAGTCGTTCAGGGGAGACGAGGCGTTTTATATCTGGCAGCACGAAGGCCCGTGGAAGTTGGTCCTCAGCGACTATCGCTTCATACCCGGCACAAAGATCAAAGATGGGGTGCAGTTAGTGACCGCGATCCATGAGATGAATCCAAGTCAGAAGATGGCGATCATGACCGCCGAGCCGGAGGAAGCGCGAGAGAAGCTGCCGAACGCTCTGTGGCTGCTGCCAGTGCTGCGGAAGCCTTTCAAAGTCGACCAATTGCTGCGAGTACTGCGGGAGCCCGTGTTGCCGCTTTGAATTATAATAGGTCACGCAGAGGGTGACGCGGGACGCGAGTTTCAAGCGAATTCCTACCCTAATGTGAGACGGGTCGTATTTCTTCCCCCAGCGACTTGAACGCGCAAGGCGCACCACGAGCCGAGCCTTGCGTGATGTATCCCGCGGCAGATTCGAGTTTCACAACACATGGTCGGAGCCGAGTTAAATGATCGCAAGGAGTTAACGGTGAAGGTTTATATCAAGCTCGCCTGCGTCCTCTGCATCGGTGCGCTCTGGCGGACGACCGCGAATATGGCTTTCTGCTATTTGTTCTGGATCACAACACTTGCGTGGGTAGTCCGCTACATCATCCGTGCCAAGGTTACGGGCGGACTTTTCGTTTTGCTGGGAATCACTTGCAACGCTTTAGTCACATCGTTGAATAAAGGTGTTATGCCATCGGTTGGAATTCCNNGACATGTTTCTAATTGCGGGTTTGCTCGTGTTTCTGATCGGGACAGTGGTCCGTTTGTACTCCAAAAATCCCCATCACCGAAGGAGTTCGTTTCAAAAACTCTGACTGAACTTGCGCGTTGGAACGGTCACCGCGAGCGGTGACGTTCCTAAGGTCATCCTCAGCCCCGAGGATCACGGCTCTAAGGCGATCTTCCCAACTCTTGTCAGGATGGTACGGCTGCCCGCAGCAGTTGCAGATTAGCTGCACTTCCTGCGTCTCGGCTGGGCGCATATCCAAACCCAACTTGGGCTTCATAAAATTGTGATGAACGATCTCCTATTGTCTGCCCAACCAAGGTAACCCCGTCGGATAGTTTTCTTTCCGGCAATCTTCTCCCGTTCGAGCAGGGAACAATTCTGACCAGCCCGGTCGTCTTTTTGTAACGTACTCTTCAGACTGAAAAGGCGGTCAAGCTAACAGAACAGCGGATAGTCCTTGGTGGGCAGGTATGGGCTAGTGGGTCAGTTTGAATATCCAAAGGGTAGCCAAACCGTCTGGCCTGTGGGAAACTTGGGGCATGAAAAAGCCAGAATTGACCGAGGCAGGTTGGCTTGGGCCAAGGGACGAAATGGATCGAGCCAGTCATCGCTTCGGCAAATGTTCTGAGTGTCATGAGATCATCTGCCTCGAAAAGGCTGTGGCCGAAGGACCGAGTACTCAGCAACAAACCAGCGAAAAGCTCTATGAAGCGTTTCGCACACACGTTAAGCTGACGCACTCCGAGAACTTCAACATAGCCGCTGTCCCTGCCACAGAACGGCACGATGCCTAAGCTATGCGGCCGGCGCGGAATGATAAACGCCGATGTGTGCCCTGCGCCCGACAAAAGTGCGCTCGCCAACGACACTTCCGAAACACGGCATTTCGCCCAAACCCCAACGCCCCAGAAACCGGATTCCCGTTCCTGAAGTGGAGGGAACATTGTTTTGTTTACAGGGGAACCGACGTTTCGCGAGGTTTGCTATGATCCTCAGTCGAGGAAAACAAATGGGAAATATATCCGGAGTGGTCGGGCAATTGAAGAAAGAACTGGGCAGAGCACAGCAGGAAGTCCAACGGTTTACCGCCGCGCTCACAGCTTTAGGAAGCTCAAATTCAAACGGACGGAGCACCCTATCGGCTGCCGCTCGAAAGAAAATCAGCCTCGCGCAGAAGGCGCGATGGCTGAATGCTTGGAATGGATCGCAGCCAGCGAAAACTACGGGCTCGACTCACGTGAAGCGCACCATATCGGCTTCAGCCCGCAGGAGAATCGCGGCGGCACGGTGGGCGAAGGTGAGAGCGGGGAAGAAAACGGCATAAAATACGGCGCGAGAATAAGCCCGCTACTCCGGTGGCGGCTTTTCTCTTTGGGTAGGAATCACTGCGGCTTGGATGCCAGATGAGCTAGGCAATATCTGCGACCTTGCTCGGCAGCACTGTCGCAATTCTTGCTTCCCTCGGCAAACTCACAGCGCCACACTTCGCACACGCAGCGAAAACCGCCTGCCAAGCTCTTGTACCAGTGGTGAAGATGTTTCCGATGCGACTTGACTGCCATGGACTTCATTATTTAGGCGGATTTCCTTGCCTGCGTNNGGAAAATCGTCGGCACGTAAAACTCGATCACCTTCGCCATGACTATCCCCCCCTTTCACCTTGCGAACCTCTGTCGACGGCGGGGTTGCAGGAGCTTTGGGCTTACAGAGCCCCATGATATTGATCCCCTAAGGATAGCGTAATCAAATCGCGCAACCGGAGACTGAGCAAAATTGCTCTATAGAACACACCTTGACATTGATGCGGAATATCTGTGCTCGATCTCCGCAGCCCACTTGAGGCGCTCCTCGACACATGCTTACTTGCAAATGATGCTCGGATTGTCCTTCGCCAATGCCAGACAAGCTGTATGCCGCTTCGTGTCCTGTTGCTGATCTGCGACCGAAGTTGGAGCAGGAGTGGGAGTAACCGCTGGCGAGGCTGGAGCAGGAGTTGGAACCTGCGCACTCGAAGTGGGAGCCTTGTCTAACATTGCCTGAAATACTGCAATCTCCTCTCGCTGGCTCCATATCAACCCCTGAGTTTGCGTTTTGCAGTAATCGTCCGGATATTCCCAGAGGGGCTGAACAGTCACCTTTGTCATGCCATTGAGTTCCACCAACGTGTATGACCACACTTTTCTTGTGGTCATTCCCGGACACGCACTTGAGGCCATGAAAAGCGCACCTATGAGAGGCATCTGCGCTGGCTTCGAGAAGCGGAACTGGAACTGATTGTCGGAATCGAGGGCGTACCCTTCTTCTAGATTCGCTTGGACGATTAGCACCTTGAGGGTTTGAGCAGAAGCTTTGCTGGTGAATACATACGGTCCCGGCTGAGCCTTTGGTTTCTTATCCCGCGCCGCCGCCAAGGTCGTTATCGCCAAGAGCAGAATTAGGACTCGCTTCATACTTTTACCCCAGTGTGAACTCTACCGGGATAACCCGGCGAACCGCTAATTACTGGAGTCATCTCAACAATTCCTCTGACAAGACCATGCTCAGTTCCAGCGAGATGTGCTTCCCGTTTCCTGCTTTCTCATTGTGCCGGGAGAAACACAGAAGGCTGTCTATGGTACGGTGGTTGAAGGAAGAAGAACGTGAACACGCGCAGGTACAGTTTCAACGCAATGTGGGTTTTGGGACCGAGTGCTTAGACACCCCGAAGACGGTTCCAGCACACTTGTATTAGCCGCCGACATGGTGTCCCCGGCTTTGAGCACAAAAAGTGTGACGATGGATCGGAAGGTCAATTAAAGATGGCGATGTTGAGATCAGGCTCAAAGGCTGGTTTAAGCGAAACTTCTAGAATGAAGTTTCTGTCGACCTTTACACTGGAGAAAACCTAGCGGTGCGGCGGCACCAAGCATGAATTCAATGGTGAGTGAATGAAGGTCACGCTAGAAGATGCGCTGTCCCTGCTGAGCAAGTACGTAGACGAAGGAACGCCTGTGCGTGCTGTTCTCGGGACTCCCTCAGTGTCAGTCGCCAGAGTTGTAGGGACGATTCGCCTATCCATCGTGGACGGAGCTATTCCGCATCTGATCGTCGGAAAGGAAGACGGCGAGTCCGACCAGATCAGATTCCGATTGTCAGATTGCACATTTGAGTACGGCGACTTTCGGGACGCCAGTGTCGAAGATTCTGATGCCCACAAGTTTGAGGGATTTCTGGTCGTAGGGTCCAAGGAGGGCGACACGCTGTCGCTTTTTGAAATGCAAAGCTGAAAACAGCGGCTCCCGTACATGGTCGCTAGGCTGGCCCAAAAGCCCCGCAACAGGGCTTGAGACGTATTATCCGACCCGACCCCCATCGGGGCAGCCTAACTCCAGCAGAATGGGTTTCCTAGTCGCTCCCAAATCTCTTGCGGATTGATTGGGAGGGCTAAATCCTAGAACTTGTCGATCTTGAATAAAGAGAGCACGGCCGTTCCCGCAATCGGGCTACCCCTGAACATCGCTGGATGGAATGTGGTGAAGATGAGCACGTTTTTCATGTCTGGCGTCAAATCCTTCGAGCCCTGAGCACTCGATATGACGCGATAGTTCCACACTCTTCCCCTAGAATCCACATACGCTTCGATCACGAGTGAGTCCGTGGTAGCAGAGGCAAGGGCTGTTTGGTTCAATCGCGGCGCGGTGTAGCGCCCCGAAGCACCAGCAGGATTTGCATAAATGGAGTGCGCAGCCAGAAAACCCAGCAGCGCACCAGCAATGACCGCGGGGATAAGCAAGCCGAAGTGACATCTGCGCCTGAATGCCTTCATGCTTCAAGTAGACTCCGCACGATCACTCAGGGTTCCCGGCTGACAGGCACGTTCATCAAACTCAAATGTCTCATCGGGCTTTAAAAAAAAATTCAACGTAGACCAAGACAGACACGCCCCACGCCACTACGATAATCGCGACCTTTTTCCACATCGGCATGGAACCCAGCTTACTCCGTTTCCGGTTATGGTGGACACCTCGGTTGTATTCTGAGCCGCAGCGGGTGTACCGCCATTTGGCTGCTGAAGCACCTCACTGAGTGTGGACGCGTCTTATATATTCCGAAACCTGAGCACTTTTGAGCAGTCACCAAGGGGGCAACCGTTGTAACCTGTTAGCAGATATGAAGGAACTATGCGGCTCACGGTCGTTTGTTCCTCTGGTGCCGCAGCCGTATATTCGTATACAGGAAAGTAGCTCCCATCCACCCACTGCGCCACATCTACTTTTTGAACGGTGTTCACGCAGTAAGGCAAGTAACTCGCCGACATGTATCACCGTTTCATCAAAGAATATGTATCAACCTGCTGACCATCCGCGACCCCGAACAGAAAAGCAGTGCTCTGTACTATGAAGACGGTGCCGCCGACTACCGCCGAAGCTATCTTGTGGTTAAATCGGCTGCCGATGTAACATTCGACCATGCGGGCAGAATTGCATCTCAACCGCGTGCTTTACAAGATACCGCCGTTCGCAATGAAGGCCCTCTATCGCCAGATCGCAGTGGTCGAGCAGGAGCAGTTCCAAGTGCGTATCTTCGAGGGACGGGTAGTACAGACGAATCCCAAGTTCATCGCGGAAAGATCAAACGCGGAAGTGCGCATACACCCGACGCTCAAAGAAGCTTTAGACGACGCTGAGTCAGAGTTCAAGCAGAGCATCGCCAGCGAAAAGTGGGAGCCTTACGACCCAGCGTTACCACCGTTTTGATCGTTCATCACCCCAAGACCGCTTTATTGCCTCAAACCATAGCGCCCCAAAGCGCATGTCGGTAGGTGGGTATCAGGCCCTCCCAGATGCGAGGTTATGCGAGGTATTGGGTAAACAATAGCCTGACCTTCGACGACGAGGTTGTAGGCACAGCCAGTCAATCCCGACCCACGCTCGCCACGCAGCACTGCATGCTGCTCCAACGCAACCTGATCTACAGGGGGATCACGCGGGCAAGAAGCTGGTCGTGCTGATCGGGGAAAAAAGGCTTTGGGCATTGCGGTACGCTATGACCGCCCGCAGAGGCGGTATTCGGGATTGCTGGCTGGTCTGAGGGGCGGCGGGCAACAATCGCGACTACTGCGCTCTGTGGAATACGTAAAAGAATAGAGCCACGCTGAAGGAGCCAAACGCATAGATGAATGACTGGAACAGCGTGACCGCTGGAACCAAGTCCCGCAGGACGTTGAGGAAGGTGAGGACGAACGTCCATACTAGAAAAGCCGTCAGCAGAATCGTTCCGATCAACGCGAGCAATGCCGCATTTTTGAGTGTCATGGTCGGAGTATGAACGCTGCCAGTGTCAGCCGCAAAGGTCTTTCGGTGGGGTCGGTGCGGGGCTCGAACTCCCGCAGCATCTTCTCGACTTCCAGATCACAGTTCACGATCTGTTGCTGATAGATGCGATACAGATCTCGCGATTGACGGAGGGTAAACAGATGCTCGGGCCGCCAGTTGCCTTCCAGCGATTTCCGGATGGTCTCGGTATCAGCTTTGATGTGTGGATCCCGCAGCTTGGCGAGCTCTGCGCCGTCCCGTTGTCCAGCCAGGATGGCGTCCACAATGGCACAGCCGGTCAAGCCGGTAATGTCACTGATGACATGGTGGATTTGCAGGTTCATTTGCGTCAGCGCCTTGTGCATGTGCTGCACGTGTTGACTGGCCGCCGAGACCAATTCGTTACGGTGCCGCAGCACGGTCCGCACGGCGCAGACGTCCTGCCCAGGCCGAAAGGCTGCTCGCAGTAATCCCACAGAGTGCAGGAACTGTAACCATTGGCACTCGTGCCAGTCGGTACGCCGTCCGGGTACGTTCTTCATGTGGCGGGCATTCACCAAACAGGGGCGTATGCCTCGTTGTTCGAGAATCTCGAACAGTGGAATCCAATACACCCCGGTGGATTCCAGCGCCACCGTGGTTACTCCGCACTGCTCCAGCCAATCGGTTAAGCGCTCCAGATCTTCGGTAAAGGTGGCGAACACCCGCACGGGATTCTCGTCCCGCCCTGGAGGTACGGCCACAAACATTTCGCGTGCGCCAACGTCGATACCGGCTGCATTGGCCTCTAATACCGGCCGGTCTTCCAAACACATCCCCTTGTTTCGTCTCCGCCGCTTGGGCTTGGCGTCCGGAGCTTGCAGATTATCGCTCTGTGGGTTTTTCACTGGTTGCTCGCTTTCTGAGCTGCAAGCAACGGCCAAGCTGCGCAATCGAAGGTACTCTTCCAAACGGAATCAGTTGGCTTGCGCCAACTGTTAACCACTGCTCTGCGCACGGAACTTGGAGCCACGCTANNGACCACCGGCCGGGCCCCACGCTAATGAGGTGCTATTCGAGGCCCCCTTAACGTCCGGCGCTCGCACGACTGGTCACAGCTTTGATCACAGATTTGGTCACAATTTACCCAAAAAATGACCCAGCGAAATTCAGGAAGGAATCTATTAAAGTCGAATGGTCGTAAAACCTAAACTCGGGAACCAGCAGATAACAAAAGAGAAAACCCTCTGCAAGTCACTGACTCACAGAGGGTTCCCGGTGGACTGTTTGGGATTGACCAAGAGGTGGTCACTCTACGTGGCCTCTCACGGCAACTCTCGGGTCGGGGACGAAAAGCCCGAAGGCCAAGGTCCCAGGGATGAAACCTCGCGCGACCAACGCGGGGCGCTCATCCGTACTCACCGGCTAGTGTGCGGGCTGTAGCTCCTGGCGTCATTTATTCAGCGCCTGGAGCCCCGCTTAGAGCAACCAGCTCTAAGTCTCAGCCACCTCACCTGGTCTTAGACTCCCACACGTGCCACTACAATCAGAACTTGTCATTCGACCACCTCCTTCCCGGTGTAACCGCAGATTAGAGGAATAATTTCTGTGTTGTCAATAGGTTGCGCATTATTTTTGTGGTTACACAATGGTTACCAGACCCGATTACGCACCCGCAACAGACCGAGCGAAACCTTCCTTTGTCGCTCCGGAACCTGATTCCACACTTTTTTTGGTTAAGGATTCGGCCCCATTCTGGCACCAAAGATGGAAGTCGACCATCTTCATCTACGCACCTTGACAACCGGGTAATCGGCGCGATTTCGCCTCGCGACGCGAGACCCCATCTTACGCAGGTTTGCGGGGGGTGGGGTTTTTTATTGGGGATAAGTCGTCGATTCTTAACAGCGGGTCTATTCGTCCGCATTAGTCAGCACCAAGCCAGTGTGCGCCGGGCCGGTTTCAACCAGACTGGACTCAACCGGCGCTGGCTGCATTGGCAGATCACTTGCCGTTGCAGAGATTTCTGTTGCCAGTTGCGATTGGAATTCACTGCTAACTTTCTTCAATCGGGCAAGCATCTTCCCGGACTGTTGGCCAAACTCAGCAAGCTTCTTGGGTCCAAGAATCACCAAACCCAACAACCCGAGGAAGAACATTTCCGACAGGCTCATGCTTTTTCCTCCGGCGTTTTCGGCGCAGGTGCCAATGCCGTCGAATCCTCCTTTCCCTGCATCGCGGACTTGAAACCGCGCAGGCCCTCGCCCAGTCCTTTTCCAAGCTCGGGCAGCTTCTTGGGACCAAAGATCAGCAAAACAATTCCTGTGATAACCAGTAAGTGCATGGGTTGAAATAAGCCTTCAAACATCGGTGTTCCTCCAGTCAAAATGAACAATGTAATGAACTTTCAGCAAGAATGGGCGCTGCGACCGATCGATTAGTCAACAGCGCCCGCCGCAGCGAGCCGCGTGAAGGACCCTCCCCCGAAGGCTCCCACGCGATTGCGCCAACTCCTAGAACCCGCGTTTCGCCGCATCGGCTGCGGCGGCCAGAGCTTTCAACGTAGAGAAGAACTCCGGCGGCTGTCCGATGAAGAGTCCATCCGCCGTGAGAGCCTTGAC
>PLHQ01000195.1 GCA_003138975.1 Acidobacteriaceae bacterium | reverse complement strand
GAAATTGGTCGGGGCGCGCGGATTTGAACCGCGGACCCCCTGCGCCCAAGGCAGGTGCGCTACCAGGCTGCGCTACGCCCCGACTTTGTCAACTATTGATGACTCTTCCGAATCAACGATCTGTTCCGATTATAAACGACGGAACGCGCTATAATTTTTCCCTGTATATGCCGAGCTTGCGGTATGCCTTAGTCGCCTATCTAAAAAGTCCCGTGGGAGAGTTCGTGGAGAACCTCCGGCGGGAACTGCATCCGGCTTTGCCCCATCTTGCAGCTCATCTCACTCTTCTGCCGCCGCGGCCTCTGCAAGGAACGGAGAATGCGGCACTGGTGGTGCTGGCGAGGATCTGCGGCCAAGCCGAGCCCTTTGAGGTAACGTTAGGCGACATGGGAACCTTTGCTCCCACAACTCCTACGGTTTACATCCGCGTGGCTCATGCCGAATCGAGGCTGCGAGAGTTGCACGATCAGTTGAACACGCAGGTGCTAGCCTTTGCCGAAGAGTGGCCCTATACGCCTCACTTGACGGTCGTGAAAATGCCGACAGAAGAAGAGGCGGAACAAGCTTTGGAGATTGCTCGCCAACGCTGGCAGGAGTATGCAGGCAGCCGGCGCATCCTGCTCGACCGGCTCACCTTTGTTCGAGAGGAAGCGCAACACCACTGGGTTGACCTGGCCCCCGTCCCTCTCGGCGGTACACTGGTTTCTCCGTAAAAGCCTCGCCTTTCTCACCGTTGGCTTCGTCTACCGGTTCGCACTTACAGACCGGTTCCGACAAAACTGCGAGGCCGTCAAAAGACGCACCCTGCTCCCGAGCGTCCCGATTATTACGATTTCTTAATCTAGTATTCATCTTCTATTAACCTTGGCGTCCGGGACATGGCAAATACTCAGACCTGAGTTGTCGAAGGCCTAACTAACTTAAGATGTCCAAGGAGGATAAAGATGTCTGCTCGTCGTTTTCTCTCCCCCTGGCTGGTTGCTTTGGCGCTGGCGAGTCTGTTTTCTCTAACGGCTTCCGCGCAAACAAACAGCAAGATTCACCATGTTTTACTCATCAGCATTGATGGCATGCACTCGCTGGATTTTGCAAATTGCGCCAAGGGCGTTCCGACTTCCGGAAATGACCCCTACTGTCCGCATCTGGCGTCACTTTCGGCCACCGGAGTGCATTACCTGCAAGCGCTGACTTCGAAACCTTCCGATTCCTTCCCCGGCCTGGTGGCTCAGATCACGGGCGGGACGCCGCGTTCGGCGGGAATTTTCTACGATGTCAGCTACGATCGCGCACTGTCGCCCCCGGCGAAGACCACCCCTTACGGCATTGTCGGCGGTCCCAAGCTTTGCCCCAGCGTGATTGGTACGCAGGTTGGGTTCGACGAAGAGATTGACTACAACTATCTGAAGCTTGATTCCGGGAGGCCGAACGGCAGTTCCGGGATCCACGGGATCAATTCGGACTATCTGCCACGCGATCCAAAGAATAGCTGCGCGCCGGTCTATCCGCACAATTACATTCGTGACAACACCATCTTCAACGTGGTGAAGAATTCGGGCGGCTACACAGCATGGTCGGACAAGCACCCGTCGTATGACTTTACCAATGGCCCGAGTGGCGATGGCGTCAATGATTTGTGGTCGCCGGAAATCAACTCGATTCCGGTGCCAATCCCTACGGTTCAGGGTTGCAATCCGCTTCCCGACCCGGGGGCTGCGCAGCCGACCAATGCGTGGACGGACAGCTTCCAGAACATTCGCTGCTACGATCAGTTCAAAGTGCAGGCAGTGCTGAACTGGATTGATGGAAAGACGCACGATGGAAGTGCTACCGCGCCAGTGCCGGCCCTGTTTGGCATGAACTTCCAGGCGGTGAGCGTGGGTGAGAAGCTGGTGGAGCCGTCGCTCAGCCTCACTGGCGGTTATGTGGACGCGCTGGGAACGCCGAGCAACTCATTGCTTGCCGAGATCCAGTACGTGGACGGTGCAATTGGTCAGATGGTTTCGGAACTGAGTAAGCAAGGGCTGTTGGATTCGACGCTGATTATTGTGTCCGCCAAGCATGGACAGTCGCCCATTGATCCGAATCGCGTGCTGCGCATTCCGGCCGATAATGCTTCGGACGAACCACCATCTCAGATCCTTTCGCCGCTCGGAGTCGGGCCTGGCCTGCCGGTGGCGCAAGCCGATGAGGATGATATCTCGATGCTCTGGCTGACGGATCAAAGCCAGACGGAGAGCTTCGTGGCAACCCTGGCCGCGAATGAAAATCTGTTTGGGCAAGGGGAGATTTTTGCCGGCACTTCGCTCACGCTGCAATTCAACGATCCGCTCACCGATTCTCGGACGCCCGACATCATCGTGGCTCCGAACGTTGGCGTCGTGTATACGGGTGGGAAGGCCAAAGTTTCCGAGCATGGCGGCTTTGCCTACGACGACCGGAATGTTCTGCTGATTGTTTCAAACCCGAGCTACAAGTCTGCAACGTTTAACGATCAAGTCGAGACGCGTCAGATCGCTCCGACCATCGTGAAGGCGCTGGGACTCGATCCGAACCTGCTGAGTGCGGTAAAGTACGAGCACACGGAAACGTTGCCGGGGCTGCCGTTCACGCAGAAATAGCTGTAGGTTGATGGAAGGGATGCGGGGAGCCTGTGCTTCCCGCATTTTTGTTACTAGCCAAATATTTCCCATTACCTTGTCATTCGTCCAGTTTCTGCTCGTAACCCCTAGTAACCCCGCATTACGTTACCCCCTTCGAGACCGCATGGCCCCTGGTACATCTCACTCCCGTGCGTTGCGGAGTCGTTAGGCGCGCTGTAAACAGAAGACAGGGAATTATGATATCCGCGCCAGTAGCCGCTTCGGGCGTGGGTTTCAGAAACGTCCCGGGGGCAAAGAATGCAGATTGGGGTCTACGGTTCGGGCTTTCTAGGAACAGTAATTTCGGCCTGTCTGGCAGATTTTGGCACTCCGGTTTCCTGCTGTCATCCCGACCGTTCGCGCATGGTCGAGATGGCGCAGGGCAACATTCCATTCTTTGAAAAGAATCTGAAAGAGATCATCCGGCGAAATGTGCGCGCTGGTCGACTGGCTTACTCCACTGATATCGAATCGTTTGCACGGAAGGCGCAAGTCATTTTTCTGGCGGAAGATGGAGCGGATACTCTGACCGACGTGGTGATGCGTATCGCCCGCCTGGCGCCGAAGCCGCCCATTCTGACCATTGTTACACCGGTAGCCGTGGGCACTGCCTCTGCGTTGGAGAAAAGCTTGAAGGATGCGGGCCTGCAGGGAACGATTGTTTCCCAACCCATGTTCTTTACCGACGGTTGCGCGGTAGAGGACTTCAACTGGCCGGACCGTCTGATTCTAGGGTCGACCTCCAACGAAGCGGTGCAAATTCTCAAGCAGATTTTCCATCCGCTGGTGATGCGCGGAGTGCCCGTGATCGTGACCAACCAGGCCACAGCGGAACTGGTTAGGGAATCGGCGACGGCGTTCGTGGCCACGAAAATCTCTTTTATTAACGAAGTGGCTGCGCTGTGCGAGCGCGTGGGCGCCGACGCGGTGAATCTGGCGCTGGCCCTGGGTCTCGATAAGAAGATCGCTCCACGCTGCTTGCAACCCGGAGCCGGCATGGGCGGCGTGTTTGCAGAGTCGGATATGGATTCGCTGGCGGAGCTCGCGCGGGCCAATGGACTTCCTTTGAAAGTACTGAGCGCTGCGCGGGACGTTAACCATGCGCTGGCGGATCGCCTGGTCGAAAAGATTGCAGTGGCTTTGAATTCAGTGGAGAACAAGGATGTTGGAATTCTTGGTCTGGCGTTCAAGCCGAACACGAATTCCGTCGCAGGTTCATCCGCGGTGCGCTTGGCCGAAACGCTGGTCGCGAAAGGCGCGCGCGTACGGGCTTATGATCCCGTAGCGCTTTCCGATGCCAAAACGCGGCTGAACGGATCGGTGCGTTACTGCGAATCAGCTTACGCGGCGGCGGAAGGCATGGATGTGCTGGTAGTGGGTACAGGCTGGCCAGAATTCCGAGCCCTCGATTTTGATCGCATCAAGCACCTTCTCAAGAAGCCCATCATTGTAGATACAAAGAATCTGCTGGATTCTACCCGGCTCCGCGCTATGGGATTCGAGTACGTTGGCGTAGGCAGGGGATGAGTTTTTGAGATTCTCCCCAGGACCCGTGAGTGAAGAATTCGCCAGTCCCGCAGCGCAGTCCGAGCGCCCGACGCTGTATTCCCGTTTCTCTTTTTTCTTCTGTGCGTTCTCGATAGCTTTTCTTCTGCTTTCTTCCGTTTGTCCTACTCCTCTCTCGCTCATCTGATTCACACCATGTAGTGTCGCCTCATTCTTGGGTAGTGATCACCCCATCTATGTACGGCAGACGCAACGTCGGAGCCTTTCTGACATCCCTGAACGGCAATTGCTATAATCACACTTGGCGGTGGGAATAGCTCAACTGGCAGAGCACCGGACTGTGGCTCCGACGGTTGCGGGTTCGATTCCCGTTTCCCACCCCAGAATTTCCCTCCCTCAGCTCTTCTGGATCATTCATAATCGCGTCGCCGCGCTCGAAGCATGGCGCCGGCAAGCGTGGCAGGCTTTCATCCATAGTTGTCTTTGAGAGCGGTCAAGTGGGGAAGAAAGTTTTCTAGCACGCGTTTCCCACTCACGGTAGAATGCGGGATTCAATGAAGCGCATGAAACGGATTTTCCATCCATTTCGAAGACCTTGGGGACAACTGGGCCCGCTCGAGCAACGTATGCTGGACGCATTGTGGGCGAGAGGCACCGCCACGGTCCGGGAACTGGTCGATGACGCCTGCCAGGATCTGGCCTATACCACGGTGATGACCACCCTGGACCGGTTGTTCAAGAAAGATCTTCTCACGCGATCAGAGGAGGGCAGGGCATTCCGCTACGCTCCGCGGCTTAGCCGTGAGGAATTGCATCGCGAGGCGGCAGGTCACGCCTTCAAACAATTGCTGGATGCGAGTCCAGCGTCGTCTTTGCCGCTGTCGTTTCTGGTGGAAATTCTAAGCGAACGGGATGCGCAATTACTCGACGATTTGCGGAAGCTGGTGGAACGCAAGCGCCGCGAACTGTCGCAACGAGAAGCGGGCCCGAAGGAGACAGAGTAATGTTCGCTGTACGCGGCACGGCAGTTTGTTTTTCGATTTTCTTCATCCTGTACAGCGCTCTGTCTCTTGCAGTCTGCCTCTTGTGGAGGCGAGTGTGGCTTTACGGCCGGCAGGGTTCAGCCAGACACTGCGCCGACCTGCTTTTCGGCCTGCGCATCGTCCCATTCGTCGTGGCAACTGCAGTGACCCTGGTCTTGGCGGTGCCGTCGTTCCTGCTACTAGAACCTCGCGCCGTGGAGGAACCCTTGGGTGTTGTGCCCTTGGTGTTGGGCTTCTGCGGGATCGTCCTGATGCTGACGGGAGTGTGGAACGCGGCGGCGGCATTAGTCCGGGCTTCGAGAACCGTTGCGCGGTGGTCGAGAGAAGCGTGTGTGATCGGTTGCAGCCCAACCGATTCGGGGAAGTTCGTCTCTGTGCTGCGGACTCCGGCGCTTGCGCCCCCGCTGACTGCGGCGGGCATTCTAAAGCCCCGTGTCTGGTTATCGGGCGCTGCGGAGTTTGTATTGACCGAGCGGGAACTCCACAGCGCGCTTCGGCATGAGGTCGTCCACGTTCGACGACGCGACAACCTGAAAAAACTGCTCCTGTGCCTGGTGGCCTTTCCGGGAATGTCGCAACTGGAGAGTGTTTGGAGAGAAGCGACTGAAATGGCCGCCGACGATGCCGCAGTCTCGAACGCCTCCGAGGCTCTTGACCTGGCTGCTGCTGTGATCAAGCTCTCGCGGCTAGCTCCGCTGGAATCACCCGCCGAACTAACAACCGCTTTGGTTCACAGCCCAGCGCAGTCGGTGAATGCGCGCGTGGAACGGTTGATTGCGTGGAACGAACTGCGGCAAAGTCCGACGAACGGATATTCGTTGGGCTATGCGCTGTGCGCTGTGGCAGTGATGCTGGCCGCTATGGCCGTGAGTTACAGCGAACTGCTGGTGCGCGTGCACGCGGCCACCGAGTGGCTGGTGCGATAGGGAAGAGTTTTTAGTTATCGTATCCTGGCCGCAAAGCAACGCTCACGCGAGAGCGCTCGCCGGTGTATTTGCGAGTGACTTCTAGAACGTCACCCGTACGCCGAGCTGAGCAGCGAATGGAATGCCTACCGTGGTGCCAGGACCGAAGAAATCTCCCAGCGCGCCCTCGGGTATCTCAAGCTGCTTCAGGCTGGTGATGGGCGCGGTTTGGGAGCAGTCTGCATTCGTGCAAATGCTGGTGACATTGGTGATACCTTCTGCATTTTGCGCCATCTGGGCCGCCGGAACCGGGAACTGGACGACATTGACCGCGTAATTCGCACCGGGATTGTTACGGTTGAAGAGGTTGAAGAATTCAATGAATGGGTCGACGTGCCAGCGCTCGTTAATTTTGAAAGGACGCGTGACGCGCAGGTCTGACTGGATGTAAGGCGTGCCGCG
>PLHQ01000187.1 GCA_003138975.1 Acidobacteriaceae bacterium | reverse complement strand
TTTATAACACAGTAGTACTAGAGGGCTGCTGAAAAACGCGAGAATGCGGGCGGTGAAGTGGAAGAGCGGAGCTTCAGCGCCGTCTAAAATCGTCCAGAATCAGTGCAGGCTTCAGCCCCGGTGGTCGCACTTCCTGCCCCGTCCGAGTTTTTCCGTAGCCTGCCAGATCGGCTAAGGGATTGACCGAACCACTGAATGTCTCAATTTCCTGCTAGCCAGCTCTTCTACCTGAGCCAGTACTTCATCTTCACTCATTTTCGTCGAATCGATCACGACCGCGTCTTCCGCGGCCAACAACGGAGAGACGGCGCGAGTGCGGTCGCGGTGGTCGCGCTCGCGCAGATCCGCCGCCACGTTCGCGGCTACTTCGCCTTTGATCTTCTGCTGCTCCATGCGCCGCTGCTCTCGCACCACCGGGTCAGCATCCAGGAAAACTTTCAGGTCAGCGTCAGGAAAAACCTTCGTGCCAATGTCGCGCCCTTCCATCACCACGCCGCCACCCACGCCCATCTCCCGCTGACGTGCCACCATCCACGCCCGCACTCCGGGATGCACCGACACCCGCGACGCCGCCTCCGTGACGTCGCGCTCGCGAATGCGCGCAGAAACGTCGTGCCCGTTCAGGAGCGTTCGGTTTCCCCCCATCGTAGGTTCGAGCTGAATGCGCGACTCCTGCGCCAACTTCACCAGCGCGGCTTCGTCGTCGAACGATGCATCTTCCTCGATGGCTTTCAGCGCCAGCGCCCGGTACATCGCGCCGCTCTCCAGATTCACATAACCCAGCTTCCGCGCCAACCGGGATGCGATCGTGCTCTTGCCTGCGCCCGCCGGCCCGTCAATGGCAATGATCAGTTTGCGTTGAGAGTGATCGTGGTCAGAGTTCTCGGTCATTGCGCGAGTAGATTGTACACGCGATGAAGCGTGAGAGCAGCCTACTTCGCCGCGCGGTGTGGTCTGGCAGCGGCAACCACCGCTTCCTTCTCCGGCGTGATCTGCAGCATGGACCGCCCGCTCACATGCACAAAGCTCAACTCCCTTGCCGCCAGCAGTGCATTCACAGCTTCTTTCACGCGCGACCGCGCCACAAATTTTCCGAAGAAAGATTCCAGTTCCATCTGCTCGGCGGCGACCACGCAATCCAGATATTTCGACAGCAGCGCCGAGAGCGCCTGCTGCACCGATAATCCCACGCCCTCGCGCACCGCATCCGGCGACCAGCGGTAAAGTACATCCCAGTAAGAACCCTCATTGGCCTTGTAGTCCACACGGGTGATGCGCAGCTTCGCCAACAACTCCCCCAGCGCCTTATCGAGCGCCGCCAACGACACGCTGCCGCCCAGCGCCTCCTGCAGCTTCTGCTTCGAGATAGGCCCATCGCGCCGTATCAACTCAAACGCATCGCATGCCAGCGGCGAATAAGGAGACCGCGGCCCCTGCTTCGGCGCCAGCTTTGGGTTGCGCTCGCCCACCAGCGCATAAAAATAAGGAAACACCGAAGCCGCTACCAAGAACGCGTTGTTCTCCTCAAACAGATTCGCCTCGTAAGCCGACCGCTCGCGCAGCAGCCGCACCATCAGTTCCGTCGCTTCGGCCGCACGCGGATCGGAGTAAGCATGTTGCCAAGTCGGCAGCCGATTGTCCGATCCTACGAACGCCCCAATGAATGTGGGCACCGGCATCGAGGGGCGCACCGGATACATTAGGCAAAATCCCACGCCCTCGACAAACGCGCGCGCCTGTTCGATGGTCCGGACGGGTTTGCCGTCCAGCCGCCACTTCTCGCGTCGCAATTGCTGTAAATCCTGCTCGTTCATGAAAACAACTGACCGCTAGATCCTTTTAAACGCCTTCTGGATATCCTTTACAGAATACCGCAGTACCACGGGCCTGCCATGCGGGCATGACATGGGATGGTCCGTTTTCGCGAGTTCGGTGAGCAGCCACTCCATCTTATTTTGTTCCAGCGGCATGTTGACCTTGATCGCGGCATGGCACGCAATCGACGCCGCAATTCGCCCGCGAATCTTTTCCAGATTCAGAGACTGCTCTTCCCGCGAAATCTGATCGAGAAGTTCATGCAGCATCTTCTCCACCGCTGCCGCGTCCACGCCCGCGGGCGCAACTTTCACCGCGACACTGCGCGCCCCAAACGGCTCCGCCTCGAATCCATTGTGCTGCAACTCATCGGCAATCTCCGCAAACACCGCCTGCTGCGCCGGAGACAGCTCCAGAACGATCGGCATCAGCAACCGCTGGCTCTCCACTTTTAGCGCTGCTCGCTGCTTCAGCACACGTTCAAACAGCACACGTTCATGAGCCACATGCTGATCGACAATCCACAATCCATCTTCATTCACCGCAAGAATGAACGAATTGCGAATCTGTCCCAGTGGCCGCAGCGTCGACAGCGCGGCCAGCGTTGGTTCCTCTTCCCGTACCTCGAGAGCCGGAGCGCAACCGTTATCCGGAATCTCCTCGGCTTCTCTTCCTTCGAGACCACGCGCTACCGGAATCGCAGCACTCGCCTCCACCGCAATCCCGCCTTCAAACTGAAGCCGCGCCGAAACTGGTAGCGCCACCGGCGCCTGCTGCGCAAAGCCAGCCCCGCCCGCAGGTTCATAAAGCGCGCTCACCGCCGACCCAGCCGGAACAGCCATGTCGGAAGGCGGCTCCCACTCCCGCGCCCGCGGCGTCAGCCCCGAGCCCGCTGTGGCGTGCGCATGAATCTCCGTCGTGAACTGCGGCGCCGGGCGCGCCTTCATCAGAGCCGCTCGTACCGTATCCCGCACAAAGTCATGCAGCACCGTCGATTGCCGAAACCGCACTTCAGTCTTCGAGGGATGAACATTCACATCCACCTCGCCCGCGGGCAATTCCAGAAACAGCAACACCACCGGATACACCGTCGGCGGAATAATGTTGCGATAGGCTTCGGTCAATCCATGCTGGATCAGCCGGTCGCGAATCAGCCGTCCGTTCACGAACACATAAATCGAGTTGCGATTCAGCTTCTGAATCTCCGGCTTCGAAACGAATCCGTGCACCCGCATCTCCCCGGGATCCACGGGTTCGGCCGCATCCTCACTCACTTCACGGCGCCACGGCGGAGGCTGCGGCAGCCCCACATGCTCCAGCGGCTGCACCGCCGCCACGGCAATCAACTGGTCCAGCGTTTCCTTGCCAAACACCTGATACACGCGCTCGCTGTATCCCGCCACCGGAGGCGCCACCAGCATGGCATTGGTGGCCGAATGCAGTTCAAAATGCTTCTCCGGATGCGCCAGGGCATAATGCGTCACCAGCGAAGCAATGTGCGACAGTTCGGTTGACTCTGCCTTCAAGAACTTTTTCCGCGCCGGAGTATTAAAGAAGAGATCCCGCACCGTAATCGACGTTCCCTCGGGCAGTCCCGCTTCTTCGACCCGCGCCATCTTGCCGCCGTTGATCTCGATAATGGTGCCCGACGCCGGTACTCCCGATTCCGTAGCGCATGTCTCCAGCCGCAGCCGCGACACCGACGCAATCGAGGGCAACGCCTCGCCGCGAAACCCCAGCGTGGCTATGCTCAGCAGATCTTCCGCATCCTTAATCTTCGACGTCGCATGCCGCTCAAACGCCAGCATCGCGTCATCGCGCACCATGCCGCATCCGTTGTCCGTGATCTGAATCAGCTTTTTGCCGCCCGCCTCCACGCTGATTTTGATCCGTGTCGCGCCCGCGTCCAGCGCGTTCTCCAGCAACTCCTTCACCACAGAAGCAGGCCTTTCCACCACCTCGCCCGCAGCGATCTTGTTGGCAACCTGTTCGGAAAGTACGTGAATGCGGCCCATAAAGCGGTTCTCAGTTCGCGGTTCTCAGTCTCAGCGTGTGTCGGGAACAGGGCCAGTTTCGCAGATGGCACGGCAGATGGCAAAGTCCCGCATGCACGGAAGGATAGAGCAACACTGCTGGTACTATTTATTCTTGTCTCTTGAAATCCAGACATTTTGTCGGAGCGATTCAATGATTCGGTCCTTTAAAGACATGCGGCCGACAATTCCCGCGACCTGCTACGTGGACGACTCGGCGCAGATTATCGGCGACGTCGTACTGGGCGAGCACTCGTCGGTTTGGATGAATGCGGTCGTACGTGGTGACGTCTACGCCATCCGCATCGGCGCCCATTCGAACATTCAGGATTGCAGCGTGTTGCACGGAATGAAAAACACCTACGGCGTGACGGTGGGCGAGTACGTGACAGTGGGCCATTCGGTAACCCTGCATGGCTGCGTGGTCGAGGATCGCTGTCTGATCGGCATGGGCTCCATCATTCTGAATGGCGCAAAGATCGGTGCAGGATCGATTATCGCCGCCGGTACGCTGATACCCGAGCGCACGGTGGTCGAGCCGGGATCGCTATGGATGGGCTCTCCCGGAAAGTTCCGCCGCAAACTGGAGAAATCCGAAGACGAGATGATCATGCACTATGCGCGGAATTATCTGGGCTATACGCAAGAGTATTTGCGGGAGCGGTAGTGTAGCGAGTCGCGAGATTGAACTGTCATCCTGAGCGGAGCGAGACGGTGCGCGAAGCGAACCGGCTTGCGCTCAGGATGACAATTATTGAGGAATGAGAACTGAATGATCAAAGCTGTTCGAGGAACGCGAGACTTGCTGCCGCCCGACACGGCGCTGTGGAACTTCGTAGAGTCGGCAGCCCGCGATGTCTTCCGCGCCTACAACTTCCAGGAAATCCGCACGCCGATTTTCGAGTCGACAGAATTGTTTGCCCGTGGCGTCGGCGAAGAGACCGACATCGTCTCGAAGGAAATGTTCACCTGGGAAGATCGCGGTCGCGCTGAAAGCGAAAAGGGAAATTCCCTTACCCTCCGTCCCGAGAACACCGCCGGCGTCGTGCGCGCCTACATCGAACACAAACTCTGGGATCACGGTCTGAACAAGCTCTACTACATCGGCCCGCAGTTCCGCCGCGAGCGCCCGCAAAAAGGCCGCTACCGCCAGTTCTATCAAATCGGTGCGGAAGCGATTGGACCGGCTTCGGCGGGCAGCGAATCTCCGGCACGTGATGCGGAAGTGCTCGAGATGCTGGCCACGCTGCTTGATCGCCTCGGAATCGCAGGCTGGAATCTCGAACTGAATTCTGTCGGTTGTCTAAATGATCGCGCGGCCTTCAACGATGCTCTCCGCAAGGCTTTGGAGCCGGTAGTGGGAAAGATGTGCACCGATTGCCAGCGCCGTGCCGTGACGAATCCCCTGCGCGTCTTCGACTGCAAAGTCCCGGCCGATCAACCGATCATCGACACATTGCCCCGCATCAGCCAGTTTCTCGATGAAGCGTGCCACACCCATTTTGAGGCGGTGAAAGAAATTCTGACCAAAGTCGGCGTTCCCTTTACGTTGAACGACCGTCTTGTGCGCGGACTCGATTACTACACGCGCACCGCCTTCGAATTCACCCACGGAGCGTTGGGCGCGCAGAATGCAATCCTTGGTGGCGGCCGCTACGATGGCCTTTCCGAGTCCCTCGGTGGTCCCGCTGCTCCCGGGATTGGTTTCGCAATCGGCGAAGACCGGATCGTTATGTCGCTGCAGGAGTCATCGACGGCCGAAAGCATGCTGACAAAACCGGATGTGTACCTAGCCCCTCTCGGCGCCGGCATGAACGCCCAAGCTGCCCGGCTGGCACGCGAGTTGCGCCGTCACGATATAGTCGTGGATTTGGGTGATGAAACCTTCCGCCTCAAAAAATCGTTTGAGACCGCAACCAAGGCGGGAGCAAAATACATCTTGATCGTCGGCGAAAATGAAGTGAAGGCCGACGCATTCGCCCTCAAGAATCTGGCAACCGGCGAACAAGTTTCGGTTCCGCGCGCGGATTTGCCAAATAAAATTCGAGAGTAAACCATGGGTAAAACTCGTTCCATGCTGGACGATGCTGCCCGGAGTTTCATCGCAGCGCAGCACATATTTTTCGTCGCCTCCGCGCCGCTCGATGCCAGCGGTCATGTGAACCTGTCCCCGAAAGGTCTGGACACATTTTGCATCCTCGGCCCAACCACGGTCGCCTACATCGATTTCAACGGAAGTGGCGTCGAGACCATCGCTCACCTGAAAGAAAATGGAAGAATTGTTCTTATGTTCTGTGCCTTCCAAGGTCCGCCGAATATTTTCCGTCTGTACGGCCATGGCCGCGTCGTCGAACCGCAGGAAGCAGAATTTGCCAAGCTCGTAGAAAACTTCCCAATTCACGAAAACACCCGCTCGATCGTCGTCGTCGAACTCACCCGCGTTACCGACTCCTGTGGCTATGGCGTCCCCCTTTTCAATTACGAAGGTGAGCGGGAACAGCTCGCCGCATGGGCCCGCAAGAAGGGACCGGAAGGCTTGCAAGCTTACCGTGAACAGAAGAACGAGCGCAGTATCGATGGGCTTCCGGGCCTCTCCGTTGACAACGTTGATCAGAAGGGGGTCGTGTGAAATCTTCCTGGTTTTTCAATGCCTTTCTATTCTGCTGTGTCGCCGCTATCCAGTCCGTGGCGCAGACTCCGGCCGCGGCCAAACCTCAAAGCCCTCTGGAGCAAACCGCAATCGCCAATGAGAAGAACCTGATCGAGGCCAAGAAGAAAGATGACACCGCATTCTTTAGACGAACACTCAGCCAGGACTTCTCGATCGTTGGAGTCGATGGCAAGCTGCTCGAGGGACAAGAGGCAACCGATAATCTGGGCGACTCAGGCCTCCTGGAACTCACGCCCTACGACGTGAAAGTGGTAGCCCTCGGCAACGACGCCGCCATCGTCACCTACGACGCAATCGTTCGCGAAGCCCCCGAAGAAGATCAGGGACCGCCCCCGCGCTATCAGCACTTCAGTTCGGTGTGGGTGAAGCTGGGCGACCAGTGGAAGCTGAAATTCCATCAGGCAACCGCAGCGCATTGGGGAGACTGGTAATGCTTGCCACGCAGTCGAGTTGGCAGTGTAAAATGCGTATCGCTAAATTGTTCAACCTATGCACAGGGCTATGAGCACCCTCAAGGAGACGCACATGAAAACGGCGGGAATATTTTTAGCAGCATGGGTAGTTCTTGCGGCGGCGGCGACGGCCCAGGTGCCTCCGAAACCAGGCCCGGAACTCAAGAAGCTGGACATATTCGTGGGCTCGTGGACCCTCGACGGCAACATGAAGCCCGGAACCATGGGTCCTGGCGGATCGATGACGGAGAGCGAAAAGTGCGAGTGGATGGAAGGCGGCTTCTACATCGTCTGCCACTCGGATTACAAAAGTTCGATGGGCAACGGCGTGGGCTTGTCCGTCATGGGATATTCCGCCGACGACAAAGCCTACACCTACCGCGAGTTCAACAGCTTCGGCGAATTCGACGACTCCAAAGGTACGCTTGATGGCGACACTTGGACCTGGACCAACGACGAGAAGATGGGCGGCATGACCATGAAGGGCCGCTTCACCATCAAAATGACCTCGGCCACGTCGTACAATTTCACCTTCGATATGTCACAAGATGGAACCAAGTGGTCGACGGTGATGGACGGCAAAGCCAGCAAGAAGTAAGTCTCCTGCCCACCGCACGCTGATACGGCATTCGCCCCTGAGCACAGACTTCAGGCCGGCGTCCCAACGCCGTTCTCCCACCATTTATAATCTTTGGTTCAACACTCAGGTCCATTTCCCACTGTAAGGACACACTTTGCTCGACTTTCTAGGCGATCTACGACGGACTCATATGTGCGGGGCGCTCCGCGCTTCGGACGCAGGCAAGAAGGCCGTATTGATGGGCTGGGTCAACCGCCGGCGCGATCACGGCAACCTGCTTTTCATCGATCTGCGCGACCGCACCGGCGTCACACAGGTGGTTATCAACGCCGAGCGCGATTCCGCCCTCCATGAAAAAGCGGGAGCTCTGCGCAACGAATACGTCATCGCAGTCTCCGGTGCGGTGAAGCTGCGCGATCCGAACACCGTAAACCGGAATATGTCTACCGGCGAAGTCGAATTGGTCGCGGAAGAGTTACGCATCCTGAACGAGTCCAAGCTCCCGCCATTCCTGCCCAGCGACACTGCGCTCACCAATGAAGAGACACGCCTGAAGTATCGCTATATCGATCTCCGCCGCGACGTGATGCAGTTCAACATCGAGACCCGGCACAAAGTGGCGAAAGCCATCCGCGACTATCTTTCCGCGCAGGGATTCTTCGAAATCGAAACGCCGTTCATGACGCGCTCCACGCCCGAGGGCGCGCGCGATTACTTGGTCCCGAGCCGCGTGCAGCCTGGCACGTTCTACGCCCTGCCGCAATCGCCGCAACTATTCAAGCAAATCTTGATGATCTCCGGCTTCGACAAATATTTTCAGATCGTACGCTGCTTCCGCGATGAAGACCTGCGCGCCGACCGCCAGCCTGAGTTCACTCAGATCGACTTGGAAATGTCCTATCCCCAGCCCGAACGCGTGTGGGAGGTGGTCGAAGGATTTCTAACAGCCGCATTCCATGCTGCCGGATCCGAAATCAAGACACCGTTCCCGCGCATGGACTATGACGAAGCCATTCGCCTCTATGGCATCGACAAACCGGACCTGCGTCTGCCTGCGTTCACCGACGTACGCGGATGTTTCACGCCTGAGAATTTACAAGAGCTCGCCATCAACCCAAATCTTCCGGTGATCGCGATCCGCACGCCCAAAGTCGGCGAACTCTCGCGCAAAGAGCGCGACGACATTAAGCCGATGTTCCATTCCAAAAGCGGAGCAAGAATCTTCGAAGACTTCAAACGCATCGCTAGCAAGTTTCCTGAGGCAGCGGCCGCGATTGCCAAGAAGATCGGCATGGAAGGGAGCGACCTGATCGTGCTGGTCGCCGGGTCCGCGCAAGCCGGCCCGCAGACCGCCATGCCCGCGCACCGCAAGGTCACGCCGCAGGAGTTGGCGATCTACGCATCCGCCGGCCTGCTACGTCTCGCGTTGGCCCAGAAGTACGCCGACCGTCACGGTATTTTCCAAAAGACCGGCGACCCCGCCAAAGACTTCCGTTTCCTCTGGGTCACAAACTTCCCCATGTTCGAGTGGGACGAGGGCGACAAACGCTGGAACGCCGCACACCATCCCTTCACCTCGCCGCATGAAGAAGATATGCCCAAGCTCGAGTCCGGCGTCGAGTCATTGAATGATCCGCAATCGCCGCTGAGCGCGGTGCGCGCGCTGGCCTATGACGTCGTGCTGAACGGCACGGAGCTGGGCTCGGGGTCGATCCGCATTCACCGCCAGGACGTGCAGAGCCGAATCTTCCGCGCCCTCGGTATGACCGAAGAAGAAGCCCGCGCCCGCTTCGGATTTTTCCTCGAAGCCCTCGAATACGGTACCCCTCCGCACGGTGGTATCGCGCTGGGCCTCGACCGCATTGTCATGATTCTCGCCGGAGCGGAGAGTCTCCGTGAAGTAATTCCCTTCCCCAAGACCGCCCGCGCCGTCGACTTGATGGTAGACGCTCCCACTCCTGTCAACGACACCCAGTTGCGCGATTTGGGCATCACCATACGAACGAAGAGCTGAGGAGGTTCCCACTCCGGGAATCATCCCAAAAAGAACGACGCTCTGTCACCGCGTTCCCCGCCCCGCCGCCCATGCTATACAGGACTTGGCTTCCCGCAGTTCCGCACAGCTTTCGGTAAAGCTTGCGAGGACCGCCCATCCGAGCCTCATCCCGATCAAAGGTGGGACTCCATGCCGCGTGCCTCGCTCTTTATTATTATTCGCAGGCTGTTTTGCTCTTTATTGCTAGCCTCGCTCGCCTTCGCCCAAGACGCTGCCACCCGCGCCATTCGCGGCATTGTCCTCGATCCCACCGGCAGCCGCATCGCCCAGGCTTCCATACTCATTGGGTGCAACTTTTTTCACTCTCCCTACTTGACTTCCAGTCAAATCCTTGTAATAACTATTCGGTCCTTCCGGACTGGTTTGGGGGTGTGTCTGTTTGGCGGAAATTCGACTGCAAGAGGGTGAATCCCTCGAGAACGCACTGCGCCGTTTCAAGCGCAAGGTGCAGCAGGAAGACATCATTAAGGAGGTCAAGCGCCACTCCTTTTATCTAAAGCCCGGGGAGAAAAAACGCGTTAAAGCGGCGCTCGCACGCAAGCGCGCCCGCAAGAAAGTTCGCAAGGAGCAGGATTGAAGATCAAGGCATTAAAGGGTCGATCCCTTCCCGGGGCGGCCCTGCTCCATCTGGTCCCCACCAGGTGGAGTTGCATCTGGGATTATTCAACACTCATCATTCATTCGGCATGTAAGTAGGAAATCTGTATCCACGCTCCGTTCCAGGTGCGTGGCGGGCCGAGTCCAGGGGTAGTTCGAGGGGGGATGTACAGAACCTGTGTTTGCACTGCGCCACCGCCTTCCCCGCGTGTGGCGGGAGCAGCATGGGCACAAGGGAGCCATCCTCAATGGAATTTCAGGATAAGGTACTCACCTGCATCGATTGCGGCGCCGACTTTGTCTTCACCGCCGGGGAACAACTGTTTTTCCACGACAAACAATTCAGGAATGAACCCAAGCGCTGTAAAACCTGCAAGTCCAAGCGCGTGGCCATCCTCACCGCCCCCCCCACAAGGGGCAACGCGCACCACTTCACGCGCGTCGAAACCCGGGCCACCTGCTCCCAGTGCGGCAAGGAGACCACCGTCCCGTTCCGCCCAACACAGGGGCGGCCAATCCTGTGCCGCGAATGTTTCACGCAGAAGAAAAACGTAGCCACTGCCTGACCCATCATCTTCTCAGATGACGGCGCACAACCTGCCGCGAGCTGAACCGGAATCGAAGTGTGCCCGCACAATTCCGTCACTTGCGCTACGATAATTCCGTGGCTACCTTCCACGTAGAAAACTTCGGATGCCGCGCTACTCAAGCCGACGGCGCCGCCCTCGAACGCCAGTTCGAAGCACGCGGCCTCGCTCGCGCTTCCGCCGCCCACGCCGACCTCGTCCTATTGAATACTTGCACCGTCACTGCTTCGGCAGATCAGGACGCCCGCGCCGCCATCCGCCGCGTGCAACGGCAGAATCCTCTGGCAAGAATTATCGTCACGGGATGTTACGCGCAGCGCGCTCCGGAAGAAATCGGCGCGCTCGCCGGCGTCACGGCTGTGATCGGCAACTCGCACAAGCATCAACTCGCTGAACTCGTCCTCGATGAAAACTCTCGCCAAGGAAAAACGTTCCTGCCGCTTTCCGCTCTTACTGAGAACCGGGAACTGAGAACTGAGAACTCGATCTTTGTCTCCGACATCTTCGCCCACACCGAACTGCTCGCCGCGCCCGTCTTCGAATCTGCCAACGGGAATGCGGGCTCTCACGAAAACGATCGCACTCGCCCCAATCTCAAAGTTCAGGACGGCTGCGACAATCGCTGCTCCTTCTGCGTGATTCCCAGTGTCCGCGGCCAAAGCCGTTCGCTCTCCACATTCCAAGTCATTCGCGAGATGAATGCTCTCGTAGCCGCAGGCTATCGCGAAGTCGTGATCAGCGGCATCAACCTCGGACGCTGGGGACGCGATCTAGCTGTCAGCTCTCTGCCATCAGCTCTCAGCGAAAACCACTCGGGTTTCGAGTCTCTGATCCGCACGATTCTCGCCGAGACGCCACTCGAAAAACTTCGCATCTCCTCTGTCGAGCCAATGGATTGGACTGACGAACTCATTTCGCTTGTCGCCTCATCGCCGCGTATCGCCAAGCATGCGCATGTGCCGCTGCAATCCGGCAGTGACACGGTTTTGCGGCGCATGCATCGCAAATATCGTCCCTGGCATTATCGCGAGAAGATTGAAAAGATTCGCGCCGCCATGCCCGCTGCCGCTGTTGGCGCCGACGTCCTGGTGGGATTTCCCGGCGAGACCAACACCGAATTCGAAGCCACGAGGCGCCTGGTTGAAGACCTGCCCTTCACTTATTTGCACGTCTTCACCTACTCCGCGCGCCCGGGCACTCCAGCCGCCGCCATGCCGAATCAAGTTCCAGTCCACGTCGCGCGCGAGCGCAACAAAATCCTGCGCGATCTCGCCGCCTCCAAGAAGCAAGCCTTCATGCAGTCGTTCGTAGGCAAGCCACTCGATGCCATCACGCTCAGCGTCGTACACAACGGCTCCGACGGAGAGTTCACTGAGGCCCTGACCGACAATTATCAAAAGCTCTATCTGAGGGGACGCCACGCCCCCAACCACTGGCTCACAGCTCACGTCGACGGAGTAGAAGACGCCGCGCTCCTAGGCAGCCTGACGCTGGCCGTCAGCAATTGGCGCTAAGCGCATCTTTGTCATCCTGAGGCCCGCGTTCTTTGCGGGCCCAAGGACCTATGCACTTGCCGGCAGCGCAACTGCTGTTCGTATGCCGCACATGCTTTCGATGCGAGTCCACCCTTCCGCCGAGCATGATTCACAGCACGGCCCGACCCCAATTCGCTTCCGGCGTCCCACTGGACCCGGCCTTCCCCCACGCAACGTCCGCGCCGCCCGGCTCCTCGCCCGCTTCAACGCTCCCGGCGACTTCTCTCCTTCCCTCCACTTCCGCAACAAATACCACGCCTCCAGATACCGCTCATACTTGCTCCGCCGCGCCCAGGGCGAAAGCGTAATAGACCCTTTCCGCTTTGCCACCACCCCCGCCGGGGTCACGTACCAAAGATCCAGCGGAATCACATACGCCGCCACAAAATCGATTTCCTTCAAAATATGCGTCAGCCTCTTCCCCGATGGCATTCTGCAGGAGTACGCGTGCGCGCTCACCCGGCTCGTCGTCGACTTCACCTGCACCCGGTGAATCGCCCGTCCCGTTCCACCATCAGGTCATACGGCAACGTATTTCCCCATGGCTTTGACACCCGAAACCGCTGCTCTGCCGCCCTCCCCACAAACCGAATCTCCGCCCACTCTCCGCGCTCAGAACTGTTCATAAATTGGTTGACCCACCGTCCCGTCGCTCGCCCTCGCTTCCCAAAGCACAAAAGGCGCAGCCCATGGGCCACGCCTTCCGCTCTTTTGTGGATTTTTTTTTGCTCTGTACATTTAGTATATCAATTGGCAAAGGGTGATTAGGACATGTTTGCCAACAATATTTGCTCTTTGCTTGCTAGCAGATAAACCCGATCGTGTAAGTTCTGCCTATTGACAAGAATTTGAGAAAAGGTGGAGATCCTTCGACTCCGCAAACCGANNTCTCCTTCTTTGGCGCCACCGGCCCTACTTAAATCTCTTCCGGCTCCTCCGGATCAGGTTCCCGCACGGGAGCGTCAGGATTTTCCGGGCTAGGCGGTTCCTTGATCGGCGGCGGCATCGGCTCCGCGGGCTTACGGAAATAATGAGGCAAGAGCGTTGCGAATTCCATGTCGAGGTTCATGGCATTCAGATGCGAAAGGCGCTCTAAGGGAAGCCATCGCGGAACGATTTGAGCCAGAGCTTGTAGACTGGGGTGGCACGCAATTTTCTTGCGCCCAATGAATCATTCACGCTGCCGTCAGCACTTCTTCCTGTTCACGTGCACCCTGTTCTTATCGTGCCGTCTCTCCGCAGGACAACAGTCGGATATAGAGCCCCATCCGCCACCTGAAGCACCGAAGGCGAGCACTGCCGAATCGAAAAGTTTCTTTGCCCGCTGGGCGGATTTTTATCGTCAGGATTGGTGGGGGACGAGTGCTTCCTCGCCGGCACCGGAGCGGCGGGGGCTTCCCTCACCGCTGGATTCGCCGCCATTTCCAAATGAGGATTGGTCGTATGGCGGTTCGCCCGTGATTGGGGAGCCTGATACGAACAGCTATCCGCTGATGACNNGAGCGCCTGCCCGATTCCGTGCAACGCGATCATATCGACTGGGGCTACCACCTCACGGCTCTCTACGGAACGGACTATCGGTATACGACCGCAAAGGGATACTGGAGCGGGCCGTGGGTGAATGATCATCGGGAATATGGATTTGATCCTACGCTGGAATATGTCGATGTTTACGTTCCGCAGGTTGCGCAGGGGATGAATGTGAGGGTGGGGCGCTTCATCTCCGTGCCTGGGATCGAGGCCCAATTGGCGCCGAACAATTACATCTTCAGCCACTCGCTGCTTTATGCGATTGATCCGTTTACCGACACGGGTCTCATCGCGACGGTTAAGCTGAATGACCAGTGGCTGGTGCAGCTCGGGATTACCGCCGGCCACGATGTTGCCTTGTGGACGCCGGATGCGAAGCCCTCCGGTACGGCCTGCCTGAGCTATACGACGAAGTCGGTGAATGACAATCTTTACACCTGCGCCAACGGGATCAATGAAGGCAAGTACGCGTACAACAATCTGCAGCAGTATGACGCGACCTGGTATCACAAGTTCTCAAAGACGGTGCACATGGCCACCGAGGCCTGGTATATGTATGAGCGCGACGTGCCCGCTCTGGGAGGCACAATTCAGCCGGAAACAGGGGCGAATGCCGCGTATTGCCTGCCGGGGGAGCAGCGTTGCACCGCTCCAGAATATGCCATGGTCAATTTCCTGCAGAGGCAACTCTCAGCGCATGATTTCCTGTCGTTTCGCAGTGACTTTCTCGACGACAAGAAGGGGCAGCGTACGGGCTACGCGACCCGATACTCAGAGAACACGATCATGTGGTGCCATTGGGTCGGCACGACAGTGCAGATGCGTCCGGAATTGCGTTTCGAGCGTGCCTGGGATATGACGGCGTACGATAACGGTCGGCGGCATAATCAGCTGACGGTGGCAAGCGATCTGATTTTTCACTTTTGACCGAGCTCATCCTAAGAGAAATAGCATCTAAGGGATGCAACCGGACCTTGCCTCGGCTCGGTCCTAAGTTTGGACTCTACGAAGACGAACAGTGTCAGCGGGACCGGCGGAGGGTATAAGGCGGAGAAGTTCAGATTTTTACTGTTTCTCTGAATAGAGCCAATGTTCTATCGACACCGGTCCTTGAGTCCAACTCAAGAGCCCCCACGCTAGTGTAAAGTGATGGCGGCTCTTAGCACCGACGAGTATCGCTATCGGTTCTTGAATTTAATTTCAAGGCGAAAATGTGAACGACACAAACAATCCTGCAGAGAAGGCGAAACCGAAATTCGACTGGGTAACGCAGCGTTCTTCATGCTCCCTGCCAAACGTATTCAAGGAACTCAGATCACAAGTTGAACAGGACATTAAGACTCGCAATGCCTTGAGGCCCAATCATTCCCCTTATGAGTTTTCGGTTGCGGACCATGATGGCGGTTTCGGAGTTTTTCTGAAAGCCAAAGATTTGCAGATGTCGGTAACATTCAGCCTGGCCGAGCACGCGATTTTCGTGCGGGACGATAAAGGTGTTGCCATGTTTGAGGTGACTCTGACTTTTGATGACCGGGGCGAGTGCAAGCTGAACGTGAACGGAGAAGAGCGTGATTACTGGCAGGTGCGACGCATGGCCCTCGAAGAACTCATGTTTCGAGGCCATTAGAACCCGAGCGCGATGACATTCTTCCCGAATCTCCATGTTATAATCTTTTATTCTCAGTCGCTTGGAGCGCGGAGGACCGTATCGACAAACGTTTTATCCGAACCAATGACCGTATTCGAGCGCGCGAAATTCGCGTGATCGGCGATGAAGGGGAACAGGTTGGCGTGATGTCCCCATTCGACGCGCTCAAACTGGCCCGCAGCAAGAATCTGGATCTGGTCGAGATTTCACCCACCGCTCAGCCTCCCGTGTGCCGCATCATGGACTACGGGAAATATTTGTACCAGCAGGAAAAGAAAGAGCGTGAGGCCAAGAAGCACCAGAAAACGATCACGGTGAAAGAGGTCAAGTTCCGCATCAATGTGGACGACCACGATTACGAGACCAAGAAGAATCACGTGCTGCGCTTCCTCGATGGAGGAGACAAAGTGAAGGCAACTATCTTCTTCCGCGGCCGCGAAATGACTCGCACCGGGCTCGGGCGAACCATACTGGAGAGGTTGATCAAGGACGTGGAACCGCAGAGCATAGTAGAGTTCCGGCCGCGGCAGGAAGGCAATACGCTGCACGCGATATTGGCACCGAAGAAGTCGGCGGCGGAGCGGGAAAAGGAAAAAGAGAAGGCAGCCAAGCAGAAAGCGAAGCAAGAACGACAGGAAAAGATGCTGCAGGAAAAGCTGACGCAGAACAAGTTGGCGCCGGAGAAAAAAGACGAGCATCCGGCGGCGGCAGCAGCAGCGGCGGTGGAGGCTCCGAATCCTGGTTCGCAGGCGTAGCGTTTGCAGACTTAGCAACTTCGCCGAGCAGGTTTCACAATTGGACGAGAATGTCCGTGAGTCGCTCCCACGATTCCAAAGAAATTGAATAGTAGAATTTGAATATTAGAGCTGACGGCTTGCGGCCAGCAGCTGATTCCGAGGAATTATGCCGAAATTGAAAACGCACAAGGGCGCGTCCAAGCGCTTCAAGAAAACTGCCACCGGCAAGGTGAAGCGGGGACATTCGGGCCTGCGTCATATGCTGACGTCCAAGGCCCACAAACGCAAACGTAAGTTGGGCACCGCTACACTGGTGAGCGACGGCGATCTCCGCAAAGTGAAGCGGATGATTCCGTATCAGTAGGAAAAGTTTTCCTTCGAGCACTTAGTGTCACGAAGGAACTGCGGACCGAAAGTTCGCATTGCGGGCTGAAGCTAAGCCTGCAGGCGCGTGAAGAGGCCAGAGATCGCCGCAACGGTGAATCGTCCTTGCCTCCAGCCGCCAGTACATAGAAAGCAAAAAAGGAGAAGATCATGCCACGTGTAAAACGCGGGACCAAACGCCGCGCCAAGCGCAAGAAAATATTAAACCGCGCGAGCGGATACTTCCTCACCAAATCGAAGCTCTATCGCTCCGCAAAAGAAGCTGTGGAGCGCGGCCTCAAGTTCGCTTTTTCTGGACGCAAGCAGAGGAAGCGGCAGTATCGCTCTCTCTGGATTGTTCGCATCGGCGCGGCTGCGAAGCTGAACGGGCTGAGCTACAACCAGTTCATCCACGGATTGAAGAAAGCCGGAGTGGACCTGGACCGCAAGATTCTGGCGGACTTAGCGGTGCGGGATGCGGCGGCGTTCAAGAACCTGGTCGAACAGGCGAAGGGCGCGCTCGCGTAGACCAGCCTTGAGCTATTGGCATTTAGCTGTAACAGATTGGGGCGGCGGGCGTCCTGGGGACGCGGCTGCCCTGCTCTATTTGGCCGGTTCAGGCGTGGCGGGTAGGGATCCTTCGACTTCGCAGACCGATTCGCGAAGTGCGAATCGGTTTGCTCCGCTCAGGATGACAGCTTCTAGAGAGTGCAGAAGAACGTGGCATACACCATTCCTAAGTTGACGGATTATTCGGCAGCGGCGCTGGAGAAGGCGGCTGCTGAGCTGCTTTCCGCGAGCGATCAGGAGTGGCAAGAGGTGAGGAATGAGGCGGACTGGAAAGCCCTCCGGGATCGCTGGATGGCTCGCAAGAACGGCATTCTCACTCTGGTTAACGACCTGTGGCTCAAGCCCGCGCCGAAGGAAGCTAAGCGCGATGTGGGGCAACGAGTAAATGAGATCAAGGCTCAGGTAGAAAGGGACGTTGAAAAAGGTCGAGGACTAGCGAAGAACTACCCCATCCTCCACGAGTGCTTTTCATCCTCTGTCGACATCACTCTCCCTGGACTCCGCCGGCCCATCGGCGCGGAGCATCCGGTTGTCAAGACTACGAACGAGATGGTTAGGGTATTTCAGAAACTCGGCTATTCCGTAGCCGACGGGCCTGTGGTCGAGACTGACTATTACAACTTTGAGGCTTTGAATTTTCCGCCGAATCATCCGGCGCGGGATACGCAGGATACGTTGTTCATCGCGGGGCAGCAGGGGAAGGCGCAGCGAGAGCGGTTACTGCTGCGGACGCATACTTCTCCGGTACAGATTCGGACGATGGAGAAGATGCGGCCGCCGATCCGGATTGTGATTCCCGGGACGGTGCACCGTAACGATCCTCCGGATGCGAGCCACTCGCCGATGTTTCATCAGATCGAGGGGCTGGCGGTCGACACCAACATCACATTTGGCGATTTGAAAGGCACACTTGATCATGCGATGAAGGAGTTTTTTGGATCGAACGTGAAGACGAGCTTCCGTCCGTCGTTTTTTCCGTTCACCGAGCCGAGCGCGGAGATGTTTGTTTCGTGCTTCATCTGCGGCGGGAGCGGGAAGCGCGGGATGGATCCTTGCCGACCTTGCAAGCAGACGGGATGGATCGAGATTCTGGGCTGCGGTATGGTGGATCCCAACGTGTTCGAGTTTGTGAAGGACAACGGGTATGACCCGAAGAAGGTTTCGGGATTTGCATTTGGCATGGGAGCAGATCGGATCGCGCTGCTGAAGTACGGGGTAGATGATTTGCAGTTGTTTTTTCAGGGAGATGTGAGGTTCTTGGGGCAGTTTGCTTAGAAAGCTAGAGCCGCAGGCCCTCATGAAACGAACACCATTACTCGTGTTTAGGATTGCTTGGATAATTGCTTCCCTGGCCGTGCTCGTTGTAACTCTTGCTAAGTACGACGGCGCACCGAACAGTGACGTAGCGGATTTTGAGGGTGGGACGATGATCTTCCTGTCGTTCCCGGCAGGCTGGATAGTGGCTGCTCTGTTCGTTGGTGTGTCGGCGGTTATGACCGACTACGAACCAATTTAGGAGGCGATCCTCCTAGGGGAGGTGCGGCCTGCCAACAATTTGAAGCAGCGAAGGGCACCGTGAGAATTCCCTGACGTTGCAAGCTTGAGGTTGAGACGATAGGGATCCTTCGACTGCGGGAGTGCTTCCGCTTCGCGGAGGCACTCCCTTCGCTCAGGATGACAGTAAATGAAACTTTCTCCACAGTGGGTGCGGGAGTTTGTTGATCTCAGCGTCGATGACCGGCGGCTGGCAGAGGATTTGACTGTGGCGGGAATTGCGGTCGAAGGAATCAGCGGTTCCGGTGCGGACGCCGTATTCGAGATGGAGATTGGGACGAACCGACCGGATGCGATGAATCATTACGGCGTGGCGCGAGAGGCGGCAGCGATTTATGATTTGCCGCTGAAGGCGCTTGAGGCGAAGCTTCTCTCAGGCGCTAGAACCGCGTCAGATTCGGACTCTACCGCAGCGCTGAAGCGCTGCGCCACCAAAAATCCTGCGGATTTCAGCATCACGGTCGAGGAACCGCAGCTGTGTCCGAGGTTTTCGGCGCGGGTGGTACGCAGAACGAAGATCAAGGCTTCCCCCGAGAGGATTGCACACCGGTTGCAGCTCCTTGAGCAACGTCCCATCAGCAATGCCGTCGATGCCACTAACTATGTTTTGTGGGAGATGGGTAAGCCGACGCACGTCTTCGATATGGATTTGCTCGAAGGCAGAAAGCTCATCATTCGAAAAGCCAAAGACGGCGAGAAACTGAAAACGCTCGATGGCGTGGAGCGCACGCTGACGTCGGACGATCTCGTCGTTGCCGATGCGACAAAGCCCGTCGGACTCGCCGGAGTGATGGGCGGGTTCGACACCATGATCACGGACAAGACGCGGAATATTTTGATCGAATCGGCGTGGTGGGATCCGGTGACGGTGCGTAAGACTTCGCGGCGTCATGGAATTCATACGGACGCTTCGCACCGGTTCGAGCGCGGAGCGGATTTTGAGTCGACGATTTTGTCGTGCGATTTGGTGGCGGCGCTGATTCTTGAATCGGGCGGCGGAGAAATGGTAGGCGATGCGATCGATGTGGTATCGCGACAGATTGACCAGGCACCGGTGGTGCTGCGGGTTTCCGAAGTGCAGCGCATTCTGGGCGGGAATCTGGATGTAGGAGAGATTTTCCGCATCCTGAAAAAGCTTGGATTTAGTTTAATTCCCGAAGGACAGGAAGACGCGATGTTTCGGGTACAGATTCCGAGCTGGCGGATGGATGTGGAGCGCGAGATCGATGTGATCGAAGAAATCGCGAGGCTGCACGGTTATGACAAGTTCGAGAATACTTTGCCGACTTATAGCGGAGCGGTGGTGGAGTTGCCGCACGCGGCCATGGACGCGACTTTGCGCGAGCGGGCTTTGGCGCTGGGATACAACGAGGCGGTGTCGCTGACATTTATTTCACACGCGGACGCGGAAATGTTTGGATTTTCAGGTGCCGTAGAGGGCAGTACCTCAGCGGCTAAAACCGGTCATCAATCTGAAGTTGAAATCGCAGCGCTGGAAGCGCTGCGCCACCCAAAAACGACTTCGCGCCAGGTACTGGAGCTGGAAAATCCGCTGAGCGAAGAAGCATCGGTGATGCGAACATCGATGGCGCCGGGCATGCTGGACATGCTTGCGTGGAATTTGAATCGGGATTCTGAAAGCGTCCGGCTGTTTGAAATGGGGCGAGTTTACGAAATGCGAGGCGGGGAGCGGGTGGAGCCTGCGCGCGCATGCCTGGGGGCGACGCTGGCGGCGGTGAAGGGGTCGCTGCCCGCCAGCGGAGTGCTGGATGTGAGCAAAGGCGAGCAGGCCGCAGCGGCGGAGGCGTTTCGATCGTTCAAGGGTGACGTGGAGAATCTGCTGGCGGCGTTTGCTTATCGTGAACTGAGTTTCGATCGGGACACGGCGGGGCATTTTCA
Source organism: Acidobacteriaceae bacterium (assembly GCA_003138975.1). GTDB lineage: Bacteria > Acidobacteriota > Terriglobia > Terriglobales > Acidobacteriaceae > Sulfotelmatobacter. The sequence continues at coordinate 14,490 of PLHQ01000187.1, read as the reverse complement.
TCCAGGACGATCGGCGCGGGCGCTGATGGATGGGACGGTGGTGGCGCAGTTTGGACAGATTGCCGAAGAGGTAAAGTGGCAGCGGAAGTTGCGGCAGGATGTGTTTCTGGCGGAGATTGATCTGGAACAGTTGCATGCGCGCGGACTTAGGACGGTGAAGTTTGCGCCGCTGGCAAAGTATCCGGCGGTGGAGCGGGATTTCTCGTTTGTGTTTGCCGATGAAGTTGGGTTCGAGGCGATGCGGCGAGCGGTGATGAGGCTGCGGTTGGGCGCGCTGCGGTCTTTCATCCCGGTGGAGATTTTTCGCGGCGGATCGATTGCGGAGGGAAAGTATTCGGTTCTGCTGCGCGCGCGGTTGCAGTCGGATGAAGAGACGCTGCGGGATGAGCAGATTGCACGGTGGTCGGGGGAGATTGTTAGGGCGCTGCAGGGGTTGGGGGGAGTGCAGCGAGCGTAGGGCGGTGGAGATTCCTGGCGTTGTTTGTGCTGGCACATAGGGATCCTTCGACTGCGCATTTGCTTTCGCTTCGCGATAGCAAATGCTTCGCTCAGGATGACAAGTCATTCTTGACGTCGTGTGCTAATCTGCCTGCTATGGCGGAAGGAATTTCTTCTTTATCCACTTCCAAGAAGCACTTTCTCAGTGACAAGGTTTCACAGTTTACCGAGTCAGTAATTCGGGACATGACCCGGCAGGCGATGCTTTATGGAGCGGTGAATCTGGCGCAGGGGTTTCCGGATTTTGCGGCTCCGGCGGAGATCAAGCAGGCGGCGCGGGCGGCGATTGATGGCGACGTGAATCAGTACGCGATCACGTGGGGCGCGAAGAATTTGCGCAACGCTATTGCGCGGCAGATGGGCCTGTGGCAAGAGATGGCGGTCGATCCGGAAAAAGAGATTACGGTATGCTGCGGATCGACCGAGGCGATGATTTCGACTTTGCTCGCGGTTTGTAACGCGGGTGATGAGGTCGTCATCTTCGAACCGTTTTATGAGAACTACGGTCCGGATTCGGTGCTGAGCGGGGCACGGCCGCGGTTTGTGAAGCTACGTCCGCCGGTGAGCGAAGGCGGCGAGTGGACTTTCGATGAGAAAGAGTTGCGGGCGGCGTTTGATAAGCACACGAAGGCCATCATTCTAAATACGCCGAACAATCCTACGGGGAAAGTTTTCACGCGAGCGGAGCTCGAGCTGATACGCGATCTGTGCATCGAGTTCGATGTGCTGGCGATCACGGATGAGATTTACGAACACATTTTGTATGACGGGACCGAGCACATTTCGATGGCGTCGCTGGAGGGGATGCAGGACCGGACGGTGACGATCAACGGAATGTCGAAGACGTACAGCGTGACGGGATGGCGCGTGGGATGGGCGGTCGGGCCGGAGAAGATCACGAATGCGATCCGCAAGGTACACGATTTTTTGACGGTGGGAGCACCGGCGCCGTTGCAGGAGGCGGGCGCGGCGGCGTTGAGTTTGCCGGCGGAATATTACGCCAAGCTGGCGGAAAGATATCGGGTGCGGCGGGATCACTTGATGCCGGCGTTGGAGGCGGCGGGATTCAGGTGTTTTCGTCCGCGGGGGGCGTATTACGTTATGACCGACATTTCGGCGTTTGGGTTTGCCAATGACGTGGAGTTTACGAAGTATCTGGTCAAAGACGTCGGAGTGGCGGCGGTGCCAGGGTCGAGTTTTTATCGCGATGCGCGGGATGGGGCGCGGCAGGTGCGGTTTGCATTCTGCAAGAAGTTGGAAACGCTGGACGCGGCGGCGGAGAAGTTGGAGAAGTTGCGGGCGCGGAAGTGATCTCTTATGTACGTCAGGGGCTGAAGCCCGCGTCCATAGAGCCTTCTATCGCAGCGCTGGAAGCGCTGCGCCACCCAAAATCCGTTCAAAGACACGCGGGCAAGAGTGCCCGCTCCACACGGGTCTGGCTACGCCGGCGGACAGCCGAAGGCGGCTGTCCTTACATGACTTGTGCCGGCCGACTCGCTACTTCGTGACTACGCCGCAGGCGATGCGGTCGCCGGAGTTGCCGGCGGGATCGGTCTTCATGTCGTCGGCTTTGGCGTGGATCACGATCGCCGTGCCGCCGTCGCTAAAGAGAGAGTGGGCGCCGTCACCGAGGGTTACATCTTTGTCTTCCACGGTGGCATCGGCTTTGCCTTTCACGTCGACAGTGAAGTTCAGCATGTCGCCGGCGTGGTGGCCTTCGGGGTTCTCGAATCCGTGCTTCTTGCCTTCGGGATTGAAATGCGGGCCCGCGGACTTGAAGTCTGGCCCATCGCACTTTGGATTTTGATGAAAGTGGATGGCATGCTCGCCAGGGGGGAGATCGTGCAAGTGAAGCTTGAGGGCAACACCTGATCCCTGTCGCGACAGGATGATGGTGCCGTCGGGTTTGCCTTGGGCGTCCTTGACTTCGACCTTGGTCTTGGCTGCGCTGGGTAGAGCGAAAACAATCAGAGCGACAGCCGCGGCTAGCTTGGGGAGGGTTGTGTGTTTCATGCGGGAAATTATAGCCAAAGTCGCACCTACAAGGACACGTTGGCACTAGGGGGCCATGCTCGATCCACAGGACGGTGGAGTATACTTCGTGAAAGTTTGAAATTTTCCCAGGGGAAGAGTGCACTCATGGCGTTGAATGCGGTGGAGCAGGTAACGGAGCAGGTTCCGGCAGATGATTTTCAGGCGCTGGAAGAGAAGATTTATCGCACTATCGAAATGTACAAGGCGGCGCGGCAGGCGCAGGCTACGGCGGAACGTGACGCACAACGCGCACGACAGCAACTGGATGAGCGTGAGCAACAGTTGGTTACGCTGAGGCGTGAGGCGGTGCAGCTGCGCAAAGAGCGGGAAGAGATTCGCGCGCGAGTGGAGAAGATGCTGGAGCAGATCGAGACGATTGCAGAGGCGAGTTAGTCTGGCGCTGGCTAATGACTTTGGGCTTCGCCAGATGTGAGCGTGTTTGGTGGGTGTGTGGAGCGAAGTAGAAGGATGCTGAAAGCAGGTTCCTCGCTTTGCTCGGAATGACAGGGGTTACTCGTTATGGCGACGGCGGCTAAGAATTCTACAGTGAAGGACGCGCAGAACGGCAGCGTGCGAGTGGAGATTTTTGATCAGGCTTATAATTTGCGCGGGTCTGATCCGGAATACATTCTGAAGCTGGCGGAGTATGTGGACTCAAAGATGCGGGCCGTGGCCGAAGCCACGAATACGATTGACACCGTGCGACTGGCGGTGCTGGCGGCGCTGAACATCGCCGATGAGTATCACCTTTTGCGGCGGAAGCAGGAGAACGGGGCGACTGATTACCAGAAGCGCGCGCATGTATTGGCAAGTGCGTTGGATGAAGTGTTGACAGAAAACCGCAAGGCGGGCTGAGTAGGTTAAACCCTTCGAAGTGTTATTCCACGTCGAGACAAGTAATCCAGCCGGTGTGTCGCTGTGAATTTCAAAAGACTATAACGGTTTCCGTTTTTGCACAGGGCTAGATGCCAATTGCAAGCGGTGTTCGGATTGGGGGATTACTTTGGTTGCAAGTGATCTGCCAACTATTTGCGATTCCCCTATTGCTAATCTGCAGGCAGTTCTCCTAGCATCACAGGTGAAAGCCGGCCTGCGGGGTTGGTGATGACGGTAACCGATTTTTGAACCAATGCTGAATGAACGGGGACTCGACTCGAACTAGGATCCGGTGTGCAACGCTCCGCCATGCGGAGATGCCTAAAGGGTCTCGGCGGGTTCCCAACGTCTACCTGACGGTTCATTCTCGGCCCGTCACACGGCACAGTGGGTCGGCTTGAATTCTTTCGCCTCAGGGGCTAAAGCCTCATCAGTTTGGACGCGTCACGCGGCGCTGCCCGGCGCCAGTCCCTGCTACACTGGTTCACGTAGCAAATCCTTGTTTCCTGCATCTGATTAAACTGTGTATCCACAATTAGTGCATTTCGGGCGGTTTTTTCTGCCGACTTATGGCTTCCTGGTTTCGATGGGAGTGCTGATCGGGTTATGGATCAGCGTGCGCAATTCCGAACGGTTGGGGATTGACGGCGAGAAGGCTTGGAACCTGGGAATTCTGGTAGTTCTGTGTGGAATCCTGGGCGCGAAGGTGCTCTACGTAATCAATGAGTGGAGCTACTACGCGGCGCATCCGGGGGAGATTTTTAGCGTCACCACGCTGCAGGCCGGAGGAGTTTTTTCCGGCGGATTGATTGCGGCATTCGTTGCGGCGGCGTGGTACGTGCGCAAACATCACATGCCTCCGCTGGGAACTTGCGATGCGTTCGCGCCGGGACTGGCGCTGGGACATGCGATTGGACGGCTGGGATGCTTTGCGGCGGGATGCTGCTACGGAAAAGAGACGCATCATTTCTGGGGCGTGGTGTTTCACAATCCGCTGGCGAATCAGATTACCGGCACGCCGCTGAACGTGCCGCTGGAGCCGACGCAACTGTTCGAGGCGGCTGTAGAATTCGCGAATTTCTTCTTTCTGATGTGGCTGCTGAAACGCAGGAAATTTGATGGTCAGATTTTCGGCGCATTCCTGTTTATCTATGGAGTGGCGCGGTTCTTCCTGGAATACCTGCGCGACGATCCAGGGCGAGGATCGGTGTTTGGCGGGGCGATGTCGGGCACGCAGTTGATCGCAATTGGACTGGTCCTAGGCGGTGGTCTGATCTGGTGGCTGAGGCCGGGGGCGAAGGCGGTTCCAGCACAGCCGGTAAGCGCGACCCGGTAAGCAACTTACGAATTTGCCGGAATGGCGATATTACGGCAACAATCGGCTTGCGCTGCCCGCAGAGCCTCAAACTTCTGCAGCGGCGAAAGCTCTGGGTCACTCCCAATCGGCCTCGGGGCCTACTTCTTGAAGTACATCCATGCGGTAAGCGCCAACAAGACAATCACGACGATCCAGAGGGACGAATCGCTCATTTCTGTTTTCTTAGCCATGGGCCACATTTTAAGCTCGACCTCGCCTCTATGCTAGACGGTAGAGTCATAGAAGATACTGATGTCGAAATTAGACAATAAATACCAGGTACCTTCCGCCGAGGGCCCCGGGCCGGACTATTTCACAAGATAGCTTGTAGTATCCTTCGCAGCGAATGCCGGAAGCGTTTCCCATTCTTATTTCCATCGCGTCTGAAGATGCGGGCAAACGGCTGGACCAGTTCCTTGCTACGAGGCTGGAGGCCGTCAGCCGGGCGCGGGTGCAGGAATTGATCGCGGACGGTAAAGTGCTGGTGAACGATGCGGCGGCTAAAGCCTCGTTGAAGCTGCGCGGCGGGGAGCGGGTGACGGTGCTGAGCGAGGCGCAGCGGGCTCCGCTGAAGGCGGTGGCCGAGGCGATTCCCCTCGACATTGTGTATGAAGACGACGATCTTGCCGTGATCAACAAACCTGCGGGAATGATGGTTCATGCGGGAGCGGGAGCTACCGACGATGCGCGCAATCGCGGAACACTGGTAAATGCGCTGCTGCATCATTTGGCAAGTTTGTCGGGCGTGGGCGGGGAGTTGCGGCCGGGGATTGTGCATCGCCTGGATAAAGAGACCAGCGGGCTGATCGTGGTGGCGAAGCAGGACGAGGCGCATCGCAAGCTGGGAGCGCAGTTTGCGGCGCGCGAAGTGAAGAAGAAATATGTGGCGCTGGTGCATGGGTGGGTAAAAAAAGATTCGGGAACGATGGCGGAGAGCATCAGCCGCGACCGGGTGCGGCGCACGCGGATGACGACGCGGCTTGAAGGCGGGCGGGCGGCGGTGACGCATTATCGCGTGGTGCGGCGTCTGGACACGAAGTTTGGGAAATTTACACTGCTGGATGTAAAGATTGATACGGGGCGGACACATCAGATTCGGGTGCATGTGGCGGCGATGGGGCATCCGGTGGTGGGTGACACGATGTATGGGGCTCCGCGGCAGGCGCGCGGGCATTCGGCGGCGATCGGTCTGCCGCGAAATTTTCTGCACGCGGCGGAGCTGGAGTTTCGGCATCCGCGGAGCGGAGAGACGATTGCGCTGAGCAGCGAGCTGCCGGAGGAGTTGCAGGAGTTTCTCAGGAAAGTGGAGGAGGAATAGGCGTTTCGCGGCTCGCTCCCGGTTCCATCAGCGCCAAGACTGTTTGTCGAAACAACCGCACCTTAGGTACCTCAGGGGCTGAAGCCCTCAGCCATAGACGGTCTTTTATCGCAGCGCTGAAAGCGCTGCGCCACCCAAAATCGGAGCATGTCGGGAACGAATCCGACGCGGTTGCAGATATAATGAACAATCAAATGAGGGGCATCGTTACGCGAGATATCTTCCCGAGAACCGCATTCCTAGGGTGGGCAGCGGCTTTACTGCTGGTGGCGGGAGCGCGCCAGGTTGGCATGGCGCAGGCTGGAACGGCGCCGCAGTCGTCCTCGCCGTCATCCGCGCAGTCTTCCGTGGAACCTTCGTCTCAGTCGTCGCCGCCTGCAGCCAAGACGCCGCAAGCTCCACAGAGCTCTACGGGACAGAGCTCCAACGATTCAGGTGCTGACACTGACGATGTCCTGAAGATCCGAGTGGGCATCAACGAAGTAAATGTGGTGTTCACGGTGACGGATAAGCATGGCAGGCGCGTGACGGATCTGAAACAAAATGATTTCCGCATTGTGGATGACAGCAAGCCCGCAGCGGAGGTGCGAAGCTTCCACGCGGAAACGAATTTGCCGCTGCAGGTGGGTTTGCTGATCGATGCCAGCAGCTCGGTACGCGACCGGTTCAAGTTCGAGCAGGAATCTGCGATCGAGTTTTTGAACCAGACGCTACGCAAGCGTTACGACCAGGCGTTCGTGGTGGGATTCGATGCGACGCCGGAGGTGACGCAGGATTTCACCGATGACACGGAAAGGCTGGCGCACGGAGTGCGCGAGCTGCGGCCGGGGGGCGGGACGGCGCTGTACGATGCGCTGTACTACGCTTGTCGCGACAAGCTGCTGAGAGCGCCGCAGATTGGACCGACGCGACGGGCGATTATCCTGCTGAGCGATGGCGAAGACAACCAAAGCCACGTAACGCGCGAGGAATCAATCGAAATGGCGCAGCGCGCGGATGCCATCATCTACACGATCAGCACAAATGTGAGCGGCACCAAGGGAGCGGGTGACAAGGTGCTGGAGCGCATGGCCGATGCCACCGGAGGCCGGGCATTTTTCCCCTTCCAGATTCGCGATGTGTCGAACGCGTTTGCCGAGATTCAGGATGAGCTGCGCAGCCAGTATGACGTGTCTTACAAACCGGCGGACTTCAAACTGGACGGACACTTTCGCACGATTGAAATTGTGGCGAATGACCGCAAGAATTTCAAGGTGAGGGCGCGGCGGGGATATTACGCCCCGGTGGCGCAGTAGAAACGCTTCTAGCTTCTTGCTTGAGTCTAGGCCCTCCCCACGAGCGACAAGAATGCCGGGATATTCAGGGACGCCACTTCCGAAAAAATTGGGGATTAAGCCGGGGTTTCGGGTGCAATTCTGGAACGCTCCGGCGGAGGTGCTTGCGGAATTGTCCGAGGCATTGGCGGAGTGCAAAATTCTCAAGCAGGGGGATGCGCTCGATTTTTCAATGCTGTTCACGAAGTCGCGCGCGGAATTGGTGAAGGAGTTCTCGCGGATGGCAAAGCTGCTGATTCCGGCGGGGAGGTTGTGGGTGAGCTGGCCGAAAAAGAGTTCTGGCGTGGAGACAGACGTGGACGAAAATGTGGTGCGCGAGATTGGCTTGAAGGCGGGGCTGGTGGACGTGAAAGTTTGCGCGGTGACGGAGGTATGGTCGGGGCTGAAGTTTGTGCGGCGGGTGAAAGATCGGGTGCGGCAGTCCATGACGGAGCCGAAACCGCGAGCGGGGCGGTTGTAGAAACGCATTGCGAGGCCGCTGGTCGGGTCGGCGTGCGAGGGGCCCTTCGCTGCGCTCAGGATGACAGAGCTGAGTGATGCGGAACTTCATGCAGAGGTTCCGTCAGGAGTCGAAATGGTGCGAGTGGGATTGATTGGATTTGGAATGGCGGGGCAGGCGTTTCACGCGCCGGTGATACGCGGCGTGAAGGGGATGGAATTGGCCTGCATCCTGGAGCGCAGAGGAACACGCGCTCAGGAAAAATATCCCGATGTGCCGGTCGCGCGGACGCTGGATGAACTGCTGGCGGATAAGGAAATTCAGCTGTGCGTGATCGCAACGCCGAATGACTCGCATTTCGAACTGGCGCGGGCCTGCTTGTTGGCGGGGCGGGATGTGGTGGTGGACAAACCTTTCGCGCCGACGCTGGCGGAGTCTCAAAAGCTCGTGCGGTTCGCTGCGGAACGCGGGCGGTTGATTACGGTGTATCAAGACCGGCGCTGGGATGGGGATTTTGGCACGGTGAAGAAGATTGTGCAGTCGGGACGTTTAGGGACGATTGTCGAATATGAATGTCGATATGACCGGTTTCGTCTGGAGCCGAAGGCGAATGCCTGGCGGGAAAAGGCGGATCAACCCGGGGCCGGCGTGTTGTTTGATTTGGGGCCTCATGTGATCGATCAGGCGCTGGTGTTGTTTGGCGAGCCAAGGGCGATTACGGCGTCGGCATTTTGTGAGCGAGAGACTTCGCGGGTGGATGATTCGTTTGATGTTTGTTTGGAGTATCCGGGACTGCGGGCGATGGGAAGGGCGCGGATCATCGCGTATGCGCCGGGGCCGCACTTTCTGATTCACGGGACGAAGGGATCGTTTGTAAAGTATGGAATGGATCCGCAGGAGGCTCGGCTGCGGGGAGAGAATTGTCCGCAAGGATTGGATTGGGGCACAGGTTGGGGGGAAGAAGTGGAGGAATTGTGGGGGACGCTGAGTCTGGTGGGTGAACCGAGCGTGAAAGTGAAGACAGAGCGCGGCGATTATCGCGGGTTTTATGCGAATGTGCGGGATGCGATTGAGAAGAGGGTTCCCCTGGAGGTTACTCCGGAGCAGGCGCTGCGCACCATGCGGGCGGTGATTTTGGCGCACAAAAGCAGCCGGGAGCGGCGGACGGTAGAATGGGGGGAGGCGGTGGAATGAAGCAAGTGAGTTGGATCGCCTTTACCAAGCTTTGGGACCACTCCGATGGATATATGGATCGTCAGAATCCAAACTACACGACTATGCCCATTGTCATCTAGTTTCACTTTGAGTACGCGCTAGTGGTAATCTTCTTGCGCCCATGAAAAATCTGACACGTCGAGGATTCGGTAAGACTTTGGCCGGCGCCGCCGCGGCAGCCGCTGCCAGCGCGTCTTTCCCGCGAATTGCAATCGCACAAATGGTCAAGGCGGGATTGCTGCGATTTCCCCCCAACTTTGTCTGGGGCTGCTCTACCGCTGCCTATCAGATTGAAGGCGCGGTGAATGAAGACGGACGGAAGCCATCGGTGTGGGATACGTTCTCGCACACGCCGGGCAAGACGTTTCAGGGAGAAACTGGCGACGTCGCCGATGATTCCTACCATCTCTACAAGGAAGACGTGAAGCTGCTCAAGAATCTCGGTGTGGGAGGCTACCGCTTCTCCATTTCGTGGTCACGAATCTTCCCCGATGGGACAGGCCAGCCAAACGAGAAAGGCCTCGCGTATTACCAGCGCGTGGTTGACGAACTGCTCAAGAATAATATTGCGCCGTACATCACACTGTTCCACTGGGACCTGCCGCAGGCTTTGCCGGGCGGCTGGCAGTCACGCGACACATCACAAGCGTTCGCCGATTACGCAGGGTATATTTCCCGGCAGCTTTCGGATCGGGTTGGTCACTTCTTCACCATCAATGAGTTCACCTGCTTCACCGATCTGAGCTACAAAACCGGGAAGTTTGCACCGGGCCTGAAGTTGCCGGATGCACAGGTGAATCAGATCCGCCACCATGCCGTACTGGCGCACGGCCTGGCGGTACAGGCCATCCGGGCCAACGCCAAGAGTGGGACGCAGATCGGCCTCGCGGAAAATGCGACGGTCTATGTGCCTGTAATCGAGAGTGGCGAGCACATTGAGGCTGCGCGGCGTGCGACCCGGGAGGAAAACGCACCGTTTCTCACGGCAGTCATGGAAGGCAGGTACACCGACGGCTATCTCCAGCGGGAGGGCGCGAACGCTCCCAAGGTGGAGGCCGGCGACATGAAAGTCATCAGCAGCCCACTCGATTTCGTTGGCCTCAACGTGTACACCCCGGAGTATGTGCGCGCCGACGCGTCACCGGCCGGCTACACGGTGGAGAAGCGCCAGTCTTCGTATCCGCGCATGGCTTCAGATTGGCTGTACATCGGCCCAGAAGTTATGTATTGGGCGGTTCGCAACGTCAGCGACATTTGGAAACCAAAGGCTCTTTACATCACGGAGAATGGTTGCTCCGCGGATGATGTGGTAACCGCGGACGGACGCATCGAGGACACCGACCGGGTGATGTATCTGCGCAATCACCTCACGCACCTGCATCGCGCCGCTTCGGAGGGCTACCCGATCAAGGGTTACTTCCTCTGGAGCCTGATGGACAATTACGAGTGGGCGGACGGTTATAGCAAGCGATTCGGCCTTCACTACGTTGACTTCAAAACGCAGGCGCGCACACCCAAGCTCAGTGCGGAGTGGTACCACGAAGTAATTTCCCGTAATGCGGTCGAATAATGCCAGGGAGTCGGCTGCCTGGCAAGCGACAGCTAGGATCAAGAACAAGACCAAACCCAGACGCAGCGGACAGGAGTGTCCGTTCCACACTATTGCTGCTGGTCGCGCTTCGTCGCGTAGTATCCGGCGCGGGTTTGGATTTTGTAGCCCTGTTTCGATTTAATTTCCAGTTTTCGGTAGCCGCCGTCGAGTACGGTATTGGTCGAGGTATAGCCGAGGTTGTACTGGCTGCGTAGTTCGGCGGCGATCTGGTCGAAAGCCTCTTTCAGCTTGTCGAACTTGTTTCCCACGTTAATGACCCGGCCTCCAGTCGCTTCGGTGAGCTTGCGCATTTCGCTCTCGCCGGAATAGCCCATGTTCATGGGACCATAGAAACCGCGATCCGCACACAGCAGGACATAAACGATGGCATCGGCCCTCTGGGCAGCTTCGATGGCATCTTTGATTTTGAGCTTGCTGCCCTCGTCCTCGCCATCGGTGAGGAGGACCATGGCCTTGCGCCCTACCTCTTTAGCAAGCATGTCGTGAGCGGAAAGATAAACTGCATCGTAGAGTACGGTACCCGGAGCGTTGTGCACAGGCACGGGCCCTTGTCCGAGGCCGGGAATTCCGCCGGCGCCGCTCGAGACACCGCTGTTAATTTTCACCTTGTTCAGGGCGGATTGCAGGCGGTGAACGTCACGAGTGTAGTCCTGAATCAGTTCGGATTCGACGTCGAAGTCGATTACGAAGGCTTCGTCCTTGTCAGTGAGAATCTGGCGAAGGAATGCTCCACCAACTTCTTTCTCCATGTCCAAGACGCGTATCTGGCTGCCGGATGTATCGATGAGGATACCCAGGGTGAGCGGGAGATTCGATTCGGCGGTAAAGTATTTGATGGTTTGCGGCTTGCTGTCTTCGAAGACCTGGAAGTCGTCTTTGGTCTGATTGGGAATCAGCGCGCCGTGCTTGTCCTTGACATTGAAGAAGACTCCCACCACGTTGACGTTGACCTTCAGGGTTTGATCGGACTTCTCAGTGTCGGATTGTCCCGCATCGGAGGGCTGGGAAGGTGTGGAGTTCTGAGCCAGGGCGGCCGGAGCGGCGCCCGACACGGCTGCGACGAAAAACAGAATCGAGGCAGCGGCCAAGTTCGGCAAGAATCTCGGATTAGCGGATAGTTTGGGCACGAATGATTCCCTCGCGAGGTTTTTGTTAGTCTAGTCCTTTGAAGTTAGATGCACCAAATGGGATGGTTCAGGCATCCCAAGGTTGTGAAGGTGTTTTTATTGTTTTAGTTGGCTGGAACCAAGGATAATGATTTTGGGACACTGACTCTGGGGCAAGGAACGGAAGGTGACTGTGAGGAAGGAAACCGCGGCTCAAGAGAGACCACGGACGGTCGAAGCCGGATGGATGGCCGCCGTTCTAGTTACCGGATGTCTCGCCGGATACCTTGGCATAGGCGTTGCGCAGGCTGGGGCACAGTCTTCCGGGAGCCAAGCCCAGCAGACGCAGCCCGCACCAACCCAGCCGGCACAGAAGGATGCCATTCCCGATGCGCCGACGGTGCAACCTTCCGCCACGGGACCCGAGCCGCCCGCAATTCCCCGGCCGGAGGAAAAGAAACCGGCGACAGCCGACAGGAACCCGTGGACGAACCAGCCCAATGCCACGCCGGCCGAGCCCCGCACAGCTCCTGGTGACGAGACCTCCGGGCCACCACCACCACCCATGCCGCCGGTCAAGACCGTGCCGCCGGGTTCAACCAAGGCGCCCCTCGCTCAGGAACAGCTTTACACCTACGTGGTGCATACCAATTTTGTGCAGATACCGGTTACGGTAAAGGATCGCGACGGCCGCAGGGTCGACGGCCTCCTGCCCAGCGACTTCAGCGTCAAGGAAAACGGGGCACTGCAGAAATTAAGCTTTTTCAGTAGCGATCCGTTCGCGCTTTCCGTGGCGATTGTGCTGGATCTGGGCATGCCAGATGCGTCGGTACAAAAGGTGAACCAGACATTTTCGGCCCTGGTAGGGGCGTTTGCCCCTTATGATGAAATCGCGCTTTATACCTACAGCAGCACGGTGAGCGAAGTCAGCGATTTTATCGGAGCCTCGCAGAAGTTAACCGCGTTGCTGAATCAGATGAAAGTGGAACGTGGGCGCAACAACGGCGTGGCGGTGATGAGCGGCCCACTGGCGCCGAATGGGCCGATTATCAACGGCATCCCGGTGGGCAGTCCCACACAACCGGTGTACACTCCGCCGAAAGAAGCGCATGTTCTGAACGATGCCATCCTGCGGGCGGCGCTCGACCTGCGCAAACGCGACCGCACGCGGCGCAAGATCATTTTTGTGATCAGCGATGGGCGGGAGTATGGCAGCGAGGCCAGCTACCGCGATGTGCTGAAGGTATTGTTATCGAACGAGATCCAGGTGAAGGCGGTGGCGTTGGACAGCGGAGCGCTGCCGGTGTACGACAAGTTGGAGCGACTTCGCCTGCCGAAACAGGGTTATGACGACATCCTGCCAAAATACGTGTCGGCCACGGGCGGATTGCCGGTTTATAAGGAGCTTTCGCAGAGCGCGATTGAAGATAGCTATGCTCAGGCCATGGGTGAGGCGCGAAGCCAGTACACGCTGGGCTATACGCCGATCCCGCCAAAGACGCCGATAGCGAAAGCCTACCACGACATCGAGGTCCTGGTTAACCGCCCGGGGTTAAAGATTTACACGAAGGCCGGATATTATCCCGCGCTGGCGACGCGGTAGGGAGGCTGATTGTTGATTGAAAGGCCCTTCGGGATAAGAAGGCAGCTTTTCCATCAACAATCAGGAAATCGACAATTCCGTGGTATTTTCCAGCTTCCTGGCCCTCTCCCCGGCAGGGGTCACCTGAGTAACCTGCGGGGCATCGCGCGCGTGTGATATAAAAGGCCCGAGCCCCCAAAGGGATATTTTTGTGCGCGGAAGGGTGTGCGGTCCGCGCTTTTTGAGGAAAGCCTTGAGTTTCATCAACTTCGCAGCCCGCGAGATTAATTGCAAGATCGTGTACTACGGCGCTGGGCTGGGCGGCAAAACCACGAACCTGCAGGTGATCTACCAGAAGACCGCTGAACAGCAGAAGGGCAAGATGATCTCGCTCGCCACCGAAACCGAGCGGACCTTGTTCTTCGATTTCCTCCCACTCGATCTAGGGTCGGTGCGCGGGTTCAAAACGCGAATCCATCTTTACACCGTGCCGGGGCAGGTTTTCTACGACGCCAGCCGTAAGCTGATTCTGCGCGGCGTGGATGGCATCGTCTTCGTCGCTGACTCGCAGGAACAGCGCATGGACGCCAACGTGGAAGCGCTCGATAATCTGATGTCGAACCTGAAAGAGCACGGCTACGACTTCAACAAAATTCCCTACGTGCTGCAGCTCAACAAGCGCGATCTGCCCAATATTCTGTCCACAGAAGCCCTCAGCAAAGAGCTGCGCAAGAAGAATGAGGCCATGATCGAGGCGGTGGCGTTTCAGGGCACGGGGGTGTTTGAGACCTTGAAAGAAATCGCCAAACAGGTGCTCACCGAGTTGAAGGCTGGCGGGTAGGAAAGCTGTTCTCGGTTCTCAGTTTCCAATTTCTGTTCTCCGCGAACTTCTTTACCGGGCAGCCTCCGATCGCAGGGTTTGTTAGTTACTGCAGCGGCTGTCCTGACGCCAGCACCCCTTTGCCTGTGGCCCAGGGATGGATTTCAGTCTTGAGCAGACCAGCTTTGACAGTTGGATCGTCCTTCAACAACGTCGTGCTCTGTTCCGCGCCTACGCGGAAAATGTCAACAGCCCGCAACTCCCCCGGAACGCTCAACGGGAACAGTCCCGCAACGACC
>PLHQ01000006.1 GCA_003138975.1 Acidobacteriaceae bacterium | reverse complement strand
GCCTCCAGCGCCAACCGCGCTTTGAACTTCGCACTGTGACGTTGTCTCGTCGTTGTCATCGCTCTCCCCTGCCTCAACGACTTCGCCAAAATCTTAACTTAACTTATTGGGTGGTCTAAATTTCGGGGACCACTATAGAGGGCAGTCACGTGACAGGTTTGGCACACAGCGCATTTGAGAAGTGCGCGTGAGTTACTTTCTTCCAGTTCCTTTTGTCGAGGAAACCGACTACCCCATTGTCGAGGAAAGCGAATACCCCAGAAATTGTCGCTCTGGTTGAGCACTTCGATCCCATAAAGATTGCGTTCGGAACGAATGCCAGTCTGCCCCACTACGCGGCCGACCGCTTCCTCGCCGCTGCCCATCCGTTGCAAGTGAATTTTCTGCCCCGGGGCCAAGGAACACTTTAAAGGCAGACAGCAACCGCTACGGCTAACATTCACCGTCTGCACAACGTCGGTGAAGCACTCACCCGCGAGATCGATACACGAGACCCGAACGCTGATTGAGATTGAAATACGATCACCCTTGCGAGTCGTTGAGGCCGCTGATTCTTGAGTTTCCATATGTTAGACCGTAGTAAGCTGTCCCTTTGCCTTGAGAAGTCCGTTCACGAGCCCCAGAAGATTTTGCCCGCCTGCCATCAAGTTTAAACTCGATTTTTCGATATACCCTATTGCACCACCATTCGTCAGCCTTTCCGCGTTACTCTGGGGGAGACTGCTTACAATAATAACTGGGATGTTGGCAGTCGTCGGGTCTTGCTTGAGGGATTGCAGTACAAGCTCGCCCCCCATTTTCGGCAATAGCATGTCCAAGATTATGAGGTCCGGCTTACTATGACGGGCCAACTGCAAAGCTTCCTCTCCATCGCTAGCATCGACGACGCTGACGCCTGCTTCAGCGAAAATCCCCTTGATTGTGTCCCGTGTGAACCTGCTGTCTTCAATTACTAGAAGTTTTGTCATTATGGTGATAGTTTGCTTCATCTCCAACCCCATGTTTGTGATCGACATCACTGGCCAGATTACCCTTGGTGCCATTACTTCTTATGACTTCCAATGCACATTTCAGTAGACGAGCTATAACCCTTTTTAACTCATCGCCGATTGGTCAGGATTCAAGGAGCGTGAGCTTCAAAACCCAGATTGCGCGGCATGACCTAAGTAATGGGAGAGCAGGCTTGGATCACAAAGGCAATCCTTGCAACGCCGCAACATTAAACACGCAACACTTCTAACGTAATCTCCTTTGAACAGAGATCGCAGCAGAGTCACCCCAAAACCAGCGGCAGACGCGGCTGAAGCAAAAAACCGAGGGTGGCCCGCAGGGCTGCGTTTTTCGAGGGTGTTCGAGAGACCGCAAGTGCCGCCTTTTCAATGCGGCGATTACTTCTTGGTAAAGAGGCAGGGCCTCTGGCGCAGGGGTATACCTTTTGACCACCGATCACTGCGGCAGCCCCATCCGACGCAGGAGGTCGGCGTAGCGGGGGTCGGAGCGGATGGAGTCCCAGTATGGATCGAATTTGATGAAAAGAATTTGAGAATGCGCCTCGGCCGCCTTATTCAGCCAGACGAGCGCGTGATCTTTGTCACCAAGGAGCATATAGCCCTTGGCTGCAAGGTAAGGGTCATAGTCCTCGACAGAAGTGTTACTGCCGATCTCAATCGCCCTGCGCAACGCCCCTGCATAACCGTTTTGTCTGTAACTCTGATCGATACTTGCTGCTTCTTCTGGCCCACCCTCCAACCTGATTTCTTGTTCCAGTTCATCAATTGCTTGATCACGCATCGACTTCGCGGAATAAATATCAAACAAATCGTAGTGTACCGTTCCTGCATCCGGTCTGATCTCAAGAGCCTTCCGACACTGTGCCAACGCTTTATCGTAGTCACGCTGAAGGTAGTACAGCGTATCCAATCCCGTGTTTACTGAGATTGAGAGCGGATCAAGGTCTTGCGCCAGTTTGCCCTCGCTAACAGCCTCGGGAAGTTTCCCGACGGCAGCAAGATACCAACTGCGATATTCGTGAGCATCCGAAAGATTGGAATTCAGCTCGATAGCACGCCGCAGTTCTTGGTCGGCGCGTGCCCAATCCCACATCATGAGGGAAACGAGACCCATCGAGGCATGTGCTTCAGCCAAACCATCATCCAGATCAACCGCTCGCTTTGCTGCCGCCATCGCGTTCGGAAATGCCTCATTCGGAGGCAGGTATGAATTAAAGGCGAGCATCGTATACGACTCTGCCATCCCCGCATATGCCGAAGCGTAACTCGGGTCTTTGTCGATGGCTTGGCGGAAGAACTGAATTGCCTTATTCCACCCTTCCCCCGTCCACTTGTCGGCGTAGTATCGCCCCTTGACGTATAACTGATAAGCCTCGGGGTTCGACGTGATCGGTCTGGCAAGTTTCTGTCTCTGGTCGTTGGACAACGTGAGCCGGAGTTTTCCTGAAATCGTATGGGCCAGTTCTTCCTGAAGGGACAGGATGTCGGCAACTTTTCGACTGTATTCCCCTCCCCAGATGTGGCTGTCATCGGTTGCGTTTACTAGTTCGGTGCTCAAGAACAGATTGTCGCCTTGCTGCATCAAGCGTCCTGTCAGTACCGCCTTGACCTTCAGTTCTCGACCGACCAATTCAGGGTCAATCTCCCGGCCCTTGTAGTGGAAAACAGAACTCCGCGACATGACTTTGAGATGGGGAATCTGTGAAAGGCTGTCGATGAGACTATCGGTAATGCCATCGCTGAGAAATTGTGTGTTTTGATCACTGCTGTTCGTAACCAGCGGCAAAACGGCGACAGAATTGATCTCGCTGGCTTTGCTCGCATTCGAGGAGAAATAAACCATCGCCGCTACCACCAGCACGGTGACTATGCCAACAGCGATGCCCCTAACCCGCTTTATTCGTGAACT
>PLHQ01000071.1 GCA_003138975.1 Acidobacteriaceae bacterium | reverse complement strand
GCCGAGGGCGACACGAAAGCGCTCGTGTCGAAATATTCATTCAAGCGGTCGGCCACGTTTCCGCCCTTGATCGCAGACGCCACTGTTCGGCCAGGCGCCAGGTCGCCTGTGGTTGCCGCAAACAGCGTATCCTCGCCGTAGATGGAGAACGGAAGGCCGGATTGCAGGGTCACGATTCCCGACAAGCTCCAGGAGTCAAGCAGTTTTTTCCCGAAGGCCGAGCCGCCACGGTAGACGTCGGGAAGGTTGTATAAGTAGCTCGCGACAAAGCGTTGCCGCCGATCGAAATCCGAGTTGCCATAGTTCCTCTGTTGGTTGACGAGGTCGCCCGGGGTCACCGTGATGTCACTTACGTCGCTCCCGGAGTAGTCGTCAATCGAGTGTGACCAAGTGTAACTGAGCAGCATTTGCAGGCCGTGGGAGAAGCGCTTGTTCAGGGTCGCCTGGAGAGAGTTGTAATTGGAATTGGAGTTACTCTCCATCAGTAGGCTACCCAATCCGGGGGCTGGCAGATTGCCGAAGCCGGGGAACAAAGGTCCGCCCAGACTACCCGCTGGGTAATATCCACCGAAGGCTGGCGTGGCCGCCTGGTTGAATGAGAACAAGCGCGGAAACTTTCGTCCTTCCGAACCGACATAGCCCAAATCCAGCATCCAGTTATTGGCGAAGCTGGTTTGCACTCCGAGGTTGAAAGTTTGCACGTACGGGATACTCCAGTCGTGCAGGTCGGGATAGAGCCCGGTGGCCGGAACTACTGTGGGCGTGAGCGTGGTCGAACCATACGGTGTATACGGCAGGACGGCCGGATATCCCCCAAATGGGAAGTAACTGGGATTGCCGCTGGGGGTCAGCGGGAAGGCGCTGGGCAGCGGAACTTGCACAAATGGACTTTCGGACGGAGTTTCCAGCGCGGTAGCCAGCATTTCGTAAGGCATGTTGAACAGTTGGCTGTTAAATAGCCGCATGTTGGGCCGGTCGAAGAAAATGCCGTAACCACCGCGCACGACAACCTTACCGTTGTCCGTTGCCTGGTAAGCGAAGCCGATCCTCGGCCCGAAGTTTTTGTAGTTGGGATCCACCAGGCCGTCGCTGACCTTGGGATATCCAGGCAGGTTTCCATTGCCGGCTTGGACGAAGCCGCCGGTGACGGCTACCCCGCAAGTAGCCAAACAGCCAGGTACAGCAGGCAGAGGAGTGGTAGTAGCCTTCGACGGGTCGAAGCCGACAAAATGGCCGTCGGTCTCGGTGGTGGGACCGAAGTAGTCATAGCGCAATCCCAGGTTGAGCGTAAGGCGGGAATTGACCTTCCAATCGTCCTGGAAGAAGGACGAAAAGTCATTGGCGCGATTGTGAAGGCTATTCGTGCCCGAGCCTATCACGGAGACAAAGTTAAACCCGGCTAGAAAATCTCCGAATACGCTGGGAGTGGGGAGGGGAGCAGCCCCAAAGAAGACCATTTCGCCGTTGGGGAATACATCGAAATAGGGAGCGTCCAGCGCCTGCCGCTTGTATTCGCCACCGAATTTGAAGGTGTGCCGGCCCCTTGTCCACGTCATCATATCGCTGGCGCTGTAGGTGTTGGTCGCCGCGTAGTTGGTGGCCAGCGGAGACGGCCCCAGAGTGAACAAGTTCGCGAACAATATTGTTGGCATACCGGGGAACAAGCTGCTTAACGGCGATGAAATTCCTAACTGCGAGGAACTGATGGGTTGAGATGGTTTGCCGGGGCCGTAAATTGTGCTCCAGCCGAACCTGACTTCATTCAGCAAATGACTGGAGATCACTGAGGTTACCCCTACCGAAAGCAGGCGTTGGTCAACGTCTTCCTCGGTCGGCCAGCCGGGCGCCTGCAGCGCGTTGCCGTCGCCAAACTGATCGTAGAGCGCCTGATTGGTGCGGTTAGCGGCAAAGAAGTACTTGGCGAAGAAGCGGTTCGAGTTATTCAGTTTGACATCGAAATTGGTATTGAACTGGTCTTCTTTGTAAGTCGAGTTGGAGGGAATCGTCTCCAGGACGGGCTTGGTCGTCGCCCCTTCTCCGGGTGTGCAACCGGCGGCGGTGGTGACGCCGGGGATCGCAGGAATCATATACTGCCCGTTGGGGAGTTTAGCCGTCAGAGCTGCCGCAGCCACAGGATCTACGTATCCAAATAGCAACGGGGCATAACACATCGAAAAAGCAGCCAGAGATGCGGGATCGCGCTGCGATCCCAAAAAGGCGGGCAGAAATACGGTGGCGAGCGAGTTGGTCAGCGAGGTGCCATTGGTTTCGCGGGTGCCCTGATAGGAGATAAAAAACCAGGCACGATCCTTTATTACCGGACCGCCCAAGGTGCCGCCAAACTGGTTGCGTTGGTAGGTGGGCCGCGGCGTAACCACTCCATTCTCACCATTCAGGAAGAAATTGTTGGCATCCAAGTCCGTATTCCGCAGGAACTCGTAGACATCGCCATGGAGCCGGTTGGTGCCGGACTTGGTGATGGCGGCCACGATGCCGCCGGCGTTGCGGCCTTGCGAAGCATCGTACATGCTAGTTTGAACGATGAATTCCTGCAGCGAGTCGATGGAGGGGACGGAGAGATTGGGCATCGATCCGGTGCCGATGGAGTTTGCATCGACGCCATTGATGACCACACTGTTGGAAAGCGCGCGCTGTCCGTTGACGTATACGGCAGCATCGCCGCGCCCCAGATCGGAGGAGTTCTGGATGGAACCCGAGGTTCCCGT
>PLHQ01000196.1 GCA_003138975.1 Acidobacteriaceae bacterium | reverse complement strand
GCCTGCCGAAAGTAATCCCAAAATGTGAAGTGTCCAATTTCGCCCACGTGCAACGACCGGAACGCATCCGTATAGCCCATACCCAACATCGCACGATAGCGGGCTCGTGGCTCCGGCTGAAACAAAGCATCGTGCTCCCATGAAGACGGCTTGTGACAGTCGATGTCCTCAGGAATCACGTTGAAGTCGCCGCCTATTAGCGTCGGCACATCGTCCTGCTTCCATCTAATCATTTGCTGAGTCAGTCGATCCATCCAAGCTAACTTGTACGCAAACTTGTCACTCCCTACCGGATTGCCATTGGGGGCATAAATATTGACGACGCGGACGCCCTTGATGATTACCTCCAAGAACCGCGCATGACTGTCGGAATCGTCTCCGACGAGAGCCTTAGCAATCGTCTTCATCGGATGTCGCGACAGAATGGCAACCCCGTTATAGGCCTTCTGCGTCACCGCGACACTCTCATAGCCGAGCGACTTGAAGGCTTCGAACGGGAACTCCGTCCCCTTCAATTCTTGCAGCAACAGCACATCCGGTTCGCGAACTATCAGCCATGCCGTGACAAGGGTCAGCCGAGAGCGAACAGAATTCAAATTCCAGCTAGCGACTTTAAACATCAATCCACATTCTAGCGTTACGGGAGAGTTACACCGCTCTCAACTGGGTCCCAAACGGAGCTTGTGGAGCCATGGAACACTATTTCTCTCTAGTGAGCAGCACCATCGGCCACAAAACGCCCTCCCTTTGCCGTTTTAGTTGATCAAGGCCTGATCAGACTTAAGACCAGAAGGTGGTGTTCGTGCTCAGGCAGAAGTCCTTACACCTTAAATAGTGATAGCAAAGAATCGTCATCAATATGGCTATCAGGCGCTAGCCAATGGACAAATTCTCTGGCGCTAATGTGCGGCGGCTTTTGAACCGCCTTTTTCTCAAGGCCGGATTCAAGGTCCGCCTGTTTGCCCGTGTTAGCGATCACTGTCCATGTCTTCGTCTTCATTGTGCTCTTTACCTCTGTTGACCGCCGCTCCGCACTTGCAACTACCCATCATCGCCCCTCCAACGATGCTGCGGTGGTGACCGAAGTTCGCTCGTGACGACCCTATGTCTGGTGTAATTGAGAGGGCGGGTGTTCACGTTTGGATAAACGCCGCACTGGTATTGGAATGGCGGTGGTTTCCCTAGCATCGGCGCTTTGAGGGGTGATAGCCAAATGAGCATAGACAGGTGGCTGCTGATCGCTGTAGATGTACTTCTGTCCATCTGGATTATCGTGCGCATCATCATGCTTCCGGCAATGCTCAGCAATCCGGGCAACGGCAGAATGCTGACGACCTACATGCGGTACTGGGCCGAACAACGCGGAAAGCCTCGCCGCGGTCGATAAGCATCACATTTTCCATTTCGGCCAAGGCACGATAAACAAACCACTTCAAGATGCTTCTTCCCACGGAACTCCCGCATCAAAATCAAATCTGAATTGCACTTCATCCGGCATTGTGTCGTTCAAAGCTTCGTCAAAGCTCGCCGTACTCGCCTTCATTGGGTTCCTTGCTTCATATTCACGACGGAGGAGGTGAGCTTGGCGGCACCGATCCTCGGCGATTTTCACATTGTTCTCGTACAGTTCGATCCCAATAAAGTGACGCCCCAGCTTGAGTGCGACTTCGCCGCTGGTGGCCGTGCCACAAAATGGATCGAGCACAATGCCTCGACGGATCGCTGGCAGGTCTGGCTCCCATCCCATCGTCACGGGCTTCCTCGGGACGTATTGCCTCCCGGTGTCCTGACGCCCTGACTTGGTGCGGGTTTCATCCTCAGGCTTTGTGTACCTGCCGATGCCCCTGCTGGACGGTCGAGCTTCTTCGTAGGGCACCATCTCAACTATTCGATGTTTAGGTCCCTCAGCAGTAATTTCCAGCGGGCATGTCATCGCAACCGGACGTTCGATCAGTGCCGAGGGAAATACTGCGTAGTGGCTTTCCTTTGTTTGCCCCATTGGAATATTCCAAACATTTGTGAGATTCCTACCCTCCAAGGAGGTGTGGCAACGCATCAATGTGTCCGGCAGGTAGCGAATGTCGCCTACGTTTCGTCTCGGAATTCGCACGGCACAAGTGTCCGACCATGCTTGTCTCGGGTCGAGCACGAAACGGTAGAAGGGCTCATGACCATTGCCGTTCAGTCGCCGCTTCGCAGGCTCAATCATCGCTTGACCGACAGACGTGCCATCGATGCGGACGGACTCCTTTGCCCATATAGCGTTATCGATCCGATAAAATCCCGCATCATTCATGGCGATGCAAAAGCGTTCGGGTATGCCGAGCAGTTCTCCCTGCTTACCTCGCTTGTCCCCGATGTTGACCCAAATGCTGCCCCACGGTTCGAGGGGAATCGCCTTGAATACATCCACAAGATTGTCGATGTACTCAGCCACGGATGACTCTCTTCCCAGTTCGCAGGAACTTGTTCCATAGGTTCTTTGCAGGTAGTAAGCAGGCGAGGTTATAACGCAGTCCACTTTAGTTTGCAAGTTCGTCAAAATATCGATGGCATTACCACGGAGGATATAGAAGGGTTTGCATGAAAAAGTCATGCGGCCTAATACTGAGTGGCAGCGAAGGCCCAAAAGAACGTGGCACTCGGAGGTTCATGACCACTTCACCAGAACGGAGAGCCGGGAACGAGCGCGGCGGCTGGATCGCCCCGGCGTAGGCGACCATGCGCTCCTTGTATTCACCGTCTGGTGCCGAGGTGGAACGAAGCAGTTCCGGGCGAGAGTTGCACCCGCTGAAGTCCAGCGTTTTTCACAGCGCAGTTTTTCGACAGCTACCGTGGTCTGCACCTTCAACAACATCGCGGCGATAAAGCAGCTCGATGGGTGCAAGCTGTTCCTGCTGCCGTATTCGTTCAGTGAGGACTTGGCCACCGTCTTTGTAGACTCGGTATGCTCGGGCATAGTCTTTAGAAGTAATCACTTTGTAGAAGCGCCCGTCTATGAACTCTATCGCACAGTTGTTTTCGATAGCGATGCCAATGCCGCCCGTTCGGCGGATCATGTCTCGGAAGTCTTTCCTTCGCGGAACTCCCCGCGTCCTACTGTTGTAATGGGGGCAATGGACTCCCTTGATGAAGCCAAGGCCTCTTACATTGATGTAGTTCCAGTCTCTTGGATTGGAGAAGGACATCGAATCAGAATGTCCAGAATCAAACCAGCATATGGCACCTGCACTGATGCCAGAAAGCACAGTTCCATTCTCGTAGGCTCTTCTTAGCAGCTTATCCACACCCAAGAATCGCCAGACCCGCATCATTTGCAGCGTGTTTCCCCCGCCGACATAGATGATGTCCGCCCAGCCGATCTTTCTTTCGATCTTTTCTTTGGAAATCCCGTCAGCCAGAAGCAAGAGCACGTCCGTATTGCACTTGAGGCATCCGCCGAAATATTCCTGCACGTGCTTCCAATACCTTTCGGAATCGGAACTTGCGGTGGGGATGAAGAGGAGCTTCGGATGTTTCTTGTTCGTCAGCCGAATAATCTCTTGGTCAATTGGCGCGGTTCCTCCTGTCCGTATCTCCCCGCCCCCGATTGCAACAATTGCCTTTGGCATCTCTTCATCTTAAGGCAAGAGCCGCCGATGATTGACGTTGAAGCCAATGGACAGATCGCTGGGCCCATGACCATAGGCCGATGGAGGTGAATGACTGTCGTTAACAGTTAGCACTTTATCGCAGGTCCCGCCGAGCAGGAATCTGGCGCAGATCGAGGCCAGTGGCGGGAGTTGCACCCGCTGAAGTCCAGCGCCTTTTCAGGGCGCACTTTAACGCCTTTTATCCGCTGAGTGGGCTCGATTCTTGAGTTAACTCCCATGCCTTGAGGACCGTCATAAGCAGAAGTAACGTGGACAGCGGTGCTCAAAAAGGGTAAGTTTCGCCAATGAGGCGTCGGCAGAATATCGCTGCGGTTGGCGGATTCTTGATCGTCTTATCGTTTGTGGCTGAGCGTTTCCTGCGGGTACGGATGTTGTGGACTAATTTGTCGTGGACAGATTTGCGCTTTCTCGCGGACTTCGCGCTATTTATTCTTATAAATGCGGTCATACTCCTTGCGATCATCGTGATTTTCTGGGGCGGCTATCTATCGTTTCGGCCGAAGCCACAGAAAAGTAAGCCCGCAGTACCGCCGTATTCAGTCGCCGGGCGCTTTCGGCATGTTGTCGAGGTTGCCCTGCTTTCAGTCGTCATAGCATTGGCGGCTTCGGGTCTCTCGAAGATGCGAACGCCGGGTTGGTGGGTCGCAGGAACGTTGAACAAACCGGGTCCCGATCTTAATCTCGGCCTGTTCATCGGGTCAGCGGTCGCTGTGGACTCGGCCATATGCTTTGCGATGCTCTGGGGAGCGTATCTGCTGTGGCGGAAACCCGCTCAAACTTCCGCGCATCGCGACAGTTGATGCAAACACTTTATCGCAAGTTCCGCCGAGCAGGAATCGGGCGCAGACTGGAGGGCAGTGGAGTTGCTTGCGCTAAAGGCGAGCGCCTTTTCATGGCGCACTTTATCGACAGTTATCGAAGTCAAGAGTGCAGTTTTGACCAACCGACGCGCATACCACCGATGGCCAACAGGCACAAGCCTGCACAGAACACCGCGATAGCCGTGGTTTCTGTCGTTGCGCCAGACCAGCCTTCCCAATCCGCGCCAAACGCTACGAAATTGATGAGCCACAGGAGCGGACTAGCGGCCACCGACCAAGCCCCAAGCTTAAGGACGTTCTTACTTGTCAGCGTAGCGGCCAATCCCAAACAGCCAACGAAGCCCAGCTTCTCTACCATCGAAAACCTCCACCAGAAGGAGTCATGAAACGCCGCAACGGCTTCTTGAGTGCAGCACTGGTATCGCGCCGAGAAGTCTGCATCGAGACGGTATGCCCAGATCAGCATGCCGACCAAGAACGATATGCTTCCCACCAGAAGGCAGAAGGACGCCAGCATTACGGGGCGTCGAATCGTTCTCATTGCGGTGAAGTGTATCGACATGAGCCTCAGGCGGAATTATCACGTCGTCAATATAGTTCTGCAAGATGACTGTTGGCTACGCCGTGCGCTCCAAGGGTTGCAGCGGCATTGCGCTCATGCACGCGCTTGCTGGTCATCCCCTTTTTCAGCATCTCTTCATCCAGTCCCGCAACCGTTTCCGCTGCTTTTGGCTCCCAGTGGAGAAGGACTAGGTAGCGTCCCCGGTACACCTCTCCATTCCTTTTCTCCCCCAGCCATCGGTTGACATTCTTCAACTTGAACCGCTTGCGTTGCCGATAAATCTCCTCCGCCAAACGCTCCTTGTCAGGAGGGTCGGCGGGATTGAGCCGCTTTCCGAAATGCTCGATACACAGTTCGTCGTGAACACCACTTGAAGTAGCGGTCGATCCACTCTGTCCACGAGTCTATGCCCTCAACCTTTTCGCGCCGCCCCGGATTCTTGAGCTTCGTTCGGAGCGCAAGAAAAAATGGATAATTGCTGGCGATGATCTCGTATGCGCGGCGCTCGTGGGTGTATGCGTTCTGGTGCGCGGACGCGGCATCTCTTGCTTTCGCAGCGCAAAACTCATGGAGTTCCTGAAGTTCCATGAGCATGGCGTGGTACTCAAGATCGCTGTCATCCAGCAATTCCAGACGCACCGAGAGGCGTTCGAGAACCGGATTCTGCTGACCTTGTGTCACGGTGTCACTAGGTTCATCTGCTTGAGAACGCACACTGCCGAAAAGCGCACAATCCTCAATGTGCTCCTCGCGCTTAGCAATCAACCTACTCATCAACTCTCCCGCGCCTGACACATTAGTTTCAGCACAAGGCTTTACGCAGTCCCTCCGCTCTCGACCCGCTGTGATCTCTTGGGGAACGTGCCTGTTTCCAGCGGAACTCCTGTGTCTTTTCCCATTGCCCAAAATGCGGAATTACTATAACATGAAAATTACTATAACATGCAAGTACATTCAACAGCCGTTTCAAGGAAACCGAGAAGATCGCACGAGCCGTCAGGCAGGCTGGCACGAGAAACCAGAAGCAAAGTGCCGCTGGGGAAGAGGCTGCGAACGATACGAGAGGAAAAGGGTATTGGACTGCGGCAATTAGCCGCTCGCGTCGGCATCAGTCCTTCTTATCTCTCCAATATCGAGCGGGGGAAGTTTGCGCCTCCGGCTGAGGACAAGCTGCGGGCATTAGCTCGCGAACTTGAGCAAGACCCGAATCAATTGCTGGTGGTGCCGGGCAACCACGATCCGGAATGCGGAACCGGGCAACTATTCGGAGCAGCGTTACGCAGTCTTCGGGAGCAGAAAGGGATCGGCCTCGGCGAAATGGCCGCAAGAGTCGGCATGAGCGCCCCCTATCTATGCAACATTGAACTTGGAAAATTTCCGCCTCCTTCGGAAGTGAAGTTGTGTGCTATCGCCCACGACTTGGGCCACAATTCTGACGAACTGCTCGCCAAGGCGGGAAAAACGGCGTCCGACCTCTCGATCATCATCAACAAATATCCACGGCAATTTGCTGCAATTCTGCGCTCGTTGCGCGGTCTCGAAGAATCGGATTTTCTCGTACTCATTAACGGCATCGCAAAGCAGTTCAACGCAGACTTTGTGGTTGACGACCCGCCGCGGGCGAAAAGGGAGCGTCGGAAAGAAAAGACTCCCCAGATTCCCATCGATTGGAAACTACTCAGGAAGGCATTCGCTGAATGACGAATGAACGCTGGCTCCCAGCCCGAGCCGTTTGTTGCTGCCGATACTGTGGCTGCTTTCCTGTGCATTAAGCGTCGTCAAGTGTTGGAAATGGCTCGCCGAGGCGTAATACCCTGTCATCCTTTGAAGGCCCAAGGAATGGGTACCCGCACAATATGGCGTTTCCGCTTGACTGAGGTTGCCGATGCCATTGTTTGCGGACGTGGCAAGCCTAAGCAGAGTACAATCGCGGCCGCAGCCCCTAAGAGCCGGAGGACAAAATCCGATGGCTGATAATTCTAAAGTGCGCGGCTGGCTCAGGCAGCGTGAACGGGCGGATGGAATGACGTGGCTCTGGTGTTACCAGCGGCTGAGAGAGAGCGACGGTGAAATGGTTGAAAACACCGTCAGGCTCGGTCTGGCCGCAAACATTGGGGATGATGAAACGTCCGCTTGGCTCAAGGTTGGTGAGCTTGGTCTGATCGAGAAGTACATCAATAGGCCCCCCTCTGGTAGTCCGACCTTCGGTGAACTGTGTGCCACATACGTCAAGGACGGCTTGCCCTTTCGAAAGAAGGACGGTCGCCGCAAGACGAAAGGCACCATCGAAACGTATGAGTATCACATTAACAACCATATCCTCGCTCGTTGGAAAGATGTCACCGTGGAAGAGATTAAGCCGCTTGCGATCCGCAATTGGCTGGTTGACCTCCATGACGGCGAAGATTATGTCTGGGAGACCTGCTCCAAGATTGCGGGAATCATGTCGTTGGTCTTCAGCTTCGTTGATCACAACGAGATTTATTCCGTCCGTAATCCACTAGATAAGGTCACCATCCCGGCTAGCGAGGAAGATCACGAAGAAGTGAAGGTGCTCTTGCCCGAGCAGGTTATCGCTCTGGTTGAGCGAATCCCCAACCCTGTGAAAATCGCCGTGCTGCTGGTTGCTTCAACGGGCATCCGAATCTCCGAGTGTCTTGCCTTTCGCTGGTCTCACGTGGAATGGAATGAAAGCAAAATCCGAATTGACCAGACTTTCCGTCGCGGAGAGATACAGAAGAGAACCAAGACGCTGGCCAGCAAGGCTCCCGTTCCGATGTGTAGGGCTCTGGCGTCATATCTGGCCGAATGGCGGCAGCAAACCCAGTACAACAAGAACGAGGACTACATTCTTGCCTCGCAGAAGCTAAACGGAAAGCAGCCGCTATGGGGTCAGACCATGAATGCGGATTTCGTGAAACCGGCCGCTTTGGCTCTGGGTTTGGTGGCAAAGGGTGAGCGTTTTGGTTGGCACCGTTTCCGCCATAGTTTGAGCACATGGGCAAACGAGATCACGAAGGACATTACGATCTCGCAAACGCTGCTCCGTCACAGCAAACCAGAGATGACGGCCGTCTACACCCACGGAAACTTCAACAAAGCACTAGAAGCACAGCGGAAATACATGGAGCAACTGCTGGCGACAAAACCCGCGTCGGAGGCCACCCAATGAGCTTGTATCGGGTTGGCATCGGGCCGGATTTTCGACGGCGAGAGAAAGACAGCCACTTGTAAGTGGCTGTGCGGTAATGAGATGTTGATGGTGGGCGCTACAGGATTCGAACCTGTGACTTCCACCGTGTGAAGATGGCACTCTACCGCTGAGTTAAGCGCCCAACGTTTTCTATTCAAACATCAGTGCGCAGTTCCTGCAACTCCACCGCCGAATGCGAAGCCGAGGAACTCGGTGCTTCGGTTCTGGAGAGCGACGTTTGGATCGCGGAGAGCGGGCGTGGTAGCCTATCGGCGGCAGGGGCGCAGGCGGTTCGGGTCGCCGGTACTCTGCATGCCCAAAGTAACCTCCATGCCGGATGAAACCAGACCCCTTCGACCCGCCGTATCCTCCTCATCCAAGGGGGTTTCTGGGGATTCATCGGAACCAGAAGAAGAGCAACTTTCCGCCCCCAGCCGGGTTCGATCAAGTGTGGGCGCCGCTGCCATTGACCGGAGCGTTCTGATGGCGACGGCAAGCCCTCGCCCGGCGAACGGTTTACAGCCAGCATTTATCGGCGGCGAGAATTTTACGGACGCGGAAGTGATGCTACGGGTGAGGGCGGGGGATGAGTCCGCCTTCGATTTTCTGGTGCAGAAATATCGCAGGCCGCTGGTGAACTTCATGTACCGCATGGCGCGCAACACGGCGGTGGCAGAGGATCTGGCGCAGGAGGTTTTTCTTCGGGTATATCGCTCTCGCCAGACTTACGAAGCCAGCGCGAAGTTTACAACCTGGCTATATCGCATCGCCACGAATCTGGCAGTGAATCATGCGCGAGACACACGGCACGAGCGGCCGGAAGTGACGGTGAGCCTGGACGAACCGGACGAGGAAACGGGCACTACGCTGGATGTGGCCGACGGCACAGTTACGGTCGAAGAATCCTTGGTGCGACGCGAGCGGATGCTGGCGATTCGGTCTCGAGTGGAGGCCCTGCCGGAACGGCAGAAGCTGGCCGTAATCATGCACAAGTATCAGGAAATGGATTACAAGCAGATTGCCGATGTGTTGAAGTTGAGCGAGTCGGCGACCAAATCGTTGTTGTTTCGGGCGTACGAGACTTTGCGGGAACAGTTAAGAGAATTTGTGTAGAAGCGATTTTTGTTAGGGCAAAGTGAGCATTGGCGAAAAGAACCTAAGGGGAACATGGTTATGAAGTGCGAGGAAATTCGCGAAGTAATGCCGGACTTGGCCTCCGGCTTGATGGCAATGACGCCGGAGATCGGCGGGCATCTGGCGGACTGCGGCGCGTGTGCCGGAAAAATGGAAGAGTTCCGGCGGACGATGGCGTTGCTGGATGAGTGGAAAGCGCCGGAGCCTTCGCCGTATTTTGATGTGCGTCTGCAGGCGCGTCTGCGGGAAGAAATGGCTAAGCCTCAAGCCGGCTGGGCGACGTGGTTCCGGCGTCCCGTGCTGGCTGCGGCGCTGACGGTGCTGATGGGAATTGGTGTGGGCTTGTTCTTTACCAAAGGCGGTGGAATCTACAGCCCAGGGAATAACGTGGTAGCGGACTCTGAGGTGCAAGCCGAACCGGGTACGGCGGTAAGCGATCTGCAGGCTTTGGAAAAGAATCACGATTTGTATTCCGACTTCGATCTACTGGATGACCTGGAAGTACAGCGGGATGTGGTGGCGAATCCATAAAGCGAAGCGAAGTCTGCAGCATGAAAACGTGCGCGGCTGGGACGAACCTGAGGGCGGGGAGAAATGCGGCTGAAAAACTCCATGACGGAATGGATGGCGGCGGTAGTGTTGTCCGTGGCGACCATCATGACCGCTCCCTGCCCGGCTCAACGTAGCAACTTGCAGCGCAACAACTTCCGGCCCGTGCAGGGACTGTACGGAGTGCAAAATCGTCCGCCGCGGCAGGGGCATGCCGGCGACTGGCTGCGGCACTATCAGGGTTTACCGCCTGGCGAGCGGGAGCGTGCCTTGCAGAACGATCCCGGCTTTCGTCGTTTGTCTCCGGAACAGCAGCAGTTGTTACGGCAGCGGCTGCAGCATTTCTCAAGTCTTCCTCCGCAAGAGCAGCAGCGCATGCTGAACCGCATGGAGACCTGGGAGCATCTGACGCCGGGCCAGAAGGAAAAGGCGCGGCAACTGTTCCACAGGATGCAGCAGCTACCGCCCAACCGTCGGCGTATGGTGACCACCGCTATCCGTGATTTGCGCGCCATGCCACCAGATCAGCGGGAGATGATCATCGATTCCTACCGCTTCAGGGGTATGTTCTCACCCGAAGAACGCGACATCATGCGCGGTGCCACCAGGCTACCGCTCGCTCCACCGGAGAATGGCAGACCGGAGGAATAACCGGCGCAGGAGCAGTGAGGCAGTTTCCAGTTTTCTGGTTTCGAGTCCGCACCGCTCAGTGGAAATCATGTGAGATGGTTTCGGCTTTCGTGACGAACAACGGCAGCACGCGCTCGGCTTTGACTGAGATCACGTTGTCCTGATTCTGCAGGATCCCTTCGATCGCGAGAAACCGTTCTGAGGCCAACAGCAGTCGGTTGCTATGGAACAGGTCGGGAGCGATGATCGCATTGGCTACTCCCGTTTCATCTTCCAGACTGAGAAAAACAAAACCTTTTGCAGTTCCCGGACGCTGGCGCGTGATGACGCAGCCTCCAATGCGAAGCCGCTTGCCGCTGGGAATATCGCGGAGTTCGCTGGCGCGTCGAATGCCCATGGCATTGAGCCAATCGCGGCGGTAAGCCATGGGATGCGGTCCCACGGTGAGCCCGGTGCCGTGAAAATCTGCCACCAGGCGCTCTTCGTGGTTCATGGGCTGAAGCGGCGAAGGCAAATCGGGTTCGGCCAAATTTTCCAGCAATGGCCCGCAACCGCGCACCGCGCGTTCGACTTGCCAGAGAGCGTCGCGGCGGTGGAGTTGCGAGGACCGAGTACCGGGTGCCGAGTCCGCTCTTGCCGCAGATTTACTGGCAACTGACAACTGGCTACTGGCTACTGAATTCAGCGCACCGATTTCTGCAAGCGTTGTGAGTTCGTCTTTGCGTAGCTCTGGAACACGGCGAGTGAGATCGTGAATGGATGTGAACGGAGCACGCGTGCGTTCGCGTACCAGTGCTTGAGCGCCTTCTTCGCGCAGCCCGCGAACATAACGTAAGCCCAAGCGTAGCCCCGGTGTCCCGCTGGTTGTCGCGTGGGCGTTCGCTGCCAAGGTTTTGCTGCCCACTGGCCACTGCCCACTGGCCACTGCTTCCAGAGTGCACATCCATTCCGAGAGCATCACATCCACCGGCAGCATTTTTAATCCGTGGCGTTGCGCATCTTTAGTGATCGTGGCGGGAGAATAAAAACCCATAGGCTGGTTGTTGAGCAAAGCGGCGGTAAACGCAGCGAGATAGTGGCATTTCAAATAAGCGCTGGCATACGCGATCAGCGCGAAGCTGGCAGCATGCGATTCGGGAAATCCGTAGAGAGCGAAAGAAGTAATGGAAAGAATAATTTGCTCTTGCGCATCATGCGAGATTCCGTTGCGCGTCATGCCGGCGCGCAGTTTGGCTTCGATTTCTTTCATGCGGGCTTCCGATCGTTTGAAACCCATGGCACGGCGCAGATCCTCAGCTTCACCACCCGTGAAGTTGGCTGCGATCATGGCGATGCGCAGCAGTTGTTCCTGAAAGAGTGGTACTCCCAGCGTGCGGGCGAGAACAGGCTCGAGCGAAGGATGCGGATAAGTAACCTCTTCCCGTCCCTGTCGGCGCAAGAGAAAAGGATTGACCATCTGCCCGACGATTGGTCCGGGCCGGATGATTGCGACCTGTACCACAATATCGTAGAAGCGTTTCGGACGCAGTCGCGGCAGGCATGACATCTGTGCGCGGCTTTCCACCTGGAATAGGCCTATTGTGTCAGCCTGCTGCAGTGCGGAATAGACTGAGGGATCATCTTGCGGAAGGTGCGCCAGATCGACTTCCTCACGATAGTGATTGCGGATGAGATCGATCGAATCCTTGAGCACAGCCATCATGCCCAGACCGAGCAGGTCGACTTTGATGATGCCCATGTCGGCGCAATCTTCTTTGTCCCACTGCACCACCACGCGGCCGGGCATGGACGCGGGTTCGAGCGGCACGACGGAATCGAGTTGCCCCTGGCAAATCACCATCCCACCGGAGTGCTGGCCGAGATGGCGGGGCAAATCCTGCACGGCAAGGCACAACTCGTAATATTTGCGCAGACGCGGATGTTTGAGGTCGAGGCCGGCATCGCGAAAGCGGCGGTCGAGCGCATCGTTTTCGTCGCGGAATTCCCAGGTAGCCACGGCGGCAGAAATTTTGGCCAGCGTTTCCCGATCGAACCCCAGCGCCTTGCCCATCTCGCGCGCCGCCATGCGGTTGCGGTAGGTGATGACATTGGCCGTCATGGCCGCGCCGCGTTCGCCATAACGCCGGTAGACATACTGAATAACTTTCTCGCGCTCGTCGCCGCTGGGCAGGTCGAGATCGAT
>PLHQ01000198.1:34720-34909 GCA_003138975.1 Acidobacteriaceae bacterium | reverse complement strand
TTCATAAAATGTTCGTAAAGACAACAAGAAGGACATCTCGAACTGAGCCCGCGCGGAAATGATTCGAATCTTAACGGGCTTTCGACCGGAATGATCTGGGTTTGAGTGATTAGCTTTTTCAGACGGCGGAATTCGAAGCCTCAGCGTTGATTCTGTGTTTGCCTGCCACCGAGAAGATAGAGTCCGACC
>PLHQ01000198.1:0-34714 GCA_003138975.1 Acidobacteriaceae bacterium | reverse complement strand
GTGGCAGCGAGCGGAGTTGAGTTCTTGCGCACATTCCTTGCGCTTGTCCACTACGTCGTGATCATCGGTAGAAAAATTATCGATTGGATTGCTACTTCTTTTCCCCTTAGGCTTTGGCTCCACACCAAGATCAACTGCTTAGCGCCCGTTTGCCCCGGGCCGTTCCATCTTGAAAAAGGCTTTATGTGCTCTTTATGAACTTTTTACCTGTTCTTTATGAGTTTTCGAATGTAATCAAGGGTTGCGTCCCAAGAAAAGCGGCGGGCCAACGCCTTTGGCCCCTAGCCAGATTAGACGACTGTCATTCACTGAAAGGAACCGGATTTCAGACCGGAAAGGATTCTAACTTGAAAATCATGAGAACTCTATTACGTAAGACTGTTGCGGTTCCCCCCTGCCTTCCCATGCTTGTTTTGAGTCTCGGTGTTAGTCAGGGTGCGCGCTGTTACGCACAGACTCAGACCCAACCGAACGATCAGCCGAAAGTGGCTGCCCTGCACGAACCGTTGCCCAGTGACACAAGTACCACGAACAGCACGGCACCTGCGAACGCCCGATCCGCAGCCGCGCCCGACCCGGAAATATCTCCGGCGGTCGCGAAACAGTTCGCGGCCATGCAGGCGGAGATCGAGCAACTCAAAGCGGAACTGAAAGGCCGTAGCGCGACTGAACGAGCGTCGCCATCTCCCGGAGGATCGGCGACATCTGCCCCGGCCGCAGTACCGGCAAAACCTGAGCCGGCCCCGACCACAACAAGCGCGGGTCCGGCTGTATCGGCTGCGCAAGCGCCGAGCGAATCCCCGGCCGCCAAGCCTGCAAAACAACCGCCGAGCGAGCCTTTTGCCTTTGCCGACTGGAGCTGGATGAACGGCAGCCCCCACAACAAAGAAGCGGTGTGGGATTCGAAGTTCTTCACTCCGGAAATCAGATTGGACACTGATTACGTTAGCAGTTTCAACCATCCCAAGGACGACTCGCTGGGCGGATCGACTGAGATCTTCCGCTCGAACGAAGTCCAAATTGAGCAAATCAGCTTCGGCGGCGACTTCCACTGGCAGAACGTTCGCGGCCGGATCTTGACTCTGGGAGGAATGTTTGGGGTCACAACACCGCGGAACGACGCCAGCGTCGGCCGCGGCCAATGGGACCTGCGTGGCGCGTACAAGTACTTTGGCGAGGCCTACGGCGGGTACCACTTCAACGTGAATCACGGGCTCAACGTCGACGCTGGAATCTTCGTTTCCTACATCGGCCTCTTCAGCTACTGGAACTTCGATAACTGGGCTTATCAGCCTTCGTACGTATCGTCCAACACACCGTGGTTTTTCAATGGCGTGCGCATCCAGTGGTTCCCGACCGACAAGTTGAAGATTGAGCCTTGGATCATCAATGGATGGCAATCCTATGCCAGGTACGGCAACGTGCCCGGTCTGGGAGGACAGATTCTGTACCGTCCGAATTCGAAGCTTTCGTTCGTCTTCAACAACTACGGCATGGGCGAAGATACGCTGGGCCTTAACGGAGCCCGCTCACGTTTACACACCGACAACAGCGTCGAGCTCAAATACTACGACCATCCGGAGAAGACCCTCGACAAGATGGCGTTCTCCCTCACAGGCGATCTGGGATGCGAATACGGTGGAGGAGTAAGTTGCCTTGGAAATAAGAAGTCGGCGGGCCAGATCACTGCGTACAAGCAAGTCTTCGCGGGGTGGATGTTGTACGACCGCACTTGGTTCAAAAAGGACAAATACGCAATAACGCTAGGAGGTGGTGTGCTGGACAATCCGGGCCGCTATCTGACGCTGCTCCAACCCATCAATGGAGCGGACGCGGTCTCCGGA
This sequence comes from Acidobacteriaceae bacterium, assembly GCA_003138975.1. Taxonomy (GTDB): domain Bacteria; phylum Acidobacteriota; class Terriglobia; order Terriglobales; family Acidobacteriaceae; genus Sulfotelmatobacter. The sequence goes on along the minus strand of PLHQ01000198.1, from coordinate 32,870 downwards.
TCGCCCTACTTCCCAACGTTTCCCGGGTCACTGTACAAAGCCTGGGACACTACCGCCAGCTTCTATTACATGCCCAAACAGTACATTAGTTTCGTCTGGGAGTACGGCTACCGCCACGCGAACCAGCCGTATTTCACTGGTCGAGGTGGAATTACTCCTCCGAACGGCAACAATGGTTCTCCTGCGGACTATGTCTGCATGGACGGAAGTTCGACCGGGTTTGGGTGGGCGCCAAACGCCTCCAACCCCACCGACCCAAACGGCGCCAACCTCGGCCTCGCGCAATCGACCTGCAATGCGAATTCGCACGGCGGTCTTTGGACTCCGGACCTTCGAAAGGATGAGCCCAGCATCAGAATGGCGATCATGGTCAAGTTCTAGCGTCGAATTCAGGATTCCTCAAGCGGAAGCCTGCTGCTCGTGGTCGAGCGATTTCAAATGGGGGCGGAACCATGTTTAGACTCTGGCCGATTCTTCTCGCCATCGTCGCAACAGTATTCTTAGCCGAAGCTATGGTAGTGAACGCCGCAGAAGCCCAGGGTGGGAAATCGACGGTAGTTACTCCAACACCGGCGGCTGAAAAAACTGAGAAAGAAAGGAAGCTTGCCGTCGCAACCGATGCGGCTAAGCAACTGTTGCTCGTGATGGACACGGACAAGAGCGGCAAGGTCTCCAAGGAAGAATGGATGAAGTTTATGGATGCAGAGTTCGACAGGCTGGACGCGGACCATAAGGGACAGCTGGACGTTAAAGAATTAACGCAGTCACGGGTGCGAGTGCGTCCATTTGTCGGCAAGTGACCTCAAAGCATCCCGCGACTTGCGCGATAAGAGTAGTGCGGATACGCCGAGCGAGTGCTTCGGTTGCGCGCCCAGTCGGCGTACCGCCCATGGACATCGTGCATCGGCAGATTGGGTGTGCTGAAGTTTCGCAGCTGTCGATGCTAGCGCTGAGGCGGATTGAACCGTAATACCGTAATGAAGAGAAGAAGAGCGTTGGGAATATTTCTTTGTGTGCTCGGCCTGTCGGCGCTACTGGGGCTGGTGGGCTGTAGCGCGCATGCAGACCCGGCAGCGGAGGCGCCGCCGCCCGCAAACATCGTGCCTGGAGCGGACCCCAGCCTGTTCACGGTGGATCATCCCGAGCAATTCCCGCTCGCGGCCGCCGTTGAGCGTCCCTCGACCTCCGAGTTGGTGGTCACGGGGACAGTCACGCCTGACGTGGCTCGCAATGTCCCGGTGGTCTCGCTCGCCTCTGGGCGTGTCGTGGCGATTCACGCGCGACTCGGCGATACCGTGCAAAAAGGCCAGTTGTTGCTGACCATTCGTAGCGACGATGTGGCCGGCGGGTTCGATGCCTATCGCAAGGCCGTCGCTGATGAGCTTCTTGCACGAAAGCAGTTAAATCGAGCCGTGGACCTGTACGCCCACGGCGGCATCGCTCAGCAAGATCTGGAGGTCGCGCAAGACACCGCAGATGATGCCAAAGTCACCCTTGAGACCGCGACCGAACATCTTCGTCTTCTGGGCAACGATCCCGACAAGCCCATGGGCATGGTGGACATCGTTGCGCCCACCACGGGCGTGATCACCGATCAGGAAGTGACAAACGCGGCGACCGTGCAGGCCTACTCATCGCCCAGCCCGTTTACGATTTCGGATATCTCGTCGGTCTGGATTGTCTGCGACGTGTATGAGAATGACCTACCTACTGTCCGGCTCGGAGATACGGCGGAGATCACCCTGAACGCGTATCCCGGCCGACCGTTCAAGGGGAACGTCAGCAACATTGGCGCCGTCCTCGATCCCAGTATTCGCACGACCAAGGTGCGCATCGAAGTGCAGAATCCCGGAATGATGCGGCTGGGCATGTTCGCGAGGGCGACATTCCGCGGTCAAGCCACGGAGATGCACACCATTGTCCCGGCATCCGCCGTGCTGCGTATGCACGATCGGGACTTTGTTTTCGTTCCCTCGCCCGACAAAAAGTTTCGCCGTGTGGAAGTCGTCAGCGGAGACGTGCTGACCGAGAACACGAATTTGCAGGAAATCAAGTCAGGGCTCAAGCCAGGGCAGCAAGTGGTTACGAACGCGCTGGTTTTGGACCACGTGCTCGCTCAATAGCGGATGGCGACAACATATCCGGCCTCGCGAGTACGGCTCATGGCGGACATTCCAGATCAGCGGCCGTCTGGGGCGGTTGAGCATGGGCATCGGCAAAGAAGACAGGACAAGGAATGATTCGGGCCCTCGTAGATTTTGCGCTGAACAACAAATTTGTGGTGCTGGCCATTGCCGTCCTGCTGGCCGGTTGGGGGGCCATCTCGTTCCACAACCTGCCAGTCGAAGCCTATCCCGATATCGCCGACAACTACGTGACGGTCATTACGCAATGGCCGGGCCGCTCCGCGGAGGAGGTGGAACAGCAAGTCACGATCCCCATCGAGATTCAAATGTCCGGCATGCCGCACATGACCTTTCTGCGTTCCGAATCGATTTTCGGCCTGTCATTCGTGATCATGATTTTCGACGACAGCTCCGTCAACGACTGGAACCGCCAGAAGGTGCTGGAAAGGCTTACCCAGGTCAATCTCCCTCCCGGACAAAACCTTCAACCGCAAATCGGCACGGACTGGAGCACCACCGGCCAAATCTATTGGTACACGCTGAGAAGTACGAATCCCCGTTATGACCTGATGGAACTCAGGTCGATCGAAGACTGGGTTCTGCTCAAGCAATTCAAGTCCGTTCCGAATGTCGTGGACGTTTCCGATTTTGGAGGCACGGTACGCGAGTACCAGGTGCGCGTCGACCCCAACAAGCTCGTCTCCTACGGATTGAGCATTGGCCAGGTGGAGCAGCAGCTCGCCAATAACAATATCAATGCCGGCGGCAGTTTCGTTGAGGTCGGGATGCAGCAGATGAATGTCCGCGCGCTCGGGCTCTTTACCCGCGTGCGCGACATCGAGGAGACCGTTCTAAAAACGCAAACCGGAACTGCCCTGCGGGTCAAAGACATCGCTGAAGTCACACAGGGTCCCAAAATCCGGCTGGGCCACATGGCGAGAGCCAATCACATGGAGGACGGGCGCATCATCGACGAGCCGGATGTCATCCAGGGTGCGGTGCTGATGCGCAAAGGCGCAGAAGAACAGCCCACGCTCGATGCCATTCACAAGAAAGTGGACGAACTCAACAACGGCCTGCTGCCCCCAGGCGTGAAGGTCGTCCCCATGCTGGACCGCAGCGATCTCCTTTATTTCACCTTGCACACGGTGATGCATAACCTGGCCGAAGGCATGATTCTGGTCAGCGTGATCCTGTTCCTGTTTCTTCTCAACGTTCGCGCCGCCCTTATCGTCGCGCTAACAATTCCATTCTCTCTGCTCTTTGCCTCGATCTGGCTGGACTTGAGCCATATTCCTGCCAACCTTCTCTCTCTAGGTGCGCTGGATTTCGGCATGGTGGTGGACGGCGCCGTGGTCATGGTCGAAAACATCGTTCGGCACATGAGCCGCCTGAACAACGGATCTGGATCGGCGAGCAAGAAGACACCCGCGGAAGCGATTCGGGAGGCCGCGCATGAGGTGCAGCGGCCAGTCTTTTACGCGATCGCCATCATCATCACCGCCTATATGCCGATCTTCACGCTGCAACGCGTGGAGGGTCGGCTCTTCCGGCCCATGGCCTGGACGGTCGCGCTCGCACTCCTGGGCGCGATGACATTTTCGGTTCTCGTCGCGCCGGTGCTGGCAGGCCTATTTTTCCGTAAAGGCGTCCACGAACGGCGCAACCGTGTGATGGACTATCTCACGGAGCGTTACCGCCATCGGTTGCGCTGGGCGGTTCAGCACCGCTGGGTCGTAGCTGGTGTTGGCATCGCTGCTCTGGCCGGAACGCTCTACTTGGGCTTTGGTGGCGTCATCGGCGCGGAGTTCTTGCCTCACCTCGACGAGGGCGCCATCTGGGCCCGTGGCACTCTGGCCAATAGCACAAGTCTCTCGGAAGGCGAGAAATTCACGACCAATGCCCGCTATGTTTTCGCATCGTTCCCAGAGGTGAAAACCGTCGTGTCTCAGACTGGCCGTCCCGATGATGGAACCGACACGGGAGGATTCGGCAACACCGAATATTTTGTCGATCTGAAACCGCACGACCAATGGCGCCCGGTATTTCACAAGAACAAAGAGGAGCTGATCGCCGCCATGAACCGCGCGCTGGAAAAGTATCCAGGCGCGATCTGGAACTTCTCCCAGCCCATCGAAGACAACGTCGGAGAAACGATGACGGGCACCAAAGGTTCGCTGGCACTCAAGATTTTTGGGGACGACCTAAAGGTTCTCGAGCAGAAGGGCGAGGAAGTCACTGCCGTCATGTCCGAGATCCCGGGCATGCATGACGTAAAACTCTTACGCGATTTCGGCCAGCCGAATCTCGATTTGACGATCGACCGCCGCCAGGCAGCTCGTTTTGGAATCAACGTCGCAGACATACAAGACGCCGTCCAGACTGCCGTGGGAGGTAACGCGGTGAGTCAGGTGCTGATCGGCGAGCAGCGCTACGACGTGGTCGTTCGATACCAGGCTCCGTACCGCAATACTCAACAGGCTATCGAGAGAGTTCGTCTGCTGTCTCCCACGGGCGAACGGGTGTCCCTGGCGCAGCTAACAAGCGTGGAGGTCAAAGACGGCGCGTACGACATCTTTCGCGAGGGCAACACCCGGTATGTAGCGGTAACGTTCAATGTGAGAGGCCGCGATCTGGGCACCACCGTCGAAGACGCGATCAAACAGATCGGCGAAAAAGTGAAAATGCCGCCGGGTTACAGCCTTGGCTGGTCCGGCGAATACGAGAGCGAAAAACGGGCGGAGGCGCGGCTGGCTCTGATCGTTCCGCTAACGATCCTCGTCATCTTCATCATTCTCTACACCATGTTTCGTTCTTACAAATGGTCGCTGCTCATTTTGTTGAACGTCGCCCTGGCTCGCGTCGGAGGCTTCCTGGCCCTGCTGGTGACCGGCACGTACCTTAGCGTGTCCTCGGGCGTAGGTATGCTGGCGCTGTTCGGCGTATCGGTGCAAACCGGCGTCATCATGCTCGAATACATCAACCAGCTTCGCGCACGCGGTTATTCGATCACGGATGCCGCGGTTGAAGGCGCGGTACTGAGGCTTCGCCCCATCATGATGACGATGCTGGTGGCCACTCTCGGTCTTCTGCCCGCGGCTCTATCGCATGACATCGGCTCGGATTCGCAGAGGCCTTTCGCAATCGTGATCGTTGGCGGACTGATCTCGGACCTGCTCCTGAGCATTGTCCTGTTACCAACGTTTTATGTCTGGATCGCGCGAGACGGCGATCAACTTCCGGAACCGGAGGCCGCCCTTGAATAATCTTGCCGTGTTCCGGAAGATCGGCGCAAACGGAGTCATGGTCGCAATCCTAGCCTGCTCGCTGGCTAGTCCGGCATTCGCCCAAAGCACTGGACCGGCCAGTATCACGCTCGACGAGGCCATTCAAATGGCGCTCCAGCACAACCACAACCTGCTGGCAGCGCGGACCACGATTCAGCAGAGCGAAGCCGAAGAGACCACTGCGAACCTGCGCCCCAACCCGTCTCTGTTTGCTGATTGGGAATACCTTCCGCTCAACCGTTCTGGTCAGAACGCCCAATATCTGCACGACTCGACCGAAGGCGATCTCGGTCTCAGCTATTTGATCGAACGCGGGAAGAAGCGCCAGCACCGGCTGCAAGCGGCCAAGGACATTACCGCCCAGACGCGCTCCCTGGTGACCGACAATGAGCGCGGTCTTACGTTTAATACCGCCTCGCTGTTCGTGAACGTTCAGCTTGCTGAATCGACACTCGAACTCGCCGACAAGGACTTGAAGAGTTTTCAGAAAACGGTCGACCTCAGCCAATTGCGTTACGACAAAGGCGCCATTAGCGAAGACGACTACTTGAAGATCAAACTGCAACTGTTGCAGTTCGAAGCCGACTATCAGCAGGCGGAACTGGCAAAGGTCCAGGCGCTGTCCGATCTCAGGCAGTTGCTTGGCTACGAATCTGTTTCTCCCGACTACGACGTGGCAGGGCCCTTCGACTACCAGCCGCTGAAGGGCAATCTCGAAGATTTTCAATTGAAGGCTTTGCAGAACCGGCCCGATCTCCGCGCCGCTCAGCAGGGCGTAACCGCGGCCACGAGCCAGTACGAACTACAAAGAGCGATTGGCAAGCAGGACGTCACCGTGCAGGGCAACTACTCGCACGTCAACGGGATCAACGCAGCCAGCTTCTACGGCAGCATCCCGCTCCCCATCTTTAATCGCAATCAGGGAGAGATCGCGCGAACCCGTTTCGCCATCACGCAAGCGCAAGAGCAGGAGAAAGCCACCAACGGCCAGGCCCTGACCGATGTGCGCGATGCCTACGAAGGACTGCGTGTGAGCGACCGCATCGTCCTGCTCTACCGATCGGGTTATCTCGACGTGGCCCAAAAAGACCGGGACATCGCCGAGTACGCCTACCAGCGCGGCGCAGTGAGCCTGCTTGACTTTCTGGATGCTGAGCGCAGCTATCGCGCGACTCAGCTTGCCTATCGCCAGGCCCTGGCTTCATACTTGCTCGCTCTGGAGCAGTTGCGACAGGCAGTGGGTACGAGGGTGCTGCCCTGATTCGGCAGCAAGGTTTTGTGTGCCCATTTTAATTTGAAAGTCCATAAGGCGAACATTAGACCGGTCGCCGAAGGAGCCGGATCTTTGAACAAGCAAGACGTACGGAGCCGGATCGAAGAACTCGGGATCATTCCCTCCATTCGCGTGTCGACGACGGAGGATGCGCTTTTCGCTGCCGAGGCGGTCGCCCGCGGCGGAATACCGATCCTCGAAGTCACACTGACCGTGCCCGAGGCGATCAAAGTAATTACGCAAGTGGTGCAACACGCCCCCGAGGTGATTGTCGGCGCAGGCAGCGTCCACGATGTCGAGACCGCACGCCGTTGCCTGGATGCGGGGGTCAAGTTCCTTTCGAGCGACGGCCTTGATCCCGAGACGGTGAGGTTCGGCGTGCAGGAAAACGTCGTCGTGATCCCGGGGACACTCACCCCGACCGGTGTCATCACGGCGTGGAAACTGGGTCCGGATTTCGTCAAAATCGTGCCCTGCGGGCACATCGGGGGCGACAGCTACATCAAGGATCTGAAGGCGATGTTTCCCTACGTTCCGATGATTGCGGCTGGCGGGGTAAATCAGCGCACCGCATTCAGCTTCATCGCCGCCGGGGCGGTCGCGCTGGGGGTTGGCGGAGAGTTGATCCCGAGAGAGGCGATCCGGCGGCGGCAACCGCATCGAATTGCCGAGCTCGCGCGCAGGTTCCTGGAGTCGGTTAGGAACGCTCGCGACCGTTGAGCACGCGGGTGGCGATCGGCGGAGAGCCGCTTTTGAAGAACCTCATTCTGCTCCCCCGGCTCACGGCACGGGAAGATAGAGTCCTTTGTGAATCAATATCTGGCGGTGCTGTCTGCGAGCATAACAACTTTCGCCGTCACGAATATTGATGATGCGTTTCTCCTGACTTTCTTCTTTGCCCGTCGAATTCCAATGCGGCGCATCGTGGCAGGTCAGTACGCTGGTTTTGTGGCCATCGTTGGCATCAGTCTAATCGGCGTCTGGGGCGCTCTGGCAATGCCGCATCGGTGGATTCATTTACTCGGAGTGCTGCCGCTCGCGATAGGCATCAAGCGCCTGTTGCAGGCGCGCCGAACCGGTGCGGAGCAGCCGCTCGCCAGCACGGAGAGCGTCGCGTCCATCGCGCTCGTGACTTTGTCGAACGGGGTCGACAACATCAGCGTCTACGTGCCGTTTTTCGTCATCGCCCGAGCGAACCTATGGCTGATCCTGATCGCTTACGCCACGCTGGTTGCCCTGTGGTGTTTCGTTGGCCGATGGCTCGGAAACCACTTGCTCATTCTGCGTTCAGTGGATCGGTGGGGCCATTGGGCTTTGCCGCTAGTATTCGTCGGGCTGGGAATTTATGTTCTGAATTCGTGAAAACCTCAATGTTAAAGACGGCGGCAGTTCCAAGGCCGCAGGACTTGAATACCGACAGGAATGGGAGAGGGGAATGACACGTGCAACTGAGGAGGCTCACATGAAGCTGGTTAGGTTTGAGGATATCAACGGCAGGGAAACTTTCGTCAACCCCGATCGCATAAACCACGTTAGCGATTACGGAAGCGGAACAACCGAAATCAACTTTGGCGATAAACAGGCCAGCGTCTTCGTCGCGCTGGACGTGACAGTAGTAGCTTCAACACTGCTGAAAGCAGGGAAACTTAGTTGAACCGCCTATATATGACGCAAAATCGTGATAGCGCTCATTGACCGTCCGCAGACAGCACCACCATCTCCGCTGGTTGAAAGCGATCAGCATCGACAGACAACCAGGCGGTCTAGCATGGGCCACGCTGAGTAAGATGAGGAACATCATGTCTCTCATTTATGCAGACGCTCAACGCAAAAGGCTGATTCCCGATGATGTGAAATACAACCCGGTTCGTGCTCCGGAACTGGGTGGGGCCCGATGCAAATGTGAGTCCGACTACACGGCCGTCATCCTGACGCCCAAGCAGACCTTCGCAATCCTGAACTCCCTGCCGTTGCTCCAGCAGACCATGGTCGTGCTGGATGCGGCCACGGGGCTCAGGTATTCGGAGATCGCCGGGCTCAAGTGGCGAGACGTGGATTGGGAGAACAACCAAATTCACGTCCCCATCCGCTGGATCAGAGGCAACTTCAGCGAACCGAAGTCAAAGAAATCGAAGGCTCCGGTCGCGATGGCCCCGCTGCTGGCGAAGTATCTTCGCGCGTGGCAGAAAGAAACCGCTTACACAAAGGCGACGGACTGGGTTTTCGCTTCCGATAAAACCCACGGACGCACGCCCCGCGTAGGCAACATGTATGCGTCGATTATCTTTGGCCGGCAGCTATCAAGGCGGGTGTGAAGCTAGAGAAGGGCCAGCGGTTCGGGTTTCACAACCTGCGCCACAGCTTGGCGTCGTTCCTCGTCACCAAGAAAAAGACCGATGTCAAAATGGTCCAACGCAGCATGCGCCATGCGAAGAGCACGACCATGCTCGATCACTACGCCCAGACCGATATGGATGAACTGATCTCGGCCCAGGAGATGATGCTGGACGCGATCTTCGGCCACAAGGAAGGGGCTGTGCAGTAAGAATGGATTCCAGAATGGATAAAATCAGGATTGGAAAGATGGGCCAACGGCTCCAAACCGTTGAAAAGAAATGGTAGGCACGAGGAGACTCGAACTCCTGACCTCTACCGTGTCAAGGTAGCGCTCTAACCAACTGAGCTACGCGCCTACGTGAACCGTTTCAGCAGTTTACCAAACTTTGGTTGACGTGAAACGACGCTTTACACCTGTAAAACGTCACCTGTAAATTCAGTTTACCGCGTTCGAATCGTTCCGCCAAATCGCCTTCGACATCGACTCATGCGCAACGGCATTGCTGCTTGCTGCCCATCCAACCATGCAACCGTTGCAAGTTTCCGTGCAACTAATTTACTAGTTGACAATCAAATACCCCGTACGTCTAATGCAACAGGTCGATATTCCAAGAAGGAGGATGGCGTTTTGCCCCCCAGAAAGTCTCCCACTCTTACAGAAGCTGAATTGCGGCTGATGGAAGTGCTGTGGCAGAAGGGCCCGGCAACCGTCCAGCAAATGCTGGAGGTTCTCCCCGAGAAGGAACCGCTGGCGTACAACTCCGTGCTGACCACGATCCGGATCCTCGAGAAGAAGGGTTACGTGAAGCACATAAAGGATGGTCGGGCCTTCGTTTACTCGCCGCTGGTGGAGCGCAAAGAGGCCACCCGCTCGGAGATCCGCCGTCTGGTCAACCGCTTCTTTGGGAACTCTCACGAATTGCTCGTTCTCAACATTCTTGAAGATCAGGGTATGAATGCGGCTGAACTAAAGCGTCTGCGGGAGATGCTGGAAGGGAGCGAGTGATCCGATGGCAATAGCAGATCACTGGCAGGCCTTTGCACAGATTTTCGCCGACAGGATGCTGAACAGTACGGTTGAGGGGATTGTGATCGCAGTGTTCATCTGGATCATGCTGCGGGCCCTGAGACGCCAAAACTCGAGCACTCGCTTTGCGATGTGGTTTTCAGCCTTAGCGGCCATAGCGGTGCTGCCTATTGTGGAAAGCATGGGATCAAACGCCGCCGGTACAGCCGCGAGGGCCTCCCGTTCTGCGTTCCGGCTACCCGGTTACTGGGCGGTTGACGTCTTGGTTGTGTGGGGCGTCATTGCCGGTATCGGCTTGGCGAAAATTGGCGTTAGTTTTTGGCAACTGAGCAGGCTACGTCAGAGCTGCAAGCAGATCGACACCGCCAGCCTGCATCCGGTTCTGCGCGAAACTCTGAGCGAATTCGGCTCCAGTCGGCGCGTGATTCTCTGTACTTCCGACCGCGTGCGCGTGCCCACGGCAATCGGTTTTCTGAAGGCGGCGATCGTCATTCCGCCGTGGGTGATAAAGGAACTCTCTCCACTCGAACTCAACGCCATTCTGTTGCACGAGTTGGCCCACCTGCGACGCTGGGACGATTGGACCAACCTCGCTCAGAGAGTCTTAAGCGCGTTTCTGTTTTTTCATCCCGCGGTTTGGTGGATCGGCGAGGGCCTGTCTCGTGAGCGGGAGATGGCTTGCGACGACTTCGTATTGGCCGCTACTTCGAATCCGCGAGCGTATGCGCAATGTCTGGTCACGGTTGCGGAGAAGAGCTTTTTGCGCCGCGGCCTCGCGTTGGCCCAGGCTGCGGTCGGAAAAATGCAACAGACCGCCCACCGCATCGCGCGAATTCTTGATGTTGAGCGCCCGGCTGCCACCAAGGTTTGGAAGCCAGCTCTGGGTTTGGTTGCGGCGGTTTCAGTGGCTTGTTTGATTTCAATGCCACATGCGCCCAAACTCGTCGCATTTGACGGGACAGTTCCTGGCCTTTCAGAATCTGATGCCAAAATGACGTCGGCAATGGCGGTCGACTCTGCAGGTGTTGTCGGAGCGAAAATGATTCCAGCGGCACTTCATAGCCGAGTTTCCAGCACAAGTATTCGCAGAAAAGACGTTCTCGCACGAACTGTGAAACTACAACGTCGAAATGACACAGAGTTCCCAGTGGCCACCGTGGCGGCCGCGCAGTTCGTGCAACAAACAAGGGTGGTCAATGTAAGCTCTGACAGCTCCAGCGATAACGTCAGCTGGCCCAGTTCCGTGTTGCTCGTCCTGCAGACGGAGCAAGTCGACGAATACGGCCGGGTCTGGAGCATCTGCGTGTGGCACTTGACTGTATTTCATCCTGTCGATCGCGAAGTTCACAAAGGAATCACTCCGAAATCTACTTAACCAAGTTTTTGATGAAGTAAGAGTGTTTGTGTGTCTTTAGAAACTAAATAATTAGTTGTAACACAAGGAGAAAACTCGAATGAAAACCTGGGTTACTAAAACCCTCCTGACACGCCGCCTGATTGTGCCCGTAGTCGCAGTCGCGCTGGCGTTGTCGTTAACCACTTACGAATTCATCAAACCGGCGTACGCTCGGGGACCGGTTGCGTCTCCCACTGCGACGCCGCTCGATGACAACAGTGTCGGCGCTCTGCTATCGCTCGACCAGGCAATGGAAACTCTGGCCGCGCGAGTCACGCCCGCAGTCGTGAACGTTGCGGTCACGTCGCATGCCAAGTCTGAAATGGCGGACGGTCAAATGCCTCAGTTGCCAGAGGGCGTGCCGCCAATGTTCGGACCGTTCTTCAACCGTCCAATGAAGCCGCAGTCGCAGATTGAGCACGGCATCGGCAGCGGCGTGTTGATCTCACCAGACGGATACATTGTCACCAATAACCATGTGATCGATGGCGCCGTCGATATTCGCGTCACGCTGAAGGATCGGAGAATTCTGACGGCAAAGCTGATTGGAGCTGATCCGCTCACCGATCTCGCAGTGATCAAGGTGGACGGAACGAATCTTCCGAACGCACCTTGGGGTAACTCGACTGCCTTGCGCCCGGGACAGACCGTGCTTGCGTTCGGCAATCCTTTCGGTTTCCGCTTCACCGTGACACGTGGAATCGTCAGCGGCCTGAACCGTCCAAATCCGTTCTCACGGAATGGCCGCTCGCCGGGAAGTTTTATTCAGACTGACGCAGCGATCAATCCCGGAAACTCTGGTGGTCCGCTCGTGGACGCGCGTGGTGAGGTGATTGGCATCAATACCTTCCTCGTCTCGAGCTCAGACAGTTTTTCGGGGATGGGTTTTGCGATTCCTACCCAGATCGTTCGTCCCACCGTGGAAGCCCTGATTCGAGACGGTAAGGTGCATCACGGTTACATGGGGATCGGGATCAGCGACGTGACGCCGGAGAATGCGAAGTTCTTCCACATCGATAACAATGAAGGAGCGATCATTACTCAGGTTGAACCTGATTCTCCGGCAGCCAAGGCCGGTTTGAAAGTCGGGGACGTAATTACCGAGCTCGATGGACAAAAAGTGAGCGATGCCAGCCAGCTTCAGATCGAAGTCGGGCAGAAGGACCCTGGTTCGAGCATCAAGCTGGAAGTTCTGCGTGACGGCAGGAACGTAAACGTGCCTGTAACGCTGGAAGAAATGGGCAGCCGTGACCACGAAGGCAAAGAAAGTGCCAGCAACAGCAATGGAAAGCCGCGCTGGGGCCTCGGTCTCACAGACATGACTCCTGAGCTGCGCGAGCAACTGCAGGCGTCGAGTGACGTCCATGGCGCTATCGTGGAACAAGTACAACCCGGCAGCGCCGGCGACAACGCTGGCCTTCAACGCGGGGACGTGATTGTTGAAGTGGATCGCCACCCCGTGCAGAATGCTGCTGATGTTCAGAAAGCCTTGTCCTCGGTTCCCAAGGGACAAGACGCTCTGGTTCTGGTCTGGTCCAGCGGCGGAAGCACTTTCCGCGTGCTGCATGCCACCACTGCAAACCAAGACGCGCCGGGGATGTAGGTGCTTCGATCAAACGGCACGGCGGGTGCCCCATTTCTCGCGCGTTCTTTGCGCGAGAAGTGGGGCCTTGCTCGTGTGGAGCGGGCACTCCTGCCCGCTGCCTTTGACGCTGACTTTGATTTTGACCTCACTGGCGAGCCAGGTCGTGTATCTTGTAAAGTGAGAAGCGGGCTTTTGCCGCAACGAAGAATCAAACTCACCTCCGGAATCCACAACCCTCGTGTGACATCTCACCTTGCCCTCGATCAAAAATCAGCCCATTATTGTCGAAGCACTGACGGTATATTCAGCCAGGCGGAGATCGAGTGTAAGTCCTTTGTTCTCTGGATTTTGACCTGTAACTTCTCTGCCATCTAGATTTTGCAGACACTTTTTGTGAACCCCGCGCCCGGCAAGACTTTCAGGAGAGGAAGGGGATCTCTCGGACCACAGAGAATCTGACCTCCCAAGCCTTGGCGAAACCGGATGTCGCCAATATTTTTCTCGGCAGATTTGCACAGGCTTGAATGTCCGTCGATTTCACCGGACAACGCACCCGAATCATGACAGCGCTCGATGTTATCCTAGTTGAGATCTATCCCCGATGAGGCTGTAAACCTTTCATGTCGAATCCAACAATTCCCAACCAAGCGCTTCCTGAATCGTCCGCTGCCGAACCCAGCGAATCGTTTAGCGACATGCTCTCGCAGTACGAGAAGAGCCACGCGCGCAAGCGCGAAGATGGCGGGAAACAGCTCGAAGGCACAGTAATTGCCGTCTCCGCCGATTCGGTATTCCTCGATATCGGCTTCAAGAGCGAAGGCATCCTCCCGCTCACGGATTTCCAGAACGCGGGGGAAACTCCAAAGCCCGGCGACAAGATGCCAGTTTCCGTGAAGGGACGCGATCCGGAAGGCTATTACCAACTCACCCGCGCGAAAGTCGAGCGGCCGAAAGACTGGTCCGCTTTAGCGAAGGCATTCGCTGAGAAGGCGACGATCGTTGGCACGGTGACGGGCGTAATCAAAGGCGGACTCAGTGTGGACGTGGGAGTGCGCGCGTTCATGCCTGCCTCGCGCAGCGGAGCGCACGACGCCGCCGAGATGGAGAAGTTGGTCGAGCAGGAAATTCTCTGCCGCATCATCAAACTCGACGTCGCCGATGAGGATGTTGTGGTCGACCGCCGCGCCGTCATAGAAGAAGAAGAGCGCTCGGTGAAGGAGCGCCGCTACTCGGAAATGAAAGAAGGCGACACGGTGAGCGGCACGGTTCGCAGCCTCACCGACTACGGCGCTTTTGTCGATCTCGGCGGAGTGGATGCCTTGCTGCATGTCAGTGACATCGCGTGGAGCCGTGTCAGCAAGCCAGCCGACATGCTCTCCGTAGGCCAGCAGATCGACGCGAAAGTGCTTAAGATTTCGACCGACGCAGGCAAGCGCCGCATTTCTGTGGGCGTGAAGCAGTTGCTCCCGCATCCCTGGGATGCAGTGCCCGAAAAGTATAGAGTCGGCGAGCGCGTTCGCGGCACGGTAACGCGCGTTGCCGAGTTTGGCGCATTCGTGGAACTTGAGCCGGGGATTGAAGGCCTGATTCACGTTTCAGAGATGTCGTGGGGAAAGAAGTTGAGAAGTGCTAGCACGCTCGTAAAGCCAGGCGAGACCGTGGACGCGGTAATCCTGGGAGTGAACGCGGGTGAGCGCCGGATGTCGCTGGGCTTAAAGCAGGCGCTCGGAGATCCATGGGCTGACGTGGCGCAGAAATTTTCCGCAGGTTCGGTGATCGATGGCCCGGTCGTCAGCATCACCAAATTCGGAGCGTTCGTACGGCTTGCCGAAGGTGTGGAGGGCATGATTCACATTAGTGACATGAGCACGGAAAAGCGCATTAATCATCCGCAAGAAATTGTGAAGGTCGGGCAGCTGGTCAAGGCGCAGGTGCTGGCCGTGGATACGGAGAAGCGGCAGTTGCGATTGGGAATAAAGCAACTGGTTCCCAGCGGCTTGGACGAATACATTGCCGAGCACAAAGAAGGGGATGTAGTCACAGGCCGCATGATGGAGGTTTCGGATGGACACGCGCGCGTGGAGTTAGGGGAAGGCATTCAGGCAAGGTGCCGAATGGATGGATCCGGGGCAGAGGAAGAAAAGGACAATGGTGTTGCATCGGATTCTGCCTTATCGAAGCTCAATTCGAAGCCTGATTTGTCTTCGCTAAGTTCCATGTTGCAGGCGCGCTGGAAGGGCGCAACACCAGGCGGTGACGCGAGACCGGAACGGGTGCGCACCGGACAGATTCGTAAGTTCCGGATCGCAAGGCTAGATCCAGCTACGAAGAAAATTGAATTGGAATTGGCGTAGTTCCGACTAAGAATCTAAAGTGCGACGCTTTCGGCGCTAATCCATTTCCCGCGTCTGTCCTTCTGCCGCCCGCATCCCCGCGCCCGCAGCCGCCGAAGATTCTTCTTTGTTCTTCTGCCAGTCTCCTTCGGCCAGCACGCTGATCCCTTCCAGTTTCTTCTTCTTCAATCCGGCATTGATCCCCGCCAGGTTTTTCTGCGTAAGTTTCTGGAAGTCGTCGATCACATCTTGCAATTCATGACCCAGCGACTCGGTCCGCGCCAACTGGTAGTCCGTTGGCTTACCGTCGTATCCGGTCACTGCGCCGTAGAGTTGTCCCAGCAGTTCGCGGATCCGTTCCTCGCCCGTGATCATCCCGCCTTCTTTCGTGGCCACAATCTTCGAGCGGAGCGCGTCGCAATCCGCCGCCAGTTGCTGGAGTTGCTTGCGCAGAGGATCCTTCTCCGTCAGCTTAGCTGCACGCGCATTCGCCGCATCGCGCACTCCTTCAATCGCCGCGACCCCGTACGTCATATGTTCCAGTTCCTTGTAAAGCTTCATCGAGAGAGCAAACTGCGCCTTGCGGTCCGCAAGCGAATACTTTGCTCGCGGATCCATCGCAACGTCCAGTTGCTCGGCGTAAGTCTGATCTCCCTTGGTGAGCTTTACCGTATACTTCCCGGGCAAAACTCGCGGCCCCTGCGCCGCCTCAAACAGCGCCGAAGCAGCCGGAGCAACCGCCGGCGGCTTCACGCGCATGCCCCACCCAGCGCGGTTCAATCCCCGATGCTTGCTGCCAGCCACTGTGTCCACCAGTTTGCCGTCCTGATCAAGGATCTCGATCTTCAAATCGCCGAAGATGTGGCGTCCTTTCTGGTAATAGGTTATTTGCGCATCCGCAGGCCGGCTCCGTCCGTTAAAAGTTTCGTCCCCCTCTGCCCAGCCTCCGAACGTATCGAAGTACTGGATCGACGGCCGCCCGGGCAGAAGCGTCGCCTCCTTCTTCATCACCTCGGGGGTCAGCGCGCGCAGAGGTGAGATGTCATCCACGATCCAGATGCCGCGCCCATGCGTCGCCAGCACCAAGTCAGATTCCCGCGCCTGCACCGCGATGTCATCTATCGGAGCAGAAGGGAAGTCCGTCCCCTTGTATTGCGCCCAGCGCTGTCCACCATCCACCGAAATCCAGAGTCCGAATTCAGTACCGAGAAAGAGCACGTTGCGGTCGACCGTATCTTCCTTGATCACATGAGCAAACCCACGCACGCCGCTCTCCTGCGTTGGAAGCGATGTCCACGTCTGTCCGTAGTCGGTGGTCTTGTACACATACGGCTTCATATCGCCGAAGGTGTGCCGGTCGAATGTGGCGTACGCTGTTCCTTCATCGAAGCGGCTGGCCTCGATGGTGGACACCCACGAATTCTTCCCCAACCCGCTGACGTTTTCCACCACATTCGTCCAACTCCTCGCCCCGTCGCGTGTGACTTGCACATTGCCGTCATCGGTGCCCACCCAGATAATCTGCCCATTCTTCGGCGACTCCGAAATGGAGTAGATCGTGGTGTGCATCTCCGCAGAAGAATTGTCGACGGTCACGCCGCCAGATTCTTCCTGTTTCTGCTTTTCCGGATCGTTCGTCGTCAGGTCGGGAGAAATGCGATCCCAGGATTGGCCGTGGTCGCGCGAACGGAACAGGAACTGCGCCCCGATGTAAATCGTTCCCTTCTCATTGGGGCTCATATGAATCGGAGTGTTCCAGTTGAAACGCAATTTTTTCTCGCCGTAATTCGGCCACGGCTTGAGGCTGCGAATCTCGTGCGTATACCGGTTCACTCGTCCGATCTCGCCACCCTGTGCCTCGGCGTAAAGGTAGTCTGGATCCGAAGTGTCCTCGAACATCCAGAAGCCATCGCCACCGTACATGTTTTCCCAGCGCGAATTGGTCACCCCGCCTGGGTACGATGAATCGCCCACCCACGAACTGTTGTCCTGCAAACCGCCATACACGTGGTATGGGTCCGCATTGTCGGCACTCACGTGATAGAACTGCGAAACCGGCAGGTTCATCTGATGCTTCCAGCGATTGCCGCCGTCTTCACTGCGCCACAGGCCGCCATCGTCGCCAGCCATGACGATGTTCGTGTTTTTCGGATTGATCCACACGTCGTGGAAGTCACCATGCGCCGCGCTGGAAACTACGTTAAAGGTCTTTCCTCCATCGTTGCTGAGCAGGAGAATGAGATCAGGTTTGAAAATCTTGTTTTCATCCTTGGGATCGACAATCAAATTGCCGAAGTAAAACGGACGCCACACCATGTAGTTGCTCGCGTCCAGCTTGGTCCACATCGCGCCACCGTCGTCAGACCGGTACAGTCCTCTGCCTTTTTCCGCTTCGATATTGGCGTACACAACTTTCGGCTTCGATTCCGCCACCTGCACAGCGACGCGGCCCCACGGCTTCGCCGGCAGTCCCTCGGCGTTGCTGTCACTCACTTCGCTCCAGTGGGCTCCGCCATCGGTCGACTTGAACAGTCCACTGCCCGGACCTCCCGACCGAAACGTCCAACCCTGCCGCCGGAAATCCCACATCGCCGCATAAATTGTTTTCGGTTCCTGTTTACTTCGAGCGATCATGGCGCAGCCGCTCGAACCGTTTGCGCCCGCCAGAACTTTCTTCCACGTCTTTCCGCCGTCGGTAGTCTGGTAGACTCCGCGTTCGTCGTTGTCATCCCACAGATGCCCGGTGGCGCAGGCCAGAACGTCATTGCTGTCGCCAGGATTCACCAGAATCTTTGCGATGTGCTCGCTATCTTTGAGGCCAACATTGGTCCAGTTTTCCCCGCCATCCGTCGACTTGTACACGCCATCGCCCACCGACACGCTGTTCCGTACCCAGGCTTCGCCAGTGCCCACCCAAACGATCTTCGAGTTCGAAGGATCAATCGCCACCGCGCCAATGGATTGCACGTCTTCGCGATCAAACACCGGCTTGTACGTCGTGCCGCCATTCACCGACTTCCACACTCCGCCGCTGGCAGCGCCGACGAATACGGTGATGCGGCCGTTCTCCTCTACCGCATCCAGCGCGGCAATACGTCCGCTCATGGTGGCCGAGCCGATATTCCGCGCGGGCAATCCAGATACGGTCGCGGAGTCGAAGCGGTACGGTGCCTGCGCCCCAGCCTGCACCGCGGCGAGAGTCAACGCCGCCCCGGCTAACCCTGCACTCAACAGGGTTACGAATCCCGACTTACGAGCGGATGCTTTCATGTTTGCGAATCCCTTTCCCCACGGATGATTTTTCGTTGCGACCTTCATCAGGAGCGGATCATTGAATCCCGACGATGCCGGACTTCTTCTCCTCAGTTTTCAGCGAAGACGGAAGCGCGAAATCCGCGGGGTCGATGGTTACGTTCGCTTCCAGCTTTTGCACCGTGTTCGTCTGTGCGTCAGGGTGATTCTTTGTTCCCTGCGAAATCGAGAACGGGAACATCACCCCCGCTACCGGCTTGTAGGAACCGAGGCCCACCACTCGATCCCGCACCGAGCCTCGAATAAACTGCTGAATCTCCTTGCGAATCTCGATAAAGGTATCTGGATCGAGGTAGTAATAAATGATGTCGCCATTCTTCAGCGTCACCTTCAACCGCAAAGCGTCATCCCCGTCCACCACGTCGTGCCCCAGATATTCAACTGTGTTGCCCTTTTCTTTGTAGTCCACCAGCGGTCCGTCGAAATCCGCGTCCAGCAACAGGTCGCGCAGGTCGTCCTCGCCCATCAACTCTGGGTCTTTCTTGCCCCCAAAGGGCTGGATCTGCCAGCCCGACGTGCCGTCATAAGCTTGCACTGCCGTCATCCCCTGCAGCGAAAACGTCTCGCGGATCAGGTTCGGCCGCTCGTTTTCCTGAGTCACGGCGGCGGTGAACCCACCGCCGCCTTCGAAGGTGCCAGTCATACGGAGGGTTTTAATAGCCTTGATTTTATCTATCCCACCCTTGGCCTGGATGTTCTTGGCAATCAGTTCGTCCGCAGTTTGCGAAAAGGAAAACTTACCGAGGCAGCAGGCAGCAATCAGCACTATCACGGCGTGACGCATCGAGCAGACTCCTGTTGGTGAGGGACTTAAAGAACCCGGGAAACGGGAAACAGTACTGTACCCGGTAGTAGACGTGTTGTTCAAGTCTTGGTGAGCAGGGCCGCAGGAATTGCCTTCCCCATTTTCGGTCTGGCGACTCGCACTCAGTGCGTGAACGAAAAATTCAGCCCGGTCGTCAGCACCACGTCATTCTGCTTGGTGCCTTCTGGCGGGTTCGACACGTAAATATCGCTGAACTGGTTCTGCCAGCCCAGCCACTTGCTGATCTTCGTCACCAGCCCCAGGTCAAACGTTCCGCGGTATTCGCCCGTCTGGGTCAGGTCGGGATAGAAATATAGCTTTTCCGCAAGCACGGTGCTCTTGCCGAATTTGTGCGTCAACTCCTCGCCCAGAGTGAGGGCGCCGAAATTGTGTACTACCTTATACGAGTAAGTCGTCGGTGGAGTCGTGGTGGTCGTTACCGTCTCCGTGTAGTTCTCATCCGTGAAGTTGCCGCCAGCCAGAAAGTCCAGCGTTGTCTTGTCGCTCTTGATGGCGTGGTATCCCAGACCGACACTGCCCACAGACCGCAGATTCAAATCCTGCAGCGCGTTGCTCATGAAATCGGCGCCCACGAAAGCAAACATTCGCGGATTGAGATTGCGGTCGTAACGAATTCCGCCTGCCTCAGTGTTCGCCGTTGTGCTCGGAGTCGCGAGTTGGTTCGTCCCATAGACCGCGTTCGTGTACAAGCTGAGCTTGTCATCCTTGGTGGCGCGAGCGGCGGTGAAAGCCAGCGACAGATTTTCCGTCTGGCTGTTGCCGCGAGTCAAGGAAAATCCCACATTAGCGCCGCCGTTCCAGCCCTCCAGCAGGCTCGGATGCAGCGCCTTCTCGTAGGCCACTTGGTCGGCATCGTTGCGGATCGCCACCACACTTTCCTTCGGCGCTTCCACGGGCGCGCCGCTCTTGCTGGCGACCTCCAGTTTCCCGTCCGTCGTTGTAATCGGCCCGACTACAGTCTGGCCGTTCGACAAGGCCACGTGCAATGGATGATCGGTCGTAATCTGCGTGATTGCCGCGAACTGCACGGTCACGTCTCCTGCAAACTCGGTGTGCAGCACTAGCGTTTTGCCGTCGGATTTCACGATGGCACCGGTCAAGTGATCGCCATTCTTCAATGTAATCTGATCGGCAAAAACCACTGAACTCAATCCCAAAAACGCGATTAGGGCAACAACTTCGACTTTACGCAACACAGCCTACCTCCACCTTTCAGAGTCAGTTTCACAGCTTAAGTGCTTATATGGCCCGGAATACCTAGAACAAATCGGACAGGAAATGGCGCAAAGCGGCGATTGAATCAAAGAAGATTACTGCCCGCGAAGGGAACTCAGCCCTTGGTTTCTTTGGATTCGGTGCTCTTGCTCTGCTCGGTCGAAGCTGGCGTTGCAGGAGTG
The DNA here is from genome assembly GCA_003138975.1 of Acidobacteriaceae bacterium. Lineage (GTDB taxonomy): Bacteria > Acidobacteriota > Terriglobia > Terriglobales > Acidobacteriaceae > Sulfotelmatobacter. The sequence continues at coordinate 11,971 of PLHQ01000198.1, read as the reverse complement.
TCCTTCATGCCCTCTTTTAGGGCACGAATCCCCTCACCCAACCCTTTGCCCAGTTCAGGCAATTTCTTGGGACCGAAAACCAGTAGGGCAATCGCGAAAATGATAATCAAATGCGTTGGCTGAAACAAACCCTCAAACATCGGAACCTCCAAAGACCACACTACCACCTGTGCATACGCTACCGGACGGGCACCGGGAAGTCAAACCCCTCCCCGCACAGCTTCTGAAATCTGTGCCTCAGCCGTCCTAACTTGATAATCTGCCATGCAAGGGGAATGGTGCTGTGACTAAAATCACAGTGCGATGTGACCGACGAAGTCCCAGCAAGCAAGAAGTAAGAATGGGTAGTCATCTTCCGAGCACCAACCCACTTTTTCACCTACCAACCGCAACAGCTCCGTCATCCCACCCCGTTACTTCCGTGACCTTACCTCCGGCTCGGCTGACGGGCTAATGTGAATCAGCGGTTCGACATTAGCGCTGTAGACCGCGCAGCAAGAGACGCCGCGGTTAGGACAACCCAGCAAGCCAAACCGTCTCCGGAGAGTCGAGTGAAGCGAAAGGGCCTGTCAGTTTTTTTCTTTCTTTTTTGGGTGGCCCTCGCTGCCCAGTCCAGTGAAAGCCAGCCCGTCACCCCTGTCCAATTGATGGCTTGGCTCACGGCGGGTGTTCCCAGTAGCCGACTCGTTCGCATCATCAAAGAGCGCGGTATCGCAAACGTCCCCTGCAAGGATCAGATTCGTCAATTCGAAGCCGCTGGTGCCGATGCGAATCTGCTCCGCACTCTCATCAATCTGAAACCGTCCGCGGCCAATTCCGCAACGTCCGAGATACCCGCTCCTTTATTGAAAGCAGCGGCCGACGCCAAAGCCCAACGCTTCCACGAAGCCGAACTCGATTTGCATCCAGCCATCGGCTCCGACCCTCAGAATGCCGCCCTACACTTCGCTCTTGGGGGCATGCTCATCCGGCAAGAGCGCTGGGACGATGCCTTTGACGAGATTACTCTTGCCGCGCAACTGATGCCGGATCTGCCCGAGAATCACAGCAGTCTGGCGTACATTTTCTATCGCCTGGATGATGGTCCCAACGCGATCGCGGAAGCCCGTACCGCCCTCAGTATGGATCCACAGAACGCCGAGGCCTACCAGTTCCTCGGACTCGCTCTGTACTCCAACGGGCAATATGCTGCTGCCGTGCATGCTTTCGATGAGTCTCTGGCCCGCGATGCGGCGAACTCGGATACTTACTACGACCTAGGGATTACGCTGCACGCCGCGGGAAATCAAACCGCCGCCATCACTTCTTATCGCGAAGCCATTCATCTGAATCCGGTCTTCTGGGAGGCTCATTCCAACCTTGCGGTGGTGTTGCACGAACAAAACAAGCTGGATGAGGCCATCTTCGAATATCGCGAAGCCAAGCGCCTGGCGCCCGAAGAAGCTTCCGTCCGCAATAATCTGGGTAATACGTATTGCGATAAGGGCGACTTCGATGCAGCCATGCTCGAACTGCGGGAACTTTATCGCCAGCATCCCGAGTGGCAGCAAGGACACGGCTGTCTGGCCCGCGCTTACTTGTCGAAGAAAGATTACGGCAACGCCATCCAGGAATTGCAACTGTCGGTTCGCCAAAATCCCACCAGCTCTTCCGAACACCGCATGCTTGGGGAAGCTTTCGTCCTCGACGACAAGTTGGAGGAGGGTGTACACGAGTTGCGTCTGGCCGTCACGCTCAATCCCGACTCCGACGCGGCTCACCATTTTCTGGGCACAGCGTTGTTTCAGCAGCAACAACTGGAAGCCGCGGAAAAGGAATTCCGCGAGGCGCTTCGTCTGAATGCGTCGCCGGACAACCACTACTCCCTTGCGGCTTGTCTGATGACGATGGATCGCTACCAGGAAGCGTTGTCCGAACTCGATGCCGCCGCGCGGCTGGATCCCGAACGCACGCTCTACCGTGCACGCCGCGAGGAACTGGTGAAACTGATGAGGGAAACGAATTCCCGGTAACCACAGGACAGTGCCGGGATATGTACTTCCGCTATTTTCAACCGGGCCAACGAGTTACTTACACTGGATATTTGGGGAGAGGTTGACCATGGACTCGACGCGATCCGCACAAGCAGCAGCCGCAAAACAGGCGCACTCAGCTCTCCGAGCGGAAAGCGATACGCGAACTGACCTCCGGAACCTGGAGCGCATAGCTGCCGCGGCTCCGGGCGAATCCGTGCACAAGCCCCTAGGTTACGGTCTACCGTGCGCCAAGTGCCGTCTCTACTATTCCGCAAGCCTTGATACTTGCCCGACCTGCAAGAGCAAAGAGAGAGTTTCTCCCAGTGTTGTTCCGGCCGCTCCGAAAGGACAAGCCGCAGCTGAGTCGGTGCCCGACAGTGCCGTCGTCGAACAGGAGCGAGAAGCTTTCCTGAAAGAGTTCAAGTCCCAGCTTTTCGCGGCGCATGCGGAAGTTGCAAGTTCACCAGTGATTTGCACTCTGGGCGAGCACCACGTTCAAGGCGCCGAGGCGGCTTCCATTTGCAAGCAGTGTTACGACCAACTGCAAGAGCGCGTGGATGTCTGCGAAGCGGCTCTGCACATCGACCTGAAAGATGCGGCACAAATTATCTACGATGCGGTCTGGGCCGATCCTTCCGACCCCAGCAAAACCTACACGAATGCTGCCAGCTCTCTACTCACCGAATTGCGCAAGCGCGCCGGAGTCTCGAGCATGATCGGCCCCTTCCAGCCGCTGGGCAATTAAGGCTTCCCTCGCGACAGCTTGGAAGCAATCAGCGGGGGCACATTTGCACTTACTCGGGCTTCACCGCTACCCATTTTTTCCCAGCGTACAGCTTGTATGCGGCGCCATCCTCAACCAACTTTAGGGGCACGGCTCGTTTCAACGATGCGTCAGTTTGGGAGGGAACGCTGAGTGCGTCCTCGTTCGCCACATTCATGACCGTGAACTTGTCCGCCGCAAGCCCGAAGCCGTAGGCTCCCGGCGCTAGTTCGGAGCCACCAATGTTCAGCTTGGACTCGCTGACGAGCATGCCCTGGTATTTCTGCTGCACCGCCGTCGAGTATCCCGAGGTGTCGACGAGAGCGGCAAACATGACTTTTCCATCGGCCGTTTGAAACCCGGCCGCGTTCCGTAATTGAGTTGGCGCTTTCTGGCCGGCAAAGAAAAACTCCGCGGGCACCACCTTCTTAAGTTCGTCAGCGCTCAGCAGGTGCTGCGCCGCTTTCTGGGCCAGGCCCATGCTCAAAAGTACCGCTACGACAGTACCAACCGCCGCGAAACGCATATTCTTCATCGAATTGTCCTCGATCAATTTATAAGTATGGCAAGGCTCACGGGCACTTTAGTCCTTTTCGTCCACAGGTGCAAATGGGGTCTGAGAACTGGTTAATTCCTTTTGCGCGCAAGATTCGGATAGTCGTCTCTCCGCCTTCGCAATACTCTGTTCCTACCATGAGTCTCACTAACATGACTTTCCTTAACGCGACTGCCAATGCCATACTCGCGGAGGACGCCACCACCGCCATGTCCTCTGCGCGCGCCAACTCGACGAAGCCTGACCGCGATCGTCAAATCAAACAGCAGCCAAACGACGGTCGTCCAAGCGATGATCGTCTAAACGAAGATCAGTGCTGGGCTGCCGTGGCCGAGCGCGATTCCAGTCATGACGGAAAGTTTGTCTTCGCCGTCGCAACTACTGGCGTCTATTGCCGGCCGTCGTGTCCGGCCCGTCGTCCGCGCCGGGAGAATATGGCGTTCTTTGCGCGTCCTGAACTGGCGGAGCAAGCAGGGTTCCGTGCTTGCCTGCGTTGCCGGCCGCAGTTGGTAAGCGGCAACGCGCAATCCGACACGGTCAAAGCGATCTGCCGCTACATCGAGCAGCACCTTGATGAAGCCATCCCGCTCCAGCGGCTGGGCAAGGCCTTTCGGCAAAGTCCTTTTCATTTGCAGCGCCGCTTCAAGGCCGTGCTCGGGATCACGCCGCGCGAGTATGCCGATTCCTGCCGGATGCGTTTGCTCAAGCGCAATCTGCAGGCAGGAGACAATGTGACGCGGGCCATGTATGACGCGGGTTACGGCTCCAGCAGCCGCCTCTACGAGAAGACGGCGTCGCAGCTGGGCATGACGCCTGACAAGTATCGTCGCGGGGCCATTGCCGCTGCCATTCGATATGCCTGCGCCGATTCACCGCTCGGACGCATGCTGATCGCGGCTACCGACCGCGGCATTTGCTCGATCCAGTTTGCGCGGTCCGATGGCGAGTTGATTGAAGGACTGAAGCGTGAGTTTCCTTTTGCCGCGCGCAAGCCCGACGAAGGCGGATTGCAAGCTTGGATCGCAGCTGTGCTCTCGAAGATGACCGGCAAGGAATTGAATTCCACCCTGCCGCTGGATATCCGCGCCACTGCCTTTCAGCGGCGCGTGTGGACGTATCTGCAGTCGATCCCGTTCGGCGCGACGTGCTCTTACAGTGAGGTGGCGAAGGCGATTGGCCAGCCCAGCGCTAGTCGAGCCGTCGCGCGTGCCTGCGCCACGAATCCCGTCGCGGTTGCGATTCCGTGCCATCGCGTGGTCCGCGAAGATGGCAACATCAGCGGCTATCGTTGGGGGGTGGAACGCAAGAAGACGCTGCTGGAGCTGGAACAATCTGTCGTAGAGACGTAGCTTGCTACGTCTCTCTCGTGACCCTTCGTCAATGCCACCGCCATTCGGTACGCCGCAAGCGGAGGGATTGCCAGCAACGTCTCTACAACGCTGCGTCGATGACGTTACGGTTGCGAACTACCGACCAGTTCAGCGATGCAAGTGCGATGGTCGCAATCAGAATCAGCGCCTGGCCGAAGTCCACGCGAGTCACCAGAGCCGCGCATAGCAACACACCCAGTACAGCCAAGAAATTTCCTGCGGGCAGGCGGAACATTGCGCCTTCCGGCTGCTTGCGCCGCAGTATGGGCAAGGCTGCGCAGCCAACGCCGTAGTAGAGAAGCCGGGCTACCGCGGAGAGCGTTACGTTCCATTTGAATTCCCCGATCAGCGCGAACCCCCAGACCAAGGCCGCGAAGACGAGAATCGACACGTAGGGGGTGTGAAAGCGGCGATGCACTGCGGCAAATGCTTTGGGGAAATCCCCTTGCTCGGCCAGGGCGAAGGGGACGCGTGGCATAGCGAGAATTTTCGCGCTGAGATATCCGTAGAAAGAGATCAACGCGCCGACGGCAACCAGAGCGGCGCCGATGGGGCCAATCGCAATCCGAGCCACGTCGGCGAGGGGGCGCTGGCTGTGGATAGGATCGGGTAGGACTCCGACGACTACCCACTGGATGAGAGCGTAGATGACGGTGCAGAGCAGTAGAGCCGTGAAGAGGGCGAAGGGAGCGTCACGGCGAGGATTTTTCGCTTCGCTCATGGGCGCCAGCGCGGTCTCGAATCCGCCGTAGGCGAAGACCAGGAGCAGCACGGCTTTCATCCACTGGTTGGTGCTAGGGGAAGTGGCGGACGCGGTTGCGATGGTCCAGTGGTGCTTGTGAAGCACGAACAGACCGAGAACGATCACGGCAAATAGCGGGATAAGTTTGGCCGCTGTGAACAGGTTGCTAACCTGCGCTCCGGCGCGCACGCCGCGAATGTTGATGAAAGTCAGAAGGCCTACTAACACGGTGAGAATGATGGCTCGAGGCAGTGGATCTTTGGCGTGCGGAAAGAACTCGCCCAGGTAAATCACAAACAGGTTGGCATTGGCGGCGGGCGCGGCGACCTGTCCAAGCCAGAGCATCCATGCCGTTTGAATGCCTATCAGGCGCCCGAAGGCGACGCGGGCGTAAAGATAGGGACCGCCGGCCTGCTGAAAGCGCGATGCAACTTCGGCGAAGCAGCTCATGATCAGGCTCATTCCAGCTCCGGCCGCGAGCACGGCGTAAGGACTGTAGCTGCCGATGAGACCTGCCACAGTTGATGGCAGTCCGAAGACCCCGCTGCCGATGATGGAGTTCACGACGAGCGCGACCAAACTCCAGCGGCCGATGGCGCGGATTAGCCCCTGTTGAGGGTCGTGGCGAGGGACGCTAACAGTAGAGGATTCAATCACCGCAGGTTTGTATCACAGATTCTGGATTTCCGGACAGATCGGCTGTTGATAACGCCAGCACGGCTGGTGACCTTGGAGCAAATCGCAACTGTACTGTTAGCCGTGGTGCAGAGCCATAGGCGCGGGGGGAAGGTTGCGCGCGTGAGGGCGTTAAAAGCCTTCCCAGACGCTGGTTTCAGCTCTACCAGACTGCCGCGCAGCCGACCGCCAGACCAAAGTAATTGTGTGAATTACCAAAGCGCATGATCGTGGGACATCTATCCGCTTGCCGCTGGCGATGAGATGTTCTAACGACACAATTCAAACCACACAATGGCCACGGGAATCGATCCACAGATGGACGACCTTCATACGCGGATCATGCGAGTTACCGAAGATTTGCGCGTGATTCAGCGCGAACTCAACTGCGCCGCCATGCAAGCGCCCAGCGATCCGGAATTGATGGAAGCTCTGAGCGCGCTGCCGGAGACGGAAGCCATCCAGATTTTGTGCAAGGCGCTCGACCAGATGCGCCACTTCCTTTGGTTTTACACCCAGGTGATGAGCAACGATCCAGAACTCGGCGACAAACTTCGCCAGTCCAATGCCTCGAAGACGGTCGAAGACGGCAATGTGGATACGTCCTTCCTTGACCAACTCACCCGGGCAGATGAGGCCGTGCTATTGCGCTACATGGCCGAAGCCAAAGAACGCAAGCCAAACTAAGCTGCGGCGCCGCCAACGATCGTTCTCTTTACTTCTCCATCTGGACCCAACACTACAAGGTTGGCTTCCGCGCCAGGTGTCAGGCGCCCGTGATGCGCAAGTCCCACCGCTCGCGTGGGATTCAGAGTTGCGGCACGGACCGCGTCTTGCAGGCTCCAATTGGCGAATTGGACCACGTTGCGCACGGCGCGATCCATGGTCAGAACACTGCCGGCGAGTTTGCCATCGGATGTGCACCGGCCATTCTTGACCTCGACTTGGATGGGACCGAGTCGGTAAGTGCCGTCGGGCATGCCCGCTGCCGCGGTGGCATCGGTGATCAGCACGGCGTGTTCGATGCCTTTCGCCTTCAGGAAAAGTTTCACGACTTCCGGGGCAACGTGAATTCCGTCCGCGATGATGTCGGCGCTGAGTTCCTCGCTGGTGAGCGCTTCGCCAAGGATACCGGGCTCGCGATGATCGAGCGGACGCATAGCATTGAAGGTGTGCGTGGCGTGGCGAGCGCCGGCCTTCACCGCGGCGCGAGCGCTCTCCATGACGGCGTCCGAATGGCCAATGCTCACGCAAACATTGCGCCGTGCCGCTTCCGCGATAACTTCGATCGCACCGGGAAGCTCGGGTGCTATGGTCATCATGCGCACGTGCCCGCGCGAGGTTTGCCAGAAGCGTTCAAAGATTTGCAGCGTAGGCTCGACGAGGTTTTCCGGAGGATGGACGCCGCGCCGCTTGTGGCTGAGAAACGGACCCTCCAGATGGATGCCAAGCGGCCGGGCCTGGACTAAGTCGCCATTGGTGCCGAGGGGTTGAGCCGCTTCGATGGCGTCGGCAATTCGCTCCAGCGCGGCGCAGGTCTGGTCAAGCGGCGCGGCGACGGTGGTAGGGAAGTAGCCGGTTACGCCATGCGTTGTCAGGAACTTGTTTAGCCGTGGCAGTTCTGCGGGCGAGGCCCGCATGACATCGAGTCCGGCGCCGCCGTGCATATGGATATCGACGAAACCTGGCGCCAGAATCGCGTCGGGAATCTCGCGAGTAAAATCAATCTCCGTTGCATTCTTCGGAATCTCACGCTCGGCGCGCGACGAGACGGCGGAGATGATTCCGTCCTCAATAAACACGAGCGGGTTCCTTAGCTCTTCCCGCGGCGTATAGAGACGATGAGCGCAGAGGACGATCATATTGCGTTAGCTTATGAAGCGTTCGAAGCTGGTGCGCCACCAGTGTAGCGCGAAAAATGTATCGGCGAGGCAGGGGGGACCGGTCAAACGAAGCGATGCTATAATCTGAATACCTATCGAGAAGTAAACACGCGCGGGTGGATGTTTTCCTTGTTGCCGCCCGTTGCGCCGTCGGGGAGTGGCTCAGCCTGGNNCAAATCCTCTCTCCCCGACCAATCTTTTCTTTGATTTGCAGTTTCTGGTAAGTCCTCAGTTACCCCGTTTGTGACGTGGTTTGTGACGTGACCAGTCGGTTTGCCTCTCTGGGATAGTGCTTCGACCGCTTGTCGCTTGGCATCCAGCCGGATGTGGGAATAGTGTTCAAGCATCTGCTTGGATACGTGCCCCGCGACCGACATAATTGTGCTCTCACTCGCCTGAGATTCGGCTAGTTCAGTGATTGCGTGGTGCCTGAGATCGTGGAATCGCAGGTCTTTGAGGCCTGCAGCCTTCCGCAAAGAGCGCCATGCCGAACGCCAACTCTTCTGTGGAGTCTCTGGATCAATCTTTCCGTTCTCACAGGCCGGAAAGACGTAATGGTCTGGCGCTGTACCAGCAACCTTTTGCGCCCGATGGTATAGCTCCATGATGGCGTCAAAAGCTTCGCCATTCAGGGGAATTAGTCTCCTACCCGCGTCAGTCTTGCTCTGGCGGACTATAACCGTCCGCTCCAAGAAATCAACATCCTTCCATTGAAGCCCTTTCACCTCGCAGGCTCGCATGGTGGTGTTCAGGGCAAGGGTCATGGCAAAGCCGGCGTTCTCCCAATCCGACTTTTTTCGCTTCCCACGGTGCTCCTGAAAACCCAAGTGTTGCTGATGGACCTGGGCAACGAGTCATATTGCACCAACAATCCTTTCGAGGCGCTGCCAGCCACGGCCTTCATTGACTTGCCTGTTTCACCCACGTAAGATTTGCCCCTAATGATCGGCCGGACTATCTCCCGCTACCGCATCGTCGAAAAGCTTGGTGGCGGCGGTATGGGCGTGGTGTACAAAGCCGAGGACACCGAGCTAGGCCGCTTCGTTGCGCTCAAGTTCCTGCCCGATGACGTATCGCAAGACCCGCAGGCATTGGAACGTTTCCGGCGTGAGGCTCGTGCCGCCTCCGCTCTCAACCACCCCAACATCTGCACAATTTACGACATCGGCAAGAGTGACGAGCAGTCGTACATCGCGATGGAGTTTCTGGAGGGCACGACGCTGAAATATCGCATCGGCGGGCGACCCATGGAGACGGAACTGATTCTGTCGCTGGCCATCGAGATTGCGGACGCACTGGATGCCGCGCATTCCAAAGGAATCATTCATCGCGACATCAAGCCGGCAAACTTATTCGTGACCGAACGAGAGCACGCCAAGATTCTTGACTTTGGATTGGCGAAGGTCAGGTCGGCAGGCACTTCTTCTGGCAACATTGCATCCCTTAACACGCAGACCGGTTTACTGGACGGGGAGCATCTGACCAGTCCGGGCACAATGTTGGGAACGGTGGCCTACATGTCTCCCGAGCAGGTTCGTGCGAAAGAGCTGGATGCGCGGAGCGACCTGTTCTCGTTTGGGGCTGTGCTGTACGAGATGGGGACCGGGACCCTGCCCTTCCGAGGGGAGACTTCCGGGGTGATCTCCCACGCCATTCTGGATGGAGAGCCGATCCCCGCCGTTCGGCTAAACCCTGACCTTCCGCCAAAGTTGGAAGAGATCATCAACAAGGCGCTGGAGAAAGACCGGGAACTGCGCTACCAGGGTGCGGCGGAAATGCGGGCCGACCTAAAGCGCATGAAACGGGAGACGGAATCGCGGCACGGTGTGTCCGCCAGTTCGGGCACGGTGATGGCAGTGCACGAAGTTCAGGCTCCGGCGGAGGCCGCGACATCACCGCCAGCCTCGGGGTCGGCTCCTGCCGTAAGTACCTCGTCTTCAACGAGCGCCGCGAAAGTCATCGATGTTCCTGAGATTGGCAGAGGGAGGCTGTGGAAAGTAGTTGTTCCCGCAATTGTGGTACTGGTGGCTGTGCTGATCGCCGGTGGCCTCTACTGGCGTTCGCGTTCGGCGGCGTCTGGAGCCAACGCCACGCCCCTCACGGAAAAGGATACGGTGGTGCTTGCTGACTTTACCAACTCTACCGGCGACCCCGTCTTCGATGATGCGCTGAAGCAAGCACTCAGTGTACAACTCGGACAATCGCCATTTCTGAATATCCTGTCCGATCGCAGGGTAGAGGAAACGCTGCATTTGATGGGACGTCCGTCGAATGAGCGGATCACGCGCGATGTGGCACGGGAACTCTGTGTGCGCACAGGTAGTAAGGCAATCGTATTGGGTTCAATTTCGAACCTCGGCGGGCAATACGTGATTGGCGTAGATGCCGTTGGTTGCAGCAACGGGGACACGCTGGCTCAGGAACAGGAAGAGGCGGCAGACAAGCAAGACGTGCTGAAAGCCCTGGATAAAGCTGCCTCCAACCTGCGCGGCAAACTGGGCGAATCGCTGGCCACAATACAGAAGTTCGATGTCCCGGTGGAAGCGACGACGGCCTCTCTGGAAGCCCTGAAGGCTTTCAGTATGGGCATCACCACTTTTCGAACCAAGGGAAATGCCGAGGCTATTCCGTTCTATAGACGCGCTCTCGAACTCGATCCGAAGTTCGCCGTCGCCTACGCCAGTTTGGGTCTCGTGTACGGCAATCTGGGACAGGCCAGTTTGGCGGCAGAGAACATCAAGAAAGCCTACGATCTGCGCGATGGGGTCAGCGAGCGCGAAAAGTATCGCATTTCGGCTTTGTACTACGACAACGTCACAGGGGAGTTGGAGCAGGCCACTCAGGTCTACGAACTCTGGGCCAAGAGCTATCCGCAGGACTCAGTGCCGCCAGGAAACCTGGGAGTGATCTACAGCGAACTTGGACAGTACGACAAGGCCTTGACTGTGACCGAGGAAGGCCAGCGCTTGGGTCTGGGCGCGATCAGCTATTCCAATCTCGTAGGAATCTACCTTGCTCTCAACCGCTTCGATGACGCCCAGAAAACAATCGTAGAGGCACAATCGCATAATCTTGTATCCGATTTCATGCACCTGACCATCTATCAATTGGCGTTCCTCAGGAACGACGTTGCAGAGATGGACCGGCAGGTTACATGGGCGGCCGGTAAACCCGGAAACGAAGACATACTCCTGTCGTTCCAATCTGACACGGAAGCCTGCTACGGACGCCTTGGCAAGGCGCGGGATTTTTCCCGCCGCGCGGTAGACGCCGCAGTCCGTAACGACTCCAAGGAAACAGCGGGTATCTGGCAGGTGAATGCAGCGCTGCGAGAAGCGGAATTTGGCAACCTGGCTATTGCGAAACAGGATGCCGCTGCAGCGCTGGCGCTTTCCCCAGGTCGAGATGTAGAAGTGCTTGTTGCTTTGGCCTTGGCGCGAAGTGGTGAAAACGCCCGAGCCCAGGCGATTGTCGCAGAACTCGAAAAGAAATACCCCTCGCAAACCCTGCTGAAAGTCTACTGGCTTCCCACCATCAAGGCTGCGGTCGAACTGAGCAGCAACAATACAGCGCAATCCCTGGTATTTCTGGAAGCAGCCGCACCCTATGAATTAGGCGGGCCGCCACAATTCCAGGTAGGAACCCTGTATCCCGCCTACATTCGCGGCCAAGCCTATCTGGCGGCACACAACGGAACTGCCGCAGCCGCCGAGTTCCAGAAATTCCTCGACCACCGCGGCGATGTTATCAACTTTCCCCTGGGCGCGCTGGCGCATCTCGGCCTCGCCCGCGCTTATGCCCTCTCCGGCGACACCGTCAAAGCCAAGACGGCCTATCAGGACTTCCTAACGCTCTGGAAAAACGGCGACCCCGACATCCCCATCCTGAAGCAAGCCAAAGCCGAGTACGCGAAGTTGCAATAGCCTGAAAAAGTCCTGCCCTCGTGGCTTGCTTTGTTTGCCGATAG
>PLHQ01000220.1:3745-7949 GCA_003138975.1 Acidobacteriaceae bacterium | reverse complement strand
GGAGACAGCGGAGTTACGAGAGAGACCGGAGATGATCCGCTCAGCTGTGGAGGAGCTTCTGCGTTATGAGAGCCCCGTACAATTCACGGCTCGCGTGCTCAAGGAAGATATCGAGGTTTGCGGCCAGCAGATACGGAAGGGATGGACGGTCTTATGCATGCTCGGTGCGGAGAACCGGGATCCAAAAACAATTTAAGGAGCCGAATCAGTTAGATCTGAAGAGGCTGAACAACCAACACCTGGCGTTCAGTGCGGGTCTACATTTTTGCATTGGAGCCCAACTCGCGCGGTTAGAGGGACGAATTGCGCTCCTGAATCTGGTGCANNCTGGCCCGCGACCGGAGTGGGCTTCTACATTTGGATTCAGGGGCCTGAAAAGTCTTCCGGTAATTATGTGAAAAACCCCGTTCGAGCTGCTGAGTCGCCATGCACGCGAGCGTTGCATCCTGCGTACAACGTGATCAAGTTTTCCTCTGAGTCCGCCCCCAAATGGCTCCGGAGCTCCCTGTGGTAGACGCAAGCTGAAAGCCAATCGGGAAAACGCGAGGAAGTCAACCGGTCCGAAGACGCCCAAAGGCAAGGCGAGTCACGGGTTGTTCGTCATGATGTCAAGCCCGGACGTGAAGTCAGTCACGAAAACCTCATTTTTGTAAAACGACGCCAACAAGTCCTCTGTTATCAGTATAGTATCTAAACTAAAAGGCTTCTGAGAAATGCGGCGGCGATGTTTGGCTCAAGTGCGCGATCTGCCTCTCAGAGTTCGCTTGTTGTAACTTCTCGTCGTTCGTTGGTAACCGGAGGCCCACTGCGTTTACCATTCTGNNGTCCGGCGCTGGTGGAAGCATCGGGCACCTGGACCTATCGGCAACTTGCAGTTGCTGTCTCTGACACCGAGCATTGGCTTCTCGACTTAGGTGTGCGCCCCGGCGACCGGGTGATGCTCGTGTGCGAGAACTGCCGAGCGTTCGTTGCGATCCTGTTAGCACTGGCCCGAGTCGATGCCTGGCCCGTACTAGTCAATGCGCGTCTGTCGGCCCGAGAACTCGATGAGATTCGCGACCACTGCGGTGCTCGTCGCGTGATCTATACCACGAGCGTCTCGGCGCAAGCGCGCGAACACGCCAAGCGGCATGGTGCAGCGATTCAGGAAGCTACGCCCGTCGGTCNNCCGAAGCGGCGCAACGCGTCGCTGCGTTGATCTACACGTCTGGAACGATGGGGCTTCCCAAGGGTGTCATGCTGACGCACCGGAACCTGCTGTTCGTGGCGGCGGTGTCAGCCAAAATCCGGTCGCTGAGTCCCGACGATCGGCTCTATGGCGTCTTGCCGATGTCGCACGCGGTCGGTCTTTCTGTAGTGCTGCTGGGTTCGTTGCTGAGTGGAGCGACGTTGTACTTAGCGGCGCGTTTCGATCCGGTCGCAGCTCTNNTATCCGGCCCTTCGCATCATTTCCTCATCCGGTGCACCGCTTCAGCCAGACCTCAAATCCCAGGTGGAGAGCCTGTTTGGCATGGTGCTCCACAATGGATACGGCGTCACCGAATGCTCTCCGAATATTTCCCAGGCTGTTGTGGGGGAATATAGAACCGACACTGCCGTGGGTCGGGTTCTGCCAGGAGTGGAGGTTCAGCTGGTCGGACCTGATCTCAAGCCGGTGGCCGACGGAGAGGTCGGCGAACTGTGGGTGCGCGGGCCCAATGTGATGAAAGGTTACTATCACGCGCCGGAGGAGACGTTGGCGGCCATCAATCCGGAGGGATGGTTCAACACCCGCGACCTTGCCCGTCTGGGAAATGGATATCTTTTTATTGTTGGCCGAACCAAGGAACTGATCGTGCGCTTTGGGGAGAATGTCTACCCGGCGGAAGTTGAGGCGGTGCTGAACGCACATCCNNGAAGTCGTCGCCTTCGTACAACTGGCGTCGTCTTCGCCAACTTCAGAGGCCGAATTGGCGCAACACGCCGCACAACACCTTGCGCCATACAAGCGACCATCGCAAATCCTGTTCGTCGCTTCAATGCCGCTTACTCCGACCGGAAAAGTCATCAAGGGCGAACTCACCAAGATGACGCAATTCGCCCACACCAGTTAACGACGCCGAGCCGCCAGGCTCTACAAAGGCACTTCAATCAGCGTCGGTCCTTCACCCGCCAATCCTGCCCGTAGGGCCTTCCCGAATGCATCCAACGAACTAACCCGGGTGCCGGGCACTCCCATTCCTTTCGCCAACTGCACCCAATCGAGGTCGGGACGTCCGATCTCGAACATATCCAAGGCCCGAGTTCCCGGATTACCAACTCCCAGGTAAGAAAACTCCCGCTTCAGGACCGCATAGTCACGGTTGGCGAAAACCACCGTAGTGACGTTGAGGCCCTCGCGCGCCATAGTCCATAGCGCTTGTAGTGTGTACATCCCGCTGCCATCGGCAGTCAGGCACAAAACTTTGCGATTGGGGCAGGCCACTGCCGCACCCACAGCCAGAGGCAAGGCGATCCCAATCGACCCTCCTGTGTTCCCCAGCCAGTCGTGCGGAGGAGCTGCCTTGGTTGCGGCCATCAGTCCGCGGCCTGATGTCATGGACTCGTCGACCACGATGGAGTCTTCAGGCAGAAGGGCTCCCACTGCCCCAGCAAGTGACTGAAGCGTTATTTCCCCGCTTGGCATCGGCGGCCGCTCCGTTTTTTCCGCCAGTAGCNNGTATGGATCTCACACTTCGGCGACGTGAATACACTACTTTTTCCCGGATAGGCGAAATACGCGACTGGGGCGTGAGTGCCTACCAGAATCAACTGACGGAACTCCTTGAACTGCTCGATTCCTTGTTCGAGGACGTACTGGACGCGGTCGACCATCGGGATCCCAGCGCCACGTTGCAAACGAGTGAGGGGATAAGGAGCCAGGAGTTTGGCCCCTGTGGCAGCCGCGATATGCCCGGCGGCAACCAGTCCGTTGCCGTACAACGCGTTCCCCGCAAGCAGGATCGCGGTTCGCAAGCCTGACCGAAGCATGGCGGCCACGTGCTCGACAGTTGCCGTCTTAGGCAAGGGAGGTCCAGGTAAAGCGGGAAGCGCGGCAACTGTGCCACCCTCGCTCCAAGCGACATCGGCGGGGACGATAAGCGTCGCGATCTGGCCAGGAGCAGTACGCGACGCGACGATCGCCTCGGCAGCGTCGCGACCTACTTCGGATGGAGACTGCGAAGTCCGTAGCCACTTGGAATAGGGCCGCGCGATGGCTTCAATATCGGAAGTAAGGGGCGTGTCATGCCGCAGATGATATGTGGCGTGCTGGCCGACGAGGTTAACGATCGGCACGTGAGCCCGGCTTGCATTGTGCAGATTCGCGAGGCCGTTCCCGAGACCCGGGCCGAGATGCAGGAGTGTGCATGCGGGTTTTTCGGCCATGCGCGCATAACCGTCCCCGGCTCCCGTGACAACGCCTTCGAAGAGACCGAGCACGCAGCGTATTTCCGGCACTCGGTCAAGAGCGGCGACAAGATGAATTTCCGAAGTGCCCGGATTTGCGAAGGCGGTGTCAACGCTGCCCGCGACTAACGTCCGAATTACAGTTTCTGCCCCGTCCATATATTCACATTAGCCTATTTTCAAATTCTCACTCTAGTCGATGATCGCAGAAAGTAAACAAGCTCCCAAAGCATCAATTCGATCCAGGGAGACAATCCCCCCGCTCCACTCGTTCAGTTCTTCAGCGGTGGATGAGGGTACGGCATTGTGTGCAGAGCGTGATAAAGTTCTCTTCGAAGTCGCGACCGAAGTGGCTGCGAAATTGTGGTGGAGTTCCGGGTTTGACATCGTGCCGCAATATTGGCACGGCCGGTTCGGCGTAGTGCGTTGTCTCTTGGCCTATACTCTTGATTGCCTGATTGTATGGTGACAACCGGGATGTGATGAGAAATTCAGTATCTGCCCACCGGCTCGATTCTTGAGGAAATTATCCATGTCCGAATTACGTTCAACTCCTGTACGAAAAGTTTTGTTCACCGATGAGTTCATACCAGCCAGCGGCTGCGTCTCTTCTGCTCCCTTTTTTCAGCGGTGGGTTAGCGTATGGCACTGTGCTGAGCGTCATCAGGTTTCCTTCTGAATCGTCGCCGGCCTGATTGCAAAATCAAATGAGCAGCGATTTGGCGTGCGCGATCACCAGGTCTCTCTGCTGCTGCATGCTAGAATCGATACGAAATTT
>PLHQ01000220.1:3306-3677 GCA_003138975.1 Acidobacteriaceae bacterium | reverse complement strand
GACCAGCGCAAGGTCGATACTCTGGCGCAGGGCAAATCCTACATCTACCGCATCAGCGCGGAAGAAATTCAGGCGGCCCAAGCGCAGGGCTTTTCCGCCACCTCCGACTACGCGCAGATCGAGCAGATGGACGCCATCATCATTTGCGTTCCCACCCCGCTCAATCCATACCATGAACCCGACCTCAGCTTCATCACCGATACCACGCATGCCATCGCCCCTCATCTGCAGCCCGGGCAGTTGGTAGTTCTCGAGAGTACAACGTACCCTGGCACCACAGAAGAGGTGATGGTGCCGATTCTCGAAAAAGAGAACAAGCTGGGGTTGAAGGCGGCCCGCGGCGTTTCCACGGCGGAGAAGGAATTCTTTGT
>PLHQ01000220.1:780-3263 GCA_003138975.1 Acidobacteriaceae bacterium | reverse complement strand
CTGGAGAATATCTATCGCTGCGTAAATATCGCACTGGTCAACGAACTGAAGATGCTTTGTCTGCGCATGGGGCTGGACATCTGGGAAGTCATTGAAGCCGCTTCCACCAAGCCTTTTGGTTTTCATCCGTTCTATCCCGGTCCCGGCTTGGGCGGACACTGCATCCCGGTCGATCCGTTCTATTTATCCTGGAAGGCCAAGGAATGGGACTTCCGCACCCGCTTCATTGAACTGGCGGGAGAGATCAATACGAACATGCCGTATCACGTGCTCGCCTCCATCGGCGGAGCGCTGAACCAGCATAAGAAATCGGTAAACGGAGCTCGCGTCCTCATCCTGGGCGTAGCCTACAAGAAAGATATCGATGATCTGCGCGAGTCTCCGGCCCTTACCATCATCGAACTTTTGCAAAAAGAAGGGGCCCAGGTCAGCTATCACGATCCTTACTTCCCTTTCATCGGAAAAGGTCGCAAATACGATTTGCAGATGAAGCGTTCGGAACTGGAGAAACTTGGGGAATACGATTGCATCGTGATTGTCACCGATCACTCCGACTACGATTACCGCCGCATCGTCGGCGAAGCCCGGTTGGTGGTCGACACCCGCAACGCGACCAAGGGCATTGTTAGCCCTAAGGTCGTGCGCTGCTAATTTGGGCGCGGGCAGCAGGCCGCTCTCTCGATGAATCACTCTGAGTGCGGGAGGTGTGCAGACCCAAGGAACCACCACGGCTTGGGGTCCCAGAAATTGGATCCAATAATTGATTGTCGGGTAACTCGCGGATATGAATCGCGTTGTAGCCCAGCGCGGCCGCTGACGCAAGCCCTCGTTACAGGGGCATCTCCTAAATAAGAATATAGGCTATCCTCCTCGTTACACTCTTTACTGTAGCATGGAATAGGTGCTATAGTGAGCGACGTGAAGGAGTCCGGTGTCGACAAGGAGTAAGGAAGTATGACCGCAAAGCCAGCTCGTGCAAAGCTATCCACCACGGTTGCGCCCGAGAATTATCAATACTTGACGGCAATGGTGAGTTCCGGCCAGGCAAGCAGTGTGGCCGAAGCCGTGGATCGAGTTGTCACAAGAGTGCGGCGGATCGAGAACCGCCGTCGTTTGGAACAAGCCACAGCCGCGTACTTTGAGAGTCTTTCTCCCGAGGCACTTGCCGAGGAGAACGAGATGGCCACTAATTTGGCTGCGGCGGTCAAAGGTATGGAGTTTGACCGTGAACCCTAACGCCCAACGTGGCGAAATCTGGAAGGCAGATACCGGTGGGAAGAAGCACACGGTTGTAATCATCTCGCTTGACAGCAGGAACCGCTCTGACAAAGTTGACTCTGTCCTGGTGGTGCCCTTCGGCAGTTTCGGTGCGGAAGGCCCAACCGTCATTCGCATGGAACCAGGAGAAACGGGGCTACCCGAACCATCATTCTTGAAGGCGCACTACATTCAAGTGCTCCCAAAGAAACAGCTACTTGAACGTTTGCCTCGCCGCCTCTCGAACGCGCAATTGAGAAAGTTAGTCACTATGGTAAATCGGGCTATTGATCCCGACGCACCGTTTGATGATCCCCAAACAAAAGGATGAACTTCGTGGTTAACATCGACAGTCGTCTGGAACTGTTCGAAACGAAGTAGACAACGGCGATTTGCCGTACTTAACTTGTAGACAGCTACACTGGGGTGGGCTATCACCGGGTCGTAACACGTCTGCCCAGTGTGATCGATCGATTCTTCAGCTTCCGCGAGGCGCGAAATGCCTCGCGGGCGGCGACAATAGCGGCGCGGCGGGTCCGTTGGTTGAGCTGTTGCCGCCCGCGTCCAAAAGAGTTCATCATCGCGTGCCGCAGGAGAATGTTTGCCTTCGTCTGGTAACCGCGCCCGTAACCCTTCAGCCAGCTAATAATGTCCCTGTCCAACCGCATGGTCACTGGCTTCTTTGGGGGACGGTAGAACTTCCCAATTTCCGCGCCGCTCCAGTCCAACACTTCCGGCATCTCTGACAGGTCAATGTCGGCGTCCTTTTTCGCGGCGACGGCGGCGATTTGACGTTTCTGGTTTCTTGTAAGCTTCTTCATAGTGTTTCCTCTCTTTGCTGGTTGCGGTTCGGGCCGAAATCAACCGAATGACTTCCTCACCCTTCTTGTCGGCAAACCACGTGTGAACGACAAAAAGAATCGCGCCGGGGCCAATCTCCCCAATGGTGATGTACCGATCCTCTTCCTCATCATGGGCAGTGTCCCGAATCGTTACGGCGTATGGGTCATCAAAGACAAGAGCAGCCGTCTCGAAATCAACGTCGTGTCCGCGAGATTTTTCTGGTCCTTCTGCTCATCGTACTGGAAATCGCATGATTTGAACTCAGGAACAAGATAATTGTGTACATACAGTTGTCAATACATGCGCGGGGGCCTAGGTCAGCTGGGGGGAAGCCAGAAGTCGCTGATGAAGAAGAGGTAGAACCTCGCTCGTCAAGACAGTAG
>PLHQ01000220.1:0-690 GCA_003138975.1 Acidobacteriaceae bacterium | reverse complement strand
CCATCCGCTCGCATCTGCGAAGAGGTACAATCCGTCTTCAAGGAAGAAAGCGAATTCGGGTGATCACGGCCGACTTATGAAGGTGTACCAAGCTTCGCTGCATGGTGTTCTGCTTATTGAGCCGAAGGCATTTGAGGACGAACGCGGTTTCTTTCTGGAAAGCTACAACGAAAGGGCAATGGCCGATATCGGAATTCAGCATCCTTTCGTCCAAGACAGCCACGCTTTTGCGGCGCGGGATGTCTTGCAGGGTCTGCACTATCAGGTGCAGCGTCCTCAAGGGAAACTGATTCGTGTGGTAGTGGGCGAAATCCTGTACGTTTCAGTCGATTTGCGGAAGAGTTCTCCGACCTCGGGGCGATGGTTTGGAACGGTTCTCTCGGGGATAAACAAGAGGATGCTGTGGATCCCGCCAGGTTTCGCTCACGGCTTTGTTGTTCTGTCGGATGGAGCTCATGTGTTAACGAAGGCCACAGAGTTTGATCGTCCCGAGCTGGAGCGCACCGTCGCGTGGAATGATCCGCACCTGGACATTGAGTGGGCACTTAAAGGACACCCGATTGTTTCTAATAAGGAGAAACGCGGTGTGCCTCTGCGACAAGCCGAGATGTTCGACTAGCGATCAGGACGGATAGGCGCTCTCAGAGTAACTGGAGGCCCACTGCGTTTACCATTCTGTCATGCAAGAGA
>PLHQ01000154.1:8479-72128 GCA_003138975.1 Acidobacteriaceae bacterium | reverse complement strand
ACTAGTCGTGCATTCGATCGTCGTCCCATCTCCGGGCTCGCACCAAGTTCCCTGTGCTGCTCTGTGGTAAAGGCTTCTATTCCTGACCTGAATGTTTCCTTCCTGGATACCTCATTCGTTTTGACAATGTTTTTACTTCGCGGGCCGCGATTCTCGGTTAGCCTCATCGTGTGCTTCGTCATTACAGTTCGATGTGGACGTGCCTATGAGATTTCAGCGGCTCGCTGCACTTCTTGCTTTTCTCTTGACGTTCCTCACTCCTTGTTTTGCCCACCACATGGCGGTCGTGGTCGATAAGGACAACAACGTTGGAAACGTCACATCCGTCCATCTGTCGAGGATTTTCCGCTCGGAGGTCAAGAAGTGGCCGGACGGTAAAGCGATTGTCCTGGTTCTGCACAAGGACTCCGCCGGCGAAACCGAAACCTTGCAGCGCCTGATCAAGATGAGTCCCGGCGAACTGAAGGCGCTGATCGCCGCTCACAAGGACACCATCCAGATGGTGGACTCCGACGCCGACGTCCTCAAGATTGTGCAATCCACGCCCGGCGCCATCGGCCTCGTGGATGTCCGCTCCGTCGACAACACCATCAACGTGGTGCGCGTCGACGGAAAACTGCCCATGGAATCTGGTTACCTGCCGCATTAGTTTGGATCTGTGCTGGCCAGTTGTTCCGGCGACCGCCCGTCCTAGATCAGGTGCATCGGTGGCAAGAGGTCCTCTTCCCATTGCTCCACCCCAGGTGGAATGGAGCCCTTGAGCAAGGCGACGAAAGCATCGAGTGTTTTGCGGGCATCTCCAATCAAGTAATAAAAAGCCTCCCAGTGATCACTATCTTCGCCGTCGTGATTCGGAATTACATATTGAAAGTGCCACGCCTCCCGCAGTTCGCGATAGGCACTCGAGGCTCGAGTCTCCACATTTTCCAGGTCCTTAGCCGAAAGGTCCCCTTTTTGTCGCCGAGTCCGCCGCAAGAGCTTGCGCCGCATGATATCGGTGAGAAGTTCATTAAGCGCCACATTGCGCTCCGGAGTCTTCAAGTAAGCGATTTCGTCCTTCGAAAGCGGCGAGAGAAAAATGCTGAGTCGCTTCACCTCCGCAAGGCGAGGGTGCATCTGCAGTGCCCTCCCGACATATGGATTCCCCTCGAAGAAGACATCGCCTCGTCGCAGTAAAGACTCGAGTTCCTCGATACCCAATGCTTGTAAGTCATCCCGCGCCTCCAGTACGGCGTATCGATGGTCCGCCCGCAACGCATCGACCTGAGCCCGCGTCCGGAAGTGATAGTCCACTCCGTCAAGTTCGCCGGGACGCGGAGCGCGGCTGTTGAAGAGCACCAGTTTCTGAAGCTTGGCGTGCAGCTCAGGGTAGAACTTGCCAAGGGACTTGTAGAGCGGACTTTTTCCGACACAGGAGGGCCCGCTGAGAATTACAAGGCGTCCGGTCTTATCAGGGCTCATGGTTTACCGCCTTGAAGCTAGGAAGACGTGCATCGTGGAAATGTCAGTGACCAGAGGCTCCGAGTCGAAGTAAATGAAAGTATCTTCTAGCCTTCTTTACATCCCTCGCGATCTGCTCGCGCAACGCCTCCACGGACGGAAACTTGATCTCATCACGCAGCCGATCGAGGAAGCAGATTTCGACTTCGCTCTCCGGCGTCAGTTCGAATGGATGAAAGTTCAGCAGGTGCGTCTCAACGGCAAACGAATCTGCACCAAACGTCGGACGATTGCCCACATTCGTCACGGAATCAAACCGCTCGGTCCCCACGCGCGTCCACGTGATATAGACGCCGTCCTCAGGCACGAGCTCTTCGTAGCGCGCCAGGTTGATGGTGGGCACGGTGTACTTCGAGCCATAACCGCGCCCGCGCCCCGGCGTGGCCAGAATACAGAATGGGCGCGCCAGCAGATGCCGAGCCCGGCTTACCCGTCCTTCGCTCAGCAGCCTACGAATGTGACTGCTCGAAACCGGCTCGCCGCGGAGCTTCTGCTCGGGGTAGGCCTTCACTTCAAAGCCCATCTCCTGCCCGAATTGAGCTAGCAGATTCACATCCCCGGCGGCCTTGTGCCCGAAGTGGAAGTTGTAACCTTCATGCACCTCGCGCGCATGTAGTTTCTTTTTCAGAATCCGCTCGACAAACTGTCGCGGTGTCATCAGCGAAAGATCGCGCCCGAAGGGCAACATCAAGACGGCGTCAATGCCCGTCCCTTCAAGCAAACGCAATTTCTCCGGTGCTGGAGTAAGTAGCTTCAATCCGGAGTCAGGCCGCAGAATGCGCGCCGGATGCGGCTCAAACGTGACCGCGACGGCGTTGGCTCCGCCGATCCGCGCCCGCCGTACAATCTCACCCAACACGTGAGCGTGCGCCCGGTGCACGCCGTCAAAGTTGCCCACGCTCACCAGCGACGGGCCAAATTCGGCTGGAACGTCATCGAGTTTGTGAAAAACTTGCATAGCAGTGGTCAGTGGTCAGTGGCCAGAAGGCAGCGCTCCGCAAGAGTTCGCTGACCACTGAACTTTAAATTTCAAACTCCAATTTCATCCCGTCATACGACAGCCGGACATGAGGCGGCAAGGTTGCGTTGGTCGCTTCATGCGCCAGATCGTGGCAAATGTGCGTGAAGAATGCTCGCTTCGCCTTCACCCGATCCACGATGCGCAGCGAATTCTCTACCGTTGAATGCGTGGGATGCGGCTTGTGCCGCAGCGCATCCAGAAAAAGAATGTCCAATCCCTCGAGCTGACGAAACGATGCCTCGGGAATTTCACTGTGGTCCGTAAGATAGGCTGCGTTTCCAAATCGAAATCCGTAAATCTCCGCCTCGCCGTGAATCAAGCGCACCGGTTCGAAGTGTGCACCAAAAACTTCCACCGGACCATCGATCGGCCGCAGTTCGAGCAGTGGCAGGCCGCCGTATTTGTAGTCAGCGTCAAAAATGTAGCTAAACATTCTACGCAGGAAAGCGGCCGCATCCGGACGTGCATAGAGCGGTAGCCTCGCCGGCTTGTGGGAATAACTCAGCGGGCGCAAATCGTCGATGCCCAGGATATGGTCAGCGTGAGCGTGCGTATAAAAAACCGCGTCCACGCGCGTGATGCGCTCGCGGATAGCCTGAGCATAAAAATCAGGAGTGGTATCAACGAGCACAACTTTGCCCGCATATTCCAGCATGATGGAAGGACGGGTACGCCGATCATGCGGGTCGCTGGAGTGACATACCACGCAGTCGCAGCCCAGCGTGGGCACGCCCATGGACGTGCCGCTGCCCAGCACGGTGAGCGTAGCCTTCATGCCTCCACTTTCCTGCTGCAACTGGTGGGAGCCATCATGCCGTTGCGATCACCGCCCACTAGTTCCCGTGGCAACTCCGGGCTGTGGCGGACGCGACAGCGCATTGGTCACTTCCACGTAGGCCATGCGTACCTCGTAGAGGCTGTTCTGCAGAAAGTTTTCTTCCGTGGAAGTTAGATTGCCCTTGGTTTTTTCCGCCAGCAGCGCCAGCGTATCGATGGTCTGGCGCGCTCCGATGATGTCCATGCGAGGCTGCTCACCCTGCTGGTGCATCAATCCCAACTGCAGCATCGCGGTCATGTAAAGCGAGGCCAGAAAGCGCTCGAAGGTCATCTCGAGTTCTTTGGCATTGTGTCCACTGAGTTCCACGCGCGAGTCCAGAGCGTCGGATGACTTTCGGTACGCATCTGCTTGCGCCTGTTGCTCGGCCGCAGTCGGCATCGGAGGCACCTCTGGCCCTGCGGGTGTGTCGATGCCAGCGGGTGGCGTTTCGGGAACCGTGGCTACAGGAACCGCGGCCTTGGGCACTTCTGGTTCTTCGCGAACATCCTGCCGCAACTCTCCGTCCTCGGTGAACAAGCGCCGGTCGGTGATTGTGAAACCTGATTCTTGTCTCTTCTCAGCCATAGCGTGTGTCCTTGTCTGCGTCGTCAAAATTGTGAAGAAACTCTTCTTCGCGTCCTCCGCGTGAACTCGACGATCTCCGCGTTCAAAACTCTTCTTAATGTTGCAGCAACGATTCCTGCGCCTGTCCCATAGCAACGCCTTCCAGCGGCAACTGGGCCACGGTCGCTTTGACCCCGCCAATCATGACCTCGCGCCCGGGCACCCCCGCCTCGCGTCGAATGTATCCCAGCGCAACCGTGCGTTGGCCCCATGGCAAGCCAATAAGAGCAATGCTGGTGATTTCGCCCACTTCTTTCTCGCCGAAAACGATTTTGGCATCCGTCGCGATGTCGGCCGAGCCTTCCACCACAAAGCCGGTAAATTTGCGATGCACGTTGCCACGGGAGCGAATTCGCTCAACAATTTCCTGTCCCACGTAGCAGCCCTTGTTGAAGTTGAGTGCACGCATCTGCTCGGTTTCCTGCGGCAGGTCGCGCTCGCGAATGTCTACGCCGTAGAGCGGAATGCCACTGACGATTCGCTGCACTTCCAGCGCTTCGCTGCCCACCGGAGTTGCTCCAGCGGAAACGAGGGCCTGCCAGGTATTGTGAACATCCTTGGGAGCGAGCCAGATTTCGTAGGACTCATACTGCGCATCCTCGTCGCGCACCACGTTGCACTGCACGCAATCGCATTCGCAGTTACATCGTGCGGTAATCACCTGCAACGGCTGCACTTCTGGAACGTGAATTCCCGCACCATTCATGACGGCGCGTGACTTAGGCCCCGCCACGCCCACCGCCGTCCAGGTCTCGCTGATATTCGTTACTTCGACGTCGTCCATGATGATGTAATGATCGAAAGTTGCGAGGATCTTCTCCACCTGGCTGCGATCGGTCTCCACCGCAAGCGTCTCGCCCTCGTTGTAAACCAGCATATCGCCGAGGATGCGACCCTGCGGATTCAGCAGGAAAGCATACACGCCCCGTCCTGCGGCAAGATCGCGAATGTTGTTCGTAACCATGCCGTTCATCCAGCGCACGCGATCGCTGCCAGCAAGTGAAATCCTGGCGCGGAAACCGAGGTCATAAATTCCACAGCCATTCCGAAGCGCATCGAATTCCACCTGCGGATCGGAAAAACCTGCCGCCGTTTCGGCTCCGCGGTACTCGCCCACGCGTGTAGACTGCGCGTTATTCGCCGTTTGCGCCCGCAGTGCCTCTTGGAGTGGAGTGCGAAACATGGAATATTGATTATAGCGAACGGCTTCGTGATTCATCCCGATTGGCTGAGCGCCCGCCCCTGAGAACCACAGTTGCGTGGGAACGCATGTGGCAAACTACTCATTCGGAGTGACTTGTGTTA
The DNA here is from genome assembly GCA_003138975.1 of Acidobacteriaceae bacterium. Lineage (GTDB taxonomy): Bacteria > Acidobacteriota > Terriglobia > Terriglobales > Acidobacteriaceae > Sulfotelmatobacter. The sequence continues at coordinate 66,861 of PLHQ01000154.1, read as the reverse complement.
AGTTTTCTGCCGTGGACCCGCAACACCCCTCCAAGAAGCGTATCGCCGTCATCCCCGGAGACGGAATCGGCCAAGAAGTAATTCCGCAAGCCCTCAAAGTGATTCGGGCATCGGGAGCCTACGTAGAGATGAGCGAATTCGACTGGGGCGCCGATCGCTATCTCCGCGACGGAATGACCGTCCCTCCAGACGGCTTCGCCATGCTGGGGCGTGACTTCGATGCAGTGTTTGCCGGCGCCTTCGGCGATCCCCGCGTCAAGACCAACATCCATGCCAAAGAAATCCTGCTCGGCATGCGCTGCAAGATGGATCTCTACGCCAACGTGCGGCCAGTGCAACTGCTCGATGCGGCGCTGTGTCCTTTAAAAGGCGTGGAACCGAAGGATGTGGATTTCGTCGTGATCCGCGAAAACACGGAAGGCGTCTATACCGATGCGGGCGGAGTCTTCAAGCAGGGTACGCCCGATGAGATTGCGCTTCAGGAAGACATCAACACGCGCAAGGGCGTCGAGCGGATTATTCGTTATGCGTTTGAGTATTGCGAACAGCACACCAAACGCGACGGCTCGCCGCGCGGGCGCGTGCTCATGTGCGACAAGTCGAATGCCATGACGCACGCCGGAGGCTTGTGGCAGCGCGTGTTCAAGGAAGTGAGCGGCGAGCATCCGCAAATCACGGCGCAGCACATGTACGTGGACGCACTGTGCATGCAGATGGTGGGCGATCCGCGGCCCTTCGACGTGATCGTGACCAATAACATGTTCGGCGACATCATCACCGACCTCGCCGCCGGCCTGCAGGGTGGCCTGGGCATGGCGGCCAGCGGAAATATTCACCCCGGGAAAACGTCGATGTTCGAGCCAGTCCACGGCTCCGCCCCGCTGATCGCTGGGAAAAACGTGGCGAATCCGTTTGGTGCGATTCTGACTGCGGCGATGATGCTGGGGCATCTGGGATTGACGCGCGAAGCCGAGAAGATTCAGGCCGCTGTGCTGGACGCCGTGCGGCAGAAGAAAACCACCCAGGACATCGGCGGAACGATGGGGACCCGGGAAGCGGGAGAGTGGGTGGCGGAGAAAGTCAGCCATGGATGACCATTACGCTCTGTCGTCCTGAGCGAAGCGAGTCGATTCGCATTCGCGAATCGGCGCGCGCAGTCGAAGGACCCCTGTACTTGCTCGAACTGGCACTTACGCGTCGGCTCATTCTCCCAGTGCAGCCGCGTTGTTGAGGAGTGTGCCGCCCACGCATGAACATGAACTGAGTCGAGCGCCAAAGTGTCTTAGGCCCTTCTGCCTACCAGCAGCGCCAACTCCCGCCACTTCCAGTGACAATCCACATCCACAAATCCAATCTCTCGCAGCCATCGCAACTGCGTTTCAAGATCCAGCAACTTGTTGGACGGATCTTCTGTTTCGAGCGAGTAGCCGATGCTGTGCAGGAACTCTTCATGCAACCGTGGCGTCGGCGAGGCTATATGCTCCAGATTGCAGAAAACACCGCCGGGATTGAGCAGGGCGTGGATCTCGGCATAAAGCGCGAGTTTGCGCTCGTGCAGCAGATGATGAATCGCGAAGCTGGAAACGACCGCGTCGAACTTGCCTAGCGTGGGTAGAGGATGGTCAAGATTGTGGGTGACGATGCTGACGGAGGACTCTCCGGCGAAGCGCTTGCCAGCGATCTCGAGCATAGCGGGCGAAAAGTCGATTGCAACGGCTTCCACGTTGGCTTGGTCGTTCCGAATGAGATCTCGTTTGGCTAACTCTGACTTGACCAAGGCGAGCAGTCGGCCGTCGCCGGTGCCGAGATCGAGGATGCGGCGCGCCTTCGCGGGAATGAATTCGAGAAGCGTCGATTCGCCTTCGGTGCGGTGAGGAATGGAATCAGCACGGCCCAGGTAGTCGCTGGCGTGACCACTGGAAGTCCACAGGTTAACGGGAGCATTCGTAGGCATGGTTTGTCCTTGAAGGAAGTATAGGGGAACAGGGTAGACTCGTTCCTAATGGATACCGTTAAGCTGGCGTGCGAGAAGGTCCTGAGGCCGCTTTTCGCCGTTGTGATGCTACTGGGGATGAGCGCTATAGCTGGGGCGCAGGCACAGGATCAGGCGGCACCGCAACAGCAAAACCAAGATCAAAATCAGACGGACAAAAGTGTCCGTCCCACACAGGATCAAAAGCCTGCAGGCGAGTCTCCCGCGTCCACACCAGCACCTTCCACACAAAAGCCGGAGGTCAAGATCACGGCACGAGAGGCGGAGGAGCTTTTCCACTCTGTCGATGAGATCCTGGCGTTCGATAGCAAACAGACCGGCCTGCCGATCAAGAAGCAGGTCAAGCGCCGGCTGACCAGCCGCGATGAAGTGGAGGCGTACTTGACCAAGCACATGAAGGACCAAGACGTGAAGCGATTGCAGCGGTCAGAGCTGGTGCTGAAAAAGTTTGGGCTGCTGCCCCGCGACTTCGACTTGGAGAAGCTGCTGGTGGCGCTGCTGCGCGAGCAGGTAGCAGGTTATTACGATCCCAAAACGAAGACAGTGAATCTGCTGGACTGGGTTCCAATGGAAGAGCAGGAACCGGTGATGGCGCATGAGTTGACGCACGCGCTGCAGGATCAGGCGGTCGGCCTCGACAAGTGGATGAAGCGGGGCGAGAAAGATTTGGGCGAGATCAGGAAAGATCCCACGTCTGCCGACATTGAGAATGATGAAATGGATGACTCGCGAGAGGCCGTAGTCGAAGGACAGGCCGAGACCGTGATGCTGCAGTATGAACTGGCGCCGGTCGGTCGGTCGATTCTCGACTCCCCAGACCTGGTGGATTCGATGGAATCGCAGATGGAAAATGGCACCGATGATTCGACCGTGTTCAAAGACGCTCCCATCTTCCTGCGGGAATCGCTTACGTTCCCTTACAGCTACGGGCTGAAGTTCGAGATGAAGCTGCTGGAGAAGGGCGGCAGAGAAAAGGCGTTTGCCGGAGTGCTCGCAAATCCTCCGCACACCACGCGGCAGATCATGCAGCCGGAAACTTACTTGTCACACGAGCAGATTGCACCCATGCCCGTGGTGGAGTTCAAGCATGACTTCAAGGATTACGCGAAGTTCGATATTGGAGCGATGGGCGAGTTCGATGTTGCCGTGTTGATCGAGCAATACGCAGGAAAGAAACTGTCAGAGCGACTGTATCCGGAGTGGCGTGGTGGGTATTACTATGCTGCGCGTCCGAAGGGCGATGCGGCAGCACCGTTGGGTCTGATGTATGTGTCGCGCTGGTCGGACGCCGAGAAGGCGGCTGAGTTCGCGGAGATTTATGCGCAGTCGCTGGCCAAGAGATACAGGAAGGCCGAAGAAGTAGGGAAGACTTCTTCCGGCCAAGCGGCGGCGCAGCATCCCAAGTATAAGATCGACCTTCTGCAGGGACGACACGCTTGGACCACGGAAGAAGGCACCGTGGTCATCGAGGAGCGGGGCGATACTGTGCTCGTGAGCGAGAGCTTGGACGCAGCTACGACCGAGGCGCTGGAAAAAGAAGTGTTCAAGAAGTGAGGTGTCAATTGCCGATTGCGAATAAAGTCAGTGCTTCTTAGCCGACTTTTCCTTCGCTTGACCGTCTTCCGTCTTCCCCAAGAAATGCTGCACCTTGGCGACGACGTTGAACTGTTTTCCCTCGCGCTCGATGGTCAGCTTGCGTTCCTGCCCGGGAGAGCCTTCAAGCAACGACCAGACTTGTCCCAAGGTGGAGTCAGGCACTGGAATGCCATCGACGGCGACGAGATGGTCACCGGGTTGTATGCCGTCGTCGCCTGAGGGGACCGACGGCCTGCCCTCGAAATCGGCGACGCCGAGGATGGTGAATCGAGTGTCGTCCTCGGGGCGAAGAATGAGGCCCACGACGTCAAACTCAGGAAACTTGAATGTGTTGCCGATATCGAAATAGGCCGTGGAGTGTGCATAGTCGAGGCCGATGCGGTAGTTCATCAGCGCGTTCGAACCGAGCAGGCCGGCGATGGCGCTGCCGGCGTCCTTTTCGAAGAAGGCACTAAAAGTCTTAGGGAAGTTAGCCACGGCTACATCGGTGAGATAGAGCGGTCCGTATTGCAAGCGGTCCACGCGCACCAGCTTCCACTTGGGTTCATCGTCACCCAGTTCTCCCATGTTGGCCGGGCCGACAGCACCGGTCATGCGCGGCCACTCTGTGTGGGCGGCTGCGAGCTTGTCGAATAACTCTTCCGAAAGAAAACTGATGGAAGAACCAACATCGAGGCCCAAGCTGTAGTTCTTGTTTGCAATCTTGCTAGGAATCTGGATGAAACCGCTTGCGTTGACCAGCATCTTGCTCTTCACTCCCTTGAAATTGAGGCTGCCGGGCAAGCCGATGCTGAACTCGCGGTCAGGGAAGTTGATGAGTACATCATAGTTGCGCAGGACGGACGATGGGATTTTGATCTCGGCGCTCATACCGGGGACCATGACGGAAGCAGCGCTCCCTGGCTTGAGAGGAATTCTTACTTCCTTCAGTGCAGCGAGAGAGATTTTCATGGCTCCGATCATGATCTCGCGAGGTGATGGGGCGGAGCAGGTGTTCGCGTCACACGTGATGGCAAGGCCCATCAGTTTGGCCATACGCTGCGACATTTGTAGTTCTGGGTCGCCGGTGTCGACCCAGCCGCGGACGCGCTTGGTCGACCCATCGGATAAGGGGAGGTAGACGTCAATGACGACGCGGTTGTGGTCGAGCGTAACGGGAACGGTGACGGATTTAGGCTCCGGCTGTGGCTTGCCTGCGTCTTGAGCTACAGCTGAGACTGCCAGGAAGACTAGCGCGATGAGAGCGGTTGACAATCGCATAGCGAGATTGTAACGGGTAATGGGTCGGCAGACAGAGACGCGGGTTTAGAACTCACACGGCAAATAAGTCGCGCATGAAAAAACCTTAACCACCGAGGACCCAGAGGCACGCAGCAGGTCTTGTATAATCACGGGTTTGGCTTGCGCGCGCGGAAGAATTCTGTCGGCGCGGACTTTTGGAGGTTAGGTGCCACAAGCGGAAATTGGAATTATCGGCGGGAGCGGTCTGTATTCGATGCCGGGGCTCGGCAGAGTGGAGGAAGTGCGGGTGAAGACGCCGTTCGGCGCGCCTTCCGACGGCTACGTTTGCGGCTTGCTGGAAGGGCGCAAGGTTGCTTTCTTAGCGCGGCACGGGCGCGGGCACCGTATTCTTCCGAGCGAACTGAATTTCCGTGCGAATATTCACGGGTTCAAGCAGTTGGGAGTCGAGAGGATCGTTTCGATTTCCGCCGTGGGATCACTGAAGGAAGAGCACAAGCCGCTGGATTTTGTGATCCCTGACCAGTTCTTCGATCGCACGCGGCACCGCGTGGATACTTTTTTCGGCGGTGGAGTGGTGGCGCACATCGGTTTTGCCGATCCGGTATGCGGGCAACTCGCGGCCGTGGTCGAGGCGGCGTGTGAAAGAGTCGGTGTGACTGGCAGACATGGTGGAACTTACTTGTGCATGGAAGGGCCTCAGTTTTCTACCAAGGCCGAATCAAATGTGTATCGCGGACTGGGCATGGATGTAATTGGCATGACCAACCTGCAGGAGGCGAAGCTGGCGCGCGAAGCTGAGATTTGCTACGTCACGGTGGCGATGGTGACGGATTACGATTGCTGGCATCCACATCACGATTCGGTGACGGTAGATCAGATCGTCGCGGTGCTGGTAAAGAATGGGGAGAATGCGACCAAAGTTGTGCGCGAAACGGTAGCGGCGATGCCGCAAGAGCGGTTGTGCAAGTGCGGGTCAGCATTAGCTCACGCGATTTTGACGGATCAAAAGATAATTCCGGCAGCGACGCGGAAGAAGTTGAAGCTGATCCTGGGGAAATATTTGAAAGGGAAGTAGCAACTGTGATCTTAGCGAAAATGGAAGTCAGGATTCGCGAATGAGTATTGTCGTGGTGGGATCAGTCGCATTTGATGACATCACGTCCCCTTCTGGCAGCGTGAAGGGCATTCTCGGCGGGGCGGCGACTTATTTTTCGCTGGCCGCCAGCTACTTCACCCAGGTGCGCATGGTCGCGGTGGTAGGCGAGGACTTTGCCACGGAGCATGAAAACGTCCTGAAGAAGCGTGGCGTCGATACTCGCGGCATCGAACGCGCCGCAGGCAAGACTTTTCGCTGGGGCGGGTCGTATGCCGAGAACCTCAACGAGGCCAAGACGAATTTCACTGATCTGAATGTCTTTGAACAATTCCATCCTCGGATTCCGAAAGAGTACGAGGATACGGAGTTTCTTTTCTTGGCGAACATTCAACCCACGTTGCAGGCCAACGTTCGGCGAAAGATGAACGCCGTGCGGCTTACCGGATGCGACACCATGAATTACTGGATTCAGGGTGCGCGCAAGGAGCTGGCAGAGACATTGAAGTTGGTCAATGTATTGCTGATCAACGATACCGAGACAAAGATGCTGGCGGAGGAAAAGAACCTGCCGCGGGCCGCACAGAAGGTGCTGGCCATGGGGCCGCAAGCGCTGGTGATCAAGCACGGCGAATATGGCGCGACGATTTTCTTTCGCGAGGGGGCCTTTGGGATTGGGCGCCATCCATTTCGTGCTCCAACGCTGCCGCTCGATGAGGTGAAGGATCCCACGGGGGCCGGCGATTCGTTTGCCGGCGGATTCATGGGCTACGTGGCGTCCCAACCAGAGTTGAATCGCGAAGTGCTGAAGCGGGCACTCTTCTACGGGGGAGTGATGGGATCTTTCGCCGTAGAGAGTTTTGGCACGGAGCGGTTGCAATCACTGACTCGCGAGGAAATCGACGCTCGCTTTCAGATTTTCCGCGAACTCACCCACCTCGAATGAAGCCGCAATCTTCGCCGCCAAAGGCGCATTCCGAAGTCGAGATCGTGCGGCTGATGTGGCTGGCGATCTTCATCTCGGTATTTTCGTTTCTCTTCTACTATCGGGGTGGAGATGTGCTGCTCTACGGCGACGCCGTGGCTCACATCAACATTGCGCGCCGCGTGTTCGATTCGAGAACTCCTGGACTACTGCAATTAGGAACCGTGTGGCTGCCGCTGCCGCACCTGCTGATCCTGCCCTTCATCGTATCGAAGCAAATGTGGCAAAGCGGCTCGGGTGGCTCGATTCCGTCGATGGCAGCGTTTGTGTTCGGTGTGCTGGGAATATTCCGCTTGGTGCGCACGTCACTGGGCCGCGACGGCGAAGGAGACTATGCGGCGCAGATGGGTGCATGGGCGGCAGCGATTTTGTATGTCGCGAATCCGAATTTGATTTACATGCAGGCGACCTCGATGGGCGAGTCGCTATATCTGGCTTTCTTGATCTGGACCGTAGCCCACTTCGCAGAATTTACGCGGGGAAATCCAAAGGCGCTTACGAAGTGCGGGCTGTGTTTGGCGGCGGCGTGTTTGACGCGCTATGACGGATGGTTTCTGGCGGTCGTAATGGGCATCGCAGTCGTGGCCGCCGGCTCCCTCTCTCGCAAAGTGCGCGAAGACGAGGCACCCGGATCCTCGGGCCGATCGCCGATTGTCTTGACCAAGTTTATTTTGATCGCCGCTGCAGGTCCTGTTCTTTGGCTGGCGTACAACGCAGCGGTCTATCGTAATCCGCTGGAGTTTGCGAATGGCCCCTATTCGGCGAAAGCGATCGAGCACAAGACCGCGACGGTAAATCCGGCGAAGGGGAATCTGTTGGCGGCAGGGTCGTATTTCCTAAAAGCGGCCGAACTGAATTTGGCTGAGTCGAGCTGGCAAGGACGGTTATGGCTGGTATTGGCTCTGCTGGGTAGTTTCGTGGCGTGGTCTAGCGGACGCGGGCGAGTCACGTTGCTGCTATGGACTCCACTGCCTTTCTACGCACTGTCTGTGGCGTATGGGAGCGTGCCGATTTTTGTGCCGACGTGGTGGCCGTTTTCACAATACAACTTGCGTTACGGACTGCAGCTGCTCCCTGCTTTTGCGGTGCTCGTGCCGATGGGAGTCTCTTTTCTAGTTCAATCTGCAACGAAGCTTCCGCGCTTCCAGGCTTCGTGGCGCCGCTGGGCGGGTGCTGCCACGATATTAGGAATCTTGCTGCTAGCGGTGTCGAGTTATGCCGCGATCTGGCGTGCCCATCCGATCTGCTATCGCGAAGCTGATCTCAACATGAAAGGGCGCGTGGCGCTCGACCGGCAAATCGGGGAGTGGATCAAGAAACTGCCGCCGAATTCCACACTGCTGATGTTTCTGGGCGAGCACGTTGGCGCGCTGGAGCAGGTTGGGATTCCGTTGCGGCGGACTATCAACGAAGGCAATCATCGGGTATGGAAGCGCCCGCTCGATCCCGAGGGGTTGTGGGAGCGTGCGCTGGCCGATCCAGTTGCGTATGCGGACTACGTGATCGCCTTCCAGGGCGATCCAGTGTGGACGGCCGCACGAGACAGTCATCTGGCGACATTGGTCGAGATCCACACAACTGGACAGCCGCCGGCAGCGATCTTTCAAGGACGACTGCAGGGGCAGGCTCAAGGCAGCACCCGGTAATCACGCAGGTTAACGCTACACTCGCCAGGAGCGGTGGGCTCCGGTGATAAAATCCGGCCATCGCAAACCTTTCCCGGACAGAGAGTCACATCCATGAACTGGCAACGCATTGTCGACTTGCTATACCGAGAGATGGCGAGCGGCATTGTCGCCACTTCCTTGGCGAGGCTGGTGCTGGCGGCGGTACTGGGCGGTGTCATCGGCCTTGAGCGGGAATTGAGGCACCGGCCGGCGGGACTGCGCACGAATATGTTCATCTGTTTTGGCGCAGCGCTGTTCACAATTCTTTCGGATGCACTGGCGGTGAAATACCTCGGCGACCACACCCGAATTTCAGCGCAGATTATTCCCGGCATAGGGTTCATCGGCGCGGGATCGATTATCCATACCCGCGGGCTGACGACCGGCCTGACCACGGCATCAACTTTGTTCGTGGTGGCGTCGGTCGGAATGGCCACGGGCGGGGGCCTTTACCTTACGGCAATTTTTGCCACGGGCTTGGTTCTGGCCGCGCTGTTTTCCCTGGGTCACCTGGAACTGACGTTTAACCTGAAGACGCTGTTAACCAGCTACGAAGTGACGGGCGGTAGCGTGGAAGAGATCACGCAGGAGGTCAACCGTATTCTGGAGGGTCGACATCGCATGATGCAAAATGTTCTGAGTGGCAATACAGGCCAGCATGTCCGCTTGCAGTTTGATGTATCCGGGTGCAATCGTGACCAGAAAGAGTTGCTGCGCGAACTGCAGGCCTCTTCTGTCCTGGGGAGTGCGACGTCACTGGGCCCGGTGGAATTGGAGTGAACTCGTCGCCCGTGGTGATTCCGTTTGTGAAAGCAAGCGCGTGTGGCAATGATTTCCTGCTGATCGATTCTATGATCCTCGAAGGCGATCTGGCGCCTGCGGACATTGCAGCGTTGACACGTCGAATCTGCAATCGGCATGAGGGCGTAGGGGCAGATGGAGTGGAGTGGATGTCTCCGCATCCATCGGCAGATTTGGAGATTCGCCTGATCAATGCCGACGGTTCCGCGGCAGAGATTTCCGGGAACGGTACGAGGTGCGTGGCGGCATACATTTGTGCATCGCAACAGAAAGAGAGAATTACAATCCAAACCGGCGCAGGGTTGAAGACTTGCACGCTTACCGGGCGGAGCGAATCCGAGTATGAGTTTGAGATTGAGATGGGCGAGGCCGAGGTGGGAGCGGAACTGACAGTGAAGCTTGCCACCGAGGAAGTGCGCGGAATTCCAGTTTCGATGGGGAATCCGCATTATGTAGTGTTTGTGCCGGAGGTTGCCAAGAACTGGCAGGTGAGGGCTGCAGAAATTCAGCGCAGTCCGGAGTTCAAACAGGGCGTGAATGTTGAGATGGTTGTGGTCGATGGAAAGCACGACGTGACAGTACGCTTTTTCGAGCGCGGAGTGGGAGAGACGCAATCCTCGGGAACGGGATCGTGCGCATCTGCTGTGGCGGCAATGGCGGAGGGCAAAACGGAATCTTCGGTTCGCGTGCACGCTCCCGGAGGTACGCAGACGGTGCGCCAGGAACGAAACGAGATGTTTCTTCGTGGAACGGCGCGATTGGTCTGCCGCGGCGAATTCTTTCTGAACTGATCTGCTGACGTTGTAGAGAAAACGCACGGATTCGTTTCTCCTGAGTAGCGGACGTTTTGGTTCGATACAGGCTGCTGACTGCATGTCTTCCTCGAGAACTCCGTTAGTAAAGCCGCCCGCCCTCCTGCCGGGAGATACGGTCGGCATCGTGGCGCCAGCCAGCAATGTAAAGTGCGGCGATCTGGAGGCGGGATGCGAGGCTCTGCGGCGAGCGGGCTACCGGCCAATTTATTTGGACTCGATCCTTGATCAAGATCTCTACTTCGCGGGATCGGTGGAACGCCGGGCGCGCGAACTTGAAGCAATGTTTGTTCGCGAAGATGTGAAAGCCATTGTTTGCGCGCGCGGCGGCTACGGCGCCAACTATTTGCTGGAAGTCTTGGACCTGGAAAAGATCAAGGCGCATCCGAAGATTTTTGTCGGCTATAGCGATCTAACGACGCTGCTCACTCACTTCTCCGATGCGACTGGATTGGTGACCTTCCACGGGCCGATGATAGCGAAAGATTGGGCGCATGACGATGGCGTCGACGTCGCTTCCTGGCACGCAGCACTTACAGGTTCAGCCCCTTGGGAACTCAATCTGGGAGCTGGTTCCGGCGTGAGTGGATTGGTGGAGGGTGCAGCTGAAGGTATTCTTTACGGCGGGTGCCTCTCGATTCTGGCAGCTTCGCTCGGCACTCGCTACGAGATCAAGACGGCGGGTTCAATCCTTTTTCTCGAGGATGTGGCGGCGAAGCCTTACCAGATCGACCGCATGCTGATGCAGCTGAAACTGGCGGGAAAGTTTAAAGGTGTGCGCGGCATTGTCTTCGGCGAGATGCGAGATTGCTTGCAACCCGGAAATCAGGGTTACACGCTGGAAGAAGTCGTATTGCGTATCGTGGGGAAGTTGGGAGTTCCAGTTGCCTACGGAGTGCGGTCAGGACATGTGACGGCAGGGAATATGACGCTCCCGATCGGCGTGCGGGCGGGATTGACAGTGCGCAATGGACAGGTACGTTTAAAGCTTCTGGAAGCAGCGGTGGCAGCGGAGAAAAGTTAGGTGCGCAGAAAAGCATGAACAAAAACAAGCACATTCATCTGATCGGTATCTGCGGGACGGCGATGGCGTCGCTGGCAGGAATGCTGAAGCAGCGTGGATTTCACGTTACCGGATCGGACGCTGCGGCGTATCCACCGATGTCCGATTTTCTCGCCGAACTCGGAATTCAGGTGGCTCAGCCGTTTGACGCGCGGAATCTGGAGCCTGTGCCCGATTTGGTGGTTGTAGGCAACGCGATTTCGCGGGGCAATGTTGAATTGGAGCATATCCTCGACCGGCGCATCCCATTTTGTTCGCTGCCACAATTACTGCATGACGAATTCTTGCGCGGCAAGGAAGTTCTGGTAGTGGCGGGCACGCATGGGAAAACGACGACTACCTCCATGCTGGCGTGGATCTTTCATACAGCAGGAATGCAGCCGTCGTTTCTGATTGGTGGCATCGCCGAAAACTTTGGCTCCAGCTTTCATGTGGGACAGGGAAAGCATTTCATCCTAGAAGGAGACGAATACGACACGGCGTTCTTCGACAAGGGACCGAAATTCTTGCACTACTTCCCAGATGCCGTGATTCTGACGTCGGTGGAGTTTGATCATGCAGATATCTACAAAGATCTCGACGCCGTCGAAACTGCGTTCAAGCGCTTGGTGAATCTAATCCCGCGGCGGGGCCGGATTATCGCTTTCGATGGAAAGGCGGGCGAAACGGCCGAGAGCCCCAGCCTGGAACGCTGCCTGAGCAAGTCGTTTAGCCCGGTGGAGCGCTATGGGTCGGGTGCGAGCGCGAATTGGAAAATCACGAATCTGAAATTGGAGGCGGAGAAAACGTTTTGGACGGTGTTGCACGAAGATCGCCCGTGGGCGGATTTTGAATTCCCGCTGGCCGGCGAATACAACGTGTGGAACGCAACGGCTGCCGCGGCAATGGCTGTGGCCTACGGCATCTCGAAAAACGAGATTGCGGCGGCGCTGAAAACATTCAAGAGCGTGAAGCGGCGGCTGGAAGTGAAGGCGCAGGTGAACGGTATTACTATCATCGATGATTTCGCGCATCATCCCACGGCGATTGCGGGAACGCTGAAAGCATTACGAGCGCGTTATGCGGGTGCGCGACTATGGGCGATTTTGGAGCCGCGGTCGAACACGCTGCGGCGGCGCGTGCTGCAGAGTAATCTTGCGCATAGCTTAGCCGTCGCCGACGAAGTGGTCGTCGCGGCCGTCTTCCGTTCGGAGGCGATACCGGAAAACGAACGATTGGAGTTGCCCGAACTAGCGGCGGACATTCGGAAACATGGTAGGCATGCTCGGTTGATCACCAATGCAGATGAAATCGTCGCGAAGATAGCCCCGGAGATGCGTAGCGGCGACGTGGTCGCGATTCTTTCCAACGGCGGATTCGGCGGAATCTATGAAAAATTGCCGGCGCGATTGAAAGCACTGGCGGGAGAAGGCGCCACCAGTAATTCGGCGAATGCGGCAGGAAGACGATGATCAATTCCGATTCGAGGCGGGGCGCGGAGCGGTACCTTCTTCGCCTCGCGCTGATCCTGGCGACGGCTCTGGCGCCCTCATATGCCGTAACCGACTACACAATCTCTCTCGTCCACCCCGAGCAGCATCTGGTGGAAGTACAAATCCAGCTACCGGAAGGATCATCGCAGCGGGAGTTGCAGCTTCCTGTATGGAATGCGCTGTATCAGGTACGTGACTTCGCGCAATACCTGAACTGGGTGCGCGCGAAAGATCGCGGTGGACGACCGCTCACCGTGCACGCACTGGACAAAAGCCGGTGGCAGATCTCCGGCGCAGAAGGTGGTGCGGTTGTCGAGTATGAGATCTACGTCGATTCCTTCGGCCCATTCGGCGCACAACTCACCCCTCATCATGCCTTCTTCAATCTGGCGCAGATTCTGCTGTATCCCGTGGCCGCTCGAAGCGAGCCGATGGTGGTGCGTTTCACGCAGCTCCCTGAGGGATGGCACGTTGCCACGTCACTGACGCCCTCGCCGAACGGCGGATTCAGCGCCGAGAATTATGACCGGCTTGTCGATTCGCCAGTCGAGATGGGAAGGTTTCAAGAATCAGATTTCGACCAGGACGGCGGACATTATCGTGTGGTGGTTGATGCCGAACCCAGCGATTACGATGTGGAAAAAATCGACGCCATGCTGCACAAAATCGTCGCAGCGGCGACAAGTTGGATGGCCGACCGTCCTTTCGATATCTATATGTTTCTCTATCATTTTCCGCGGGGGCCAGCGGGTGGAGGCATGGAGCATTCGTACTCAACCGCAATTGATGTGAATGCAGATGTGCTATCGCGCTCTCCAGAAGTGCTGGCTTCTGTGACGACGCATGAGTTTTTTCACCTGTGGAATGTAAAGCGCATTCGTCCTCAAACGCTCGAGCCGGTGGATTACACAAAAGAAAATTACACACGCGCGCTCTGGTTCAGCGAAGGTTGCACCAGCACGGCCGCGGACATCATCCAGTTGCGCAGCGGCCTGCTTGATGAGAGCCAATTCGAAAGGCAGTTATCGTCAGGGATCGCAGAACTCGAGCGGCGCCCGGCGCACCTGACGCAGTCGGCTGAAGACTCAAGCCTTGATGCATGGCTGGAGGGCAACGCCTATTACCGCCGGCCGGAGCGCAGCATCTCGTATTACAACAAAGGCGAACTGCTTGGGATCATGTTGGATTTGACTATGCGCGAAGCCAGCCACGGACAGGCTTCTCTTCGCGAAGTCTTTCAGTGGATGAATCAAAACTACGCGAAGAAGGGACGGTTTTTCCCCGATTCCGACGGCGTCCGCGAAGCTGCGGAAGCGGTAAGCCATGCGGACTTAGGCTGGTTCTTCGCTAAGTACGTCGCGGGTACCGAGGAAATTCCCTGGAACGATTTCTTCCGGGGCGTGGGATTGCATTTGGTAGAGGGAAAAAATACGGCGGCGGATGCCGGCTTTGTGGCCTCGCGAAATTTCGATGGTCCCATGATAGTGGAATCCGTGACTGCGGGCGGCGAGGCCGAGCGAGCCGGCCTGCGAGCAGGAGACACAATTCTCGAAATCAACGGCAAGATAGCGGGACAGGAATCTTCAGAGGAGGTGACTGGGCTCGCTGCGGGAGACACGATCACGGTCCGAGTGCGCAACCGAGGAGGTGCGGAGCGCGAATTAAAATGGAAAGTGGGCGGTCGCGAAGAGATCACCTACGAACTCAAAGATTTCGAAAACATTAGCGTGGAACAGCGCGCGCGCCGGACTGCGTGGTTGAAGGGCGAGGCGCAGACTCTGCCCGCGCCATCCCCACACTAACAGCACGTTCGCGCCGAGGCACATCGACTCATGATCCGCACCATCACGATGCTCGTCTTCTGGGGACTCGCCGCGCCCGTGGCGGCGCTGATTGGATTCCCCTGGACGTTTATCACGGGCGACATTCGCCTGCTGTATCGCATGTTTATGATTGGCGCGTGGAATGGCGTACGCTTTACCGGGGTCCGCGTAAAAACCGTCGGACTCGACAAACTGGACCCGGCGCGCACTTATATCTTCATGTCGAACCATGTTTCGAATCTGGATCCTCCGATTATCACCCCGCTGATTCCGAAGCGCACTTCGGTAATGGTTAAGAAGGAATTGCTCAGCTATCCGATTCTGGGCCGGGCAATGCGAATGGGATCATTCGTGCCCGTCGACCGCGGCAATCGTGACGCCGGCATTGAGTCCGTGCAGGCTGCCAAGCAGGTCGTGCAGCAGGGCCTCAACATGACGATCTACGTGGAAGGTAAGCGCTCCTTCGACGGCAAGCTCCTCCCGTTCAAGAAGGGACCTTTCTATCTCGCGATGGAATGTGGAGTACCCGTAGTCCCTGTAACCATCACCGGCACGCGTTATGTGATGCCGAAGGGAAGGTTCGCAATCAAGCCGGGCGTGGTCACGGTGAATTTTCATCCCCCAATTGAGCCCCAGGATTTCGGCAGCCGGCAATGTTTGATGGAGAAAGTGCGGTCGGCGATCGATAGCGGACTTCCGGAGGAGTGCCGGGAAGCCGCAACCGCCGCGAAGCTCACATCGTCTCACGAAAAATAATAGGGCGATGTCATCGGATATAACCAGTCAGCAAGTACCGCTATTCCTTCCGACTTTTTGCCCGCAGCGCTCGCGCCATCTCCGGCAGCCTTGACAGCAGCGCAGAATACTTCAGCCACAACTTGTGATCGACGGCAGGAGCGCCGCTGACCAGCGCGCCAGCCGGAATATCACTAGCCACGCCACTCTGCGGCGTAACGATGGCATCATCGCCAACTTTACAATGCCCAACCACTCCAACCTGTCCCGTCAGAATCACGCGATTGCCAATTTCCGTCGAACCCGCAAGACCCACCTGGGAACAGAGCAACGCATCTTCGCCGACCTGCGACCCGTGGCCGACCTGAACCAGGTTATCAATCTTGACTCCGCGCCGGATGCGCGTTTCTCCAACGCTGGCCCGATCGATGCAAGAATTCGCCTGAATCTCCACGTCATCGTCGATCACGACTGGAGCCGGCTGCGGAATCTTGTGCCAGCGTGCATCGTGAGCCTTGGCGAAGCCAAAGCCGTCCGACCCGATCACGACGCCGTTCTGCAACAGAACGTTGTTGCCGATGCGGCAATTTTCTCGCACCACAGCATGCGCGTGCGCAACAAATTTTTTTCCAATCTTCACTCCGCGATAGATGACCACATGCGCGAGCAGCACCGCGTTGTCGCCGATCTCGACATTCTCGTCGACCACCACGTAAGGTCCGAGGTGCGCATCACGTCCGATCTTCGCCGAGGAATGCACCGCCGCCGTCGGGTGCACTCCCGGCGCATAGCGCAGCGGTTGATGAAAGAGCTCAAGCGCGCGGGCGAAGGCGAGATAAGGATCTTTGGCCCGCAGCATCGCCGTTGGAACCGCAGGAAAGTCCTCGGCCACAATCACAGCGGAAGCTTTCGTCGAGCGCGCCGCCGCTCCGTACTTAGGATTAGAGACGAACGTCAGTTCGCCCGGCCCCGCCTGCTCAATGCCGTTGAGCCCGGTAATCTCGGTATCAGGCAAACCGTTCTCGAGCCGCGCGTCGAGGGCAGACGCAATCTCTGCAAGTTTCATGGTCAATGGAGTATGCCGCGAGTAAATCGTACACCAGAGGGCGATCTGTCTCGTTCAATCGTCCTCATCAGGCAGCATCCGCATGGCAATCTCGCAATCGCTATTGCACGACGAGCGCGAAACCCGTGCTGGAAGTCGCCGAGCCGCTGGTTGCTGTGACGACCACGTTATAGCTCCCGGTCGGAGTGCTGACTACCGGTGGCGGAGCAGGAGGAGTTGAGTTCGAGCTTCCGCCGCCGCACCCAGGTATTACAACGACGAGCAAGAGCATCAGCCACCAAGACATTACTCGTGTGCGTCGCCGCCTCGGCCCGCCTATCAGAGCTACAGAGACGAGCAAACCGAGCTCCGGCACCCAGTGAGCAGGAAGAATGTGTCGCGGCGCCCCTAGCATGCTCGCGGCAGCCGCGGCGGTCATAGTCACAGTGATTGTGGAACTCGTGGTGCTGAGTGTACCAGTGGCCTTGATCGACGAGGGGCTAAATACGCAAGTCGCACCTGCGGGAAGTCCGGAGCAGGCGAGACTAATCGTGCCGCTGAATCCAGTAGACGAAGATACGCTCACCGCGGTCGAGCCCGATGACCCCCGGGCCGTGATCGTCACCTGTCTGGAGTTCACGGCCGCAAAAAAGCCAGGCTGAATCGTGAATGTGATCGGAGGGGAACTGCTACTGCCGGCGACAGCCGTACCGTTAAAGCTGGCATCGCCGCTGTAGCTGGCAGAGATCGTATGTGTTCCGGCGTCAAAGGTGCTAATACCGTTCGGAGTGGCCGTGTTGCTCCCGTTGTTCAGTTGATCCCCGCCGTTCAAGGCGAACTGATTGCCGCCGGGAATCGCTCCGAAAGTGTCAGTGAATGTGACTGTTCCGGTTGGCCTACCATGACCGGACGCTCCAGCCACGTCCGCACGCAGGTAGACGAAGCTGCCAAACGGTCCGCCAGTGAATGACGCGGTGTTGAAAAATATGCAGTTGCGGCTTCTTTACGAAATTATGCAGCGTCAGCACACCTGCCACTGCCGGCGTCAACGCCGTCGGGATCGACGGATCACTGGAATTCGCCCAGTGCTGTTCTCCGTTCACCACGTACTTGTGAATGGCGGTATGAAACGCCTCTTTCACCTGGCTGGCCGACCCCGAAAACTCAAGCACAGTACGCCCTTTGGTCGTGCCAACCGGAAATCCATGAGACTGCAACCACGCAGTGATCGTTTGCATGTCGCTGTGGGTTGGTCCGAACTGCTGGCCGAATTGCTCAGGCGTCAGCCACTTGTGATAGTTCGGCGAGGCTTTATCCTGCTGATCGTCGAGGAGTTTCCTCAGCGCGGATTCCTGCTCCGGGCTCCGCTTCAACACCAAGAGCATCCGCTGCATGGGTAGCGTGGCGGGCGCACTTCCCAAGTCGAACTCCGGCCGCGCCAAACGATGCGTATTTCCTTTCAGCACCGTGACCTGTGCTTCATCGACAGGTTGCGTGATCAGCGGACGTGGCGCCACGCTCGCCTCCTGCGCGAACAATGCCAATGGAAGGTTAGTTGCCAGAAATACCGGAATTATGGCGAATACCACACGCGCGGAGAGACGGCAGAAAGCTCTCATGACTTCAGCACCTTGAGACATAGCTACGCCCGCGGAGAACGGACGGGGGTAGGAGGAAGGAAGTGGCCCAATCCATCTCGCCACGCGACAGCTTTCTTTTCGAGCGGGACCAGCCTTTTTATCCCAACTTTCTCCGGATTGCAACTGCATTTCCGCGTCCTCACCCCGCTTCAGCGGCGGCCTTTCGGGACATTCGCGTAGCAAGGACTAGCAAGCGGGATTAGATCGTCCTGAGCCTTAGGCGGTGGGAGACGCCCTTTACTCCTCGAACATGGGCACTTGGCGCTGATCTCCGGCAGCGCCGCGGCGCGGACGACGCGTGGCTCCTATGACTGCGAGCACCGTCAGCGACTCCAGCGCGGTACGTGGAACGAAGATGCGCTGCGTGTTCGAGCGCTGGTCCGGCGGACTGATGAGAAAACCTTCTGGTGTAGTCTGAGTGAGGTCGGCCGGCATGAGTCCTTCGAGGATTTCGTTGTCCTTGAAGCGTAGACGCACCCACAAGCCTTCGGAGCGGGGACGGGAAGTGAAGGTCTTGCGCGTGAGCGACTCGGAGTCGCCAAACTCGCGCACGAAGTAGACTCCCTTGATCTCGTGCAGGTCCATCGCGACCACGTTGCCGGCGGTATTCAGCAATTCAAGTTTGCCATCATTGACAAATTGCGCAGGCGAGACATATCCGGAGACCGAATCCCGGTCCATCTTACGGACGATCACTTTTTTGTGGGTCGAGGGCATGGGTCGGCCGTCGGCTATCGGACTAAGGGCTGCGGCAAGAAACGTCCCGCCAAGTTCCGCGTCCTCTGGCACCCCCTAAAAAACAATTCCGGGTTAGCCGAAGCCCGATTGCTGAAGCCCGAAAGCCAAGCGTCATTCTCGCACTATTTCGCAGCAAATCACGGGAATCCACGTTGGCAGTAGCCAAATCGTAAACGTTGTGTTATTCCTTTAAGTTGCCTCGGTGTGACTCAAGTCTGTATAAGTCTCTTGTATTGAATGGCTTGTGTTGGGTCGGGAGTGGATTTGCCGGGGTTGGGCCGATTCGTCCTGTGGAAATCCTGTGGAAACATCAATCCAAGCTGGCTCAAGGGCGCAGGAAAGCCGACTCGGTGGCCGTTTGACCTGGATTGCTTGAATACGAATGGCTGATTACATTTACACCATGGAAATCCGGTTGACGCCGGATCAGCTTAAAGGCGTCAACCTCGTGCAAGACGTAGCCCGTGCGGCGGGAATCACACTCTACCTTACCGGTGGTGCGATCCGCGACATCATCAGCGGCTTCACCATCCGCGACCTCGATTTCACCGTCCAGGGCAATCCTTTAAAACTTCAGAAGGATTTCGAACGCGCGGGCGCACAAATCGCCGGCCATGAAGAAGATGTCCGCACTCTATTTCTGGTGTTGCCGGGCAACGTACGGGCCGAAGTGGGCATGGCCCGCTCCGAACACTATGAAAAGGTTGGTAAGCCACCGGTCGTGGCTCCCGCCAGCATTCAGGAAGATCTACGCCGCCGCGATTTCACCGTAAACGCCATGGCGCTGTCGCTGAATGAAGGCTCGCGCGGGCTGCTGCTCGATCCGTTCAACGGCGTCGCCGACATTGAGGCCAAGGTCCTGCGGGTCCTGCACAACTATTCCTTCGTGGAGGATCCCTCGCGGTTGATCCGGGCGACACGGTTCAGCGCTCGTTTCCACTGGCCGCTCGAGGAACGCACCCAGCAGCGTTACGACTCGGCCAAGGAGAACAAATATATTGAGCACATCTCTCGCAGCGCGATAGGACACGAGATTGCTCAATTGGCGCATGAAGACGATCCGCTAAGCGTGGTGCGCGCTCTCGAGAAAGAAGAGTTTCTAAAAGTCCTGCAGCCGCACTGGACTACAGCCAAGGTGGATACAACCGGGCTTAGCCAGTTGATGAAGACGCGGCAGCAGATTGTTGACCTTGGCTACACAGTCGATCCCTCGGCAGCGGTGATGCATTTCCTGACGGCGCACCTGTCGGATAAAGATGTCTCTGATCTGCGGCGCCAGATTCCCCGTAAGGATTTAGTCGAGGCGTGGCGGGACATTGAGGATCACGCTAAAGACTTAGCGAAACGATTGATGGGGAAGGAAGCGGCAATCCCTTCGCGGACGTGGAATCTGCTTTCTTCGGCGCGTCCCGAGATGATTCTGTTTCTCGCCGTGACCGCGCGGCAGCAGGCCGTGGCGCAGAAAATCAAGAACTTCTTCACCAAGTGGCGCGACGTGCAGAAGCGCATTCCGCTGCCGGAGATGACGGAACTCCTGATTACGCCACAGTTGCCGGACTATCCCAAGATTGCGCGTGATGTATTCATGCTGTTGCTCGACGGAAAGTTGCGTTCGCGGACAGAGACTTTGAAGTTCCTCAAACCATTCGCGCCTCCGCCACCGCCTCCACCTCCGCTACCCAGGCGCGGACGTGGACCCAAAGCGGCCGCTACGGCGCCTACCCCGGTTGCCGAGGCAACCGGCAAGCCAGTGAAGGGTAAAGGGAAGAAAGCGGCGGCAGCCGCTGCCGCGCCAGTTATCGCGGTGATTGCCAAGGCGAAACCCGAACCAAGTGGGAAGCCAAAGGCAAAGCCGGCCAAAGCCGCAGGGAAGCCTGCCAAACCCGCGCGCAAGTTGGCCTCTGCGAAACATCCGCCAAAGAAGGCCACGGCCAAGAAGGCAGCGAAGAAGAAATCGCCCTCGAAGAAGGCCAAGAAGCACTAGATTTCGCAAGCGTGCAATTCCTGAATCCCGCAGCCTGAATCAGGCATATAATAAGCCTATGGGGCGCCTGGCAGCCATTGCGGTTTTCCTGGTTTTGACGGCGTCTGGGCAGCTCGAAGCGCAGCGCGGCGGCGGCCACGCATCAGCTGGAGGGCACGGCGGATTTTCCGCACACGGTAGTTTTGGCGGTTATGCGGCCGGCGGACACGCTTTTGCTGGCGCGCGCGCAGGTTCAAGCTTCGCCCCGCGTTCGTACGCGCGAGGACGATCTTTTGCTACACCATCATCTGCCCGCGGCTTGACCTCCCGAAACTTCAATCACTCTCCCGGTCTGCGACTCCGCACCTACGGTCTGCGAAATAATTGCTACGGATACGGCTGCGGCTGGGGTTACGGGTATCCGTACCTTGGCGGCGGAATCGATCCCTACTGGTGGTGGGGTTCTGATTCCTCTTATGACCAGGACCAGCAGAACCAAATCGGCCTGGCGAACGAGATGAACGCGCAGAGCCTCGATGAACAACAGATGCCCCGGCAAGGTGATCATGATGTGTATGCGCGGTCGGCGCCTCCGCTGCCGCGCGAAGCCGAGCGCACGGTAGCCGCTCCAGCAACCGTGCTGGTGTTCCGCGATCAGCGCAAGCAGGAAGTGGAGAATTACGCCATCGTGGGCCAGACGCTGTGGAACTTTGCGCCGCAGCATACCGAAAAGATTCCACTTTCTGACCTCGATCTTCCCGCCACAACTAAGGCAAACGAAGATCGCGGCGTGGACTTCCGCGTGCCCGGCGCAAATGAAGGTCAATAGATTCTTAAACTAAGTCCTTGCCAGATATCTGCTCTGTGGATAACTCTCCGCTTACACGAGCGTGTTTCCCGTTAGAATGACGCCAACGTAAAATCACATTGAGCCCTATGTCCCAATTCGTTCATCTGCACTTGCATACCGATTACTCCCTGCTCGATGGCGCTTGCAACATTGAGCGGCTCTGCGACCGCGTGCAGAAGCTCGGCATGCCCGCCGTGGCCATGACCGACCACGGAAATATTTTCGGAGCCGTCGAATTCGTCACTACCGCGAATAAGTATGGCGTCAAGCCCATCATCGGCTGCGAACTCTACATCTGTAAGAAAGACGATCACAACATCGAGCGCACGCCGCCCGAGGGCGACACGTACAACCATCTGCTGGTGCTGGCTCAGAACGAAGAGGGTTACCGCAATCTGGTGAAGATTACGTCGGAGGCCTCTCTGCACGGCTTTTACTACAAGCCCAGAGTGAGCAAGAGTTTTCTGGCCGAGCATTCCCGCGGACTGATCGGTCTTTCAGGATGTCTTAAAGGTGAAGTCGCAGAGCGGTTGACGGAAGGGAAATATGATACCGCGCTCGCCGCAGCCGGAACCTACCGCGACATTTTCGGCAAGGACAATTTCTATCTCGAGATTCAGGATCAGGGCTTAGCCATGGAACACAAGATTCGTCCTGGCCTGTTCCAGTTGGAGAAAGATCTCGGATTGCCGCTGGTCGCGACCAACGATAGCCACTACCTGTGCGAGGACGATGCTCACGCACAGGACGTCATGCTGTGCATCCAGACCGGCAAGTCAATTCATGATACAGCGCGGATGAAGTTCGACGGCACGCAGTTCTTCGTCAAGAACCACGACGAAATGTATCGCGTCTTCAAAGACTCGCCCGAGGTTTTGACGCGCACGCTAGACATCGCTGAGCGCTGCAGCCTGCGCCTGGAAAAAGTAGCCACGCCGTTCCCGCAATTCGACGTTCCCCCGGGCTACACCATCGACAGCTATTTTGAGCACGTTTCCCGCGAAGGCTTCGCGCGTCGCTTGGCAGCGCTTCGACCGCTGTACGACCAAGGCAAACTCAAGCACTCGATCTTGGATTACGAACAGCGTCTCGAGCGCGAACTCGCGATTATCCAGCAGATGAAGTTCCCCGGATATTTCCTGATCGTCTGGGACTTCATCCGCTATGCCAAAGAGCATGAGATTCCAGTAGGGCCGGGTCGCGGATCGGCGGCCGGGTCGCTGGTTTCCTACGCGCTCGGCATCACCGATATTGATCCTCTGCAGCACGAGTTGCTGTTCGAGCGCTTCCTGAATCCCGAGCGCGTGTCCATGCCCGATATCGATATCGATTTCTGCATGAATCGCCGCGGCGAAGTGATCAACTACGTGACGCAGAAATACGGCCGCGACAATGTCGCGCAGATCATCACCTTCGGCACCATGGCCGCCAAGGCCGCCATCAAGGATGTCGGCCGTGCCATGGACATCCCTTACGCCGATGTCGATCGCATCGCCAAGATGGTCCCCACACAGCTCAACATCACCCTCGATCAGGCCATCGAAGATTCCCCGCAACTGCGTGAGGCGATGGAAAAAGATGGACAGATTCGCGAGTTGATGGAGACGGCGAAAAAGCTGGAAGGCATGGTGCGCAACTCCGGCGTTCATGCCGCGGGCGTAGTAATTTCCCCGAGACCTCTTACAGAACTGGTTCCGCTGCACAAGACGAAGAACGATGAAATCGTTACCGCCTTCGACATGGTGGCCATCGAAAAGATGGGCCTGCTGAAGATGGATTTTCTCGGCCTGACCACGCTGACGATTCTTACCGACGCGCTGAGACTCATCCTACAGACGCGCGGAACCCCCATCGCTCTCGAAACGGTTCCCTTGGACGATGTGGAAACTTATGAAAAAGTCTTTCACAAAGGTTTAACCTCTGGCGTCTTCCAGTTTGAATCGCACGGCATGCGGGATGTGTTGCGCAAGTACCAACCGAATTCGATCGAGGATCTGACGGCCCTGAATGCGCTCTATCGCCCCGGTCCGATCCAGGGTGGAATGATCGACGATTTCGTCGACCGCAAGCACGGCCGCAAGAAAGTCGAGTACGAACTCCCAGAGCTGAAAGAGATCCTCCAGGAGACGCTGGGCGTCATCGTGTATCAGGAGCAGGTGATGCAGATCGCCAACCGCCTGGCCGGCTATTCCCTGGGCGAAGCCGATCTGCTGCGGCGCGCCATGGGCAAGAAAAAAGCCGAGGAGATGGCGCAGCAGCGCGAGCGGTTCGTGGAAGGCGCTGCCCAGCGCAAATTCCCGCCGAAGAAGATCGAAAAAATATTCGACCTCATGGCGCAGTTCGCCGGATACGGCTTCAACAAGTCGCACTCCGCTGCGTACGCGTTGCTGGCCTATCACACCGCGTATTTGAAGACGCATTATCCCGTCGAATTCATGGCGGCTCTGCTGACTTCTGTCACCGGCAGCACCGATGACGTCGTGAAGTACATCAACGAATGCCGCGAGATGGGTATTTCTGTCGAAGCGCCGGATATAAACGTCTCAGACGCAAACTTCACGCCCCATGGAGAAGCCATTCGCTTCGGCCTGGCCGCCGTGAAGAACGTCGGGGGCAATGCGATTGAATCGATAGTCGCAGCACGGAAAAAACTCGGCCGCTTCAAATCGACTTACGAATTCTGCGAAAACGTCGATCTTCGTCTGCTCAACAAGCGCGTACTGGAATCATTAATCAAAAGCGGTGCAATGGATTCTCTAGGTCGCCGCGCGCAGTTGATGGCCGTGCTCGACCGCGCCATGGATCGCGCCCAGAAAGTCCAGCGAGACGCGGAGTCAGGTCAACACGGCTTGTTCGGAGTCTTCCAGCAGGAAGAGTCCGAGGCGCACAACGACAAACTTCCCAACATCCCCGACTGGGATGAGCAGGCGCGCCTTGCGTCCGAGAAAGAGATCTTGGGATTTTTCATCAGCGGCCATCCCCTGGAGAAATACAAAGGCAAGCTGCAAGACTTGCAGGCTCTGAGCATCGTAGAAATCGGCGCGATGACAAAATCCACTGGTAAGGATGAGACCATTGCCACGGCTGGCATCATCGGCAACGTACGCGTTCTCAAGTCGAAGCGCGGAGATTTCTACGCCCAATCCACGCTCGAGGACATGTCAGGCTCGATCGATATGATTGTCTTCCCCGAAGCCTACAAACGGCTAGGCGACAAAGTGAAGCTCGAAGTCCCAGTGCTGGTGAGGGCGGGAGTAAGAATTGAAGAGGGAGCAAATCCTAAAATAACTGCCGCGGAAATTATGCCGCTGGAGGAAGCCAAGATTCCCTTGCCGCGCGCCCTTCGCATTCGCGTCCCGCTCGAAACCGCGGCTGAGTCCACGGTGGACGACCTTCACGTGTTATTTCAGGAGCGCAAAGGCGAGGCGCGAGTATTATTCGATGTGGAACGCGCCGGCGATTTCATGGTGGTCATGGAAGCGGAAGGTTATAATGTCCTCCCAGATCGCAACTTCATCGCGAGGGTCGAACAATTGTGCGGGCGCGGTAGTGTCCGGGTCATCAGCTGAAAAACATGGAAGCAAACGATAAAGCGCAGCAGGAATTGGATCAGATCGAGCGTCAGGTTGCGGTAATCGAAGCCAGCGCGGGACAGAGCGACGAAACTCACCGCCAGTTGGCACAGCTTCAAGAACGCGTCCGTAGCCTGAGGGAAGAGATGAAGGCGTCGCAGACAGCCTGGCAAAAAACGGAACTGGCCCGGCATCCGCAGCGTCCGCAGACTCTCGACTATATCGAGCGCTTGTTCACCGACTGGAGCGAAATTCACGGCGACCGCACCTTCGGCGACGATGCGGCAATTGTCTGTGGCATGGCTCGCTTTCACGGCGATGAAATCCTGGTCGTCGGCACTCAAAAGGGCCGGGACATGAAGCAGCGTGTGTACCGCAACTTCGGTACGCCGCATCCAGAGGGTTACCGTAAAGCGCTCCGCGTGATGCAGATCGCGGAGAAATTCCACAGGCCAATTTTTACCCTGGTGGATACTGACGGCGCCTACCCGGGAATTCATGCCGAAGAACGGGGACAAGCCGAGGCCATCGCACACAACCTGCGCCAGATGGCGAGCCTGGAAGTTCCTATCATCGCGACCGTGATCGGAGTTGGCGGCAGCGGCGGAGCGTTGGCTATCGCCGTGGCCGACCGCGTCCTGATGATGGAGAACTCAATCTACTCGGTGATCTCTCCCGAGGGCTGCGCCGCCATCATGTGGCGAGATGCTACGAAGAAAGAGTTGGCCGCCGAAGCCATGCGCATCACGGCTACCGATCTCAGCGAATTGGGCTGCATCGACGATATCGTTCCTGAACCCGAAGGCGGTGCTCACCGGGATCATGAAGCCGCTGCCAACCTGCTCGACGTCAGCCTGCAGAAACACTTCTCCGAACTCAAGAAAATTCCCCCTTCTGACTTGATCGTGTCACGATATAATAAGTTCCGCAACATTGCCCAGTTTTTCAAAGCCGAGTCTTGAGTCCGGAGCAATCTTTTCTTTCTGGTTTCCAAGCGGGTTCCTCCAGGCTGCAGACCGGCGATTAGGCGTGCCCCGGGAGCGCCGTCGCCGTATAATTATTTGTTTCCTTCAAGTTAGAATTCGGGCGGATCATTCCGCCCCCTATCGATAAGGAAGGTGTCGGGATGGCCACTACGGATGTCGTGCCCCAGGGAGCAGGCGGGCAATTGGGGCGCAAGCGCATCGTTAATGACATGAGCATTCAGGTCGCTACCGTGAATGGCTCAGGCTCGCAGAGTTCAAATACGGTTTTATTGCGTGCAATCTTCCAGATGGGCGTGCCGATTTCAGGCAAGAATCTGTTTCCCTCGAACATCGCCGGTCTGCCGACCTGGTATACCATTCGCGCCAATAAAGACGGTTACATTGGCCGCAAGAAGGAAATTGATTTCCTGGTTGCCATGAATGCCGAAACTGCGCAGGACGATGTGATGTCATTGGCTCCGGACGCTTCCGTTCTTTACGACGAACCACTGGCGCTGAACAAACTCCGCGACGATCTGATTTTCTATTCCGTTCCCTACGACAAAATAGTAGCCACGGTATGCCCCGAGGCGAAGCTGCGCAAGCTCGTCAAGAACATGGTGTACGTGGGCGTGGTCGCACAACTGCTCGAAATCGAGATGGGTGAAGTCGAGAAAGCCATCCGCAAGCAGTTTGCGAAAAAGGTGAAAGCCGCCAACTTGAATCTGGCCGCGGCCCAGGCGGGATTCGATTACGCGAAAGCCAGCCTACAGAAACGCGGAGTGTTCTGCATCGAGCGTATGGACAAGACCGCGGGCAAGATCATCATCGACGGCAACTCCGCCGCGGCGCTCGGCAGCGTGTTTGCCGGATGTACGGTAGTCACGTGGTATCCGATCACGCCTTCCTCCTCTCTGGTGGAGACGATGATCGAGTACATGAAGGACTACCGCATCGGGCCCGATGGCAAGGCGACCTTTGCCATCGTCCAGGCAGAAGATGAATTAGCCGCGATCGGCATGGTGATCGGCGCCGGATGGGCCGGTGCGCGCAGCATGACCGCGACCGCGGGTCCGGGCATTTCATTGATGTCGGAATTTTCTGGCTTGGCCTATTACGCAGAAATCCCAGGCGTGATCTGGGACATTCAGCGCGTTGGCCCATCGACCGGGTTGCCTACGCGCACTTCTCAAGGCGACATTCTTTCGACGGCCTTTCTTTCTCACGGTGATACCAAGCACATCATGCTGATTCCATGCTCGGTCGCCGAGTGCTTCAGCATGGCTTCCGAGGCTTTCAATCTGGCTGAACAATTCCAGACGCTAGTGTTCGTCATGTCCGATCTGGATCTCGGCATGAACAACTGGATGTCCGATCCCTTCGAATATCCGACGACGCCAATCAAGCGCGGCAAGGTGCTGGACAAAGAGGATCTCACAAAGTTGGGCGGCTTTGCCCGCTACAAAGATTTGGATGGCGACGGCGTGGGATATCGCACTCTGCCGGGAACCGACCATCCCGCGGCCGCCTACTTCACGCGCGGCAGCGGTCATAACGACAAGTCCAACTACAGCGAGCGGCCCGACGATTACGAGAACAACATGGAGCGGCTCAACCGCAAATTCGAGACCTCTCGCTCTTTCGTGCCCCGGCCAGAAATCCTCAAGGGCACAAACGCGAAGATTGGAATCATCGCCTATGGAACTTCCCACTGGGGCGTAACCGAAAGCCGCGACCAGTTGCGCAGCGAGTACGCCATCGAAACCGACTATCTGCGCCTGCGGGCCTATCCCTTTACCCGCGAAGTGCACGAATTCATTGAGCAGCACGATCGCGTCTATGTCGTCGAGCAGAACCGCGACGCGCAAATGCTGAGCCTGCTCAAACTGGACCTGAAACCGGAGCTGACTACGCGCCTGCGCAGCATCAGCCATCTCGACGGACTGCCGCTTGATGCGCGCTCCGTCACCGACGAACTAAGCACGATGGAGGGCAAGTAAATGGCGACCACGCCTGCCGCAGAACCGAAAACCAACCGTATCGGCCTGAGTGTTCTGGACTACAAGGGCGGCAAGACTACGCTGTGCGCCGGCTGCGGCCACAACGCCATTTCCGAACGCATCATCGAGGCCATGTATGACATGGGCGTGCAGCCCGAGCGCGTCGCGAAGCTGAGCGGGATTGGATGCTCCTCCAAAAGTCCCGCTTATTTCATGAACCGCTCCCACAGCTTCAACTCCGTCCACGGACGGATGCCGTCGGTAGCAACCGGCGCCATGCTCGCCAATCGCGATCTGATTGCGCTGGGCGTTAGCGGCGATGGCGACACCGCTTCGATCGGCATCGGCCAGTTCGTTCACCTCATGCGCCGCAACCTTCCCATGATTTACATCATCGAAGACAACGGCGTGTACGGCCTCACCAAAGGCCAGTTCTCGGCGACTGCCGATCTCGGCTCTAAGCTGAAGTCTGGCGTGATCAACGATCTTCCTCCAATTGATACCTGCGGCTTGGCCATCGAACTGGGTGCAACGTTCGTCGGCCGCTCGTTCTCCGGCGACAAGCGCCAGTTGAGCACCATGTTGAAAGCCGCCATTGCTCACCATGGCACGGTGATGCTCGATGTGGTCTCGCCCTGCGTGACCTTCAACGATCACGAAGGCTCGACCAAATCCTACAAATACGTGAAGGATCACGACGAGGCCTTGCAGGAGATGAGCTTCGTGCCTCACTTCGAGGAAATCGATGTGGAATACGATCCCGGCACCACCGTCAGCGTCACCATGCACGATGGTTCCCACCTGCAACTGCGCAAGCTGGAAGAAGATTACGATCCGACCGACAGGATCGCAGCCATGACGCGCCTGAATGAGGCGCACGACAAAGGCGAAGTTCTGACTGGAATTTTCTACGTGAACACCAAAGCTCCCAGCTTCCTCGATATGCTGAATGTAGTCGATCAGCCCCTGGCCACGCTGCCGGAATCGATGACACGCCCGGGCAAGGCAGCGCTCGATGCGGCGATGGAGGAATTGCGCTAAAACTTCCCGCACGTATTATCGTATTATCTAGAGCTTCCCGGCTGAAGCCCGAGGCCCGAACCGTAATACTCCGCAAGCGCATGCCTTTCATCTTCAGTGAGTAGCGTCGAGATCGTACGCATCGGCATGTTGATGTCGTTGGCACGACTCCGATTCGCGAATGCTTCGAGCTGGCTCAGAACATACTCAGAGTTTTGCGTCATGAGGGACGGCACCCCCGGACGATAGGCAACCGGACCATGGCAGCTTTGGCAAGGCGGAATGCCACGCTCACCGTCTCCAAACGCAACCAGATGCGATGCGATCGCCGCATGACCTGGACCGGGGCGCGATCCAGGAAAATTGCGGTTGTCCTGTGGGTCGGTATACACGGGCAGCTTCGAGTAATAAGCGACGACATCAGCCACGTCCCGCGACGAAAGCGATTCCGCAATGGGTTCCATGGCTCGCGATATTCGTTTGTGACTTCGAAAATCTTCGAGCTCTTTCCAGATCGCCAGCTCGTCCATGTCGGCGAGGTTGGGAGTTGAACCCGTGGCGCTAAAACCCTCCGAGCCATGGCAGTGATCGCAACGCTTGGCGAGAAGCATTCCGCGAAAGGCATCCCCAGCCGAGGCCGCGGCCAACGTCTCCTGCGACCATGACACGTAGGATGGCACCCGCTCCGGTGCGTTGTCACTTGCCACAAGGAGAAGTGAACTCGCCGCAAAAACAACAGCAGTGACTCGCAGGAAATTCCAGACTGAGGAGCGTCCGCTATTGCGCCGCACAGTTCCCCCTCTCTCCCGACCGTAAAACAGGGAACTGGTCTCGCGGCACAACTTTCAACTCGGATCGCATGGCGTAATGTCCCGCTCCACAAAACTCGCGGCACACCGTCTTGAATTCGCCCGGACTGGAAAACTGAAGTTGAGCCTCGCTGATCGTGCCCGGCAGCACCTTTACGTTGTAGTCCGTGCCATTGAAAGCAAGGGCGTGGACAACGTCAGCGCTGGTAATGCGAAGATGAACCGGAACTCCGGCGGGAACCAGAATGCAGTGTGGAACAAACAAATATTGCTGTGCGATCATGCGCACCGTCACCGAGCCATCGGCACCTTGCTCGGTGCCAAGATTGTTCTCTACGAACTCTCCCGCCAAGTGCAGCGACAGTGGATCAACATCGCGCGAGCCTTTCAAGAAATGCAACAGCGGAGCATCAATCTGGTAGTAGCGCGTGGCTGGTATGAGGCACAGAACCAGCACGGTGAGCAAGAAGGTTCGCAGCTTTCGCCAATTCACAGGTCGCTCGATCCGGGCAAATTATACAGCCCTCCTAATGATGCACGGAACCAACATGAGGGTTACAACGTTTACTCAGCTTCTCGCCAATTCGCAGGCAGTGTGATCCGGACAGGTATGCGGTCCTGACAAGCAATCTTAGCCCGCCGTTCAGAAAAGCCGACTAGCGGGATTCTCCGATTTCTTTCAGAACGGCACTGCAGCGCTCGCACACCGTCGGATACCTCTTATCCTCGCCCACATGGATTGAGTAATTCCAACAACGCTCGCACTTTAGCCCGTCCGCTTTCTTCACTTCAACGTGCACGCCTCCTGTGCCATTGCCGGAAGCCTGGCTAAGCGTTACCGCAGAAACAATGAACAGATAGCGCAGTTGGTCGACGTGACGAGACAACACCGAATAGACCGGGTTGGAGGCAGCAACGTTGATTTGAGCTTCAAGGCCGGTGCCGATCAGTTTGTTGTTTCGAGCTTCTTCAAGCGCCTTCAGAACCTCGTCGCGCACGGAACGAAGGGTAGTCCAATCTTCGCCAGCCTTCTCTTCGCAGCGCTTGGTGGCATGGCTCGGATCGCCCAGAATGTCCGCTGCCGAAGGAAACAAGGCGAGATGCACGCTTTCGTCGCGTCCCACAGCCTTCGGCAAATAGCTCCAGACCTCTTCCGAGGTGAAGCTCATGATAGGGGCGAGCAATCGCACCAACGCTTCGCCGATGTGCCAAATCGCGGCCTGCGCGCTGCGCCGGGCTTGCGACTTTGGCGCGGAGATGTAAAGGCGGTCTTTGAGCACATCAAAGTAGAACGCACTCAGGTCGACGATGCAGAAATGATTTAAGCGGTGATAAATCTTGTGGAACGCGAACTCGGCGTACGAGTCTTTCACATCGGAGGCGAAAGCCAGCGTCTGGCACAGCATGTACTGGTCAAGAGCTTCCATGTTCTCGAAGGGAACAGCGTCAGTCTGCGGATCGAAGTCTCCAAGATTCCCCAGGATGTAACGAAACGTGTTTCGAATCTTGCGATAGTTTTCCGCGATGCGCAGCATCAGCTGTTCGGATC
Organism: Acidobacteriaceae bacterium; assembly: GCA_003138975.1. Classification (GTDB taxonomy): domain Bacteria; phylum Acidobacteriota; class Terriglobia; order Terriglobales; family Acidobacteriaceae; genus Sulfotelmatobacter. The sequence continues at coordinate 35,428 of PLHQ01000154.1, read as the reverse complement.
CAACCACGTCTTCCCGGAAATCAACCGACGCGACCCAAAGCCTCACCACTTCCGCACCGAGCCGATCCGAGATATCCACCGGATCCACGTCGTTGCCCCGAGACTTCGACATGGCCTGACCTTTGTCATCGAGCGTCCATCCCGGCGTGACTACGCCTTTGTACGGGGGCGTCCCGTGCGTGCCCATCGCGCACAGAAGTGACGACTGAAACCAGCCACGGTATTGGTCCCCGCCTTCCAGATAGAGGTCGGACGGCCAGGGATATGTCGGTTCATCGGCGATCAACGCGAGATAGCTGGCCCCGGATTCCAGCCACACGTCAAAGATGTCGGTTTCCTTTTCGAATCTGGTGCTTCCACAGTGCGGACACTTCGTAGCCGCGGGAAGAATCGTGTCGGACTCGGAAGTAAACCAAGCGTCAGCGCCAGCCCGGGCGAACAACTCAACCACCTTGCGATTGACAGCCTGATCATTGAGCGGCTTGCGGCAGCTCTCGCAAAGAAACACCGCGATGGGAACGCCCCACACCCGCTGCCGTGAAATGCACCAGTCCGGACGCGTAGCGATCATGTTCGAGAGCCGCTCTTCGCCCCAGGCCGGATCCCATTTCACATGCTTGATCTCTTCCAGTGTTCGGCTGCGCAACGTGTCATCCTTCGATTTTCCACCCGGCATCGGCGTTTCCATCGAGATGAACCACTGCTCGGTGGCGCGAAAAATGACCGGATTATGGCAGCGCCAGCAGTGCGGGTAGGAATGCTCGGTCTTTTCCGTATGTAGCAGAGCGCCGCGGCTCTTGAGCAGATCGATGATCGGCTGATTCGCCTCCCATACGCGCTTACCGTTGTATTCTGCTAGCCCATTGCGCAGGATCCCTTTTTCGTCCACGTTGCTGGTGGCGTCGAGCCCGTACTTTACGCCAGTAACAAAGTCCTCCGCGCCGTGAGAAGGCGCCGTATGGACCACGCCGGTTCCCGTATCCATGGTGACGTAGTCGGCGAGCACGCCGAGGATTTTGCGATCCAGAAATGGATGCTGAAAGTTCAGTCGCTCCATCTTGCTTCCGGGGAAATAGGCAAGCTCGCGCGGATCCGGGATGTTGCACTTCTCGGCGACATCCTTCGCCAGCTTCGCTGCCACAATGTAAACTTCGCCGCCGGATTCTAAAGCAACATATTCTTCATGCGGATGGAAAGCCACCGCCATGGACGCAGGCAAAGTCCACGGCGTAGTAGTCCAGATGATCGTTGAAACCTTCTTTCCCGCCAGAGCCGCATCGATCTTTGCTGGATCGTCGAGCAATCCGTACTTCACCCACACAGTGGAACTGGTGTGATTCTCGTACTCGACTTCCGCCTCGGCCAGAGCGGTCTCATCGTGCATGCACCAATAAACCGCACGTAGGCCTTTGTAGACGAATCCATTCTCGTAAAACGAAAAAAACGTCGAGAGCACCACCGACTCATACTGCGGATTCATGGTGGCATACGGGCGGTCAAAGCGCCCGAACACGCCAATGCGCTTGAATTGCTGCCGCTGCAGGTCAAGGAATTTCTGGGCATACTTCCGGCACTCTCCCCGCACGTCCATGGGACGCATCTGCAGTTTCTTACCGCCCAGTTCCTTATCGACTTTGATCTCAATTGGGAGACCATGACAATCCCACCCCGGCACGTAGGGCGCATCAAAGCCCGCCATGGTCTTTGACTTGACGATGAAATCCTTCAGGCACTTATTCAGCGCTGTACCCATATGGATAGGTCCGCTCGTGTAGGGCGGCCCATCGTGCAGAATGTAAGTGGGTGAACCCTTGCGGGCTTCCCGGATGCGCTCGTAGATTCTCGCCTGCTCCCAGCGCGCCAGCATTTTGGGCTCATTCTGAGGCAGGTTAGCCTTCATCGGGAAGGCGGTTTTGGGCAGATTGAGAGTCTCTTTCAGTTCGAGCGGCACTCGGTTGGCTTCTCCCAAATGATTGAATCTGTTTATTATAGGGAGCCGTGCTGCGAACGTCCATGTGGGCGAAAGTGGGCTAAGGATCGGGAACAACTATTTACCAGCGCGATACCAAGAGGCGACGTGCACCACAAGCACTCGAAATACACTTCGTAAACGGAGACCAGAAGAGGTACAATTTTATAAACAGCCAAGATGGACGGGTGATCCAGTAGCCACAGTTACGATCAAAGCAATTCACGAAATTAGCGACGCATAAGAGGCAACTTGTTGGAAAGACCGCTCATCTGTCTTAAGCATGGCGTCGGGCTGGGGTTTATCCATTTCCTGTCCGATCCTAGAACGCCGAATCGGGGAACATGTCATCAGTAGAAGTCAATCCGACGCCCAGCAAAGAGCCTGAACTTCACCTCCTGCTGGCTCCCGACACCTTCGAGCCGCTGTGGAAATCTCTGTTTCGCGGCTTGGACGAGTTCTTTTTTCCCAAGAAGCTTCCGCCCCTGAAATTGGAATCGAAGCCCATCCCGGTCAAAGATATCTGGGGCTTCTACAACTACAAGAAGAACGGGGCCCTCGGTTCCACGGCCGCTCACGTTGTCGTCATCGCACTGATCATAGGCGGCACCATCATGGGACGGCGCATCGTGACCAAGGTCGAGGCCAAACAGCAGAGCACCACCCAGTTGATCGATCCCGGTGATTACTCGCTGAAGCCCGCGAAGACGCAAGCCGGCGGCGGAGGCGGCGGTGGCGACCGCGACGTGCTGCAAGCCTCCAAGGGTCGTTTGCCGAAGTTTTCCATGCAGCAGATCACGCCACCGACAGCGGTCATACGAAATTTCAACCCCAAGCTGGCGGTTGAGCCGACGGTCGTCGTCCCCCCGGACATCAAGGTGGCCATGAACAACTTGCCAAACCTTGGCGACCCCAAATCCTCAGCCATTATCCCGTCGAATGGCACCGGCTACGGCAGCGGCATCGGTTCTGGCAACGGGGGTGGTGTCGGGTCAGGCTCAGGCCCAGGTGTGGGACCCGGCGAGGGCGGCGGCATTGGGGGTGGTGTTTTTCGTCCCGGTCGCGGAGTAACTCCGCCGCGCCCCATTTATTCTCCCGAGCCGGAGTTCTCTGAAGAAGCTCGTAAAGCCAAGTATCAAGGCACGTGTACGCTGATGATCGTGGTTGATACCGACGGTCGCCCCATCAATCTCAGAGTGGTGAACTCGCTCGGCATGGGATTGGACGAAAAAGCTCTCGAGACCGTCCGCACCTGGCGCTTCGAACCAGGACTGAAAGATGGCCATCCCGTCAAGGTCGAAATGGCAGTCGAAGTCGACTTCCACCTGTACTGAGACGGTTGGTTCTTGGTTCTCAGTTAACCCTATTCTTTCCTGATCACAGCCAGGTGCACCAGCACGCGCTTCCGGAATCCGAGCCTCTCGTACAGCTTGATCGCGCGCGCGTTGTCTTCCCTAACATGTAAGAACGGAATTTCCCTGCGCTCCCGGATGCGCTGCATCACCTCTGCCATCAGGACTCGAGCATAGCCATGCCCTGTATCCTCTGGATGCGTGCAGACCGCGCTCACTTCCGTATAGCCGGGAACTTTCAGCCGCTCGCCAGCCATGGCTACAAGTTTTCCCTCGCGATAAATCCCCAGGTATTTTCCCAGTTCGTGAGTACGTTCGTTGAACGGTCCAGGCTTGGTGAGTGCCGTCAGCTCGATCATCTCCGGCGAGTGCACGGCAGTGAGTTCGACGAGTTCCGGCTCTAACGCAATTTGCGAACTGTGCGAGGCATCGCCGTTTTCCCAAACCATCTGCAACAGGGGAGCACTTGCGACGTGGGTCCATCGAACCCGATCCTGATATGGGGAATCCAGGAATAGTGCGATCGTTCCCTGCGCTGCCAGCAGTGCACCGAGTGATTCATAACCTTCCGGCGAGGCCTCTCGGAAACCCGCGAGAGGACTAACCTCCGGCATAAACCTGCGGGCCTGATCGAACGATTCGGCAAACTCCACCTGCCGCGTGGTCAGCGCATGCCAGATAACATTGTCGAGCGGATGCATTCTGTCTAGCTTCCTGATTTGAGTGATTGAAGGACTGCTTGGACACAGTAATTGTGAGAGCCCGGCGGGCGCTATCCGAACCTTGCGCTCAATGCCAGTCTTCCTGTGGCCCTATTCCTTCAGGTCCACATGCCGCACGTCTTCGATAGAGTGTCCCAGAAAACGCTCGCCCAAACGCCGGAATTTCTCCACCGAATCGGTGGCAAAGAACTTCAGTCGCGGCAGCGACCGCCGTTCCACCTGGGCTGCCGGTGTGGGTGGCAAGAGCTTTTGCAATCGGGTAGCGACCACGCGAGCGGTAGATTCGGCAGAGTCCACAATCCTTACATGCGGGGGCGCCACGCGATGCAGCAGCGGCTTGAGCAGCGGATAGTGAGTGCAGCCGAGAACCAAGGCGTCCGCGTCGTGGAAGCCGTCTCCAAAGGCCTCCCCCAGGTAAATATGAGCAACCTCTTCGGTGACAGGGTGATCGACCCATCCCTCTTCGACTAGAGGCACCAGCAGCGGACAAGCCTTCTCCCTCGCATCCAAGCCGCGGCCCTCAAGCGCTTTCCGATAGGCGTGGCTGCTGACAGTGGCTTCAGTTCCGATGACAACGACTTTCTTATTCTTGCTGACCGAAGCCGCAGCCTCGGCGCCCGGCTCCACGACCCCCACGACGGGAACGTGAGCCGCCGCGGTGATGCGATCGAGCGCCAGCGCCGTCGCCGTATTGCACGCGATCACGAGTACCCCCGCCCCCTGATCCTCCAGGTAGTGGGCAGCCTCCACAGCGTAGCGGGCGACCGTTTCGACGGATTTGGAGCCGTAGGGAAGCCGCGCCGTATCGCCAAAGTAAATGTAGTCGGCGCCAGGAATGACTTCAAGTAACGCTTTAAGGACAGTCAGGCCCCCAAAGCCGGAGTCGAATACGCCAATGGTGGGTCTGCGCGCCGTCATAGTCAGAGGAATCGCACTTTGATCATAACAGCGCGAAGCGACCGGAGCCGATGACCAGGCTTGTTCCGCAGATGCAGCTAGGCCTGCTTATGCGCAGTGCTACTCGCAATCGTGGCTCCGGCAAATTCAGAACTTCTGCCGCAGCACAATCCCGGCGGGATCGGTGCTCCATGCGGGCAAGTCCGCGGATGTCCGAGGAACGTGCAAATCTTGTCAGTCGCTTCCGGTGAGAGAATGTGCTCGAACTTGCAGGCCTGTTGCTCAATTTCGGATTCGCTGTCCATCGCAAGGCTATCCGTGAACAGCCGCTCGGCCAGTCGGTGACGGCGGATGATGCTGCCCGCCCGCTCTCGGCCCCGCGCCGTGAGTTCCACGATCAGCGTGCCATCGCCTAGGGATGCGGACACAGGTTTGAGCGCATCGTGACACGGATTCACGAAAGGCTTGTGCCCGTGGGCCAGCGGCGGATGCGGCGCGGAAACGACTAGCCCCATCTGCATCATCTTCTCAATTGCAAGGCTGACCGGCAGCGCGCCGTGGACCTCCATACGCTCCACCTCGGCAATCTCGCCGTGCTCGGCCAGCACCCACAGCTCTTCCAGCACCTCGTCAAACTGCTCTTCATCAGCCATCGCAAAAACTTCCTGCGAAGCAATCTTGCCGTGATGGAACTCAATTCGCCGGTCGGCGAGCCGTGCAACCACAGGATCGTGCGTAACCATCACGATCGTCCGCCCTTGCTGGTGAAACTCGCGCAGCAGCCGCAGAACGAGCTCTTCGTTCACCGCGTCAAGATTTCCTGTGGGCTCGTCGGCCAAAATAATCTTCGGATCATTGATCAAGGCCCTTGCAATGCAGACCCGCTGCTGCTCGCCGCCAGAAAGCTGTGAAGGCAAATGATGCGACCGGTCACCCAACCCGACCCGAGTCAGCGCTTCAATCGCCTCTCTTTCATCCGTCATGCTGTGGAAGTACTGCGCCAGCATGACGTTCTCTACCGCCGTAAGAAACGGAATCAGATGAAACTGCTGGAAAATAAATCCAATCTTCTCCGCCCTCACCCGGTTCAACTCACTGCCAGAGATCCCGGCAACATTCTGCCCGTCCAGCCAGATCTCGCCTGATGTCAGCCGGTCCAGGCACCCAATCAAATTCACCAGCGTCGATTTGCCCGATCCAGACGGCCCCATGATCGACAGCCATTCGCCCTGCGCGACATGCAGCGAAATATGGTCGAGCGCGTGAATGGCGCCGTTCTGATTCTCTTTCCCGTTCCCATTCTCGTTTCCCGCAGCCTTCGCCGGGTAGAGCTTGGTTACGTCTTTGATCTCGATCATTTCACTCTCCCCTCAGGATGACCGCCGGCTCCACCCGCCGCAGCAGCGAAATCGGCAGGATCGCCGAAATCAGCGTTACCACCATGCTACCAGCCAGAACAAAAGGCAGAACAGTGAAACGTGGCACCACGGCAGCATGGAAGTTAACCCGCCCAATCCACGCCGCAATGCCAATCCCGAGAACAAATCCGATTATCGCGCCGGTCGCTCCCAAAGCGGCCGCTTCCGCGGCGAAGAAGCCATTCAGCAGCCGGTCGGAGGCCCCCAGCGCTTTCATAATGGCGAAGTCGCGGCGTCGGTCGAAGACCCATCCCATCAGCGTGGAGAGCACACACAACGCTGCGGTCAAAATAATGAGCGCAGCGGCCGCCAGCAGCGTAGCGCGCGTCTTGCCCAGGACGCGGGCTTCGCCTTCCATAATTTGCCGCACCGGGCGCACATCGGCTGTCGGGATCGCCTGCTCAAGCTGGTCCATGATCGCCGCAATCTCTTCCGGCGAACCCGTGGCCGCGACCTCGATGGTGGAAGGTTGAACTCCAGTCCACGAAACAAACTCAGGCAAAGAAAGATAAATTCGACTATCCTCGGCCGCTCCCGTCTGCACCGTTCCCGCGGACGTAAGGCGAATGGTGTGTCCCTGAAACTCAAGATCGAACGGCTGATTTCTCGGCGAGGCCACGGAAAGCGCCCGCACTCCAACCAGCGCCTGCTGCGGAGCCCAAGGCCAGTTGCTCACCGACCACCAGCGGTCGAGTTGCCGAACTCGATCGAAATCCGCTCCCGCCACAACAATCGGTTGACCATCGCCGGTTCGCGCCACCACCAGCGCAAAAGGCGCCAACACCCCACGGCCAGCGAGCACAGTTTCCGCCTGTGCCAGAGCGTTAGCGGGAAGGGAAACGCCATCTTTTCCAATTAGGATGATGTTCGCGCCGTAGTTGCGGAACTCGCGCCGCAGTTTGGCCTGCACATCCACATAGAGATTCAGCATAGCCGTGGCCACCGCTGCAGCCACCACCATGGCAAACAACGCGGAGGCGACTCGTCCGCGACGAAGCACCGCCGCCCGGACGAGCATCCGGACAAACATGGACGTATGCGGAGATTTCGCGCGGCTGACTGCAACGTCCTGCTCGGAATGCGGCCCCGACGAATGAAAGACGCTCCCGCTCACAGTTCACCTCGCAGCGCAAACACAGGATCGAGTCCAACCGCTTTACGAATGGCGGCGGCGCTTCCCGCAAACGTTACGATCACCGCGATCGCCAAAATCACTGGCAAAAGCACAGCCGGAATCGAAATCTCCGAATTGAAGATCGAGTGGCCGATCTGATGAGCGAGCATTCCACCCACGACAAAGCCCACGAGTCCGCCGATCAAGGCGAGCAGCGTTGCTTCCGCAAAGAATATGGACGCAACCGCCATCCGCCCCGCCCCCAGAGCCTTCATCAGACCCACTTCCGCGCGCCGCTCGAAAATAGCGGTAGCCATCGCGGCGGAAACCGCCAGCGCCGAAGCAAACAGCGCGGCTAGCGTGACTAGATAGATAAGGCCTTCGATGCGCGTGAGCACCGCTCCTTCGTTCTGCGCGACCTGCCGGATCTGTTCTGCGTGCGAGTGAGGAATGGCCTCCTGCAACTGGTAAGCAATCGATTGCGGATACGGCGAGCAGTACCACCGGTCATACACGGGCCCAGACATGCTCTTTGGATCACGCCGCCCCAGAGCGTCTTCCGGCTTTGTCAGCGCACTCACATAGACCCGGCGAACGGCGCCCGGTCTGCCAAGAATCTCCTGCGCCAGCGCGATTGGCCCCACCACCTCATCATCTTCCGCACTGCCAGTGGAAAGGATTCCACTTACGCGTAACCGTCGGCCGGAGAGCACGAGCTCGTCACCGGTCTTCGCTGAAAGTCGCGCCGCCAGCCGCTCTCCCAGCAAAACATCGCGCGAGCTGTCATCGGGCCACGCGCCGGAAACCTTCCACCACGGGTGAGTCGATCGCACGCCGGTCGTGAACTCTTCTTTACCAAACGATACTTCCTTCGCGAAGTACGTGCCCAGCAGGGTTAGATTTTCTGTCTTGCCGTCCCGCTGCAGTGTCGCATTCACCGGCAGCACCGGCGCAAATCCGGTGATGTTGTTGTGCCAGAAAGTCCCCTTGATTTTGGGCAGGTCGGCTTCATTCAGGAAAGCGCCATCGCTCGGCGGCTTCAGGTTGACGCCACCAATTTCTACGTCCAGCGTATCTTCTTGCGGAGTGATCAGCAGGTTGGCGCCAATCGTGCGCAGCTCACGACTCATCTTGTCGCCAATATCAGTGGCGACCGCAATCATCGCTGTGGCGACTGTCACGCCCAGGGTAATGGCCGCGCCGGCCAGTAATTTGCGCCGCTTCTGGCGCCGGAAGGATTCGTAGACGAGGCGGACGAACATCCCTTACTGTTTCTCGAACACGTGGCTACCCGCCGCGATGTCCGCCTCCTGAATAATCACGGAGTCGGCGGTCTGCGTCGCCTTTAGCGGAATCGGATTGCAGCCACCCGCCGTCCCTACTGACTGCGGATTAATGGGTGCAGCGCAGTTCTTGCAAACCACTCCGTTCCCAGACTTGTAGAAGCCGACCGCGCCGCAGATTTCGCAAGCATCCAAAACCGTNNCTGCGCCTGGAAGCGGTGCAAATCGCCGTCGGAAACCTGCGCCAGCGGAATCTTCACCTGACCATTCGTGAAGCTAACCTCCGTCGCCGGCGACAGCGCGCTCACGCTCTTGGTATAGATAAACTCCGCCGTCACCAGAGCAATGAAGACGAACGAGAAGCCATACACTGAAGCCATCCACACGCGTTCCTTGCGGGCCGTCCACACAGCTTTGCGCCGTTCGGCCGCCGAAGGAAAGTCAAGCACGGGCTCACGCCGCTTGGCATCAAACAACACCATCAGCGCAGCCAAAGCGAAGATTGTGACAAAGAAGAAAAGATCATTCCGCACGATCGGCCCAATAATGGCCATCTCGGTTTTGGACGAAGGAATTACGCCGCTCTCCGAGAGTTCGTGCAACCCGGCGATCACCAACTGCGCCGCTACCAGGAAAAGAATAGCCGTCGTGACCCGGAAGAACTTCTGCAGGTTAATCCGCACGCTGCCTTTTACAAACATCACACCGAAAGCGATGGCGCACAGCACACCTAGCAGGGTGCCCAGAAAGCTCATCAGTTCCGTGGAATTCAGCGTCACCGCGGAAAGGATCAGCACCGTCTCCGCCCCTTCCCGCAGCACCATCAGGAACACAAAGAAGAAGAGGCCAATCCAGGCGTCGTTGCCAGCCAGCAAGCCAACCTTGCCCTCAATTTGGCCTTTCAGCTTGCGTCCGGTCTTCATCATGAAAATAACCATGGTGATGACGAAAAAGGCGGCAACCAGCATGACCCAGCCTTCAAACGCATCTTCGTTGAGATTCAGGCGCGACATTAGTACTGCCACGCCAATGCTTCCAAGGAACGCGGCGCCCAGCGCGGCATAAACGGCCTTGCGCAGGTCATTGCGCCCAATTTTGGCGAGATAGGCCAGCGTGATCCCCACGATCAGGGCGGCCTCCACCCCCTCGCGCAGCGTGATAATAAAAGCTTGCAGCATTTAGATAGTCCGTATGATGTTGAAAATGAATTTCAATTTCAAATTCAAGGATATGCCGTCCCCCGCGGGGCCGTCAATGTGCGATCTCACAAACGGGTGTGATTTGCATCACTCGGAGAAATATGGGATTAAACGGAGTTCGCGGCGCAGGCGTAGGTGCGATTTTACATCAGGATGTCGCATGAGATGGCTGATGGCATTCCCGAGAAACAATCGCGTCAGGATGGCCTATAAACACTTTTCGTGGAGAGCAGGGTAATACGGCACAAACCCCGCACGCGTATCCCAAGCAATAAGTAAACACCCAACCAAAGCCGCTCCCAGCGTCCCGATGGTAGGTGCGGTGGGCAGAACATGTGAAACTCCGGGCGGATTTGCGCCAGGAGCGGGAAAATGATTTTGGAAGCTGCTCAAGATTATCCACAATCCGTACACGATTCTTCCCCAACCATATCTCTGGGGCGTTTGTCTATTCTCAGGGTAGAAGAACTCTAGAACCGGACGCGTATTCAGATAGTACAAAAGAGCCGCGCCAAGAATAGCTCTTGCTGCCATCAGTATGTGGGTTGGCGTCGGTATAAGTACAGGAACGAGCCTATTCCACGTGAGAAGGTCTAAAATGCGGCTACAAGAGCAATACGGCGAAAATCACGAACCGCTTCAGAACATGGGGTCTCGCGTAATCAATAGTGACCCACGACATAGCATTGCAGAAGGCCATCAAGATAGCTGTAAGAGTTAACCCCTAGGGCGGTTCATGACTTTGCATTGTCAGGCATCGTCGGTACCGATGCAAGGCCGGCGTATGAGAAGATGGATCGTTGACGTAAAAAGGCGCTTCCACTCACAAGCTCTTTAAAAACGCCTCCGCCTGCCCCAACTGCGGGAACAACTTCTCCTCCGCATGAAACTCCGCCGAGTGCACGCACCGCCGGCTCCCCCGCAGCCTCACCGGATGCTTCAGGTGAAGCATCTCGTGGTAAACGATATATTCCACGGCGTAGCGGGGAACTAAAGGATGGTCGAAGATGCGGCTGATCACAATCGCATTATGCGCCGGATCGTAGTGCCCAAGAATTCGCCTGGTCTTCGTCGGACTCCAGCTCATCCTCGGACGCCCCAGCAGCCCATGAAAAAACCGCCGGTTCAGATCCTCAAACACAGCATCGAGATCGTAAACATGTCCCTGCGGAGAATGCAGCCGCTTGCGCCCCCGCATTTGCCGCACCAGGTGCGCCTTGCTTACCACCTCATGGCTCGCAATATATTTCCGATAGCGCACCGCGTGTCCACGATCAATCGGCTTGCGGTACATCTTGGCCAGCAGAATGTGGGCGATGGCGCGTACCACCGCATCCGGCGCACCTTCCAGCAAATCGGAAAGCCTTACCAGAAGCCTGCCCTCGCGCAAGCGAATCGTATTATTAACGTTAGCGAAGGCAAAAAATTCAATCTTTAACTCAGGCAGCGCAGCGGTGGGACGCAACTGCCGGTGTTCTTCATGGAAGATGTCGAGCAATCCCTCGCGCACGGTGAGCCCAGATTAGCACGGAGTCTAAAACACACGGACCGGATTCGCACGAACCCTTCACTCCGACCGGCTTCCCGATTGCCCCGCGTCCGGTTTCTTCTTATGCTTGGCAGCCTCTCCTTGATCTGCGAAAAGGTTGCGGTGATCTTCGGCTGAACGATCTACCGTGTCCAACGCGTTGCTCAGAATAAATTCGTATTGTTTTGCTTCTTCCGGCGGAGCGTTGGCTGCATCCTTCAGCGCGCGAAGTTTGGCCTGGAATTCCGTATCGGCATCGATGATCACCTTCAACGGCTTGCGAATGTCGTTTTTGCGATCGATATAGGTATCGATGTTGTCGTTCAATTCGTCGTAGATCAGCAGAAAGTCATCCAGGTCGTCATGCGTTTTTTGCGCACGGTCCTTCGTCTTAGGGTCGGTCCGCATCTGTTCCATGCCCACCAGCCGTGCTCGCGCAAACTTCACATAGAGGGCGAGCCGCAACTGAGGTTCCCAACTGGTGTCTCTGATCTGATCAATCTCCGGCTGGGTGAACGGATCCCGGCGGTGCTGGGCGGATGCCGGCGCCGCGCCAATCAGCCATAGCAGGCAAAAGCAGCTCGTTCGAAACCAAAGAGTTTTCATTTCTTAACTCCATTCGGAAACATGGCCGCCAGCAAATCGTCGCGAACCCGCTCCAGCCGGTCGATGGTTTCTTGAATCTGCTCTTGGTCTTCACGAGCGACGCTATGCTTAAGGTTCGTCAGTTTCCGGGTCATCTTGCGGATAGCGATTTCGCTTTGCTTCTCGCGCTTGTGTGACTGGATTGCATAGTCGCGGGCTAATTCAGAGAATGCAACCACGTCCACGAGTGCCGCCTGAGCTTTATCGATTTCGTCGGCCACGTAGAATCGGCCGGCTGCTTCCACCTGCCGCTCAGATATCTCGATGCACAAGGCAGGACGCTCCGGAATGGAAGCGCTCGCGACGCGATCCTTCAACTCTTCAACCGTCAACTCCTTGGCGAAGCTGAGAGCGCTCAATCCAGCCATCACCAGGAGCGTCAGGGTCGCCGTCTCCCGCCACGATCGTAAATCTCCCATGCCCAATTCCATTTACTTCCGCCAAGCTTATTTCTTCGGCTCGATGGCAATGAGCCGATGCTCCGCCTTCCATTCATAATCAGGATACTTCCCCTTGGCCGTGTTGAGAAAGAGGCGATAATTGACCGCCGCGGTCTTGAAGTCGTGCAGATGATCGCAAGCCGAGGCTCGCAGGAAATAAGTGATCGGAGTCTCCGGCAGCATCTTAACGCGGTAATCCAGCGCCCGAATCACTAGCGCATAGTTCTGAGTTTCGCCAGCTGCAAAAGCCAGATCGCCATAGGCCTCTCCCATATCAGGCTTAAGTTTGACTGTGGTCAGAAACTCCTGCTGAGCTTCAGGGAATTTCTTCTGCCGCAGCAACGCCTGCCCCAAGCTGCGATGCAGCTCCGCATCGTTCGGATGAGCGGCAACCAGTGCACGGTAACTGGACTCCGCCAGATCGTTCTTTCCAGCAGCTACATACAGCTCCGCGAGATCGCGCTGCGCCGCTTCGTCTCCCGGAGCCAGTTTGATTCCCGCCACGATCATGAGGATCGCTTCGTCGGTCTTGCCTTCCGCAGCCAGCACGCGCCCCAGTTGTATTTCGACCGCCGCTGACTCCGGGGCTGAGTAAGGATGTTCGGCAAGCAACCTGCGGAGATAATTTTCCGCCTCGGGAAACCGCCGGCCGCGCATGGAAAGGTTCGCCAGTGCGATGGCCGCATCCGAGGACCCAGGATCCAGCGCAAGCGCCTGCTTGTATTCCTGTTCGGCGTCGGCGAATTTATTCTCCCGTTCGAGAAGCATTCCCGCCGCGAAGTGCGGTTCGGTCTCTTTCGGTTGAAGAGAAGCGGCACGCTGGTAGGCGTCGAGAGCTTCTTCTGGCTTCGACTTCTCGAGCGTGTGGCCCAGCGCAAGCCATGCCCTGTATTGGCCCTCCACCACGTGACTGGTGGGCTTCAAATGGGTCGCAGCCCGCAGAAATTCCTGCGCGCCCGGCTGCCCGGTCTTGGCGAGTTGCAACCCGAGGTTGAGGTTTGATTCGAAAACATCCGGCTTCGCCGCCACCGACTTGCGATAGGCCGCGATCGATGCGTCCACATTGCCCAGGGCGTTTTCCACGAACCCCAGATCGAACCATCCCTCGTAGCTCGTAGCATCCCGCTCAACCAGCTTCCGAAGAAGCGGCTCGGCAGCAGCGTAGTTCTGTTTTTCGATCGCCGCTTCAGCCTGCGTAAGTTCTGGCGGTTGAGCTGGAGAATCGTCATCCAGTACCTGGATGTGATGGACGGATCGATGCGCCCCCGATGGTTGTGCAGGAGAAGATTGAGTAGGAGACGATGGCGAAGAAGAAGATTGTACTGGAGGCGGGCTTGCATCCTGTGCCGCCGCACACACACATGCCAAAGCCAGCAGCGCGCTTGCGAGAGATTTACTTGCTGCCATCAGGAGTCGACGCTCCGTTGCCACTGCCATTCAGCAGACGAACCAGATATTTACCCGTGTAGGAGCCCGGCAGATTGGCGATTGCCTCCGGCGTACCAGCTCCCACGATTCTGCCGCCACGCGCTCCACCTTCCGGTCCCAGGTCGATCACCCAGTCGGCAGTCTTGATCACTTCCAGATTATGTTCGATCAAAAGGATGGAGCCACCCGCATCGATAAGACGGCGAAACGCAGCCAGAAGTTTGCTGACATCGTCAAAGTGCAGTCCAGTTGTAGGCTCGTCAAATATATAAAGCAGTCGTCGCCCCCGGCCAGGTTGGTCCTGCCGCGCAGCGGTAGGACGTCCAATCTCACGCCCGGCTGGCTGCAAATGCGCAGCCAGCTTCATGCGCTGCGCCTCTCCTCCAGACAACGTAGTCGCCGATTGCCCCAGCCGCAGGTATCCCAACCCAACTTCTTCGAGCACCCGCAGCTTCTCCGTGATCTTAGGCACTTCCGCAAAAAACTTCAGCGCCTCCTTCACCGTCAGGTTCAACACTTCGTGAATGTTCTTTCCCCGGTACCGAACCTCCAGCACCTGCGCCTTGTACCTTGTGCCTTTGCACTCCTCGCAGATCAGTTCCACGTCCGCCAGGAACTGCATCTCCACCGTGACCGTGCCGTCGCCCTGACAAGTCTCGCACCGCCCGCCCGGGATGTTAAATGAAAAATGTCCCGCACCGAAGCCGCGCTTCTTGGCCTCGGGTAGGGAAGCAAACAGCTCACGAATCGCATCAAAGGCTTTGATGTACGTTACTGGATTCGAGCGCGGTGTCCGCCCGATAGGGGACTGATCCACCAGCACCACTTCGTCGATAAACTGATCCCCCTCCAGAGCCTCCCACGTAGCGGCGCCCCGCACCCCGCCGCCGGTTGGCTGCTGCTTGGCCTCCGCCAGAGCCTGGTAAAGAACCTGATGCAGCAACGTAGACTTGCCCGAACCCGATACTCCTGTGATCGCCACCAGCATGCGCAGCGGAATGCAGATGTCGATGCCTTTCAGGTTGTTGGCTCGCACATTCTTGATCCTGATCTGCTGCGCTCCCGGTTGCCGCCGCACTGCCGGCACCTGAATGCGCAAGTCTTCAGAAAGATAGCGCCCCGTCAGCGAAGCCGGATTTCTCACAATCTCTTCATAGGTTCCCGCTGCCACCAGTTTGCCGCCATTCTCCCCTGCTCCCGGACCGAGATCGAGAATCCGGTCCGCCGTCCGCATAATGTCCGGATCGTGCTCCACCACCAGAATCGTGTTCCCCAAGTCGCGTAAATCATGCAGGATCTTGATCAGCCGGTGCGTGTCGCGGCTATGCAGCCCGATCGAAGGCTCGTCGAGTACATACAAAGTTCCCACCAGCCGCGAACCCAGCGAAGTCGCCAGTTGAATGCGCTGTGCCTCGCCTCCCGAAAGCGTCGATGCCAACCGGTCTAGCGTCAGATATTCCAGGCCCACGTCGTTGAGAAATCTCAAACGCTCTTGGATTTCTTGTAGCAGCCTCTCGGCAATTTCGGCTTCTTCCGGGCTCAACTGCACGTCGCCAAAAAACGTCGCGGCATCCTCAACCGTCATCCTGCAGACATCACAAATGTTGCGCCCGTTGATTTTGACCTGGCGCGCCTCCAGCCGCAGCCGGTTTCCATGGCATTCCGGACAAGTCGAATACCCGCGATAACGGCTCAGAAAAACTCGGACGTGCAGCTTGTACTTCTTCCGCTCCAGATACTGGAAGAATCCGCGCACCCCCAAAAAGTCGCCCTCCCCATTCAGAATAAATTCCCGCTGTTCCGGTTCGAGCTCACCCCAGGGCACTTCCAGCGGAATTCCAGATTGCTTGGCAAAGCGCTTCATCTCCGTAAAAATGGGCCTGTATTTCGGCTTGTTCCACGGATCGACCGCACCTTCCCCCAGCGCTTTCGTTTTGTCCGGAATCACCAGATCGAGGTCGAAATCGATCGTGTTACCGAAGCCTTGGCAGCGCGGGCAAGCTCCGTACGGATTGTTGAAAGAAAAAAGTCGCGGCTCCGGCTCTTCGTAACGCGCGTTGCAGTGTTTGCATTCGAAGCGATGAGAGAACCGCAACTGCCGCGGCGGCTGCTCCCCTCGCGTCGGCAAATCGAAAATCACTTCCCCAGATTCCCGGTACGCGGTCTCTACCGCATCCACAATGCGCGAGCGGCCCTCCGCCGAGACCGTGAGCCGGTCCACCAAAACGAACACCGGCTGGTTGAAATCAACGTCCAGCAGTGATTCTGGCGTGGAAAACTCAAACACCTGCCCGGATTGATACAACCGATTGAAGCCTGCCTTGCGCAGATCAAACAGCCGAGTCTTCAGCTGTTCAGTCAAGCCTGTGTCCGCCGCAACGCTCTTCTTCCCCTTGCGGGTCCGCATACCCTTTTTGGCTGCTTCTGGTTGCGCTGCCGCCGACGCCTGCGACGGAAACACAACTTGTACTCGGGTCTCTGGATCCAGCGCCAGGATCGCATCCGCAATTTCGTCGACCGTATCCTTCTTCACCTCGCTGCCGCAGTTCACGCAATAAGTTCGCCCCACGCGCGCAAACAACAGCCGCAGATAGTCATAAACCTCCGTTGCGGTTCCTACGGTTGACCGGGGATTGCGGGTAGTATTCTTCTGCCGGATCGCTACCGCGGGTGCGATTCCATCGATGGAATCTACATCCGGCTTCTCGATGCGCTCCAGAAATTGCCGCGCGTAGGCGGATAGCGACTCCACATAACGCCGCTGCCCTTCCGCATAAATCGTGTCAAAGGCAAGGGAAGACTTGCCCGAGCCCGAGACGCCGGTAACCACAGTCAGAGTGTTGTGCGGAATCTCAAAATCAATGTTCTTGAGATTGTGAACGCGGGCTCCGCGGACCACAATGCTTTCCGTAGTTATCGTATGAGACATCGGGTAAGTAGGCCGGCAACAGGCACAGTTGCTCGCCGGGAATGCTCCCAGCAGCCTCCGTGAGGGTTGCAGAATCTTTTATTATAAAGCAGAGCTTTACCGCCGGGACGGGGCCTGACTGGCGGCAGGGAATGGAAGATGGCCGGTCAGTAGGGACGCAAATGGTTTACGCCAGAGGTGTTGCGCCACACCGGCGCGCGCCAGGCAGCAACCCTGGATGAGATTGAGAAAAGTGAGGTGGCAGCAAGCGGCGCGGCCTGAGACAATCCTGAACCAGCAGCCTTGCGAGGTTTAATCTCGGTCGTAGTCCTGCTCTTCGTCGCGCCGCCGTCCGTAGCGCAAGGCCAGTCCGACTCCGAATACCATAATCCCAATGGGTGGAACCAGCATCACCAGAATCGCCCGGTTGAGCGCTCGTTGACCCTCCTTGGGTGTGCTTCTCGCTACCGCATTGCACATCGCGCAGCCCTGCGCCAGCGCGGGTACCGTCAGAAGCCCAACTATCGCCGTCAAGCCGATGGCACGGATTTTGGCCCACACGGATTTCATCGCGTTCTACCGAACCCCCAGACGCAAGATACGGCCCGCGTCCGGAAAGAAGAAGAAATACATAATCACAAAGCAACCCGTCACTGACATCACCAGCAACCAGCGCATCAGCGCCTTCTCAAACTTCAGGTGCATGAAGTAGGCAATGATCAATGCCGATTTGATCACCGACAGCACCAACAACGCTTCCAGCATTCGCACTGGCTGGAATACCTGCCTGTAGCCGAGCCCGACCTCAATGCCGGTCAGAACCAGCAATGCGCCCCACACCCAGAAATACTGCCCCTTGCTATCGTCGTGCTTCGCCACATCATGCATGATCAAGTTCCTCGCTCAACTTCTGCAATCCTTCCAGCACAAGCTAAACCTTGGTCGACATCAGATAGACCAGCGGGAAGATGAACATCCACACCAGATCCACAAAGTGCCAATACAAGCCGGATACTTCCACGTCATGTGCGTCATAATCTTTCGGCTTCAGGAAAAGAATGATACTCGCAACAATAAGCCCGATCAGCAGCGCATCGATGCCGTAATGAAAAACGTTGTCCGACGGAATCAGGAAATATCCCACCAGCCACACCGCACCGAGGATCGGCAAAAACCATTTCCGCAGCGCCACCACGCCCAGGTAGATCACTCCGATCGTCACATGCAGCATGTGCATGGCAGTGAGGCCGAAAAACGTCGCCGCAAATTGCGGCACGCCCTGTGAGATCTTGGCAAAATCGCCGTCTACCTGTCCGGCCGGCTTCGGAAATCCCGGCAACGATAATCCTTCGTGGATTAACTTGGTCCACTCCATCCCGTGCAGCACGATGAACGCCGTGCCGAACGCCATAGTGGCCAGCAGCCAATTGCGCGTCCATGATCTGTCGTGCCGCTGCGCCGCGAACACCGCCATCACCATCGTCAGCGAACTCGAAAGCAGGCAGGCCGTCATCACTGTCGCATTGATGATGCTGTCCTTGCCAAACGGCGTCGGCCACGCGGTGTAGATGCGGTTGTAGCTGAAGGCAAACAGGAGAGCCCCGAACGTCAGCGAGTCGGAGGCCAGAAACAGCCACATGCCCACCTTTTTCGAATAAGCTCCAAACAGCGGAGCTTCGTACTCGCCCGCAAGTCCATGCACCGCAGCAGCCTGATGTTGCAGCGTGGCGTCAGCCATTCCTAAAATTCCCCTTTCACTTGTCATCCTGAGGCGGGCGCTTTTTGTCCGCCGAAGGACCTATGCAACTCGCGCGTGAAGCGCCGAGTCTTTTGACTGGCGTTCTATCGCGCAAACGCTAGCAGAGCAAGAACATAAATCCACAGCACCGCCATGAAATGCCAATACCAAGCGGTGACGTCAACCACGATGCGGCGACCCTCAATCGGCCGATGCAGCAGGGAAGTCACCGCCGCCCACAGCAACGCAATGATCCCGCCAGCCAGATGCACCGCATGCGCCGCCGTCAGCAAATAAACGAAAGAACTGTTCGGGTTGGTGTCGACGAAAAATCCGCGGGCCTTCAATTCCCCCCACGCCATCCACTGTCCCACCAGAAATCCAAGGCCCAATACCACCGTCACGCCCAGCCATGGGAAATGTTTTTCTTCGCCGAGCGAGATCCCAGGCATCGATTGCAGCGGAGCCAGTGCCGCCCGCCGCTTGATGTCCCGACGCGCAAATTCCATCGTCAAGCTGCTGATCAGCAGCAACGCCGTATTAATGGCCAGAAGCAGCCAGGGCAATTGCACTTGGCCCCAGTCCCGAACATAAGAATTCGTCGCGCCATCAAACGTCGGCAGCCCCTGCCGCACCACGTACGCACTCGTCAGCGAAATAAAAACCATGCTGACGGTCGCGATTCCGCAAATCAGCCCCAGCCGTGCTCTGCGCAGCCGCGCGCCATAATTCGGAAAGTTCGAGTTATCACCGCCACCATCACCACCGTTTGGCGGCACGGGAACATCCCCGCCTCCACCTAACCGGTTCACCGGAGTGCTTGGACTATACGTTGCCATAATCACTTCAGATGCTTCAGTGCGCCGGGCTTGTTGCCGGATCTGTCTGCATCACATAGTCCCGCGCCGCTCCAGGAACTCCGTACTCGTAGGGCCCGTGATTTACCACCGGAGTTACGCCGCCAAAGTTGTCATGCGGCGGAGGCGTCGTTGTCGTCCATTCCAGCGTGGTCGCCTCCCAGGGGTTGTCGCTCGCCTTCGGCCCCTTGAACATGCTCCAGAAAAGATTGATCACAAAAATAAACTGCGCCGCAATCGTGATGATCGCCGCATAAGTCATGAACTGGTGAATCGGCATTAGCTTCTGCAGGTACGCCACTTCCGTGTATTGCGAGTACCGCCGCGTCCCGCCCGCTACACCCAGGTAGTGCATCGGCATGAAGATGGCATAAGTCCCAGCCAGCGTGATGAAGAAGTGTACTCGTCCCCAGGTTTCATTCATCATCCGCCCAAACATTTTCGGGAACCAGTAATAGGTCGCTGCAAACATTCCGAAGATGGCGGCCACGCCCATGATCAGGTGAAAGTGGCCAACCACAAAATAAGTGTCGTGCAACTGAATGTCGAGCACCGGCTGCGCCAGGAACGGTCCGCTCAATCCGCCGGAAA
The DNA here is from genome assembly GCA_003138975.1 of Acidobacteriaceae bacterium. Classification (GTDB taxonomy): domain Bacteria; phylum Acidobacteriota; class Terriglobia; order Terriglobales; family Acidobacteriaceae; genus Sulfotelmatobacter. The sequence continues at coordinate 15,339 of PLHQ01000154.1, read as the reverse complement.
CAAAAAGAGAAACGAAGCCGATGGCATACAGCATCGGAGTCTGGAAGCGAATATGCCCTTTCCACATCGTGCCCAGCCAGTTAAATGTTTTGATGGCCGAAGGCACGCCGATGCACATGGTCAGCAGCGAGAAGGCAAACGCCGAATACGGACTCATGCCGCTCATGAACATGTGGTGGCCCCACACCATGAATCCGAAGAAGCCGATGGCCAGCATGGCGTAAACCATGGCTTTATATCCGAAGATTGGCTTACGCGAAAATGTCGACAGGACCTGAGAAGCCACGCCCATCCCAGGCAGGATCGCAATGTAAACCTCCGGATGCCCGAAGAACCAGAACAGATGCTGCCACAGCAGCGGCGACCCACCCTTGTGCCCCATGATCTGCCCGTTCACCACCACCAGCGGCACATAAAAACTCGTACCCAAATTCCGGTCCATCAGTAGCAAAATTCCCGCCGAGAGCAGCACGCCGAACGCCAGCAGGCCAAGGATCGCCGTGATGAACCACGACCACACCGTCAGCGGCATGCGCATCATGGTCATCCCTTTGGCCCGCATATCGAGCGTGGTCGTGAGGAAATTCAACGCGCCCATCAGCGATGCGATGCAGAAGATCGCAATGCTCGTGATCCACAAATCCGCCCCGAGTTGCTCACCCGGCCCCGCCGATGGCAGCGCGCTCAGCGGCGCATATCCCGTCCACCCGTGCAACGGCGCTCCGCCGGTCACAAAGAACGCGCAGATCATCACCACGAACGCCACGAACGTTGTCCAGAACGAAAGCATGTTCAGCACCGGAAACGCCATATCCGGCGCCCCAATCTGAATCGGCAGAAAATAATTTCCGAACCCGCCCTGCGGCGCCGTGGTCAGCACGAAGAACACCATGATCGTGCCGTGCATCGTCAGCAGACTGAGATAAGTCTCCGGCTTGATCTCGCCCACTAGCGGCAGCACCGCATTCGGCCAAATCAAGTGCAGTCGCATCAGCAGCGACAGAAACATCCCCACCCACACGGCTGTGAGCGCCAGGAAAAAATACTGAAGGCCAATGACTTTGTGATCCAGGCTAAAAATGTATTTTCGAATGAAGCCCTGAGGAGCAGCGTGCGCGTGAACCGTAACCGGGGTCGCCATGTTATTGTTTCTCCGCCTCCCGTGCTGCCAGCCACTTGTCGAAATCCGCCTGGCTGACGACGTGTACCATGCCGTGCATCTTGTAATGTCCCAAGCCGCACAGTTCGGCGCACGCGATCTCATACTCGCCGATCACCGTCGGCTTGAAGTGCATTTGAATATTCAGTCCCGGTACCGCATCCTGCTTGAACCGCAGCGATGGCACAAAGAAGCTGTGGATCACGTCCACCGCGCGCAGGCTTAAATCAACCTCGCGATTGACCGGCAAATACATCGTCCCCGTGACCACATCATCTTTGGCCGCAGGATCGGAAGTATTGAGCCCCACCGCAGCTTCGCCCCCGGCCGAGGGATCCATTAGCTTCGGACTTGTAGCGCCATATTTTCCATCCGGCCCGGGATAGCGGAAGTACCAGGCGAACTGCATCCCGGTAACTTCAACCTGCACCGCGCCCGGGCCCGCCTGATCAAAGCGCTGGCTCGCCCACACGCGGCTGCCCATCAGATTCAATCCGATGAAAAGAATCGTGGTGAGCACGGTCCAAATAATTTCAAGCTTGGTATTTCCGTGTGAATACAGCACCGGCGGCGAGGAAGGCTGCTCCCGGTATCTCCAAACGATGTAACCCAGAGAGAGTTGTGCCGCCAGAAAAACAATTCCCATCAATACAAAAGTGAGGGCGAATTGTCCGTCAATAAATTGCGCGGCTTCGGCAGCCCCAACGGGCAACCACCAGGTTTTGGCGGCGAAGAAGTACGTGCTGGCTAGCGTGATCAGCCAGATCACAGCCATTAACGCGAGGCCCATTCCCCAGTCCTCCCGGACACGAAAGGATTTTCCCCACGGCCGTTGCCACGCCCCACAGCGCTAAGCAACAGTCGGCGGCGAGTTTACCACAGCGGGTCGAGGAAAATGCAAGTGGCTCCAAGAAAAAATGGCCCGTCGAAACTCTCGCCACTAAATCAAATTTGTCACTCCGAGCGAAGCGAGGAACCTGCTTTCGCTTGCAGCACCTGAAACTCTGCCTTGAGCGTGTACTCCAACTTCTACTTTTCACTCCACTCCGGCACCCGTCCCGGAGTCCACGGTGCCCCCGCAGCCTCCATATCTTTCTCCAGCTTGGCCAGATCAACCTCAACCAGCGTATGAAGTTTACCGAGTTGCGCACTAAATTCAGCCGCGGCAATGTTGTAATCGTCAATGTGACTCTGCGTCGGCTTGGCTAATGAAAATCTCTCGCCCTCCATGATGGCCTCGATACGATCATTGATCGACGACGTCACCGGCTCATTCCGCTTCTGCATTTCCTTGTCCCCACTCAGCGCACGCAGGATCAACCGGTTGTTCTGCTCAATCGCATCCGCCGCCGCATCCAACTGTTTCTCCGCTGCAGGTGTTTCCCGCAAAGCTTCGCGAATCGATTTTAGCCGATTTTCCGCCTCGTGGGCCGTATGTGTAGCGCCCGATACCGCCCGGTAAAGCCGAGCCACCTTGCACTGAAACTCCTCCTGCACCCCGCGATCCGACGCATTCATCGACCCCTGGCCGTCGGCCACGACCTTAAAATTCTGCACCGCACCTAACTCACTCACCGCTCCATCCACCTGCTGGAACGCCCGCACCGAGTACGCCCCCGGCAACACCAACGTTCCCTTTGTCGAAGCCTTAGGAAAGTCTTCTTCATCGTCCCCATGCTCGCGCAGCGCAACCACGGGATACCTGAGGTCCCACGCTGAGCGCTGGAACCCAGCTTCAATGCTGCCATCGATGTGCCGGATCGGTGCACCCGATTCATCGTAGACCATAAAGTAAACCTCGGGCTTCCGCTCCTCCGCCTCGGCCCGCAGTTCATCGTTCGTAGGATAAGGCAGCGTCTGATTTTTCTTCGCCGCTTCCTTCTCGGCTTCCTGACGTTTTTCTTTCTTCGTCTTCAGCTTGTCCTTCAAGTAAGCCGTGAACACCGCCCCGTACGGTGGATTGTCCGCCGTGTAGAACGCCTCTCCTTGAAACCCTTTCTTCGGCCCACCCAGCGGGTGCCGCTCGATATACAGCAAAGAATCCTTCACCGGAAACAGCGCCGCCGCCTGCTCCAAAGATTCCGCCTTTATCTGCCGCAGCACCGAAATATCGTCCAGCACATAGAACCCGCGCCCAAACGTCGCAATCACTAGATCACCTTCCCGCGTCTGCATCGCCATATCACGCACCGCAATCGTCGGAAGCCCGCCCTTCAGTTGCACCCAGTGCTGGCCACCATCGACCGTGAAGAACGCCCCAAACTCAGTCCCTGCAAACAGCAAGTTCGGATTAACCGTATCTTCCGCAAACGCCAGTATCGGACCATTCTCCAACAAATTCCCCGCAATCGAAGTCCACGTCTTACCCGCGTCGGTCGATCGCAACAGATAAGGTTTGAAATCCTCATTCTTATGATTGTCGAACGCGGCGTAAACCGTATCCGTATCATGCTGCGAAGCCGCCAGCCGGCTCACATAAGTCATATCCGGCGCACCGGCAAACTTCTCGTACTTCGTCCAACTCTGCCCGCCATCGGCCGTCATCTGAATCAGCCCATCATCGGTGCCCACATAAATCAGCCCTTCTTTTTTCGGAGACTCCGACAGCGCCACAATATTTCCGTAGAACGATGTCGACGCATTCTTCGCCACCGCATCCGGATCCCACACCTTCCCCATCACCGGCAACTTATTCCGGTCGGTCTGCCGCGTCAGGTCGCCGCTGATCGCCTTCCACGTATCGCCCCGGTCATCGCTGCGAAACAATTTGTTAGCCGCAAAATACAACCGCGTATGCGAATGCGGACTGATAATCACCGGCGAATCCCAATTCCATCGCAGCGGAGGCTCGCCCTTACCCTCCTGCGGCTGCAGCACCAACTCCTGTCCCGTCGGCTTGTCGTACCGCACCAGCACGCCATATTGAGACTCCGAATAGATCGTGTTCGCATCCACCGGATCAACCACGGACCGAAATCCATCCCCGCCAGTCGTCACGACCCAATCAGAATTCATAATCCCGTTGATATTTCGCGTTCGCACCGGCCCGCACCACGAAAAATTATCCTGCGTTCCCCCGCACACGTTGTAGAAGGGAAGCGCATTGTCCACCGTCACGTCGTAAAACTGTACCGTCGGAAGATTCGCTTTGAATTCCCAACTCTTGGCATCGTCCCAGGTCTCATACATTCCGCCATCCGACCCCAGCAGCCAATGCTTCGTATTGTCCGGATCAATCCAGATCGCGTGATTGTCCCCGTGATGATTCGTCTCCTCCACCTTGTGCAGCGTCTTCCCGCCATCGAGCGATTCTCGCAAACTCACATTCATCACAAAAATGCGGTCCACATTCTTCGGATCGGCAATCACTTGCGAGTAATACATCGCCCCCACATCGAATTCATTCTTGCGCTCCCACGTGGCGCCCCGGTCATTCGACAGAAAAATTCCCCCCTTGCCATCTGCCGCCTCGATCGTGGCATACACCACACTCGGATCAGCCGGCGAAACCGCCAGCCCAATCCTTCCCATATCCACAGTCGGCAGCCCGGATTTCAATTTGTTCCAAGTCGTTCCCGCATCGGTCGATTTATAAATCGCACTCTCCGGCCCGCCATCGATCAGCGTAAATACATGCCTCCGCCGCTGGTAAGCCGCCGCATAAACAATGTCCGGATTCGACGGATCAATCGCCACATCCACCACGCCCGTGTTCTCGCTGATGGTCAACACCGCCTTCCAGTTCTTCCCGCCATCGCTAGTCTTATAAAGTCCGCGATCGCCGCCCGCCCCCCATAGCGGCCCCTCCGCCGCCACGTACACCACTTTCGAATCCCGCGGATCAATCACCACCCGCCCGATGTGCTCCGACTTCTTCAATCCCAGGTTCTGCCAATTTTTCCCGCCATCATCCGACCGGTAAATCCCGTCCCCGTAAGCCACGCTGCGCTGGCTATTGCTTTCGCCGGCTCCCACCCACACTACCGCCGGATCATTCGGATCCAGCGTCACCCAACCAATCGAATACGACCCCTGGCTGTCGAACACCGGAGTCCACGTCGTCCCATCATTCACCGTCTTCCACACTCCCCCCGACGCCACGCCCACGTAATACTCAAACTTGTTCTTCGGATTCACGGCAATCGCCGCCACGCGCCCCGAAGCCACCGCCGGCCCAAGCGAACGAAACTTCAGCCCGGAAAAGGTCTCCGCCGTCATCCCGCCTTTCTTTTCTTCTTTGGCCTCGTCTTTTTTCTCATCCTTCTTTTGATCTTTCTTCTGATCTTTCTTGGCCGCAGGCAATGGCTTCTTGTCCGGATCCTTATCCTGCGGAACTGCGATCAAACTTGAAACTGCGAAGCAAACGGTTGCGAGAACAATAGCGATACGTGATTTCACGAGTGCTCCAATCCAAGGATTTCCAAAACCGATATGTATACAGGATTCCAGCCAGAGTTAGAAGCAGGATCTCCGCACTCCCACACCTCTGTCATCCTGAGCGGAGGTTGTGGTTCGCGAACGCGAAGCACAACCGCAGTCGAAGGATCGCTACCGCTACCACGCTTCCGCCGGGCGCCGGTGCCCCATTCTCGCCTCTTTTGCTAGAAGTTGCGCTTTTGACCCTCAATGATCATTGGAGTATCACGTAAAATCCCTCCATGCCCCGCAAGCCCCAGATTCACGGCCACGATACCCGCTACATGAAGCTGCAGAAGAATTACTGCTTCGTCTGCGGCATGAATAATCCCGACGGCATGCGCCTCAAATTCATCCTCGACGAAGAGCGCCAAACTTTCATCTGCCGCTTCCGCCTAAGCAAGCGCTATACCGGACCGCCCGGCCACTGCCACGGCGGCGTCATCGCCTGCATCCTCGACGACGCCATGGGCAAGGTCAACAAGCTGCACCACGTCATCGCCCTCACCCGCGAGATGACCGTCGAATATCTCAAGCCCGTCCCTCTGCACAAACCGCTCCGCGTCGAAGGCCGCGAAGTCAGTCTGCATGGACGCCAGCACGTCAATATGGCCGAGATCCTCAACGACAAAGATGAAGTCCTCGCCCGCAGCCGCGGCATCTTCATCGCCATCGACCCCGAAAAAATGTTTGCCAAATATGTCGAACGGTAGCGCCGAGACAGCCCCGTAGGGGCGACAGATAGTAGCCCAGGACGTAAGTCCTGGGTAAGTAAGGTTAAGACAGGGAACCGATTGTCCCCGAAGGGGACCGCGAAGCCGGCTAGGAGGTGGCGTTCACCACTGCAATCTTCCCGCCGTCGCGGGGTACCCCGAATTATGAATGCCCTGTAAAATAGATCACGGCGGATAAATGTACGTCCGCCCATCCTTCGCGCTTGCGAAAAGGTACCCACGGTATCCACCCATGTCACAAAACAACGGTAGCTCCACCTCTCTCCGCCTCAAGACCGGCCTCGCCGAAATGCTCAAGGGCGGCGTCATCATGGACGTCACCAACGCCGAACAAGCCTCCATCGCCGAGAAAGCCGGAGCCGTCGCCGTCATGGCCCTCGAGCGCGTCCCCGCGCAAATCCGCGCCGAAGGCGGCGTCGCCCGCATGGCCTCGCCCAAAAAGATTCGCGAGATCATGGCCACCGTTTCCATCCCCGTCATGGCCAAGTGCCGCATCGGACACTTCGCCGAAGCGCAAATCTTGCAGGAGCTCGGCGTCGACTACATCGACG
>PLHQ01000154.1:0-8441 GCA_003138975.1 Acidobacteriaceae bacterium | reverse complement strand
CCGGCGACGTCGTCCACGCCGTCAAGCACATCCGCCAGATCGTGCAGGAGATGCGCATCCTCACCGTCCTCGGCGAAGAAGAACTCTACGCCAAAGCCAAAGAGCACGGCGCGCCCTACGAACTCGTCAAGATGGTCGCCAAAACCGGCAAGCTCCCCGTCCCCAATTTCTCCGCCGGAGGCATCGCCACGCCCGCCGACGCCTCCCTCGTCATGCAGCTCGGCGCCGAAGCCGTCTTCGTCGGCAGCGGCATCTTCATGAAAGATTCCACCACCTTCGCCGACTCCGTCGAAGCCGAAAAGCGCGCCCGCGCCATCGTCAAGGCCGCCACCCACTTCAACGACCCTAAAGTGTTACTTGAAGTCAGCGAAGATCTGGCAGGAGCGATGAAAGGCCTGGCAGTGGCGGGGCTGGATGAAGCACAGATGCTGCAGACTAGGGGATGGTAGTAAAGTGGATTGGCAGCAGTATGAACGTGAAATTGAAGATCAATTTCGCGTAGCGTATCCTTCTGCACGAATCACTGCGAACGCTAAGGTAATTGGTAAGTTTTCCAAAGTAGAATGCCAGATTGTTCTTCTAATAGAAGAGCAAGCCTCTGACTTTTCCTTTCGAATTGCGGTCGACGCAAAACACCGCGGAAGAAGGCTCGACGTGGGTGACGTGGAAGCCTTTCTTGGGTAACTCAGGACGTCGAAGCCCATACAGGGATGATGATCGCATTGGAAGCTTACACTCCAGCAGCGGTCAACCGTGCGTATTACGACAACCTCGATGTCGTTCTTGATGTCCTCAGCCTCGATGAACTGAAGACGTACCAAGGCCCCACCGCGATTCCTTATTCGGGTGAATGTGGCGCGTGGATTGTTGCTCCTTTTTGATGGGTGGTCGATGCAACGCGGCGAGAAGGTATGTTGGCCACACTGTACCAGCGCGGCCTGACCTTCGAGGAGGCCTTACGCAATAACGAATTCATGTACATCAATTTTTGGAAAAAGCCGGACGAGGATGGAATCAATACCCTTGATGCTCTTCTCGAACATCAGAAAGGTTACATGCTCAAGGGGTCTCCTGACGCCGAAATTCGGCTGCTTGAAGGAGTGCAGAATCAGAAAGTCGGGGCCGGGGTCGCTTATCCGTCGCTTCAAGAAAAAGACATATCCCGCTCCCGAATATACAGGATTTGTCGACTTTGAGAATTTTATCTTCATGTGTGTCCTTCTCACTCCGGAACAATTGGAACGGAAGAATTTGAGGAAGCTACGCTTCGTAATGCGCGACCTCTTCTGATGACCATTACGGGGGACAACACCGCACTTATTCAGGCGGCAGAGGCGAAACTCAGGGAACCCGCACCTGCCGAGGAGCGAGCGAAACTGTTTGCGCAAATCGGGCGGTGGTACAGAGATAGGAACCGTTTGGAGGAGGCGAGGCGATCCCTTGAGGAAAGTCTTGCTTTGGCGCCCGGCATTACGATGCCATAAAACAGCTGCTTCCGACCTCGGCAAGCTTGGCGACAAAGACGCATTGATGACGCAAATGAGCAAGCTGTTGCGCCTCGATCCGCATAACCCGACTGTCTTCGATGACTGCATCATCTACGCAAGGGCAGTGCGGTTGGTTGGTCAGACCTGGTCGGCCTGCTGGAGTCGCTTCGGGAGGATTATCCGGACGACAAATTTGTCCATGCAAACTGTGACTTCTACGCAGGCAAGGTACTGATAAACGTCGACCCTCTGTCAGCTAGAAAACGACCGGTCATTGCCCGAAAGACATTTCGGGCAATATTCCCACGAGGTCACCAAGTGTTCTCGGCGCTAAGATCGGGGTTGCACCAGGTCTCCAAAGCGGAGCGGGCTGGTGGCCCAGCTTANNGCGATGTTGAAGGTGGGCGGGTGGCCCACCCCTCGCGCTTTTCGAAGGGTGGGACTATTCGAGTGCCCGAAGCATAGCCTTTGGGTGGCGCAGCACTTCCAGCGCTGCGATTCAAGTGTGCTCCTGCATCACAGAATCCAATTCCCGGCAAGGCGTCATCCCGAAGTCCCGCGTTTTCACCAGCGGGGCGAGGAATCCGGCGTGTTGCGCCCGTGAACGTTCGCTCGTCACAGACCGCGTAACTCGGCGGGTGGCCCACCCTTCGCGCTTTTCGAAGGGCGGAACTATTCGAATGCCCGGAGCGTAGGCCTTTGGGTGGCGCAGCGCCTTTCGGCTTCGCTCAGAGCCTGCCCTGAGCCTGTCGAAGGGAGCAAGCTTTCCAGCGCTGCGACCCAAGTACCCGTATAGTGACCGGCGTTAGCCGCTGAGCTAAGTCACTTCCCAATCCTGCACGCGCTCAACCAAATTGTGATCTCTAACCTTGCCGTCTTCTACGGGACAGCAGAAGACTCATTCAGGGCCCGTGGTGTAAAGGGAACACAGCACTCTGTCACAGTCGCGGATGCGGGTTCGAATCCCGCCGGGTCCATTCCCCCAGTTGTGGAGGAGAGTTCCGTCTGAGGAGAAAATACAGAGACAATCTCCTCAAGTAACTTGACACTGCCCTTTGCTTCACCAATACTGAAATAGACAGAGTGCTTACACCACGTGATTTCCCAATGGCTCCGGACCTCCGGGGCCATTATTCTTGTCCGGGTACTGGCGTTATGCACTACCACGACCGAGGCTGCCCCACCCGTCGCGGTTCTCGACGGTTGGGCGGTGGGTGACCAGGCTAACGCGCATCTCTACTCTTACGCGCTTAATGCCTCCCTCCCCACCGCAGGCAAGAATTTCTCCAGCCTGTCATAGCTCATGGCCATGCCGTACTGCATCGGCGACTTAAGCACCGCATCGCGCGTCTCGCGGGAGGTATACAGGATCGTCTGCCTAAGCGTAGTCTTTCCGTCCCGCTCGACCAGGACGATGGTGTCCACGGCCTCGCCCGGATACCACGCCTCATCGAACTTCTCTGTGGCAACAATCCGGTCCGGCGGCACGACCTCCCGATAGACGCCACCCATCCCCATCTCACGTCCGTCGCCGTCGTTTTTCCAGACGTAACGGTACTTGCCGCCCGCTTTCAAGTCGATCTCGCACACCGGCATGGACCAGCCGTCCGGTCCGAGCAACCACCTCTTGATCAGTTCCGGCTTGGTGTACGCGTCGAATACCAAACGGCGCGGTGCATCGAAGACCCGCGTTACCACAATCTCGCGGTCACCGTGCGCTGTAATGTTGAACGTTCTGCTGTTTTTCATTGCAGATCTCCTTGGATATCGGTGGTGGCTCAATTCGATTGTCATTCCGACCAAGCGTTCTTTGCGCCGTGAGGAATCTGGGCGAGCCGCGCGTGGCGTCGCGTTTTTTGCGTCGCAGTACCCATGCGTTTGGCTCGCTTCCTTAGCCCGTCAGTTTGCAAGCCATGTAGAAGTGCATCCAGGCGCTGGAATTGCGCCTCCCAGAACTGGCGGTAGTGTTCAAGCCATTGCGTGGCGTCGCGGAGCGGTCGCGCTTCCAATCGCCGCGGACGCCGTTGCGCATCTCGTCCGCGCGAAATCAGTCCCGCCCGTTCCAGTACTTTAAGGTGCTTGGAAATCGCGGGCTGGCTCATCGCGAACGGCTCCGCCAGGTCCGTTACCGAGGCCTCGCCCTTGGCCAGTCGAGTCAGGATGGCTCGGCGCGTGGGATCGGCCAGCGCCGCGAAGGTTGCGTCAAGGCGGGCCGAAGACCGTGTATAACCGCTAAGTTCCATAACTAAATAGTTATATATAGGAAATGAAATCTCCTGTCAAGCGGAAAGCTCACGTTACTACCGTCCATCATTTACAATCCAACCGGGACAAGGACTCGATGACCCGCCCTCCATGTGTGGCTCATCGGCCGTACGCGCTGCAGCCGGTATCCATTAGAATCAAGTTTGACAGTGCAACGCAGACGGACAGCTCAATCTTCCTCCTGCTCTTGTGTCCTCTGTGGTTATGGTTTTTTTCTATGACCATCGGAGTCCTGGCCCTGCAAGGCGATTTCGACGCCCACCGCCGCCGGCTCGAAGAGCTGGGCGCTGAAGTTGTGCTCGTAAAAAAGCCTGAGGAACTCGATGAAATCGACGGCCTGGTCATCCCCGGAGGCGAGTCCGGCACGTTCCTGAAACTGCTGGGAGAGAAAGGCTTCGAAAGGTTAAAGCAATTCGTCCGCCTGAAGCCAACCTTCGGCACCTGCGCCGGCGCAATCCTGCTCGCGACGGAAGTCGAAAATCCAAAGCAAGCCGGTCTCGGCGCAATCGACATCCGCATCCGCCGCAATGCATACGGACGCCAGCTCGACAGTTCCATCCGCGAAGGCATGTTGGGAAACTCCCCGCTGGAAATGGTCTTCATCCGCGCCCCGAAAATCGAGCGCGTCGGCCCCGGTGTCGAAGTCATCGCCACCGAAGGCACCGATCCCGTTGCCGTCCGGCAGGGAAGGGTCATGGCCGCGACCTTCCATCCCGAACTCGCTCCCGATCCGCGCATACACCGGGCGTTTCTCGACTTGGTCGGACAAGATGCGCGTGGCAACGAGTCGTAAGATCTTAAGATGCCGCGCCATTGAGCAATGAGTCGAACCGTTACTTTCGGCATTGTGGGTGGCTACGGCGCCACCGGGAGAATCGTTGCCTCCGAGCTCTGGAAGTCCTGCGCTGGGGAAATCCTGATCGGTGGACGCGACTTGGCCAAAGCCAAGGCCCTGGCGGCGGAATTCGATGGCCGAGCGTCCGCGGCCCATCTCGACATCCTCGATACCCATTCGTTGGACGACTTTTGTAGCCGATGCTCGATCGTGGTCAACTGCGCCGGGCCTGTGATCGTGCTCCAGGATCGCGTCGCACAAGCGGCTCTTCGCAAACGCTGTCACTACATTGATGCGGCAGGCATGTCGGTGGTAAAGGAACGCATGCTTCCGCACAGCCGCGAGATTGAACGCTTGGGATTGTCCTTCGTGGTCTCGGCCGGGTGGATGCCTGGTATTAGCGAACTCCTGCCGGTTTACGCGGACGCACAGGCAAGGGCCAGGATGGATGCGATCGAGTCGTTGAAAGTATATTTCGCCGATTCAGGCGAATGGTCCACCAATGCTTTGCGCGACGGTGCCTGGTTTATCCACCAGGCAGGGCTCCGCGGCGCAGGCTACTTTCGCAGGGGCGAGTGGACCCGCGCCAAAACGTCGCAGGCTTTCCGCCGGTTTGATCTAGGTGATCCCGTCGGTGCGGGCCGTTTCGTCATGTTCTCCACTCCAGAACTGGGCGAAATAGGCCGACGGCTCAACGACTGCGACGTCTTCACCTACACACATCTATCGGGGTTTCGGACTGTCCTGGCGACAACTCTGATGGCCCTGGTCCCCCTCCCGGAAGGATTGGGTGTTCGCCTGCTCCGCAACGTATTTCGCAGAAACCGTCTGCACGGCGGGGACAGGGTGGACGGTTTTGTCGTAGCTCACGTACTTGGGCGTTCTCAAGGACGCAGGCTGGACCTTACCGTGCAGATCGTATACAAGGATCGCCGCGACTATTGGATCCACGGAGTTGCACTGGCCACTGTCGCCCGCGCCGTTTCTGGGGGTAAAGCCATCCGGGCGGGCGTTCATTTCCTGGCTGACGCTGCGGATCCAACTTCGTTGATGGCAGAGCTACGCAAAGCCGGAGTCGAGCAAAACGAGAGATTCGAACCTTGCCAGTGAATCCGGCGGAGGAAAAGCTCTTGCGCGCAAGAAGACTTTGCGGATCTCTTGATTTCACCAAACACGAGAGGAAGTAATCCGCGGCGCAAATTATTCGCTTGACAGCTCCCGTCGTGTAACTGTAGGGTTACAGATCATGCGGAACCGTTCGGTTACGTATTCATCCGAAGCCACCTTCCAGGCTCTCGCCGACCCCACGCGCCGCGCCGTCCTCGATTTGCTTCGGCGCGGTAGCCAGCCCGCCGGAGAAATTGCCAGAGCATTCCCCGTCTCTCGTCCCGCTATCTCCAAACACCTGCGCCTGCTACGGCGCGCACATCTGGTCCAGGAGCATCGCCAAGGCCGCAACCGCGTCTACCACCTCAATCCCGAGCCGCTACGCGCCGTCGATTCCTGGCTCGATCAGTACCGCACCTTCTGGAAGATGAGCCTGACCAACCTCAAAAGGTTTGTCGAAGCCGAGTACTCCAAAGAAACCAACCAGGGCCACGCACCGAAATCGAACCGCAAAACTTCAAAAGGAGATCTCTAACATGAAATCACTCCGCAGCGCTCTATCACTCTTGTTGCTCATGACCGCGACCGCCATCGCGCAAACCGCCGCCCAGAAATCCTTTGACCAACTCAAGAATCTCACCGGCTCCTGGGAAGGGAAGAACACCCAAGGCAAGCCCGTACAGGTTTCCTTCCGCGACACCGCCGGAGGCTCCGCCCTGATGGGCGAAATCATCGGCCAAGGCCACGAAGACATGATTTCCATGATCCACCTCGACGGCCCGAACCGTCTGCTGATGACCCACTACTGCGGCACCGGTAACCAGCCACGCATGACTGCCAGCACTTCGCCCGACGGCAAAACCATCACCTTTGATTTCTTCGATGCCACCAATCTCGCCACTCCAGATGCCGGCCACATGCAGCGCGTAGTGTTCACCATCGTCGATGCCAACCACCACACCGAAGACTGGACCTTCGCCGATCACGGCAAAGAGATGAAAGAACTCTTCGACCTGCAGCGGAAAATGTAGTGCTAGCGAATCCATCAAGGAGCGAGCCATGGCTACTACCAAAATTACGCCTGACAACGACGCTGTCGTCAGCGAAATCGAAATCGCAGCCCCGCCTCAGCGGGTATTCCGGGCGCTGATCGACCGCGAGCAGGCGCTGCAGTGGGGCACCAACGACGCCTTCGAGATGACCCTTTGGGAAATGGACGTGCGCCCCGGCGGAAAGTGGCGCTTTGTCTCCAAAGAGCGCAAGGGCGCAGGTGCCGGCAAGGATTTCGACCACCATGGCGAAATTGTCGAAATCGATCCCCCGCGCCTCTTGTCCTATTCCTGGTTTGCCAATTGGCATGAGAACCCGTCGCACCCCACTCTGGTGCGATGGGAGTTGATCCCAACCAAAGCAGGAACGCGTCTAAAAGTTACACACAGCGGTCTGGCGGCATTGCCAGGTGCGTGCCAGGGCTACAGCCAGGGCTGGCCCGGTCTGGTGCAGTCACTCAAGAACTTCGTTGAAAAGTGATACGGACATCTATGGCAACTATCTCCATTAGCCCCGACCAAGACACCGTCCTCGCCGAGATCCACATCGCGGCGCCGCCCGAGCGCGTCTTTCAGGCCATCACCGATCCCCGCCAAATGCTGCTTTGGTGGGGCCAGAAAGAAAAGAAATGTATCGCACCACGAAATTCGAAACCGACGTGCGCATCAACGGCAAATGGATGAGCGCGGGTGTCAGCGCCAACGGTGACACCTTCCAGGTCAGCGGCGAGTATCTGGAAGTCGATCCTCCGCACCGCCTCGTCTACACCTGGCTCGCAACCTGGACGGGCGCTCTCAAAACCACGGTGCGCTGGGACCTCGAGCCGCACCATGACGGCACGCTGGTGAAAATACATGACAGCGGATTTGCCGGCCATGCCGATGCGGTCAAGAGCCACGGCGAGGGATGGCAACATGTGCTGTCTTGGGTCCAGGCATCCGTCGAGAAAGGACAAACCATCGACACCCGCAATTGACGCATCGCCACGTTCCATTCGACAATGCGGGCATGAGCCAGCGATCTCGCATCACCGCCTGCATTGTCGCGCTGTGTGTGCTGGCAATTGGCGCTGCCTACGCGCAAAGCGCCGCAACTCAGAAGGGAACGCCCATGCTCGCCCACGCCACTGGACCATTCGAAGTCAAGGTCACTCCTCAGGACGACAAATCCGGCGACCCCACCGTCGGCCGCATGTCTCTCGACAAACAATTCCACGGTGATCTCGAAGCCACCAGCAAGGGCCAGATGCTCACCGCCTCCACCGACGTCAAAGGCTCCGCAGGCTATGTCGCCATCGAGCGCGTCACCGGAACGCTCCGCACTCCCGCCGGCGCCCGCACTGGTAGTTTCGCTCTTCAGCACACCGGCACGCTCACTCGCGGCGTTCCGGAATTAAGCGTCACCGTCGTCCCCGATTCCGGCACCGGCCAACTCGTCGGGCTCGCTGGAAAGATGACCATCAACATCGCCGACGGAAAGCATTCCTACGATTTCGAATACACCCTGCCATAGCCCGTGTGGGGACGGATACTCATGTCCGTCACCTTTGACTTTGCTGTTGCCCTTGATTCCGCTCCCGGCGAAATTCTTGTCAAGCCCCCAAACCTCAGCAATTTCCATCAACCCACTGATTCGCTGCCAGATATAATTTCCCAAAAATGTCCCAATCACCCTCTAGCGCGCGCTGGAATACCTGA
>PLHQ01000117.1 GCA_003138975.1 Acidobacteriaceae bacterium | reverse complement strand
CACATTTCGCCGGAGGCGGCGGAGTTTCAGGTGCCTCGAATCGCGAAAGAACGTGGGCTGAGCGAGGACGTAGTGCGCGAAGCGGTGCGCCAGCATACCGAGTCGCGGGAGTTTGGATTTCTGGGTGAGCCGCGGGTAAACGTACTGGAGTTGAATCTTACCTTGGATGAGATCGCACCGAAGCCTGCGAACCGCTAGGTGTTTTCACAAAGCAAATCTATTGACTGCCCGCTATGGGCCAGCCCTGGCCGAAAACCACCACTTCATAGCGAGGAAACTAAACCGTCTCTATTGTGTTTACACGAATGTGGATAAGATCGTTGAGGGAAGGCGTTTCTCGACCTCAAGATTCGATATCCGTTGGGGAGAAGGTTATGAAGATATGTAAGCAGCGGTGGATCTGGGCAGTGATCGTGGCGGGCTTGGCAGTCATGCTGCAAGCGCCGCTCGGAGCGAAGGCACAGGATGCCCAGGTCGCGCCGGATTCTCAGGCGGCGCAAGCTCCGCAAGGGCCACAGGATTCACAGGATGCGAATGCGCAGGATCCTCCCGGCCGTGTGGCAAGGCTCAATTATATGGAGGGATCGGTGTCGTTTCAGCCGGGCGGCGAGAACGACTGGGTTGACGCGGTGCTCAATCGTCCCCTGGTGACGGGTGACAATCTTTGGGCGGATGAAGATTCGCGGGCCGAAGTACACATTGGATCGACCGCGCTGCGGCTCGGCGCCAAGACTGGGATTACGTTGCTCGAGGTGAGTGACCGGGCAGCGCAGATTCGCTTGGCGCAGGGATCGCTGATCGTGAAGATACGGCACGTGGACGATGAAGACTCCTACGAGATCGATACGCCGAACGTGGCGTTCACTGTGATGCAGCCGGGAGACTACCGCCTCGATGTAGATGTGGACGGGAATCGGACGGAAGTGACGGTGTGGCGCGGACGTGGCGAGGTCACGGGCGGTGGTTCTTCCTACACCGTTGTGGCGAACCAGCACGCCACGTTCACCGGCAGCGATCATCTGGACTACGAGCTTGGTCAGGTCCCCGCAGAAGATGGATTTGATACCTGGGCTTCGAATCGAGATCAAGTCGAGGATCAGTCTGATTCCGCGAATTATGTTTCGCGCGAGATGACGGGATATGAAGATCTCGACGAGTACGGCGACTGGAGCTATGTGGCGGGCTACGGCACATGCTGGCGGCCGCGAGTTCTGGTGGCAGGATGGGCTCCGTATCACTTTGGCCATTGGGCTTGGGTGGGGCCGTGGGGTTGGACATGGGTGGANNTATGCGCCAGCGCTGGTGGCCTGGGTGGGTGGCGGACCAGGACTTAATTTCTCGTTCGGGTTTGGAGCAGGCGTGGGATGGTTCCCGCTGGCTCCGGGAGAAGTATTTCTTCCGGGCTACCGCGTCAGCCGTGTTTACGTGAACAACGTGAACTTCACCAATACGCGGGTGGATATTGCCAGAGTCACGAATGCCTATAACACTGTCGTGCTGAACCGGAGCACAACCGTGAACAACATTGCGTATGCGAACCGGAATGTGAATGGGGGAGTGACCGTGGTCTCGCGTGACACGTTCGTAAATGCGCGGCCGGTGGCGCGGAATGTGGTGTCGGTGCCGGCGAGAGAACTCGCGGCGGCTCCAGTGGCACACACGGTTGCGTTTGAGCCGGTCAGGAGCAGCGTGTTGGGAGAGGGAAGGCCTGTGGCGAATCGGCCGCCAGCGGCGGTGACGAGCCGTCCTGTAGTCGCACTGAGGACACCGGCTCCGATGCCACGTTCTTTCGATCAGAGGCAGGCGCTATCGGGTGGACATTTGAATCAGCAATCGTCATCGTTGGTGCGGCAGGAAGCGCCCGGTAAGCCAGTACCGGCCGCTCCGGTGACGCGGCAGCCGCTAGCGGACGATGGCTTCCGTTCGTTCGGCCAACCCAGCGGTGGAACCAACCAAACGAAGACGCCGCCGCGGGTTTGGGAAGCGCAAGGCACTCCAGAGCCGGAGAGCACGCAGGCTCAATCCGAGAATCGGAGCGTGCAACCTGCACAGCAGTGGTCGCATCCGCTGGCCAAGCCGGTGGCTCCAGTGCAGCAGGGAAACGTGCAGCAACAGCGGGACCAGGAGCAGAAGTTTAGTACCTGGCAGCAGCAGCGGCCGGCGCCGGCTCCAGCACAGCGGCAGCAGAATTCGCATCCGCCAGCGCAGAGTCGCGAGAGTGCGCCTAAGAAAGGACATTGACGCGAACCGACTGGCTGCGGTCTGATAAGGTTCGCATGCGATGCGACTGGCCAGCGGACCGAAGCGAAGGCGGAGGGAAGATGGCGCCGGGAAACGGGTGAACAGCCCGTTTCCGGCGCGGTTTTTTTGTGCGTTGTGATTATGAGCGAAGCGAAGCGTCCGGCAATGAACTGGATGGATGTCCTCTGGCTGCTGTTTTTGGCTGGACTGGCTGCGCTGCCGCCAGTGTTGGAAATTCACAAGCAACTGGTGCTGCTGGCGTTCGGTGTTGTGCAACTGAGCGAAGGTTGGCTATTGAGCAAGACACCGGAGCGAGGAGCAGCGTATATCGTTCTGCTGAAGATTGCCCTAGCCACGTTGCTCATCGATCACACGGGCGAAGTAGGAATCAACAGCAGCTACTCTCCGATTTTCTACCTTCCGGTGGTGACTGCGGCCGAATATTTCAGCCCGTGGGCGACGCTGCTGTGGACGGCCCTGGCCTCCGCTGCCTACTGCTCGTATCTTTATCCGGCGCTGCAGGAATACGAAATTACTACAGAGGGTTACGGACTGCTGGCCATCCGCATTCTTTTCTTTTTTCTGGCGGCGATGGTGGTGAACCGGTTCGTGGTGGAGAATCGACGGCAGATCAAACGCTACCAGGAATTGGCGGAGACGCTGGCTGAGACCAACCGGCGGTTGGAGCAAGCGCAGGAAGAGGCGCGGCGTTCGGAGCGGCTGGCGGCGTTGGGGCAAATGTCGGCAGGACTGGCGCACGAGATTCGCAATCCGCTGGGAGTGATCAAGGGATCGGCGGAGATGTTGCATCAGAAGTTAGGAGAATCGAATCCTCTGGCCAGCGAATTGGCGGGTTATATATCGAGCGAGACCAACCGCTTGAGCGCACTGGTGACACGGTTTCTTGATTTCGCCCGGCCATTGCATGCTGAGTTAGTACCACAGGAAATTACGACTGTGCTGGATCGGGCGTTGAACTCGGTGTTACGAACGCACAAGGACGAAGAAGGGTTGGTACGCGTGGAGCGGCAGTATCAGGCGAATTTGCCGCTAGTGTCGTTGGACGAGAGTCTTTGTGAACAGGCGTTCGTAAATTTGATCCAGAATGCGTACGATGCCATGGGCAGCGGCGGAGGAACGTTGCGAGTAACAGCGGCGAGGGCGAACAACGCGAACCGAAATGGAGTCGAAGTGCGAGTTGAAGATACGGGGCCGGGAATTCCGGCTGAACTGAGAGAGCAGATCTTCAATCCGTTTGTTACCACCAAAAAGACGGGGGTAGGGTTGGGGTTGTCCATCGTGTCCCGAATTATTGATGGGCATCATGGAACGATTCGCGTAGAGAGTGCCACCGACGGGAGCGACCAGCGCGGGGCTGGCTTCGTGGTTTTTTTCCCCACGGGTGACGAAGCGGCAGCCAATCTTGCATCTTACGAAAGTTGAAAGAGCGAGGTTAAGCTGTCCGGAATTGATTGGAACGACGTTACATGCCAACAATTTTAATTGTCGAAGATGAAGCGAAAATGCGGCGGCTGCTCGAATTGAATCTCGGGGAGGACGGCTTCAGCACGCTTTCCGCCGGAGACGCCGAGAGCGGGCTGAAGCTTCTGCGCGAGAGCACCGTTGATCTGGTGGTGACGGACCTCAAGCTGCCGGGGATGGATGGCTTGGAGTTCTTGCAGGCGATCAAGCGGCAGAATGCGACGCTTCCGGTGGTGGTCATGACGGCTTTTGGTACGGTCGAGACTGCCGTAGAAGCGATGAAGACAGGGGCTAGCGACTATGTGTTGAAACCGTTCTCACTGAGCGAATTGAGAATGGTGATTCACAAGGAGCTGGATGTGCACAAGCTGCGAGAGGAAAACCGGTCGCTGCGCGAGGCGCTGGGCAAGCGGTATGCGCACCCGAACGTGGTGGCGCGCAGCGCAAAGATGCAGGAAGTGCTGGCAACGGTGGAGCGCGTGGCGCCGACGAATTCGACGGTGCTGCTAGGCGGGGAAAGTGGCGTGGGCAAGGATTTGATTGCGCGTGCGGTGCATGAGAAGTCGCGGCGAGCTTCGGGGCCTTTCATCAAGATCAACAGTTCAGCGATTCCGGAGAATCTCCTGGAGAGCGAGCTTTTTGGATATGAGAAGGGTGCCTTCACGGGCGCAGCCGCGAGCAAGCCAGGAAAATTTGAACTGGCGGATAAAGGGACTTTGTTCCTGGATGAGATCGGCGATGTGCCGCCGGCGATTCAGGTGAAGCTGCTGCGCGTGCTGCAGGAGCGTGAGTTCGAGCGGCTGGGTGGGACGCGAACCGTAAAAGTGGACGTGCGGTTGATTGCGGCTACCAATCGCGATTTACGCGAAGCGCTGGAACAGGGAACATTCCGCGAGGATCTTTACTATCGCTTGAACGTTGTGCCCATCGACATTGCACCGCTGCGCCAGCGCAAAGAAGACATCCCGGATCTGGTGAATCTCTTTATCTCGCGTTTTGCGGGAGACTCCGGAAAGCCGGTGGACGGAATTACGCCCGAGGCCATGCAGATTCTGGTGAACTATCACTGGCCGGGGAATGTGCGCGAGTTGCAGAACATCATCGAGCGGGCGTGCGCGCTGGCCAAAGGCAAGGTGCTCAAGGTGGAGGACATTCATCTGGATACACGTCCGGCCCGAGCGGTGAATGGCATCGGCAACTTCCTTCCGGAAGGCATGACTTTAGAGCAGTGGGAAGACGAAATGATTCGGGAATCGCTGCGCCGGGCGAATGGAAACAAAAGTCAGGCTGCGCGGTTGCTGGGGTTGTCGCGAAATGCGCTGCGCTATCGATTGTCGAAGATTGGGATTGCCGATGAGGGCGAGAAAGAAGCGTAGACGAGCGGGAATATTTGGAGAGATGTATCCTGCAGCACTCAGGGCGGTGTCACCGTCTGGACAGCCGCCAGGATGTCGACGCTACTCTGGCTGAAAACCACCACCTTGGCCGCAGACGGCCACCGGCTTCGGATTCAGTTGTTTGTTCCTCTTGAAAAACTCGATTCAGCTTTCTGAAAACAAAAGGGTTACGAAACTCTTCGCCCGGTGAATTTTGGCATGGCAGTTGCTTTGTACAATAACGGACCTCTATGAGATCTTGGGTTAAAGAAACGTTTAAAGCTGCGTTTGACAGAGGTACGTCATGAAAAACAAGTTTATAGGAAGTTTGGCAGTCTTGACGCTGGTGCTGGCGGGAGTGCTGACCGTTAGTGTGCGGGCGCAAACGACGGAGGAAGGCAATGGTCCCTCGGAACAGCCTAGCGCCCCGATGGAAATGGGACAGCCACAGTCGGTGCCGCCTCCTCCACCCGGACAGCCGGATCAGGCCGGACCACCGCCCCAACCCGGGCAGCCTCAGCCTGGGCAACCGCCCCAACTGGGAGAGGAAGCTCAGCCGGGCGGGCCGTCTGGGGAAGGGCCGGCAAGGGTTGACCAAGGTGTGGGCCGCATCAGCATGATTCACGGGGACGTGTCGACGCAGCGCGGAGATTCGGGCACCTGGTCAGCGGCTGTTTTGAATCAGCCGGTGGTGAACGGCGACAAAGTTTCTACTGCAGCGGGCGGACGCGCCGAGGTGCAACTCGACTTCGCCAATATTCTTCGCCTGGGATCAAACGCGCAAGCCAACATTGCAAACTTCACGCACAAGTACATTCAGATTCAGGTTGGCCAAGGCTTGGCCAATTACTCGGTCTTTGGGGAAAGCGAGGCTGAGCCGGAGATCGACACGCCTAACGTGGCTGTGCATCCCGCGCATCAGGATGGCGTGTTCCGCATTGAGGTGCGGCCCGATGGGGACAGCATCGTCATTGTGCGCAAGGGGCAGGCGCAGATCTCCACGCCGCAGGGAATCGCTGAGATTAAGCAGGGTGAGATGGCGACGGTACGCGGTTCCGGCTCTGATGCACGATATAAGATCAGCGCGGCTCCTGAGCGCGATGATTGGGATCGCTGGAACAGCGATCGCGACCGCATGATTCACAGCGCGGATGCATGGCATCACACGAACAAGTATTACGTTGGGGCGGAGGATCTTGATGCCAACGGGCAATGGGAAGACGCGCCGGACTACGGTCAGGTGTGGGTGCCAAATGAACCAGATGGCTGGGCGCCGTATCGCGATGGCAATTGGGTTTACGAGCCTTACTACGGTTGGACATGGGTTGGCTACGAGCCCTGGGGCTGGGCGCCATATCACTACGGGCGCTGGATGTGGTATGGCGGCGCGTGGGCGTGGTGGCCGGGACCAGTGTGGGGCGCAGGATTTTACCGTCCGTTTTGGGCGCCGGCATATGTTTCGTTCTTTGGATTCGGAGGTGGTTTTGGATTTGGATTCGGATTTGGGTGGGGCGGATGGGGAGGCTTCGGATGGTTGCCGATTGGACCCTGTGACCGGTTCTTCCCGTGGTGGGGCGGATATGGAGGAAGGTTTGGAGTGGTGGGCTTCAACAGATTTGGTGGCCTCAACCGCTTTGGTGGAATCGCACCGCTTCATGGCGGCACACAATTCTCGAACCTGGCACATATCAATGATGCGCACATCGGAGGCGCGGTATCGACCGTGGGCGCAGGAAAATTCGGAGCAGGACGTACGACGGCACTGGCAGCGACTCACGAACAACTAAGCAATGCTCGCATGATGACCGGCAACCTGCCCGTCGTCCCGTCACGCGCCAGCTTGTCGGCGAGTGGGAGGGCTGCGGCTCCCTCGACGATTCATAACGGCGCGTCGCAGCATTTCTTCGGGACGCAAAGCAGCTCGCGGCCCGAATCGTTCCAGCAGCAGACAGCGCATCTGCAGCAGTCCATGCAGGAGAGTCGCTTCAGCCCAGTGACGGCTGAACGGGCCACTGGCAATGGCGCGACAGAATCTCGTGGGACGTCAACTGCGGCGGGAGGGAAGCCCAGCGCGGGAACGGCTTCATCCGGCAGGGAGATGAGTAACGCCGCGAGCAGGGGCTCAGAGTCGTCATCATCCAGCCGAGGTGAACCGAACCGCAGTGAGTGGAAGACCTTTACGCCGCCATCGCACAGCAGCGAGTCGGCGAGCCGCAGCGGAAGCAGCGCCGAGACAGCGAGCCGCGAGAGTGGCAGCTACTGGAACCGCACAGCTCCGACTTCGAGCTACTCACGTGGTGCTAGTTCGAGCAGTTATGGGCGCAGCGGTTATTCGCGTCCGCAGCTTAATATGAGGCAGCCCATCGTGCAGCCCCGGTCTTCGGGAAGCTACGGTGGCTATCACGGCTCGCCGAGCTATGGCGGAGGCGGCTCTCATAGCGCGCCGAGTTCCGGCGGTGGTCATTCCAGCAGCGGCGGGCACTCCGGAGGCGGAGGTCATCGCTAGTTCTGCGAGGATTGACTCGCGCAAGTTGGTTTTTGAGCAGGGCAAGGTGCTGTAAACGAAGTGAAGGTCAGAGGCGAGAAGGGCGTGCTAACCGGCACGCCCTTCTTTTTTCAGAAGTTGCACGCCGACAAGCTAAGGTCGCGCGTACGCTGGGCTATCAGGGTCGGGGCGATCATAGTCGCGGCCGTATTTATTCTTGTGCGGGAGTTCGAAATCGGATTCGGCCAGGCTAAAAGCTCCGAGGAAAGCATCGCCGGGAATAACTGTGATTTCACGTTCTGCGGCGTGCAGTTTGTCCAGCGACACTGATGGATGGAAAACGTGCATCTGATAGCGCCCGGGTACGACGTCCTTGATGCTGAGATCGCCATGTGCGTCCGATATCGCATAGTACGGAGTGTTCAGAGCGATCACGACGGCGTTCATCTGGGCATGAATATTGCAGAAGATGAAAGAAATGCCTGGCTTGTCGAACTGGACAAAGCGGGTGGTGCCACTCTCGTAGAGTCCGAGGTCGAAACGCTTTCCGTCGAACAGCGAAAAGACATTGTGAAAAAAAGGATCGTGGTTGGGAAACTCAACTTTTCCACCCGCCGGAATTACCAGCAGCGAGGGTTGGAAACTCTTGTCCTTCTGGACGAGTTGGGGGATTTCTGAAGTCTGCTGCTGCGGCGTTGCAGGCGCAGGAGTATTCGCCACGGGAGTGAGCCAAACGACAAGTTTTGAAGCGTCCTTTACGCGGTGTCCGCTTCGAGTGAGCTGCACCGTGCCTTTGAGTTCGACCCCTTGGGCCGTTGCCATTGCGCAGGAAAGCGATAGGAGGCACAAGATGGTGCGACTTGAGGTGAAGCGGTTCATCAGAACAGGATCCCCATCGCGAGATTAAGCTGATTCGTCACGCTGCTGCTGCTATAGACGGGAAAGGTGTGCAGGCGTCTGAATTCTGCGGAAAGCAGCAAGTCGGATCGCGGCCGGTAAACCAGATTGCCGAGTGCGCCGTGATTGCGCCCTAGAATTGTGTCGAAGTTGTTAGCGTCGACGGCGAAGCTCCGGACGTCACTGGCAAATGCATTGTCTTCGGCGAAGACGCCGTTCAGTTCCAGCTTGGGAGTGAGCTGGAATTTGAGTTGGCTCCATCCTCCGGCGGAGTCGAGCCCACGAATGCTGGTCGATGCATCGTAGGGATTGCCGCCGAACAGAACCGCGCGGCCGATGCCTGCGCCCAGGCCGCCAACACCGCGGCCTCGATAGAATTCTCCGGATAGAACCAGGCGGCGGAGGATCGGAATCTGCCAATCTGTCATGCCGGCCCAAGCATCGACGTAGCGGCCCCACGACCAATTCTGTCGACCGTAGTAGCCCGCCATACCCAAGCTCAAGGGATGGCCGAACAGGGGCCGGGACCATGCGGTACGAACCGCGTATGCTGGTTGACCTGATTGTTCGCCAGCTTGCGCATACCGGTAGAACGGATCGTAGGGAGGTTCCCAATCCAGATTGTCCAGAATCCCGCCCTGTAACGTCAGTGTCTGTTCATTGGGAAGATCAAAGCGATGCTCGATGCGAAGCTGGGGCGTCCAGCCCCACAGATTCCCGGCATAGGCAAAGGCCGGAGTCGCGAGCGAAGCAAAGGAAGTGGGAGAGAGCGGCGAGACGAAAAGGGAATCCTGGCCGGCAATCACAGAGGTGTCTTTCCAGTTCAGGCGCAAGCTGGCGGTCTGCATGCGCGCGATACCAAAGTTGACTCCGTTGGGAGTCGAAGGAAATCCTCCCGCAAAATCGAACTGCACATTGGCTGAAGTCCTCGCCCCCGCCAAGGTTGGGCCGAAGATTTCCAGGCCAATCTCGGTTTGCCGTAATGTAGCGCCAAAGCTAGCCTGAGATGAGCCCGGGACGGGCGGTTGCGCGTAGTTGGGAAAGTCAAGATTGTCGGAAGCCCCGACATTGCGAAATGTGTTCATCAGAACGATGCCGGAAAGCCGGGCGCGATACTTGGCGGCAGTCTCCACCTTTGTTTGGTATTGCTCGTCAATTTTCGAGCTTAGCAACTGCGTGGATTCTTCGAGTTTCTGAACCCGGCTTCCTAGTTCAACAGCACTGGATGTGGCCGGGGTTTCCTGAACTGATGTCGAAGCTGTGGAAACGGAATTCGCAGCTGGCGCCGTGGGTTCCGGCGCTGCGGCGGAATAATTCATCGAAGCCGCTAGGGGGGTGAGAAGCTTGCGAGTGTCTTGCAGTTCCTGACGCAGTTCTCGCATCTCAGCGCGCGACTGAGCATTCTCGGCGCGCATCTCTTCCATCATCGCGCGCAATTCGCGCACTTGCGAATCGAGTTCGCGCACAGAAGCGTCACCGGCCTGAGACGCCGGGCCGTTTGAAGTTTCCTGTGCCAGGGCACCGGTATTTAGGAGGACAAAGGAGGCTATCGTTATGGCGCTTGAAAGAAGCGCGAGGGTCCATGGACTATTCACAAATCCTCCCGGGCGACGTACGGATCGTCGTGAAATCTAGAAAATGAAAAACGAGGACTAAGTATCCGAATGTCGTATTGAGTTTTCACTCACTCGATCGGTGTTCGCACGATCATGGTTTGATGACGCGAAGGGACGGGGCATCCGCTGGCCATCGCTTTTTTCGACAGAGCCCTGCGGAGAACGGCCGGGGATCGTGATCCGAAAAACGGTTCGAGAGTCTGCGGTACGTTCCATCAAAACTTTGCCCCCGTGATCCTGCACAATCTTTTGCACCACCGTAAGTCCCAGCCCGGTGCCATTCTCTTTGCCGTAACTAACAAAAGGATGAAAGAGTTTGTCGCGAATCGGTTCAGCGATGCCCGGCCCGTTGTCGGAAACCGCAATGGTGGCCGATGCTTCGGCGTGACCGATCGTGACTTGTACCCGGCCACCGCTACTCGGTGCGGCCTCGCAAGCATTCAGCAAGAGATTGTAAAGAGCACGTTCGAGTTTGCGGGGGTCGAACCATGCCAAGCCTTGGCCATTGTTTTCGACCTGGATGAGGGTTCCCTGATGACGCGGATGCAGGCGCACGGCCTGCATAGCGCGCTGCACGGTTTCCGCGATGCTGGCATAACTTGGGTTGAGAGATTCCCTTGTTCTGGCAAATTCGAGCAGGGAATCGATAAGGTCGGTCATCTGGTTCACGCCGATGCGAACTTCCTGATACAACTCTTCCCGCTGTGCAGAAGTGAGCCGGCCGTCGCAAAGGAACTCAGAGTTGGCCACGATCGCAGCCAGGGAATGTCGCAGGTCGTGGGAAATCGAACTGGCCATCCGTCCGATGGTGGCTAACTGTTCAGACTCGAGCAGAGCTTGTTGAGTTTTGAGCAGACTGGAGCGCATCCGGTCGAAGGCGGAAGTCAGTTCCGCGACTTCATCGCTTCCTCGAGGATCGAGCGGATGCTGGAAATCGCCATGCTCCAAGGCGCGTACGCCCTCCACTAGACTGGCCAGCGGACGCGTGAACGTGTGAGAAATCAGAAATACCAGCCCACTGCCTACCAGCACGGCAGTAAGACCCAGCAGCAGAAGCAGGCGATTCAGGTTATCGAGGAATTTCGCGGCTTGATCGTAGGATCCAAGTACGGTTAAGCGTACCGGTATTTCCTGCTGACTGGAGAGGTCGAGAGAAGTAGCCAGAAAAAGTTCACGACCGACTTCAACGTCGCGGGGCACATTTTGCGACGATCCATTTTGCGACGAACCCACCGAAAGCGCGCGCACTGCGGGGCTTTGCGATTGCACTGGGGTTAGCGTAGTGGCCACGAGTTCGTCGCCGTAGGAGAAAGCGACTTGGCTGGCGGAGACCTTGCTCACCTCACGGGCCAACCGGTTATCGATTTCGTACCCGATGATCAGGAAGCCAAGCAGCGGGCCTTCCGTCTTGGAGCCAAAGTAAACCGGCTGCACGAAAGTTTGGTAGAGATGGTAGGCGCCGAACCACCAGTGGCTCGAGTCCTCTTGGTTCAAAGACTGCTGGAAATAGTGCTGAGCTGCTTCGCGAGTGAATCCCGAAGACTTTGTGTGAAGGGCGACGACGGTGCCGTTGCGGTTGGCCAGTACGAGCAGATCGCTGCCAGTCAATTGCCAGACATCCTTGGAAGCGTCCTGGATGGTGGCTGGGTCGTGCGCCGTCATGATGGCTCGCGTGATGGGAAGGTCGGCGACCAACTCTGCGGAACGGGTCAGCATGACTTCGCGATCGTGTTGAAAATTCTGAAATGTCGTTACGGAATTTCGCAGGTCCTGAAGAATTCCTTCGCGAACGTGGTGCTGCACGCTGTGCCGCACCACCAGAAAGCTCATCGCCGTGAGACCCGCCGTGATGAGCAGCATGGAGAGCAGAAAACGCGTGCGCAGCCGCGTTCGGGGTACAAATGAGGCCCCAGGCTGGGTTGGAACAGTTTGCGAGGCGGGTTCTGTTGTGGAGTCCAAGGGATTTCAGCGGACGAACTTGTAACCCATTCCGTGCACTGTGCGGAAGTGTACTGGACTGGCCGGGTCGCGTTCCAATTTCTGGCGAAGCTTGAGAATATGATTATCCACAGTGCGGGTGGAAGGATAATTCTGGTATCCCCAAACCTCGTTCAGCAACTCGTCGCGGCTGATGACTCGGTCGGCATTCTGCACCAGAAACTGCAACGTCTTGAATTCCTGGGCGGTCAGAACTACGACTTTGCCGTCCCGCTGAACTTCCATTTTCTTGAAGTCTACGGAAATGCCATCGAAACTCACCAGGCTGACGTTCGCCGTTCTTGAGGTATGGCGGAGAGCTGCGCGCACGCGAGCTAAGAGTTCTCTGGGGCTGAAGGGCTTGGTTACGTAATCGTCGGCACCCAACTCCAACAGCAGCACTTTGTCGGAGACGTCGCTGGTTGCGCTCAACACGACGATGGGCAGCGTAGGCGCCTGGTTCTTGACCTCTTTGCACAGGTCGCTGCCGGAAAGCTCGGGCAATCGAAGGTCAAGAATTATGACTGCGGGCGGGGCTGCCTGGAAGCTTTCCAGTGCCGACTTCCCGTTGTTCTGAACTTCAACCGCGTATCCCTCGGTCTCGAACAGGCGTTTCAAGGCCTTCTGGACTGAAGGGTCGTCCTCGACCACGAGGATTCTTCCCATCGGCCGTGTAGAGTTCATCGGATCAGCCAATCTGGCTGTGCTCAGCGGAGTTGCGATTTGACCCATGGGAAGCCTTCCTGACTAGATTGGGACCAGCCTTCAAGGGATGCGGCAAATGTCCCGATGCCCCGTGACAAGTGAAGCTTACAACGGTTTCTGCCTAATTGTTGGGGAGGGGCTGCGGTTTGACAAATTTTTTACAATTGCACAGCCACGTAAAATAGCGTCGCGGCAGCAGGTTTGCAACGGATGCGCCGCGTCGGCTGGTTGGCCCCACGAGATCCCGAAGCGGCTGCAAAATCGCTTCGGTGGGGCTACCGTAGAATAGAACTCGTTGCCAGTTCCGGCCGAATTCGATGGGTTGCGCGTCGTCTTGGTGGACGTGCGTAATCCTCTCAACATCGGTGCGGCCGCCCGTGCCATGAGCAATTTTGGATTTCCCCATCTCCGGTTGGTGAATCCCTACGACGTGGCATTCCGGAACGCTCGCTCGGCAGTGGGCGCCGCGGCTACGCTGGCGACCGCTGAGGTGTATAAAACCGTAGCCGAAGCAGTCGCCGACTGCTCGCTGGTGGTTGGAACCACTGCGGTTGGCCATCGCGACCTGCAACATTCCCTGGTCCGTTTGGAGAAAGGCGCTGGTGCCATTCGAACGCATCTCGCCGCGGGCTTTTGTGCTCTCCTGTTCGGATCAGAAAAATTTGGCCTGTCGAAGTTGGATATGAGCCATTGTCATTGGCTGATGCACATTCCCACCCGCGACGAACACACTTCGATGAATTTGGGGCAGGCTGTAGCGGTGTGTCTGTATGAACTGATGCGTGACCCGAGTGCGGTGGAGAAGCCAGCGAAGGGAAATCCAGCTTCGTCCGTCGAGCTCGAGCGGATGACCGATACACTGCTCAACGCGCTTCGAGCCAGCGAGTATCCGAAGCTGAACACGTCGAAGTCGTTTCATGGCGCAGTCCGGCGATTGGTGCGGCGACTGCGACTGCAGCAAGGGGACGCGGTATTCTTGCTCGGCATGCTGCGCCAGATGATTTGGAAGATGAAGAAAAATGAAGACGCGGAAGGTTAAGGCAATCGGTTCAGCGTTTTATCTGTGCGGGAAAAACCTGGGTCGATGTCCTGCCAAACTGGAATCGCAGAATCCACTCGCTGAGTGATGCTTGCCCGTCGGTTTCAGGCGGTTTGAATTTCCAACGGCGGGCCGCGGCGAGCGCCTGATTCGCGAAGTATTTGCTCGGTCCGGGGAAAATTAACTTTACCTGAGAGACGTTCCCGGAAGTATCCACCGAAAGCTGAACGCCGACTTTCACGTGGCCGTGGATCGTGTTTTGTGCACCCCGTGACACTTCCGGCAGAACCTGCTGAAGCACACTTCCTTGCGTAACTCCTGTTTGGGTGGGCGCCGCTTTCTCAGGAAACGGAGCGGGGGATTGAGCGGCGGGAACGTTCGCGGGAGCAGTCGGGGATTCTTTTGGATGGATTTCCGCGGCTGGAAGCTGCGGCCGTTGAACCACAAATCTTCGTCCAACGAATGCTGCCAGCAGCAACAAGGCAACGACGATTGATAGGATGCCCCACCTCTTCGTACGCTTTAAAGCTTGGGGCTGCTCAACTGCGCTCGCCCGTAAGGGCGCTTGCACTTCGACCTTGCTCAAAACCTCGCTGAGAGTGCCGCGCTGTTGTGGTTGGACGTGCAGGCATCGCCTTGCGATTTCGTGAAAAGGTTCGGGAATCGTTTCGGGTACGGCAACCTGACCTTGGTCTCTGTTTCTTAAGTCCGGCTCGTGCTGAGTCAGGATGGCAACCAGCATCACGCCAAGGGACCATACGTCTCCAGCGGTGGAGAATCCCATAGCGGCCACTTCGGGCGCGTCATAGACAGTAGTTTCTCTGTCGCCGCGCTCGCCAGTTTTGCGCAGGCTGTCGGCGGAGATTTTCAGCTGATTATCCACCGCCATGATATTGGAGGGCTTCATGTGACCGTGCACGAATCCGGCGTGGTGCAGGAAAACTAAAGCATCGGCCGTGGGTGGAAGCATTTCCTTAACTTCCGCGGGTGAGAGCGGACGCTGCGGAATAACCTGTGCCAGATCCTCTTCGGCATATTCCATGACGACATAGAGGAGCCTCATGCCGTCAATCTGGCAGCGACCACATTCGAATAGCCGTATCAAATGGGGATGAGAAAGCTTCGCGATATCAGCCCAGCGAAAAAGTTGAGCATCTTCTTTAAGCTTCTCAGCGGCATAAGTTTCCGCAGAAATCAGCTTGATGGCCGCTTTCTGAGATCCATTTACGCTCCGCTCGGTGAGAAATACGCCGCTATGCTCAGACCCTCCAAGCCATTTTTGCAGCGGGAAACCTCCATCAATGACGCGGCCTTCCCACTTTCTCGAGATGTCGATTAAACTGCTCATTGGACACGACTTGCCGAACGCCTATTCTATGCCAGCGCGGGCTGATTGGCTCTGAAATTGCGTCTTTGCTTGTCGACAGTGTGCAAGTTTCTGTTGGGGGCCTGACCCTCCCCCCACTTTCGAGNNAGGATTTCTGACTTCTAAAGGCGCTGCCGACTCGGTTGTATGATTTGGAGATTGCTATGCGACGGCACTCTCCGGCTGTTGACGATCGGGCGCTAATTCAGATTGTGGATTCCGCATTAGCCGATGTCACCCGGCGCAGCGGCAAATGGCTTGCCTGTCGCCCCGGATGTACCCAATGCTGCATTGGAGTGTTCCCCATCAATCAACTCGACGCCCAGCGATTGCGGCGAGGGTTGGACGATCTAGAAACGAGTTCGCCGGCTCGAGCAGAACGCGTACGCGCCCGGGCTAGGGATGCAGTTGCTCGCCTTTCACCAGACTTTCCTGGCGACGCCGTAACCAGTTTACTTCACGATGCAGACTGGGCGGCGGAACGTTTTTCCGATTTCGCGAATAACGAGCCCTGTCCTGCCCTCGATCCCGCAACCGGCAATTGCGAACTCTACGAATCACGGCCCATGACGTGTCGCGTTTTTGGACCACCGGTCCGCTCCGAAGATGGACTGGGAGTGTGTGAGCTTTGCTTCCAGGGGGCAACGGACGAGCAAATTGCCGCTTGCGAGATGAAGCCTGACCCTGACGACCTCGAATCCGACCTGGTTGAAGAGCTTGAAATGACCACGGGAACTCGGGGAAACACGATCATCGCCTTTTGTCTCGCATCCTGAGATAGGATTCCGTACGACGGAGACTTCAATCCACTAGTTTTTCTTTTTCTCGAGTTCAGCCCAGCGTGCGTAGAGAGCATCTACCTTTTCCTGGGATTCTTCCATCTCAGCGTGAGCAGTGACCAGACGCTGACTGTCGCTGGCAATTTCAGGATCCTCGAGCTGAGTTCGCTTGCTCTGCAGCACCTGCTCGGCGTCGGCAACGCGTTGCTCGATGGTTTCATATTCCCGCACTTCTAAATACGACAGCTTCTTTTTCCGCGGGCCTTGTCGCTCCCGCTCACCGTTGGTGCGCCCTGGAGAATTCGCAGTCGTCTTCGTTGCCTCCGTCCGAGCCATTTTCTGACGTTGCTCCAGCCATGCCTCCCACTGCGAATAATCCGCGAAACTTCCCACTCCGCCTTGACCATCGAGCCCTAAGACCACAGTTGAGACGCGATCCAGCATGTAGCGGTCATGCGTAACAAGGACAAGAGAACCTCGAAACTCGAGCAGACCGTCTTCGAGAATGTCCAGGGTCGGGATGTCCAGATCGTTTGTGGGTTCGTCCAGTAGAAGAACATCGGCGGGCTGGAGCATGAGCTGAGCGATCAGAACGCGAGCCCGTTCGCCACCGGAAAGTTTTCCCACAGGCTGATTGAGTTGCTCGCCCGCGAACAGAAACTTTGCCGCCCATGACGCGACGTGGATCAACCGATCCTGGTAAATCACCGAATCACCTTCCGGCGCGAGGGCACGGCGTAAAGTTACATCCGGATCGAGTTCGCGGCTCTGGTCGAAGTACACAATGCGCAGCCGGTCAGCACTATGAATCTCTCCATTCGCGGCGGCGGACTCGCCTCGCAATAACCGTAGAAGACTGGTTTTCCCACTACCGTTCGGTCCTACGAGTCCCACTCTCATTCCAGCAGTGATGACGCAATTGAGCCCCGTAAACAATTTGCGGCCGCCCATCTCGCAAGAGACATCTTCCAGTTCGATCAGACGCTTAGTTTTGCGATCCGTCGCCGAGAAATCGATTTGGGCGCTCCCAGTGCGGGTTCTTGCGTTGAGATCCGCAAGTTCTCCCATCAACTCACCCGCCTTGTCGATACGCGCCTTGGACTTCCTCGTTCGTGCCTTGGCTCCGCGGCGAAGCCATTCGATCTCCCGATGAACCAGATTTTCCAGCGCCTCCTGCCGCTTTGATTGCGCGTGCAGGAATTCTTCTTTTTTCTCCAGAAAGCAGCTGTAACTCCCGGCCACGCGCAGCAGTCCGTCGGGATAGGTCCGATTTAGTTCCGCCATGTCGGTGGCCACATTCTCCAGGAAGTAGCGATCATGACTGACCACCACACATGCAAATGCCGCCGCCTCCAGCAAGGCCTCGAGCCACTCGATACCCGCCAGATCCAGATGATTGGTAGGTTCGTCGAGCAGGAGAATATCAGGCGACTGAACCACCGCTTCTACAATCGCCAGCCGCTTTTGCCAGCCGCCAGATAGTGCGGAGGCTTCGGCCTCCACGTCTTCGAAACCAGCGCGGCCGAGCGTCTCCGCGAAGCGAGTGCCGCGTTCGGACTCCGGCACGGCGGCGCGCTCCATTGCGTTCTGAACCACGGATCGTACCGTGTCGCCGGACTTGAATTTTGAATCCTGCTCCGCATAACTGAGCCGAACCCGTTTGCGTACCGCGGTTTCACCGCTGTCCGGGCGTACGTCGCCTGCAAGAATCCGAAGAAGCGTGGACTTGCCTGAGCCGTTGGGACCAATCAGCCCAATCCGGTCGCCCTCCGAGACCGTAAAGGAAACGTTCTGGAAGAGCGGATTCGCTCCGAAAGACTTCGAAATTCCTTGTGCATTGATGATTGGTGGCAAAAGTTCATGCTCTCCTGAATATCCAATTTGAGATTATCAGCAAAACTGCGATGACACGCTCTCATGGGCTGTTATTTAAGTCCCCCATTCCATCCCCACTGGTGCTAAAGCCCCTCCCTTCTTTGCCGATGTGCAACAGACGGGAGTAGTACCATGCTCGCCAGCCAACTGACTACGCCGGCAAGCACCTCAACGGATTCTTTAAACGTTACTGCCATGGCGCGACTGGCGGGGATGTTATGCGGAGTGATGAGCGTCCGCAGTGAAAAAAGGCAGCCACACTGATGGCGTCCAAGATGCTCGGGGTGGACTTGGACAAAGTTGGCCCCGAGATCGCGGATGCGTTGGGGGAAATCTGCAACATGGTAGCAGGAAATTTCAAGAACAAGATTGCCGGCCTGGGTGACGGTTGCATGCTCTCTCCACCCTCAGTGATCACCGGAGATGACTATACGGTGCACTCTCAGCCAGAAACTCCTGCCCTGGAGGTTAGCCTGCTGTTTGAAACAATGCTCCTGGTCATTTCTCTCCATATTCACAGCTAAGCTCCAGTTTGCTGTCGGCGGTCGGTGAAGAGAGCCCGTCTGCCACCCATTTCCACAACCTTTGATTTTCGAAGCGTTCATCTGACCTTGACCAGCGTGCCGCAATACCTGATACTCCTTCCTCAGCTGACGAGGCTTTAGGCCAATGGAAACAGTGTCTTTTCATAACCCAAAGGTGTTTAGCGCATTCGAACAATCGCCGCGCACCCTGCGTCAAAACTCGGCGAAGCACCTCAGCAACTGCGCAAATCCTAATTGGAATGATAAATAGTTTCGATTTCCTTAAAATGAAGGCAGCCGATAGAGTGAGTGCAATCGGATTTGTGTTCGATCGACTTCGCTTTGGCGCTGGCGATTGCGGGTACGCTTGCGAGTTTAAAGGCTGTGGATCTAAAGATTAGGGTGGGCGCCAGCGATGGCAAGTAATCCAGGACCTGGAGTTGTCGTGGTACGGGTTTGGAGGATAATACTGGTATCGGCTTATGCGGGCATACTCCAAGCGTCAAAGTCGTGAGGATCGGAGTTTGAGAACAACATAATGACGAAAGTTGAAGCAGTCATCCAAAACTCCAAGCTGGAAGCGGTTAAGAGCGCGTTACAGGAGATTGGCGTCGAGGGCATGACGGTGATCGAGGTGCGCGGTCATGGACGGCAAAAGGGCCACACGGAGGTCTACCGGGGCCGCGAGTACAGCGTGGATCTCATACCCAAGACCAAGCTCGAGATGGTGCTCGCAGATGCGATGGTAGAAAAAGCAGTGCAGGCCATTGTGGCGGCGGCGCGTACAGGCAAGATTGGTGACGGAAAGATTTTTCTGACGCGAGTGGATGAAGCGATTCGCATCCGCAATGATGAGCGAGGCGAGGGAGCATTGTAGGATTGCGATTTGGGGCGTGGATCGCAAAGAGAGAAGATACTGGGGACCTCAGGGGAACATTCTATCGGGACGCGACCAGACGGCATCTTAAAAGCCGCGTGTCACCAACTATGTTGCGATGATGCGTGGCATGAGAGCGGCGATCCCTTGTCATGACGGCAGGGTCTTCACTGATGTGTGAACTGCGAAGTACCCTCGCCGAAGAGTCAGCGCGGATCGCGCGCGACTTCGCGGCAACCGGAGACGGTCGCGCCGCAGTTGCTCAACGGACGCAACTCATCGAAGACATTCTCAAGCGACTCTGGCGGGAGTGCGTTTCGTCGGACGACCACGGACCGCGAGGCTTGTCGCTGGTAGCAACCGGAGGCTTCGGACGCGGCTGGCTGTTTCCTTATTCCGATATTGATCTGCTCTTCCTGTCCGCCGATCGCACGAGTGAGGCGGCTTATAAAGACGCAGTACAGCACTTCTCGCAGGAACTGTGGGACCTGAAGCTCAAGTTGAGTCCCGCATCGCGGACACTAGCGGAATGCGACCGCTTTGATCCCAACAACACCGAGTTCACCATCTCTCTGCTTGATTGCCGTTTTCTGGTGGGCGATCGGGAGCTGTTTGCACGGCTTCACGACAAAATGATTCCTAAGCTGGTGGTGAGGGAATCGAAGCCCTTGCTGCAGGGGTTGGCTGAGGTGACGCGGGAGCGCCATGGAAAGTTCGGGCATACTGTATTTCATCTCGAGCCGAATCTGAAGGAGACACCCGGCGGCCTTCGCGATTGCAACGTGGCTTCCTGGCTCGCGTTGGTTTCGGTTATGGGCAAGCTAAGCGACTGGCCTGACGCCAGTTCTCTGCGGGCGCCCGTGCGGAAGCAGCTGGATGCGGCGCTCGAGTTCCTGATGGCGGCTCGCTGTTTTTTGCACTTCCGCCATGGGCGAGACGACAACGCTCTGAGCTGGGAAGCGCAGGACGAAGCGGCTGCACGGAAGATTGGAGCTTCGGATTCGGCGGACCTCACGGCTGCGGATTGGATGCGGATTTACTTCGGACACGCGCGCGCCGTCCAGCGCACGGTGATGCAGTTGATGGAAGAGATTCCGGAATCGTGGTCCGCCTTGCGCCGGCAATTTCAGGGCTGGCGGTCGCGGCCGTCACATTCGGATTTTTCTGTGGTGGATGGGTTAATTTTTCTGCAGCAGTCCTCATCGCTGCAGGATCCCGAGATGCTGCTGCGGCTGTTTCACTTTATGGCGCACCACGGGCTGAAATTGAGTGCCACCACGGAGCACAGAATTGAGCAGGCGCTTCCATCGCTGGCGGTGACTCCGCCGCGCGGAGCAGAACTCTGGCTCTACCTGCAGGAAACACTGTTGCAGCCGCACGCCGCCGAGGCGCTGCGTGCCATGCATTCCTTGCGCCTGCTCACATTGCTGCTGCCGGAGTTGAAGCCGATTGATTCGTTGGTGGTGCGCGACTTCTACCATCGTTTCACCGTGGACGAGCACTCGATCCTCGCCATTGAAAGTTTGCACCGCTTGAATCAATCGAAATCGGAATGGGACAAGCGTTATGCGGAACTGCTGGGCGAACTCGAAGATCCGGAATTGCTCTACCTCGCTCTGCTGTTGCACGATACGGGGAAAGGAGTGCCGGGCAGAAATCACGTGGAGGCTAGCCTGGAGATCGCCGGCCGCTGCCTGGACCGTCTGGATGTTGACCCGGGAGAACGCGCCGTGGTGCTGTTTCTGATCGGGAATCACTTGGAAATGTCGGCGCAATTGCGGCGGGACATTTTCAATCCGGAGACGGTGGCAGCTTTCGCGGAGAAAGTGGGCACGCCAGAGCGGCTGAAAATGTTGTGCTTGCTAACTTATGCCGACATCAAGGCGGTGAATCCGGAGGCGCTCACGCCGTGGAAGGCAGAGAGTGTGTGGCAGCTCTACATTGGAGCTGCGAACTATTTGACCCGCAGCGCGGACCACCGCGTGCATAGCAATGTGAGTGACGAAAAGCTGGCGCGCCTGCGCAGCCTGGTTCCGGTCACGGGCGTGAAGTTCAGGGATTTCGTGGAAGGATTTCCGCAGAGATATTTGCAGGTTCACTCCGCCGAAGAAGTGATGCGTCACATGGAAATGGCGGAGCAGTTCGGCCACGATGCGGTGCAGGTGGACCTGAAACGTGGCCGGCATTGGTATGAACTCACGCTGGTCACAAGGGACCGGGCGTCATTATTCGCGACGTTGACTGGAGTTCTGGCCGCCTGGGGAATGAACATCGTGAAGGCGAATGCATTTTCGAACCAGGCCGGGACTGTGGTGGACTCTCTTTATTTTACGGACCGCTTTCGCACTTTGGAGTTGAACCTATCTGAGTGGGATCGGTTCAAGAAGAGCATCGCCGCGGTTTTGGCGGGCGAAGCTGATCTCGACAAGATGCTGCGCGATCGTCAACGCGGCGAAAAAGGCGGTAAGGTCAAGGTAATGGTAGAGACCCGGATTGATTTTGATGATGAATGCTCCTCGACGAGTACGCTGCTGCAGGTGATTGCGCAGGACCGGCCGCGCTTGTTGCATAGAATCAGTTCGTGCCTATCGCAGCAGCAGTGCAACATTGAAATCGCCCTGATCGATACCGAAGGACAGATGGCGATTGATACGTTCTATTTGACGTCGGGTGGCAAGAAACTTCCAGCGGATCTTCAGAAAAAAGTGGAGAAGGCGTTGCTTCATGAGTTGAAAGGTCTGGAACTGGCCTGATAAACGGCAAGGTAAGGGCGCGCTCATCGCCAGATGCTACTGCTCGATGGTCGTCTCCGTCCTGGCCGGCTTCTGGGTCACTTGAGAAGGGCTCGGCAACTGCGAGCTATCCCACCCGCCGCCTAGGGCCTGCACCAGCGCGACAGCGTAAGTCATCTGTTCCACCTGAAGAGCATTCAGAGTCTGCTGGTCCGCTAGCACGGTGGTCTGGGCATCAGCACATCGACGTAGGGATCAATCCCGGTCTCATACCGCGCCTGTTCGAGTTTGAGAGAGGTTTGCGCGGAATTCATCGCCTGCTGTTCCTGCTGAATTTCCTTGGACAGGATGCGGACTTCCGCAAGACCGTCTTCCACCTGTCGGCCATCGTGCGCTCGCTGGGCAGCGATGTCGGGACGCCGCTCGAGCAACTATGAGGGTACGCCGACCGGGATCGGGGGCGGGGCCATGGTCATCGGCTTTACAGGGATAGACAAGTTTGAGGCTGCCTTGCCGATGAGTACGGCGATGGCATGCTCATACTGCGCCCGAGCAATTCCAACGTTGGTTACTTTAGTTTCCATCCGAATTTTCTTGCATCAGTCGATCTAGACTTATGATTCTAGGCGATACCCAAATCGAGGCCATATGCCTTCCGCGCCGTGTTGAATTTTGCGTGACCCTGTGCCAGGCGCACGAAATGTATGAGTTGCGCCGACCATTATAGAACGAGTCTTTTGCCTCTGCGAATTTACAGCGGGTTCGAAAGACTACCGATGAACGCGTTTGCTATTCGGTCATAAGCACTGGCAAACAGAAAGCTCAAGCTCTCAGACGTCGTATCGAGAGTGCGCAATACATCTAAAGCTTGGTGCCTCTCGCTTGAGATGTGTGGCTTGTTTCCATCCAGCTCATGATAATCGGCTTTCAGCAGGCCACCCGATAAGCTTCATCCCAATGTTGACCCATGCGATGGGCTCCTCATGCCCTGTTTCAACGAATTCCTTGATTGCTTTTCTAATAAAAACATCTTCTGTCCTTTGGACAGCGTAAAGAATCGGTAAGGGAAGGTAAATGTCCGTAAGCGGCGGGTTCGTTAATCGGATGACGGGCGGGGTGCGGGCGAAGGCGAGCTCTGAATAGAGAGTAGTGAGGATTCATCTACAGCACCCTGAAGAAAGACTGGGTGGCGGAGCCCGGCCGGTTCGACGAGCTAGTGGGATCTTCGTCCCGGGACAAAAGGGTCGTTTAGCTTGAACAGTTGGCTCGGTGGAAGTGGAGCATCGTCGGCAAGCTGGCTCTCCGCTGGGACTGTGACCGGGCGGCGGAGGGTGATACGTCCCGATGAATGCAGCGTTTTCTGATCTCAAACTCAAGGCTCCACAACAGCATTCCTAGGCTCGGTCATAAAAACGAAAGAACAGCGACTGCCTTGACACAGGCTGTGCCTTCTCCGTGAGTACCGCCATCTGTTGCTGATTGAGCGGAGTGAACTCCCGCGCCAGTTGCACGTTCTGTTCTAGTTGGGCAATGGAATCGCAGCCAATGATGACGGTACTGACTGGCAGAGAAAGCGAATAATACATTGCCTGCCGCATATCGAGCGTTCCCGGCGTAGCCGCCAGCACCATCCCTTCCCACATATGTTTCTGCTGCTCAATGGGCGGCGGTGTCCACGACGAAAGAATGCGTCCGCGCGCGGGGACTTTCATTCCAATAATGCCCATCTGCTTCTCGACCGCCAGGGGCAGCAGTTGTTCGGAGAAGCTGTAGTGATGCGGATCGGCGGCATTGACTGCCATCAAGATCGTGTCGAACGGATGGCGGTGGATTGCTTCCATCAGGGCGTCTGGCCGGTAGTGCCCGGTAATACCGAGATAGCGCACGATTTTCTGGTCACGAGCCTCGAGCAACGCTTCCATGGCTCCGCCCTTGGCAAATATCTCGTTGATGTCGGTCATCGTTCCGATATCGTGCAGTTGCCACAAGTCAACGTGATCGGTCTGCAATAGCTCGAGCGAAGTTTCGATCATGCGCATGGAGCCATCGCGCGTTCGCTCTTTGGTTTTGGTTGCTAGAAACGCATCGCTGCGGCGGCGCTTCAGTACCTTGCCGACGTATTGCTCGCTCCAACGATCGGGGCCGCCATAGATCGAAGACGTGTCAATGTAGTTGACGCCGAGATCGAGAGCTTTTTCGATGATCGGGACGGCGATGCCTTCATTGTTGGGCTTCTCGAGCGATGCTTGACCGCCGAGGCTGAAGATGCCGACTTTGTATCCGGTCTTTCCGAGATTCCGAGTCGGCATGGAATCTGAGGCTGCAAGATGAGAAGGCGGACTTGACTGGCCGTTTACGACATCCGGAAGAGCAGTGGAACCTAGGACGGCAGCCGTCATGATTCCGCCCGCCTTAAGAAAAGTTCGTCGATTGCTGTTGGATGAAGTGTCTGATCTAGGTTTACTCATGACCTCCTCCACGAACTGCTTGCCAATCTACGATAGCGCCACTGTCCGCGCAAATCCATGGTTAATTCGAATCGAATCGTATTCAGCCCTGGCTCGCGAACCCCATGCCTGCCAGGACGCCCCGCATATAAGCGAAGCTCGAAATAACGCCCGGCATCGGATCGTCGGGATGAATCTCATACTCCAGATCAACGAAGCCCGTGTACTTCGTGGCGATGAGCGCCTCAAATATCTCCCGCACCGGCATGATGCCGTCTCCCACCGCGACCTGGCTCCCCTTGCTCTCGAAGTTTGTGAGGTCTTTCATGTGTACGTTAAACAGCCTCGGACCTGCATCGTGGATCGCTTGAACCACATGGGTGCCGGCGCGAACTGTATGTCCGACATCGACGCAGCATCCGATGCGCGGATCCATACCCTTCACCGCCTTTAACACATCCAGCGGCGAATGCCACAACTTATCCTCCGGCCCGTGATTGTGGATCGCGACGCGGGTGTCGTACTGCTTTACGAACTTTTCAATTCGCGGCAGAGTTTCCGGCGCGGGATCGCCCGCTACAATCACGCTAATGCCTGCTAGCTTGCAGTACTCGAACTTAGTCCGTATGTCCGCATCTTCGTCCTTCGCGAAATAAATGGCGCCGGCAGCGTGAAGCTTGATGCCCTCCGCGGCATAGTCCGCAAGAGCAGCCTCCTCTCGCGGAGGATCCATCGGCAGATGATCCTTGATGTCCTTCGCATTCAAGGTGAACACATTGAGCTGCTTCATAAAGCCGATCAGTTGCGAACGACTGAAGTTGCGGAAGGTGTAGCTGGCGAGGCCCAAGCGAATCGGAGTTGCCGCGTCAGATGATGTCCGTTCGTGAGCCAGCGCTAAAACGTCGCTTGGAGCAATGCACGCTCCGGCGACCAGTGCACTGGAGAGAACGAAATCGCGACGAGAAAAAGCGCTTTTCTTAGACATGCGGTGCCCAGCCTTTCTCGTACTCGCGCCCCCACATCTTCATCGCTTCCAGATCGCCCTGGATACGTCCATCCTTAGTATCGAGATGCAATTCCCGGTTTACTTCCCATGCGATATTGGAAAGTTGCAGCATCGTAACAGCGACATTGCCGACGGAGACCGGAGAGTTGAGCTTCTCGCCCTTACGGATTCCCGCGATGAAGTTAGCGAAGTGAGCGTCCGTCATGGAGTCGCGGCCGACGAGATCGGCAGATGAGGTCGTCGTGCCAGCGCGAAACACCCCCACCTTGTTTCCTTTGAGGTCGTAAATCTCATAGCCACCACGATCGACCAGGATCGTGGCTTTGGTTCCCATGATGATAGAACCACGATCGCAGTCGTAATATTTCATGCCCTGGCAGCTCTTGCCCTCCCATGAAATCAGAGCGTCGTTGTACTCGAAACTCGTTACCAGCGTGTCATAAAACTGCCAGTCGTCTTTAAATTGGTATCTACCTCCTGAAGAAGTGATCCGCTTTGGGTAATCGACGCCGAGCGCCCAGCGGCAAACGTCGACCTCGTGCGTGCCATTGTTGAGGGTTTCACCCGTGCCATAAATTTTGAACCAGTGCCAGTTGTAGGGATGGATGTTGTCCTTGTAGGGCCGACGCCGTGCGGGGCCCTGCCACAGGTCCCAATCAAGGTGCGGCGGCACGGGAACTTCCTTGCCTACGCCAATCGACTTCCGGGTGTTGACGTACCAGGACTTTGCGAAATATGGCCGACCGATCACGCCTTGACGAATTTTGTCGATGACCTCGATGGTGTGCGGCGAAGAGCGCTGCTGCGTGCCCATCTGCACCAGCTTTTGATATTTCTGTTGCGCCTCGATCAACATCTCTCCCTCGGCAGGATTGTGGCTGCACGGCTTCTCCACGTAGACGTGCTTGCCTGCTTGTAATCCTGCGATTGCCATCGGTGCATGCCAGTGATCCGGAGTGGCGATCGTGATAGCATCCACATCTTTCTGCTCGAGAATCTTGCGAAAGTCTTTTTCTGCCACGGGGGCCTCGCCCATCTCCTGCTCCACACTGTCGGCGAACTTCTTGAGAATATTGCTGTCTACATCGCAGACATGTGAGATCCGCGCTGCGCTCTTGTTCGCCCTGAGTGACGAGAGATGCGCATAAGCGCGGCCATTCAGTCCAATAACGGCAAAGTTGAGCCGGTCATTCGAACCAAGGATCTGGGCATAGCTCTTGGCCGTCGTTCCCACGGCAAGTCCCGCCGCGCCTACAGCAAGTGCATCGAGAAACTCGCGTCGTGTAACCATCATTTCTCCTTAATGCCGATCTCATGCCAGACAGTTATCAGCAGGAAATTCCAGCCTTCGTCAACGTTTTCTTGAGTCCGTCCATGCTAATGCGCGTGGACGCTTCGGGCGTACCCGCGCCACGCCAGTGGGTTTCGAGGCTCAGGCCGTAGTGGAAGCCGTCACGCTGCAGAGCCTGGAGTTGCCCAACCCAATCCACCATACCGCCACCCACAGGCGCCCAATCGTATTTGTGATCGGGCTTGCTCACCACATCCTTACAGTGGCAATGCCCGATTCGCTCCTTGGGTAGCAACTCATAACCGCTTGGATAGGGCGTGCTTCCGATTGCTGCAGCATTGCCGGGATCCCAGTTCAGCATGAAGTTCCTGTTTGGAATCGCCTTCAGCACAGCAGCCGACTCTTCGCCCGTAGATGTGTTGCATGACATCTCGTTTTCAAGCAGCAGGATAATGTTGTCTCTGGCACAGCGTTCCGCCGCCTGCCGCAGTTTGGCATTGATCGCCGCCCGGTACGGCTTCGGATCATCCAGGCGCCAGTAGTCGAAACAGCGAATCCGGTCCGTATTGAAAGACTTGCAAAGCGAGATACACCGCTCGAGCAGCTTATCCTGTGCGCTGGCATCGAAGTCCGCATGGAACTGGTCGCGTGTTTCGCTCTGAGATGACCGCGGAGCCTCCGGCCAGTCCATCTTAAACAGCGGGCTTGCAATATCCGTGACCCGCAATTTGTGTTCCTCGAGTATCTTCCGCGCATCCTCAACTTGTTTCGCGTCAAGTGCGGTCACGTTCTTATTCCACATGGAACGCAGCTCAATCCAGTACAGCCCGAAATCGCCGGACACGATCTGACATGCCTTCTCGAAGTCCTGCGTGATCTCGTCGTTGATCACTGCCAGCCTGAATGGGCAGGTGCCTGCGCCGGCTGCCAACCGACCCATTAGCGAGGATGCTGCGGCTTTCTTAGCTAGCGACGGGATCGCTGCCCAGAGTCCTGCCAATCCTAAGCCCGCGAGCGCCCTACGTCGTGTGTACGCCATGCAGTTCGCCTCCTGCTCTCCAGACGATTCTCTACCGTGACGTTCCATCAGCTCAAGCCATCTTGTGTTCCCTCCGCCGGCTATTGGTTGACGCCGCTAGCCAGAAAACCTCCGTCGACGACCAGAGTCTGCCCGGTAACGAAGGAAGCGGCATCGGAAGCGAGGTAGACGGCAGCTCCGACGAGTTCTTCGGTCCTGCCGAAGCGGCCCATCGGCGTCCGGGCCAGCAGTTCCTCTCCGCGCGGCGTGTTGTCGAGCAGGTCTGCATTCAGAGCTGTTTGGAAGACGCCGGGCGCGATGGCGTTCACCGTAACGCCTTTCTTCGACCACTCCACGGCAAGCGAGCGTGTGAGCGATACAACTCCTGCCTTGCTGGCGGCGTAGGCGGCGACTTCATTGAGCGCAACGAAGCTATTGAGCGAGGCAATGTTGATAATGCGGCCGTAGCCACGCTTCAGCATGTGCCTCCCGAAGACTTGGCAAGCGCGCAGCGTCCCGGTGAGATTCATGTCCACGATGTCTGCCCATTCCTCTTCCGGCATGGTGAGCGTAGGCATGCGCTTAATTTTCCCGGCGCAGTTGATAAGGATGTCGACCTTGCCGAAGCGCCGGAGAGAGGCCTCCAGTAGTTGTTCCAGTGACGCGCGATTGCACACATCCGAGCAGAGGCGCAGGGTCTGGCGTCCGCGGCGTTCGATCTCGGCCGCTGTTTCGTCGACGTGTTGCTGGCGGCGCGCGGAGGCGATGACATCGGCTCCAGCATCTGCGAGGCCGAGGCTCAGGTTACGGCCGATCCCGGAGGTGCCTCCGATCACCACGGCGGTTTTGCTTTCAAGGCTGAAGATGTTGGTTGTCATTGTTTCATGATCCCCACCAGCACATCATGCAACTGCGGCGCGGATAGATCGGTTTCTGCACGGCCCGTAGCGCAGCGAGGCTCATGCTGTGAGTTCCACCTTCCTTAGCCCTGGAGCGAGCACGCACAGAACGACCAGAGCCAATAGGTAAGCGCTGGCCGCGATGCCGAACAGGCCGCCATAGCTGTGCCTGAGTTGCAGAATGTGGCCCGCAAAGAAAGCAAAAAGTGCGCTGCCGACGGATCCCGTCATGCCACCGATACCGACCACCGAACCCACGGCGCTGCGCGGAAACATATCCGATGAGGTCGTGAAGAGATTGGCCGACCAGCCCTGGTGTGCCCCCGCGGCAACGCTGATCAGCGCAATGGCGGTCCACACCGACTTGACACTGCTGGCCGTGTAGATGGGAACGACTAAAGCAGCGCAGAAGAACATTGCCGCAAGCCGCGCATAATTGGGCGAGAGTCCGAGGCGACGGAAGGGCGCGGGCA
Organism: Acidobacteriaceae bacterium; assembly: GCA_003138975.1. GTDB lineage: Bacteria > Acidobacteriota > Terriglobia > Terriglobales > Acidobacteriaceae > Sulfotelmatobacter. Next base: position 16,126 of record PLHQ01000117.1, on the reverse strand, counting down.
ACCAGCCTCCGCCGATGCTGCCAATGGCCGAAACGTTATAAACGATGATGAGTGGCAGCCCGAGATGCGAAAGGTTCAGATTGAATTTCACGCTGAAGTAAGACGGCAGCCAGAACAGATAGAAATACCAGATCGGATCGGTGAGGAACTTGGCGACAGAAAAGGCCCACGTCTGGCGGCATCTCAACAATCGTCGCCAAGGCACAGACGGTCCCAAGTCCAAAGCCGCTTCCTGGTAGATGTGCTGCAACTCTTTTGCTTTAAGCGTGGCGTGATCGGTAGGCTTGCGATAATAGCGAAACCACCACAGAATCCAGAGCACACTGAAGAGGCCAGTGGTCAGGAAGGCCGCGTGCCAGCCCCAGCGCAGTGTCACCCAAGGAACGATGGCCGGGGCCAGGATCGCTCCGACATTTGCTCCGGAGTTGAAGATGCCCGTAGCCAGTGAGCGTTCGTTTTGCGGAAACCACTCGGCCACGGTCTTGATCGCAGCGGGGAAGTTGCCGGATTCGCCGAGTCCGAGGAAAAAGCGGGCGAATCCGAACTCCAGCACAGTGCTGGCCAGCGCGTGGCCCATTGCGGAGAGGCTCCAGACCGCCATCACCAACATATAGCCGATGCGCGTGCCCAGCTTGTCAATCAATCGGCCGGCGGCTAGCAGGCCAATTGCGTAGGCGATCTGAAATGCGTCCACAATGTAGCCGTAACTCACCTCGGTCATGCCGATGCTGTGCTCGAGGGTGGGCTTAAGGATCGCGATCACCTGGCGGTCCATATAATTGATCGAGGTGGCGACGAACAGCATGGCGCAGACTGTCCAGCGCACGCGTCCCAGCCCCATGCGCGAAGATGGCCCGGGAGAAGAGCCGCTTTCCGTTCGGCTGTCGAAAGCTGTACTGTCCGCCATGCCGCGCTCCTACAATCGATATGCCTTCTTCACCAACCTGTAAGCAAGGTCGTGCGCCACTTCCACAGCCTCTTCTTCCTCAAGGCGATGCTCGGCGACCAGCTTCGCCAGGAAGGCGCAATCCATACGCCGCGCCACATCATGCCGTGCCGGAATCGAGAGAAAGGCTCGCGTATCGTCGTTGAAACCCACGGTATTGTAAAAGCCCGCCGTCTCCGTGACGCGCTCGCGAAAACGCATCATTCCGTCAGGACTATCGTGGAACCACCACGGCGGACCAAGCCGTAAGCACGGATAGTGCCCGGCCAGCGGAGCCAATTCGCGGCTATAGGCAGACTCGTCCAGTGTGAAAAGAATGATCGTCAGATTGCCTTCATTGCCGAACTGATCGAGCAAAGGGCGAAGCGCGTCCACATAATTCGTCGGCATCGGGATGTCAGCACCCATGTCGCGGCCGTATCGCTCGTGGAGCTTGCGATTGTGGTTGCGCGCGCTGCCGGGGTGAATCTGCATCACTAGCCCGTCTTCGACGCTCATCCGCGCCATTTCTGTTAGCATTTGAGCGCGGAAAAGCTCCTGTTGCTGGGCATCGGCGTTGCCGGCAATCACCTGACGAAACAGTTCCGCAGCTTCTGCTGCGGCAAGATTCGCGGTTCGTGCGGTGGGATGCCCGTGATCGGTTGCCGTGCAGCCTAGTTCGCGAAAGCGTAGGCGCGTCCCACGGAGCGCGTTCAGGTAGCCCGCCCAAGTCGAGGTGTCTTCTCCGGTCTTTTCGCCGATCTTCGCAATGTTTTCGGCGAATCCGGTAAATTCAGGATCGACAACCGGGTCGGCCCGGAAGGTCGGTAGGATCCTCGCCTTCCAGTTTGATTCACGGATGACCTTATGATCGGCCAGCGAATCGAGCGGAGAATCAGTAGTCGCTAGCACCTCCAAATTGAAACGCTCGTACAGAGCGCGCGGCAAGAACTCCAGCGTCAGAAGTTTTTCTGAGATCGTGTCGAAGTAAAGATCGGCGGTCGATTCCGACAATCGCTGCTCAAGGCCGAAAAGCTCCTGGAAGGCAAAGTCGAGCCACATCCGAGTCGGTGTAGCGCGAAACAAATAGTAATGACTGGCGAAGATGTGCCAGACCCTTCGGGCATCTTTCACCTCCGGCTGCCCAATCTCTAGATCCTCGAGCGGAACTCCCTGGCTGTAGAGCATTCGAAAGATGTAGTGGTCCGGATGCACAAAGAGTCTTGCCGGATCGGGGAAGGGCTCGTTCCTCGCAAACCATGCCGCATGCGTATGCCCGTGAGGACTAACGATGGGCAACGTTCGCACATATTCATAGAGGGTCCTGGCTATCTTTCGTGTACCAGGCTCGGCAGGAAACAGACGATCTGGGTGGATCAGCATGACTCCGACGGCACCTCGTCGCTTCGCATCGGCGAATGGCGATGCAGGAGCGGCGCTGGGTTCCGACCACCAGCATACACGTCATTGTGTTTCTTTAGGTCTCCGGTAAGTTCCGTCATCAGCAAACTATCGGCGATTGCCGTGATTTTCGTCGCGACCACTGTGGCCATTCGGATGGTCAATGATTTCACGGTGGCTTTGTCTTTGGTGGTACGCCAGACAATAGGGAGATTTACGAGCTGGTGTGACATTAAGCTTTGATTCACAGACCGTATAATCAGTTCGAGTGCGGCTTCTTTTCGACATCTTCGGGCAAACGTTGCGTACGTTATGGGGACATAAACTGCGGTCGTTTCTCACCATGTTCGGAATCGCTTGGGGAGTGTTTTCATTGTTGCTGCTGGTGGGACTGGGAGAGGGATTCCGGTCCGGAAATAAAAAACAGTTCGATACGCTGGGCGAGAACGTAATGTTTATCTGGTCGGGGCGGGCTCCGGCGGTGCAAGGGAGCTTCACGGCGCTGCGGCAGTACTACCTGACGTACCGGGACTACGTGGATATTCTGCGAGAGTGCAGGAGTGTGGGAGCCGCAGCACCGGTGATTTCACGGAACGACATCCGGGCGGTGAGCGATTTCTACCAAGCCAGCGGGCAAATCAATGGCGTGCTCGCGATGTTTAACCAGATCCGTTACCTGCCGATTCAGGAAGGACGCTGGCTGGATGCGATGGACGACGCGCAGAAGCGGCCGGTGATTGTGCTGGGTGACGAGGCGCGGCGGACGTTGTTTTCCGGCCGTCCGGCGGTGGGCAGCACGATTCTCCTGAATGGAGTGCGCTTTGAGGTCGTGGGAACGCTGCAGCGTATCGGACACGGGGATAATAACAGCCAGAACCTAAAATGTTTTGTGCCCTACAGCACCATGCATGAGTATTTCCCGCCGATGAATGTGGGCGATGCGGAGAATGTGATCTCGCTGATCGAATACCAGCCGAAGACGCGCGCATTGCATGAAGCGGCGCGGCAGGAAGTGCATCAGGTGATTGCGCGGAACCACGGGTTCGACGCCAACAATCCGGATTCGTTCGACGAGTGGGACACAGTGAATACCGTGGACCAGGTGGGAAAGATTTTCGACGCGATGAACGCCTTTCTGGGAAGCGTGGGACTGGTGACGCTGGGGCTGGGAGCGATTGGGATCATCAATATTATGCTGGTAGCGGTTGCGGACCGGACTCAGGAAATTGGATTGCGGAAGGCGCTGGGAGCGACGAACGCGAGCATCATGTTTCAGTTCTTTGTGGAGGGGGCTTTTCTGACGTTGCTGAGCGGAGTTACCGGGATTGCGGCGGCGGCGGGAGTGATGGCGGTGCTGTCGGGAGTGTCGCTGGGTGAGGGATTCGATCCACCGAAACTGGTGGCGCGGACGGCAGCGTTGGCGGTGGTAGCGCTGGCGGCTGCGGGAGTGGCGGCGGGACTGTATCCGGCGCGGCGGGCGGCCTTGTTGCAACCAGTGGAGGCGCTGCGGAAAGAGTAGTAAGTACCGAGTAGCAGGTACCGAGATAAATCTTCAGCGCGGGCGCAGCGGAAAAAGCTTAACCATAGAGGTCACTGGGGAACACAGGGTAGAGAAGAATCAATGCATCGGGATTTGTTGGGACAGGCGTTTGCGGCGATGCGGCATGACTTGCGCAAGACCACGCTAACGATGGCGGGGATGGCGTGGGGGATTGCCACGGTGGTGTTGCTGCTGGCGTATGGGAATGGGTTCGGGCGTGCGATCGAGAACATTTTTCAGAGCTTTGGGGCGACCGCGGTGGGTATATTTCCGGGACGGACATCGCAGCAGGCGGGTGGGAACAAGGCGGGAGTGCAGGTGCGGTTCACGAACGATGATATTGAACTGATGCGGAATAACGTGCCGCTGTGCAAGCACGTGGTGAGGATGTCGCAGAAGGATTCGTCGGTGCAGAACGGAAACCGGACGTTCACGATGCCGGTGATGGGGATGGATCCTGCGATCGAGGAGATCTGGAATCTGGACATGGGCGAGGGACGTTTCCTCAACGATGAGGATAACGATCGGCACAGGCTGCTGGCAGTGATTGGTTCCGAGGCGAAGGACAAGCTGTTCTCGGGGATGCAGGCAGTCGACGAGGATATCCGGATCAATGGTGTGGAGTTTCAGGTGGTGGGGATCGTGAAGGCGCGGATGCAGGAGGGCGACGACGACGATAACCGGACGATCTACATTCCGTATAACTCGATGAATGTGCTAAAGGACAATCATTATCTGGATGGGATCTGGATGGATTCGCAGGGGCTGGATCACGACAAGCTGGACCAGACGGTGCGGGATACGTTGGCGGCGGCGCACAACTTCAAGGCGGACGACCAACGGGCGATTTCTGTGTTCGACGCGCAGAAGCAGCTCTCGCAGTTTGGGATCATTTCGCTAGCGCTGAAGATACTGCTGGGTTTTATCGGGACGCTGACGTTGGGAATTGGTGGGGTGGGACTGATGAACATGATGCTGGTTTCGGTGACGCAGCGGACGCGCGAGATTGGAGTGGAGAAGGCGCTGGGAGCGAGACGGAGGGACATTCTGTTTCAGTTTCTGGCAGAGGCGATGGCGATTACGGCGGTGGGCGGGGCGCTGGGGATTGCGCTGTCGTATGTGGTGTCGGTGTCGGTGGGACGGGTTACATTTTATAGCGCAATGGCGAAACATGCGGAGGCGGGCGACATCCGGCTGATTGTGTCACCGATGATCCTGCTGGTGGCCGTGGGGATATTGGCGGTGGTGGGAGTGGTGAGTGGAATGGTGCCGGCGATGCGCGCGGCGAGATTGGATCCGATTGAAGCGTTGCGGTACGAGTAGCGAGTGGCAAGTACCGAGCATGACATTGGGCGATGACATTTTGAGTTTGCCGCCGCCGAAGGCTGACGCGCGCGCGGCTTACGGGGGCGATGGGAATCAGTTTGTGGATTTGCGGGTACCGCAGGGGAAGGGACCGTATCCGCTGGCAATTTGCATTCATGGGGGATATTGGCGGGCGAAATACGATCTGGGATATTTGGGGCATCTGTGCGCGGCGATAACCTCGAACAGAGTGGCGACCGCGAACCTAGAGTACCGTAGGATAGGAAATGCGGGTGGCGGATGGCTTGGAACCTTTGCGGATATTCGGACGGCGTATCAATTCTTGCTGCAGAATGCGCGGCAGTTCAGGTTCGACACGCAGAGGGTTATCGTGCTCGGACATTCCGCCGGGGCTCAACTCGCGCTGTGTTTAGCGGCGCACGAGACGGAAGTGAAAGCAGCGATCTCTCTAGCGGGCGTTGTGGATTTGCAACGGGCGTACGAGTTGCATTTGAGCAACGACGCGGTGGTGGAGTTCCTGGGCGGGACGCCGGGCGACGTACCGGAGCATTATCGGGAAGCGGATCCGATGAAGCTGGCGATTCACGCACGGCAATGGCTAGTGCACGGAAACGCGGATGGCATTGTGCCACCGGCTCTCAGCGAAGATTATGTGAGCGCGAAAGGGAAGGCTAAGGAAGACGCGCGGTTGGTCAAGATTGCGGGAGCGGGTCATTTTGAGGTTGTCGATCCGTTGTCGGGGGCTTGGGCGAAAGTGGGGAAGGTTGTGGTGGATGTTGTCGGAAAGGTTTGACCACAGAGGACACCGGAGACGGAGAGAACGGCCGCAAGCTATTGCCGAACGAATTGGTCGCGAGTGTATTTCTGCCGGCAGAATCAACGATTGAGTAACATCAAATGATCACCGACTGCCACATCCACATCCAGCCGATGGAAATGTTCAAACCCCACGCGCTGGAACTGATGAAAAGGAAGCGGCCGAACTTCGACCAGATTGCCGAGTTCTGCCGCTCGCCTAAAGCATTCCTGGCGTATCTCGATGGTTGCGGCATCGACCGCGCCCTGCTCATCAACTACGTTGCACCCGAGGTGATAGGCTTCACGAATGGTGTAAATCAATTCGTTGCGGATTACGTTAAGGAAGATCCCAAGCGGCTGCTTTCTTGCGGCAGCTTGCATCCGCGGCACACCACGAACGTTCTTGCCGATATGGAGCAGATTCTGCGGCTTGGAATCCGGATGATCAAGATCCATCCCCCGCACCAGCTTCTGTTTCCCAACGACTATCTAAACGGAGTCAAGGAATTGGAAATTATTTATCGGGCTGCAGAGGCCAACGGCGTGCCGGTGATGTTTCACACGGGAACGTCGATTTTTCCAGGAGCGCGCAACAAATATGGGGATCCCATGTATGTGGATGACGTAGCCGTCGACTTCCCCAAGCTGAGAATCCTGCTGGCGCATGGCGGCCGTCCGCTCTGGATGCAGACGGCATTCTTTCTCGTCCGCCGCCATCCTAATGTCTACCTCGACATCAGCGGCATCCCGCCAAAAACCTTGCTCAAGTATTTCCCGCGACTAGAAGAGATTGCCCACAAGACTCTGTTCGGCACAGATTGGCCGGGCCCGGGTGTGCCGGATATCAAGAAGAATCTCGATGAGTTTCGTGCCCTGCCGCTGGCGCAAGGACTCCAGCAGAAGATTCTGAGCATAACCGCTTTGACCATTTGGCCCGCGTGACCCGAGTACCCCGGCAGTTTGGAAGGCAAGCGAGTTTTGGCGTATAACAGAAAGAAAGTTGCACTCCCCGTGCGCCCCGAGCGTGGTTCCGCAACGGTAATCAATTTCTTGAGCGAGACACTATGTCCAGCGTGATTAGCACTCCTGCTACGAAAGGACTGGAAGGCATCGTAGCCACAACCTCCAAAATTTGTTATATCGATGGCGACCGCGGCGTCCTTGCTTACCGCGGCATTGACGTCCACGAACTCGCCGAGCATTCGACTTTTGAGGAAACCTGCTACCTGCTTTGGTTCGGGCGGTTGCCGAATCGCAGCGAACTGAATGGTCTTCGTAGCCGACTGGCCAAGGAACGTCACCTTGATCCAGCGATTATCCGGTTTCTCCTTGATACACCCCGGACCGCTCTGCCCATGGATGTGCTGCGTACTGCGGTTTCGGCGTTGGCCTTCTATGACGCCGACGAGAAAAACAATGATCACGAAGCCAATGTGCGCAAAGCCATCCGGCTGACGTCGCAGATCGCCATGGTCGTCGCAGCCTACGACCGGATTCGCAAGGGCAAGCCGGTTGTTGAAGCGGACCGATCCATCTCGCACTCAGCCAACTTTTTGCTGCAATTGAACGGTGCGAAGCCATCTGCCACGGCCGAGCGAGCTCTGGATATCGCTCTCATCCTGCACGCGGACCACGAACTGAATGCTTCCACATTTGCGGCGCGCGTGACCGCGGCGACTTTGTCTGACATGCATTCGGCCATCACCTCGGCCATTGGGGCCCTGAAGGGACCGCTGCATGGTGGAGCGAACGAAGCGGTTTTTCGTATCCTCGAAGCGATTGAACGCGAGAAAGCCGACCCTGTCGAGTATGTCCGCAAGATGCTGGCCGAGAAGAAGAAAGTCCCGGGCTTTGGCCATCGCGTGTATCACACGGAAGATCCGCGGGCCACGCATTTGCGCGTCATGTCTCGTGACTTGGGCCATTCCAGCGGACAACCGCAGTGGTACGACATGTCAGAGAAAATTGAGCAGTTCGTAAGAGCGGAAAAAAAGCTCAACGCCAATGTCGACTTTTATTCCGCTTCCACCTACCACACGCTAGGAATCGATGAGGATCTATTTACGCCCGTATTTGCCGTTTCGCGAATCAGCGGCTGGGCTGCACACGTCATCGAGCAACTGGACGATAACCGCCTAATTCGGCCGCGCGCGGAATATCTGGGGCCGGATTATCCCAATCGCTACGTCCCGATCGAGAAGCGGTGATCGAATCGATCAGCGAGAGCCAGGATCGGTCGGAGAAGGCGTTTGCCGGGCGCCTTTTCTTTTTGCCGCGATTGATTCGACCGAGTCATCGAAGGGAAAGCAGGTAGAATAAACAGATGATTCGCCGCATTTATCTCGACAATAACGCCACAACACCGGTTCTCCCCGATGTACTCGAAGCCATGCGTCCCTATTTTGGCGAGCATTTCGGCAACGCCTCGTCGATCCACCACCACGGCCAGGAGACCCGTGCGGCAGTGGAGCGGGCGCGTGACTCGGTGGCGTCGTTGTTGGGATGCCGTGCGCCAGAAATCGTCTTTACCAGCGGCGGGACTGAGAGCAACAATCTGGCCATTGCAGGCTTGACTAGCGCTGACGATCACGTTATTACCTCCGGCATCGAGCACCATGCCGTATTGCACGCCTGCAAACATCTGGAAGAAATGGGCTGCGAAGTCACGTATGTTCCCGTGGATGGCCGCAGCTTGGTAGACTCCGATGATGTTCGGCGGGCATTGCGTCCCAATACAAAGTTGATCTCGATCATGATGGCGAACAACGAAACCGGAGTGCTGCAGTCGGTCGAGGAGATTGGAAAGATTGCGGAGGAGGCCGATGTGTATTTCCATATAGACGCGGTGCAGGCTGCGGCCAAGGTCCCGATTGACGTGAAGAGAATTGCTTGCGACGCTCTGTCGATTTCAGGCCACAAGATCCATGCCCCTCAGGGTGTGGGCGTGCTTTATGTTCGCAAAGGAACACACCTGCAACCGCTGTTTTACGGCGGACGGCACGAACGTTCGCGCCGCGCTGGAACCGAAAATGTTCCCGGAATAGTGGCGCTCGGCAAGGCTGCTGAGCTAGCAATGCAAGGCTTCGAGCGCGGCGAGGACAAGAAAATGTCCGCATTGCGCGATCGACTGCAGGTGGGGATTCTCGCTCAGGTGGAAGAAGCTGGCGTTAACGGCGAGGGCGCACCGCGAGTGCCGAATACTACGAATATCTATTTCGATCACATCGAAGGCGAGGCGATGGTCATCTCCCTCGATCTGAAAGGTCTTGCAGTTTCCACGGGGGCTGCGTGTTCCTCGGGAGCGATCGAGCCATCGCACGTGCTCACGGCCATGGGCTTGCGTGTCGATCGAGCTCGCGCCAGCATTCGCTTCAGCCTGGGCAAGCAGAATACGGCCGAGGATATCGACTTCGCGCTGGTGCTGGTTCCGGAAGCTGTCGCGCGGCTGCGAGAATTGTCGCCAGTGTACAAAAAGAAAGCCGTTACTTTTTAGCATGCCAATGCCAAAGACGATTGCCGTAGCCATGTCGGGCGGTGTGGATTCCTCCACCGTCGCGGCGATGATGCGCTCGGAGGGGCACAACGTTATCGGATTGACCATGCAGCTCTGGAACCAGCGACGGCTGGCTGGACATGAGGGCATGCCGGAGACTGTAACCGGCCGCTGTTGTTCGCTCGACGACGTCTATGACGCTCGCCGCGTCGCCGAGCACATCGGCATTCCTTACTATGTGGTCAATCACGAAGATCGCTTCGAGCGCGATGTAGTGCGTCCGTTCGTGGCCGAATATCTTTCCGGCCGCACGCCCATCCCCTGTAGCCTCTGCAACAATCACTTGAAGTTCGATCAGCTACTCGTCGTTGCGCAGCAGATTGGCGCCGATTGCGTTGCCACCGGCCACTACGCCCGGGTTGAATGCGACGGCTCCCGCGGACGCTGGTTGCTCAAGCGTCCCGCCGATCGCAGCAAGGACCAGACTTATTTTCTCTTCGGCCTTACTCAGGAGCAGCTTAGCCGCACGCTTTTCCCTCTGGGCAACATGACGAAGCCCGAGGTACGCGAACTTGCCCGCAAGCACGGCCTGGCTCTGGCGGAGAAGCCCGATTCGCAAGAGATTTGTTTTGTCCCAGGCGGCGATTACAAGCGTTTCATCGATGCCTACCTAGCCGAGCGTGGCGAGTTCTTGCCTGACACTGCGGGCGAGCTGGTGACTGCGAACGGAGAAGTGATCGGCGAGCACGGCGGCATTCACAATTTCACGGTCGGCCAGCGCAAGGGCCTGGGTGTCGCCACGGGATCGCCGCTTTACGTGATCCAGATCAATGGGGCCGACAAGCAAGTTGTGGTCGGTGGCGATGAGCATCTCTATTCGCGAACGCTGCGCGGTCGCCGCGTGAACCTGATCTCCGCCGAAGACCTGCGCGAGCCCATGCGCGTCTCGGTGAAAATTCGGCATCGTCACGAAGCGGCTCCGGCGGTGCTGGAGAGGATTGCGACGGACGAGGTTCTCGTGACCTTCGATCAACCGCAGCGCGCCATTACTCCAGGCCAGGCTGCCGTGTTCTACGAGGGTGACATCGTCGTTGGCGGCGCTTGGATCACATAGAGTTTTTGGCGCTCTTGCGGGCGTGATTCTTCAACCGGCGCGAATATAATTCGCTGCATGGCTTCGGCGCACTCTTCGGTACCGCTTCCGGTAACTCCCACATTTCCGTCTGCCCCATCATTTTGGAGCCGTGAATCCAGCTCCCTGAAACAAGGAATCAAGACTGGGCTCGCGGGCACAATCACCTATGCCATTTATGCGGGTTGGAATTTGCCGCAGGGATACTGGGCAGTATTTGCGGCGCTGGTGGTGACGCAGGCCAACGTCGGTGCATCCTGGAAAGCAGCCCTCTACCGCACCATCGGTTCCACCAGCGGCGCGCTGGCGGCAGCTCTGCTACTTCCTTTGTTGGGCACGGGGGCTGTGCGCGCGGGAATTGCTCTCTTTATACTGGCTTCTTTTTTCGCCTACCTCACCGCGCTGCATCCCAGCTTCAGCGCGGCGGGATTCACTGCGGCCTTGATTCTGGTCTTTGGCGGTTTGCAAGAGCCGTGGAATGTAGCGTGGCTTCGCTGTGCTCTATACCATGCTCGGTGCGGTGATCGCTTTTGCCGTGGGAGTGCTGGTTTGGCCCGTCCATGCGCGTGAAGGCTTGCGCAACAAGATGACGAACATCCTGCAGGGCGCCGGCGCACTCTACGTCGCGGTCACTGCGGCTGCGCTACAGGGTGTGAACAACGAACCGCAGGCTCGACAACTTGAGCGGCAATTGCTCGATCTTCGTCGCGGCATCACACAGCAGATGGATGAAGCGCGCAGCGAATTGGCATTCGCGCGGTTTAATGCTGGAGCTTTTCAGGCCTTCATCGATCAGGCGGATCAGGTTCGCCGGAGGCTAACGGCGATGGCCGAGGATAGCAGTCTCTATGTACACGCGAAAGTTCAGCCCGAATTGCTGCCTTCACTCCCCGCCTTAGCCGAGTGCACAGCCCGTGGGTTTTCCGACTTGGCCGACGCGGTTCGCACGAGACGCAAGGAAATGCGGTCGGCGGAAAACCTGGAGCGAGCCGTACGTGATCTTGATGCCGATCTAGCGCGTCTGCGGGAGCAGCGCATCACCGCGCCCTTCGCGCTCGATCGTATGTTGCCTTTATGGTCGTTCGCTTTCAATCTTAGGGAGGTGGCGCAGGACTTGAAAGAACTACGATCGGCGCTAGCCGAGCTTGACTGACTGGGACTCGCCTAACGAAGCATCTACTGACGAGGAATCAGACGATGAAGTGCCCCCGTGGAGGGAATCAAGAAAGCTTGCGCTCGACGTCCTAAGTTTCTGCTCCAGTCGCGCGGTGCAGTCGCAATCGCCGCACGCCCAAGATTCTTCGCCATTTTCATCGCGGCACTTGTGACGGTCGTGCGCATCCTGCACACACACCACTTTAAAATACTCTTCCCAGTAAGGCCGTTCTTCCTGCAACGGAGTCGGGCAGTAACAGACTTCTACCCAACGTACCGTCCCATCGGCACAGAGCCTCGCATCCTGCATGTTACGCAGATATTCGCCCTCGGCCACCGAGCCCTGCCCGATTGTCTCGCTCTGAATCGCCTTGAGCAGGGCGCCTTCGCAACCAGATTTAACGCGGGCTCGAACTAAATAGCGCATGAGACAAATAGAGTGAAACTGGGGAAAATCTTAGATGAAATGAACAGCAATCTTGAAGCGGCCTTCGAGGTCAGATGAACATCTCGTCCTGCGGGACGGGACGTCGCGCTCCGCGGCCATCACCATTTTTCCGGCCGCGGTTGCCGAGCAGAAACTCAACGCCCGCCGTTACGCCCCGGACAATCCCGGATACCTGACGCACCGGCGAAATCACAGTTTTAGTCACGAGATCGGAGGTTTGTTCCACGCGATCAAAGGTGCGGCTAAGCATCTCGTCAGCACGAATCACCTGCAGGCGGGCGCGATCCATAACGTCGTTGACCGTGGCATCCATTCTTTGCACTTCGGAACGAACGGCGGACGTTGTTTCCACCAAGTTATCAACGACAACCCGTACTTTGGGTTGCAGCTCCACTATATTGTCTACCATCTGTCCCACCTTCGGTCGCAACTCCGTCAGCATCGAATTCGCGGAATCAATCGTCGGAAAAGCCTTTCCCTTTATTTCCTCGACCACCCCGTCCAACTTGGCTGTAGTCTTGCGGACTGCCAGGTATAAAGCGACGAGGATGCCGGCCTGCAGGACAACTGCTGCAGCAGTCACTGCGATAAACACTGGGACGAGATTTTCCATCATATGAAACGCTCCTGCGAAGAGCTTGGAATCACCGCCGAATTACACGCCCTTTGTGGGCACGGTTTCAGTCGTGGCTTCCTGGTAAGCTTGGCGTCCCGCTTCGTAAGCGGCGCGGAACTGATCTTTCTGCTGATTCACAACGTCGCGACCTTTATCCACCCAACCCGAAGCTTGTTCACGAGCTTCACGCGCCCGAGTACGAACGTACTCAGTACCTTGCTCCGCTCGCGCACGCAGCTCTTCGCGCGTCTCACTTCCCGCACGCGGTGCATAAAGGACTCCGACTAACCCTCCCAAACCCAACCCCGCCAGGAACCATACGAAACTGCTGCCGTCTCGCTCAGACATTGGAATCACCTCCTGAATAAGTGCTTGATTACTAATCGGATGGTAGCACTGGCATGCCGTAAATACAATTACGGCTGAACCCTTATATGGGCATCCGCAAGACCGCAATCCTCACTAAAATTCCGCTTACTTCTGAGTGGGATTCGTAGGCGTGGACGCTGGCGCCGCAGGCTGCGTCTTGGCGGGAGCTGACTTCTCCCCCTGCAAAACGGATCGTGGGCCGCCATGTTTAATGGCGTTGACGGAAAGCGTCACGGAAGTCAACATGAACAGAACGGCTGAAATAGTTGTGGCTTTGGAAAGCGCCGTGGCTGCGCCGCGTGGCCCAAATGCAGCCTGGCTGCCCTGTCCGCCGAACGCCGCCGAGATATCCCCGGCCTTACCGCTTTGCAAGAGCACAACGATAATCAGAAACAAGCATACGATCACGTGGATGATAGTGACGAGAATGATCATGGAGTCGAGAGGTCCTAAACTGTTCAGAATGAGTGCATTCGTGCGGAAGGGGAGATTTGAACTAGTTCATTGCGTTGATAACACGTAACTTGTTCATTTTGTATCCGGCCTAAGAGCCCAAATGCTCCACAATCCCGATTCTATTGTACAGCGAACGCAGTGCGGAAGAGAAAAGAGAGCCGCCGCTTTCTCTTTCCCCAACACAGTTTGACATCCGCCCCTCCCATCGGTCAAGGCCTCCGCAGCGACTCTTCGAGAATGGGAACGGTAAGCGTGCTCTATGCCCGTCTCCGGATCTCGTAGTTCATCTGCTGCCGCCTCGATGGCGTGGCTCGATCGATTACTATTAATACGTGCATAAGTAAGTAGACATAGGATATAATGGCCGGCATGAAGCGACGCGACGCTCGTGCCCTCGACCATAAGACATTGCAAGAGATTCGGATTCGTGCGGTCGAAAGAGTTCAAGCGGGCGAGAGCCCAGAAGCCGTGATCCAAGCGCTGGGCTTTACGCGAAGCTGCATTTACACCTGGCTCGCCAGATACCGCAGCGGCGGTTGGGGTGCGCTGAAAGCCCGGGCCCTGAAGGGTCGGCCGATGAAGATCAATGCCCCCCAGATGGGGTGGCTCTATCGCACTGTCACGGGCAAGAGTCCGCTGCAGTTTCGCTTCGAGTTTGCGCTCTGGACTCGGGAGATGATCCGGGTTCTGCTGCGGGAGCAGTTCGATTTGAAGCTGAGCGTGGCTAGTGTGGGGAGGCTGCTGAAACAACTGGGGCTGAGCTGCCAGCGGCCATTGTTTCGGGCGATCGAGCAAGACCCGAAGCGAGTGCGGCGGTGGCTGAAGCAGGAGTACCCGCTCATTCGTCGACAGGCTCGGGAAGTGGGGGCGGATATCTACCTTGGCGACGAAGCCGGGGTGCGATCGGACCATCATACGGGGACAACCTGGGGCATCAAGGGACAGACGCCGGTGGTGCGGAGCACGGGGCAACGCAGTTCGGTCAACATGATTTCGGCGGTCAGCGGGCGGGGACACATGCGTTTCATGGTGGCCAAGGGCAGAGTCAACGGGGCGGTGTTTGTCGAGTTTCTGAAGCGTTTGATGCATAATGCAGCGCAACCGATTTTTCTCATTTTGGACGGCGGTAGCTATCATCACAGCCGGCTGGTGAAGAACTACGTGGCCAGCTTAAGTGGGAAGCTGCGATTATTCTTTCTGCCACCCTACTCCCCGGAACTCAATCCGGACGAGCAAGTCTGGAATTACCTGAAACACCATGGTGTGGCCAAAGCTGGGTTGCGCAACCGGAAGGAACTGAGAAAGTACGTCCGGGCACGTCTTCGTTCGCTACAACGACTACCCTGGACCATCCGCATGTTCTTTCTTACGCCAGACACCCAGTATGCGGCGGCTTAACCGTAATCTATGTATACCTACTTATGACCGGCTTAATAATGGGATGGTCCGCCGCCCTTAATTTTGAATTGTTGGAGGGGAAGGACACTACATTCAACGCCTAACAGTTCCCGAGTTCGATCTGCTTCCCGTGACCTGCGTCACGGACCGTTCTCCGACTTTCAGTTCCAATACACGCAAGTGCAATACGGAGGCGCACTTCTTGACTCTTCAACGTTTCGTCGTTCGGAACCTTCTGCGCAACAAGCGGCGCAGCCTCATCACCGCCATCAGCCTAGCCTTCGCCTCGCAGGATGATCCGCACCGGCGGCCACGCCTGCCGGATCTGCGCCACAATCCGTTCCACCTCCGCCACGCTGCCTTTGGCCCCATCGATATTCGACGGCCGCAAGCGGGCGCACAGCACATGCTCGCCACAGACGATGTACAGCGGCAGGTAGCAGTAATGCCCGTAGTAGCCGTGGAAGAACCGCCCTTCTTGCTCCCCGTGCAGAGCAATGTCGGTGCTATCCAAATCCAACACAATCTCTTGCGGGGCTTCGCCCTGCGCTTGCAGAAAAATATCCACCAGCATCCGATCGACGGCCCCCTCGTCCAGGATGATTTTCTTATAGCGCTCCTTTTCCCCCAACTTCGCCGCCCCCAGTTCCATACGGTTGAGCGTGCTCTTGCCCGCCAGAGCTGTGCCCTGATCGCGCACCCGTCGCCGCTCTTTCCCCCAACGGATCGCGCCGCAACTCCTCGTGATCGTTCAAATCCTCGTAGCCCAAAGCCAGTCCGTAAATCGCTGCCCACCAACTCCGCCACCCCGTGTTCGACCAGTTCGGGGTCCCGATAGTCGCTAAAGCAGCTCGCGAATTGGCCGATGATCTTCGTCCGCTTCTCCACTTCGCGCAACAGCAAACCCCCAGCGTCACTGGTGATGGATCCGCCGTCAAACTGCCCACGCACTTCTCGCTGATTTAGGGGATGAAATGGAAACGGTTCTTGGGTACACTCTGTTGTCATAAGGCTGTCTTCCTTCGCTGACGTAACTTCTACTTGTCATAGCTGTTATGCCACGAAACGA
>PLHQ01000173.1 GCA_003138975.1 Acidobacteriaceae bacterium | reverse complement strand
GTTTCGTTAAGGCCTCCCCCGAGGTTCCGGACGCAGGTTTAGGAACTGCATTCGCGATTCGGAGAGCGGCCGAACAGGCTTGCAATCTGTCGAGGTGGTGCTATGACCTGGACTTGGACTCCTTTACTTCTTGGGCTCGCGATCGTGTGGGGTATTTTCACCGTCGGGCTGATCATCCTCCTCATCTATCGCAGCACGCTCACCATGCATGAGGACGAGCAGTTGTATCTCGACGACGCGAACTCGCACATGCAACAAGAGCAAACAGAATTGCTGGTGAAAGTAAACCGGCTCACCAAACCGGTCTGGGTTTTCGGCGCCGGTTCGGGCGTGCTGCTGCTTGTGCTGCTAGGCATGTTCATTTATCAGGGGCTGAACGCGGTCCAGTAACCGTTGCCGAGTTGCAAGCCGTACCGCGCCGGTTGCCTGCCGACTGCATCCTGATGCGTATGCTTGTGCCTAAGCACGTCCTGCGGCCTGCTTTCATACGAAAATTTCCTGCTGTGGCGACGAGGCTGAGTTGTCCTCCGCACGAAACCCCTTCGAAGAATGTCAACCCGCTTTGTATAATTACCCGCGTGCGAAAGTGGCGGAATTGGCNNTGGGGGTTCGAGTCCCCCCTTTCGCACCAGAGATCATCCGCTGCCGGCAAGATCCTTTGCCGGGCTCAGAATTTCGGCTGCGGGCTGGACGCCCGCAAAGCGCCTCAACTTAGGATCTGGCGGGTAAAACCGGGGGGGGCGAGTCCCCCCTTTCGCACCAATAACTTGCAGGACTTCAAGTTTCCACCATTTTCATGGACTGAACCCTTCGACACTCACAATTCGCGCACTTGCCAGAGGTAGGGAACTGCGAGTGGCAAAGAAACGAGCAATAGGTATTTGCTACCAATCTGATCGACTTGCGCGGATTCGACGAGGTCACTGCTGGCTGGGGCCAGTGACTTTCGTTACCATGACGGCAAGTTATATCTGCCTGCATTCTGTAACTGACTGCGAGACTTGAGCCAGCATTCCTTCGGGTTCGCCACGAGGCACTACGAACCGTAGTGTCCTGACGCTAAAGGAGTAATCTGTGAGCACTGAGACGATGCCGACCACAATGGAAGTTTTTTCCCCGGAGCCTGGGACGGAACGACCGGAAGAAGCAGCGGTTGCGACGAGTGGCCGGAGCTGGTATTTCGCCTTCTTCTTCATTTCCGGATTCTGTAGCATTCTCTACGAACTGATCTGGCTTCGACTGGCCATGGCGCAGTTTGGTGTCACCACAGCCATGGTGTCGATTGTGCTCTCTAGCTTCATGGCGGGATTAGGCATCGGTTCCTGGGCCGCTGGGCACCTGGTGCGCAAGTACGCGCGACGCCTCAAGTTTCCGCCGTTACGTCTTTACGCAATTGCCGAGTTATGGATTGGCTGTTCCGCCGTAGTTGTTCCATTGGAATTGCTGGCTGGTCGCTTCGTGCTGGAGCACGTGGGGAACAGCTTTGCCCTGTCGTCATCGGGCTACTACGTCGCCGCCGGTGTCTGGCTGGCATGCACTCTGATTCCGTGGTGCGCGTGCATGGGCGCTACCATTCCTCTGGGCATGTTTGCCATCCGTAGCGATAAGCGCCTTGAGTCGCGACGCTCATTCAGCTTTCTTTATCTCGCGAACGTGCTCGGCGCTGTGGCGGGAGCACTGATTCCCTTGCTGTTGATCGAGGTCTTCGGTTTTACCGGCACCCTGCGATTTGGGATGCTGCTCAATCTCGTGGTCTGCTGTGCTGCCCTTAAGATCGCGAGCAAGCAAACTCCGCAAGCGGGCGGCAATGACGAAGTCGAACAGGATGCCGCCGGCAAAGCCTCGCCCGCCTTGCGTCAGATGTTTGGGAACAGCACGCTCTGGTTACTATTCGCCACCGGACTCACCAGCATGGGTATGGAGGTGGTCTGGACCAGGCAGTACGCGGTCTATATCGGTAACCTCGTCTATTCATTCGCAATGATCCTGGGCGTTTACCTGGCCGCGACGTTTATTGGCTCCAGCGTGTACCGCTTCTGGAGCCGCCGGCACAGTAGCGAGGGAACTCTGATCTGGCTATTTGTTTGGCTCGCTGCCTTAATCCCTTTGCTCACCGCCGACTCCCGTCTGAGATTTCTTCCGTGGTGGCTGCGCGTACCCTTGGGTATCGCGGCGTTCAGCGGTCTTCTGGGATTCTTGACTCCGAGGCTGGTCGACCGTTTCTCGGAAGGCGACCCCAACCGAGCGGGAGTCGGGTATGCAGTGAATGTCGCCGGCTGTATCCTCGGTCCGCTGGCTGCGGGTTTTGTCTTGTTGCCGTATCTCGACGAGACGCACGCCCTGATAACGCTTGCTCTTCCTTGGTTGCTGATAGCTTTGTCGTTCACCTTATTCCAACCCGGGCCGGCAAAACGCTCCACGGCGAAACGCGCGCTAGCGTACTCCGTGATCCTGATTGCGTCGTTCGGCTTGATCTTCATGACGCAGAGCTATCTGCAACAAGTTCCGGGGGCGCAGGTACGCCGTGACAGCACGGCCACCGTTGTCGCGGCTGGCCGAGGAATGGCGAAGGGGCTCTACGTTAACGGCGTGAGCATGACCTTCCTGACGCCCATCACTAAACTGATGTCCGCCTTGCCCCTGGCGTTCCTCGACCGTCCTCCGCAGAATGCCTTGGTCATTTGCTTCGGCATGGGCACAACTCATCGTTCCATGTTGTCCTGGGGAATCGATTCCACGGTGGTGGACCTTGTTCCGAGCGTTCCCGCACTTTTCTGGTACTACCACGCAGACGGCCCGCAACTGCTGAAGTCGCCGCAATCACACGTCGTAGTTGACGACGGCCGGCGTTTTCTTGAGCGAACCGCTGGACAGTACGACGTGATCGTAATCGATCCGCCCCCGCCGATAGGGGCCGCCGGCTCAAGCCTGCTGTACTCGCGAGAGTTCTATTCCGCCGCCAAGAAGCGCTTGCGGACGCACGGCATCCTGCAGCAATGGTACCCCGGTGGAGATTTAGTGACGACCGCCGCCATTGCGCACGCCTTAAAAGAGTCGTTCCCCTACGTTCGCGCGTTTGTTTCGATCGATGGCCGTGGCATTCACTACCTTGCCAGCCGCCAGCCTATCCCGTATCGGTCCGCGGCTGAATTGGCAAAACGTATGCCGCCGAGTGCGGCAGCTGACTTGGTGGAATGGGGGCCGTTCCCAACCGCCGAACAACAGTTTGAGGTTATTCTAAAGAGAGAAGTTCCGATCGACCGGGTGGTCGCCCTAGATATAAATGCTCCCGCCATGCAAGACGACCGACCGGTCAACGAATACGACTTGCTGCGTACCACCGGTTCCCGGCTGCACTGGAAGTGGCTTGAAACCTGCCCGGAAACGGTAACTCTCTGGCTTTTCCGGTTTTTCGGAGGATCGAAACACCCCTAAAGAAGCCAGTCCTGGTGACGAGTTCTGGAACGATATTCGGAATCTTTCACGCTGAAACGCGCC
>PLHQ01000042.1 GCA_003138975.1 Acidobacteriaceae bacterium | reverse complement strand
AGTTCCATGAGCGAAAAACCCGAACATCAACGACCGAGGAGACTGGCGGACTGGATCAATCCGACGGGGGCGAGGAAGGCCCATTCATTGATTGACAAAGTGTACAAGCGGAAGAACCTGGAGATGGCCTGGGAGAAGGTGAAAGCGAACCGGGGAAGTGGAGGAGTCGATGGGCAGAGTCTGGAGGCTTTCGAAGTGCAGCTGGACCAGCAGTTGGATCGGTTGCAGCGAGAGCTGAAAGAGGGTCACTCCTGAGGGCGTAAGGCTAACCGGACCTGTCTCTCGCGGGATGGGAAGTTTGTCGCAGGCACACGAACTGACGGAACGACTTGGCTGTTCCCCATCGCTGGTGGAAGCCCTCGTCCGATTGCGGTGCACGCCCCCGAAGGGGTTACGGACTGGTCGTCGGATTCGAAGGCAGTCTATGTGGTTCCGGACGGTGAACAAAAACGGCCTTTCGATGGCGCACCCGTAAGAGCGATGCGTAACCGCGTCCGCGATTCCCATCGAGCAACACGGTGTCGGGGTAGAGCCCCGTAACTGCTCGAATCACCAACACTCCAGCTCCCGCAGACTATTGTGGCCCGCGGACCGGTCCGATGTTGGATTTCAGCAAGAATTCACGAATCGCGCTGTATGCATTCAGCATCTGCTCGTCCGTGAAGTCCCCGTGAGTATTGCTGTCGATCGTCAGCAATTGATTGCGGACGCCTGCCTTGGTGAGCGCTTCGTGGAAGCGTACCGCTTGCGAATAGGGCGCGATCGGGTCGCCGTTGCCGTGAATGGTTAGAATAGGTGGCAATCCGGGTCGGACATAACTGATAGGCGAGAGCCGTTTCGCCAGCTCCTCGCGATCGGGTTGGCTCCCAAGCCAGGACACAACCCAGGAGCGGATATTCGCCCCATGCAGCGCGTCGGCGACGTCCGTGAGCCCGACCCAGTTTATGACCGCCCCCACATTCGGCGTCGGGTCAGTCCACAGGCCGGACCATTTTGGGTCGTCTTGCGATACACAGCCATTGTCAAAACCAGCCGAGGCCGGAATCATAGCCGTCGTCAGCGCCAGGTGTCCACCGGCGGAAGCTCCCGTAACGACAATTTTGCTGACATCAAAGTTGTACTTCTTTGCGTTGCGTCCAATCCAGTGCAGCGCGCAACGACAGTCCTCAACCGCTGCTGGTGCGAGCGAAACTCGAGCTAGCCGATACTCAACGTTTACTGCGGCCCACCCCATTTCCAGATAAGGAAGGAGCGAGAGGACCTCCTCTTCCTTCTCATGTTGTATCCAGCCGCCACCATGGATCATCATCACAACGGGCGTGGGTGCCTTCGCGGTTGTTGGTCGGTAAACGTCGAGCTTAAGCTCGTAATTGTTGGCGATTCCGTATGTGATATTCGGGAGTACCTCATAATTGGTGCTGATCAGTACGGCCGATCTCGCGGCCTCGCTTAACTGTGCCCATGCCGCGGGAGTGAAAACGAATTGGAGGCACAGTATGAGTCCACCAAACCCCAGCTTATGAGCCGTCATTGTCGCCCCCCTTGGGCCGAAAGCATAGCGCAGCCGGCACTTGCGGTCAATGCGAGGCTCCTTTCGCTGTAGCCGCAACGCATACGATTGCGGCCAGCGCCCTCTCCGGGCCTAGAGAAATTGACCTCCGCCCGCTCCTGCTTGGAAGCATCACCCGTCGATTGCCGGGTTTACCGTGCACGTGCAGTTTGGGAGGCGGACGGAGGCCAGCGCGCAAGCGCGCCTCCTCCGACCCGACTATCCAGGAACGGCTTCAGGGAGATCAAGGGATATCTCGAAGTCTCGAAGAGGATCTGGGGGGTTGAAGAGGCGCGCCAAAGCTCTGCCGATCTCGCTTGCTAAGGAGGGCGCTCTTCTTCCTCGTCTGGCTCTTGCCGCGGGAGGGCATCGGCATCAACTGACCGATCAGGAGGGTCTAGGTAGGTCGCAGCATTCTGGATGTATTCTGCTCATGTCCGATGGTACGCCTCAGTACCCGTTGGCAAACGCGGGCATTCCCAATACCCGGCGAGAAAAACGCTCGAATGAACGCGACCCGAAGGAAGGCTAATCAGCCGTATCATCGAACCAATGACATCATTGATCTCAATGCTGAGGCACTTGGGTGGGATTGGGGTGTTCATTCTTGCCGCCCTCGATAGCTCTGTGCTACCCACTCTCGGTGGAGTTGACGCGCTCACAATCGTCTTGGCCTCTCTACACCCAGAGCGATGGCCCTATTACGCTATGTGCAGCACGGCAGGTTCGATCTGCGGAGCTTCAGCCGCTTACCGCCTGTCGCGTCTTGGAATCCTCCATCGACGTATTAAGGGAGCGGTATTCGACAGAGTCACGGCATTCTTACATCGGTTTGGAAGCCCTTCTCTGTCGCTCGCCTCACTCCTTCCGCCACCATTTCCGACTTCCGCTTTTGTAATCGGCGCTGGTGTAACACGCTATCCCTTCATTCCATTTGTGCTGTCTTTCGGCGTGGGACGGGTGTGCCGCTTTGCTCTACTGGCTTACTTCGCATCCGTGTTCGGCAGGCGGTTCGTGACAAGCATGTGGTCGGCGCACACGCTGGTACTTGTAGCGGCTTTTGGTGGTGCGCTCTTGTGTGTCGGACTACTGGGGTGGCTCGTCTTCAGGAAATCGGAGCCGCATACGCCCTTCGATTTGTAGCGGTCATTATATATGCCGGATCCAGATGCCGCATTCAGAGGCGCAGCGCAACTGGCTGCGCCTCTGACGGGAAACGCACATCATGGGATGACGCTTCCCAGACGCTCTACTCATGTGCGCAAGTCACGTGGTTGTTCCAGTCCACAAAGTCGCCCTGCGGGTTGTCCCGCCACGCCCAGACGTGAAGCTCGAAAAACGCCGGTATGTTGAACCGGTTTGGGCTGTCGACGTACAGGAACACCTGACCTTCCAAGACGGGTGGACTGGCGTTGTTCTGCAGCCACGTCGTCGCAATGGTAATAAACTCGACGCCGACTAGCTTCATTTGACCGTTCGAAGGCTCATAGATCAGAGCCTGCGGGTGCGCGACGTCAATCGTTCCGTTCAGCAAATTACCATTGACGTAGTGGATGCCCATCGCACCGTGGTCAGAACCGCTGACGCACCCAAGGAAAGGTTCATACCCGTCCTTGATGGCATTGTTGACGTCGAGGTACTGCTTCGTGGCATCGCGAACCATCTGAACGAGCTTGCTTTGATCTCCCTGTCCTGCTGGCTGCGTTTTTTGCTGAGCCAAGGCAATGGAGGAAAGTGTCAGGATGGCAACCAACAGCGTCGAGCAAGCTGAAGCGACAAACGGTGTCTTTTTCATGTTTCAACTCTCCTTATGTCGAGGAAACTTCCCAGCAACCGCTGTCTCGCACGGTCCCGGACTTTACGTGCCTCTATCTAGTAAGGCGGGAATTGATCGAAAGAAACCGCAATGAAGAAATAAAAAAAAACTTAAGAGCCAATAACCATCATTACACCCGAGGCTAGGTTTTCATCTCGCCGCGGCAGAATTTGAGGACATTCCTGAGCGTGCGGCTTGCTTGAATGACAGCGCGGCTAGCACGTCACAGCAGAACGCGGTTACTGATCTGGGGATTCCTACGCCTCAACCTTTAGAGTGCTCAGGCAAGCGCGGTGTTCGAGGAAGCACTGAATGCGCTCGCCCCACCCTTCATTGTTTTTCGAAGGATGGGGCGCCTTCGGGGAGACTCAAGAAAGAGGAACAGAGTCAAAATCCGTTCCCTCCCGGATACGAGCAAGTTGCTCGTCTACTTGGCGGATGCGAGAAGCGTGAATACTTGCTCGGCGACGTTCCGGGCCTGTAGTTCACCTTCTAGTCTGCTCGCGGGCAACTGGTAGCCAATTCTTCCTTCGCGCTTGATACCGGCAAGGAAGTACCGGTCGCCGAATTGGTGAAACACAAGCGCCGTCTCTTTGCTCGCGTTCGGCGACTCATCCGCATTGGGAAGGGCGTAGATGTGCTGCTTCCCGCCGCTAATCGAGAGAACTGTCCGTCCATTGCTCACAACAACTGCGATTATGCATTCGCCTGCTGGCATCGTCTTGCCATTCGCGACGAACTCGAAGGGGACCTGTGCTTTGATCATGGTGGACGTCTGCGCGTTTACCAACCCCGTCAGCCCGACCAACATCAGGATAAGTAGTGTAGCGGCCTGCTTTTTCATCATCATTTTGTTTTCTCCTGTTGTGAAGTATTGTGGAGGCGCGCCTTCTGAGCTTCTTGCTAAAGCCAAGCCGCATGCCTCTATTTAGTAAGGCGGGAATTGATCGAAAGAAACCGCAGTCGAGGAATCAAAAGAACTAAGACGCCAACAACCGTCATTGCACACCCGAGGCTAGGTTTTAGCGTGTTCTCGTTGTAATGTTTGACACCTTGGGGGATAGATGGGGCTGCCTTCTAGTCATGAGGTCACGCGCCTACTCAAAGCCTGGAGTGGCGGAGACGAAGAGGCGCTGGAGAAGCTCACGCCACTGGTGTACAGGCAATTGCACGAGATCGCGCAGCGCTATATGGCCGGAGAACGCGCTGGTCAACGAAGCCTATCTACGGTTGGTGGACTGTGGAAAGGTAAACTGGCAGGACCGGGCTCATTTCTTCGCCGTATCAGCGCAGTTGATGCGGCGCATCCTCATCGATTTTGCCCGCTCGCGCGGTTATTTGAAGCGCGGAGGTGCCGTTCCTCACATTTCTCTGGAAGAAGCTCCGTCGGTATGCAATGAACCTGATGTGAATCTGGTGGCCCTAGACGATGCCTAGAAGGCATTGTCTGCGGTTGATGAAAGAAAAAGCAAAGTTTGTGGAGCTGAAGTTCTTCGGCGGATTGAATGTCGAAGAAACGGCAGAAGTATTGGGTATTTCGAGCGACACCGTAATTCGGGACAGGCGATTGGCCAAAATCTGGCTTTTGCGAGGGGCTCAACCCGTGAACGGCAGCTAGCAGAGTCGCAGCTGTTTCCGTCATGCAATGATTCTCGGACACTTCGGTTTATCCGACTGCCTTTTAGGATCCTAAATCGGTATTTCCTTCTCGGCCCAAGAACGTTTCCGATTCTCCATCCAATTCCTGCTCAGGTCAATGTGGATCGATTTCATCGGTTGTTGAGACATGGCGTTCACACTAACTTTGTAGCTCTATTTACGACAAGGCTACCGCTCTGAACGTTGAGTGCACCAAATGGACCCCTTCCTGATGTAGGCAAGGGGATTCGGTTTGTTTCGCCATCTTCCTTCCTTGAGAATTGTTTGCACGGCTGATACATACACAACCTTCAACCGAAGCAACCCTAGAAATTCCCGCCACTCTTTCTCACACTCCTCGTATGGCTTCGACGAGATCGTTTCGAGCAAGGTTGTGGTCATCCATGACAACCGCAATTGTGCGCTCCGAAAAGGAGAATGCAAAGAGAACATAGAAACGGTTATTGTGGATAAGTTGTGGACGGTTGGATAAGCCGAGTACTCGGCGCCTTGCAATGTTCGAGCCGTGGCCGCTATCAAGGCTTCGCTGACGGATATTGGCAATTCACCGTCGCAGGAGCTGTTTAGCGGGGCGTGGTGCCGAGGTTGTCGGAGCGTCCGGCCTTCAGGCGAGACCACTGGGCGATGGGACGTCCATCGATACGGTAAGGGTGCTCGCCTTTCGGCCACTGTGGCCAGCCAGCCGGCGAGTCCTCCCACCTCTCCTGCCGCCCGTAGACGGTCAAGTCGAGCAACCGATAGCTGGTATCCATAGCCTCGACGCCGCGTCTCGTCGTCCAGTAAGTCTCGAAGACCTTGGAGCCTTGTCGCAGGTAGCAAACGATGTGCATCATGCCTACGCGGCGTCCAACCAAGAGGGTCTCGAGCGAGTCTCGGGGGGCCGAGTACCAAGGCATCTCCCAGCCCATAAAGTCACGGTACCGGGCGCTCTCTTCATAAGGGCCTTGACAGAACGTGGCGTAAGTGACGTCGCGCGAATGAATCAAGGACAGCTCGCAGACCTCTGATGTACAGAAGGTGCAACCCTCGCACTGCTCCGGCGCAGGGTGGCCGGTGTGCCACATGAAGTAGTAGGCGATGAGCATCCGGCGTCCCTCAAACGCGTCCAATAGTGTCACCTCCCCACGTTTGCCGATGAGCGGTATGGCGCTATCCACCTCGACCATGGGGAGCCGTCGGCGGGCGGCTGCAATGGCGTCGCCTTCTCTTGTGTGAGCCTTTTCCCGAACCCGCAATGCGTCCAGCTCAGCCTGAAACGTCGCGCGATCGACTATCTTAGGAGCTCCAAGTTCATCTCTCATGATGTCTGTCATCGTTGTCTCCGTCAGCGCGTGGGGGCGCTGTTTTCATTTTCCTAAGATCTCCTCCTGGCTATGCTCCGCGCATCCTGCGGAGCACTCGTGAAGGTCCAGTGCGAAAAAGCGTCGGCGGCTCGAAGGCGGCGAAGTGGCGCCCTTCTTTTAGCTCGCTTTCGCCTCTGCGTCGCGCCTTCGGGAAGCGGCTCCTTGAGGATCGGTGATTATATCCACCCACTTCGGGTCAGGCGAGGCCTCGGCGTCGTAGTTGTCGTGCCAGTTCCACCACTTGTACGGCGGGGTCTGGGGGTAACCTTCTGGCGAGTCCTCCCAAATCTCCTGACGGCCGAGTTGCGTGATGTCGAGGTAGCTCCAGGTGGTCCCCATCGCCTCGTCGCCGCGACCGTTGATGAAGTATGTGCGGAACACCCGTTCGCCGTCGCGGAAGAACACGTTGTGGCCGTGCCATTCAGCGACGCCGAAGTCCGCGTCGAAGCCGTCGGTGATGGTGTACCAGGGCATCTCCCAGCCCATCCGCGCCTTCAGGCGCGCGATGTCCTCCTGCGGCGCGCGTGAGGCGTAGACGAGGGTGGTGTCGCGGGCGTTCAGATGGGCCAGATGGGCGACCTGATCGGCGCCCAACGAGCAGCCGCGGCAGGCGTGCTCGGGCCAGCCGAACACTCCAGGCTCGAAGAAGGCGCGATAGACGATTAACTGACGGCGGCCCTCGAACAAATCGATCAGGCTTACCTTGCCCTTGGGTCCGTCGAACTCGTATTTCTTGTCCACAGCCTGCCAAGGCATCCGCCGGCGCTCGGCGGCCAGCGCATCACGCGACCGGGTGAAGGCCTTCTCCTTCACGAGGAGCTGCTGCCGCGCAGCCTCCCACTCTTGCTTCGACACGATCGGGGGTGTCTTCATCGCGAGATGCTCTTTCGCGTGCTCCTTGTTCGTCGACATTTTCATTTCTCCTTGTTATTCAAATTTGAAACGATTTCTTCTTCTTCTGCTGCGTTCTTCTTGCGAGAAACTTTCACAGGCAATGCTGCTAGACCACCGGTAGAAACCGCCCCGGCGACGACTACTCCCATGGTTGCCAAACAGAATGGGCACATCGTTTACCTCCTCGGTGGCCAACTTGACCGTTAAGCCGCCTCTATAGGGATGACGGGTAGGGTGGCGTGATTTCGACAGGGAGAATAAAAAAAAATCAGCCTCGCCTTTGGAGCAGAAACTGTCTCACTGCGGGGTCCTCGGCTAGACCAATCGCCCGGTCGAAGGCATCCAAGGCCTCAGGTGTTTTCCCTAGCCGTTGCAACAGGTGACCGCGAACCGCCCAGTAGGGCTGATAGGCGGAGATAGCGTCCGCGTTGATCCCATCCAACGCTGCCAGCCCTTCTTCGGCTCCTTTCGCTTCGGCTACGGCCGCGGCATACCCAGTTCGCGTGCCGAGCGTCGGCGATATCCGGATCAGCTGTTCATAGAACATCATGATCGCGTTCCACTGAATCCCGCCGCTCCGCGCCCGCTCGGCATGTACCGACTGAATCGCAGCTTCGAGTTGAAACCGGCCGGTGCGACCGCGACTCGACGCTTCGTCGAGATGCCGTTCCGCCTCTTCAATTAAGGGCAGAGACCAGTTCTGGCAATCCTGCTCCGAGAGAGGCACGTACCGGCCGTCCGGCCCCCGCCGCGCCGCCCGGCGGGCTTCGCAGTGGAGCATGAGAGCCAGCAACCCGTGGACCTCTGCTTCTTGGGGCATCAACTGCAGAAGAACCCGCGCGAGCCAGATCGCCTCCTCTGCCAGATCTCGGCCGCGCTGATCAACACCCGCCATGTCGTCCCAGCCGATTCCGAAGGCGGCGTAAATCGCTTCCAGCACCGCGTCAAGCCGCTGCGGCAATTCACGCTCCTGCGGGATTTCAAACTGAATACCCCCGTCGCGGATCTTCGTCTTGGCACGCACCAGGCGCTGCCCCATCGTCGTGGGTGAAACCAAGAAGGCATGGGCGATGCGCGCCGCATCCAGCCCCAGAACGGTCTGGAGCATGAGCGGCGTGTGCATCGCCGGATCGATTGCCGGATGAGCGCATACGAACAGCAGTTTCAACCTGTCATCTGGAAACTCCGCCGGCAACGTCACCTCGCGTTCCTCCCTTAGGAGCTGGAGAGTGGGCTCACTTGCTTCGGCCATTTGTTGATGACGCATAAGATCGATGAAGGAGCGGCGCGCCGCCGTCAGCAGCCAGGCCTCCGGATTTTGTGGCAGTCCGTCTCGCGGCCAAGCCGTGAGTGCTGCAAGCAATGCATTGCTGAGGGCATCTTCGGCGCTGGCGACATCGCGCGTGTGCGAGGAGAGATACGCCACCAGACGACCGTATGACTCGCGGGCCACGCGCTCGATCGCCCGATGTGTGTCCTCTTGCCCGCTTACGCTCATCCGGTGATCCGCAGCTTGGATTGTGGCGCGAGGGGCCGAACCTCCACGGCACCGAGCGAGGATGCTGGACAGCGCGCGGCCCAATCGAGCGCCGCGTCAAGCGAGGGAAGCTCCATGATTATGAATCCCCCGAGTTGCTCCTTAGTGTCGGCAAAGGGGCCGTCCTGCACGCGCCGCTTTCCTTCCTTAAGCCGCACTGTGGTTCCAGTCTCCGGAACTTCAAGAGGATCGCCAGCGACGTAGGTGCCGGATTCGACGAGAGCTTTATGGTACGCCCGCCAAGCACCCGTGTAAGGGTCGGCTCCGTCGCCGTTCCGGGTCGCAAAAGCTTCCGGTGATTCGTAGATTAGCAGGGCAAATTGCATCAGATTTTCTCCTAATGGGAACTATGATGCGCGCCTTTCTGCGCCTGAACGTATGACGGATGAGAGGGGGCCCATTCGACAGAATTCAGGAAACTTCGAGAAATTTCAAGGGGGCAGGGGCGAATTGTCGCACTCCAAGTGGAACGCGATGGATTCTCGGTGGTCGGACGACGAGATAACCGGTAGTAATCCGCCCTGAACGAAGACTGGCCGCCTGAGAATTTCAAGTGGTGAAGTCACGCTAGCCGCGGATTAATCTGTCAACCGTGTGTTTGCTCCGGCACTTACAGCGCACCAGTTCAATCACCGCCACATCGAACTTCGAATAGCACTTCCTCACATCTTTCGCGCCGTACTTCTCTCGGAACTTCTTGACCCCAGATTTCACAGCTTTGGCATCGGTCACAGGGATCGGCGACGTTTGCCCTCACGCCCGCCTCGGTTGCCCGTGACTTGGCGCACCGTCGCTTCGACCAGCGCGAGGCTGCCGACCCTAGCCGCAGTTTGACAGCGGGTACCCAGAAGCCTAGCATTAAGTTGAGCAAGCTATCTCTCCTTACTCTTTCAGGTCCTCTGAACTAAGTCAGCCCATCTGAAGTTTTTCCTCTTAGATTACCTCCAAGGAGGAACTACGTTATGACCCTATTGACCCGTTGGGAGCCTTTCCGTGAGTTCTCGACCATGCAAGACCGCATGAACCGCATGAACCGTCTTTTCCGTGAGTCGTATAGCCCCGAAGTCCCGGACGATTCCTTAACAACCACCACCTTTGCACCGCCCGTGGACATTTACGAAGACGAGCACAACATCACTCTGAAGCTTGAAGTCCCCGGCATTGACGAAAAGGACATTAATGTCAGCGTCGAGAACTCTACCCTCACCGTCCATGGCGAGCGGAAGATCGAAAAGGAAGAGAAAGAGGAGAACTTCCGTCGTGTCGAGCGGCAGTACGGGAGCTTCACCCGGTCGTTCACGCTGCCCAGTTCCGTTGATTCCGGGCAGGTGAGCGCCCATTATGATAAGGGCGTTCTGAAGATCAAGCTCGCCAAGAAGGCGGAAGCCAAGCCCAAGCAGATTAAGGTTAATGTTGGCAGCGAGAAGGTCCTCGAAGCTAAGGTTCAGGGCAAGGCGGCCTAAGAGCAGTCAATGAGAAAAAAATGGGAGGCGGCAATCTCGCCTCCCGTTTGTTTCCCACCCCCGTCTTCTAACCCAAGCCAAGTATTCGGCTGAGCATGGTTTAAGAACACCACAGAAAGTACAGAGTCTCGAATCGCTGTAGGGATGGCGATCCGCAGGGCGGATTCTCAACCTGTTCTTCTCAGTTTTCAACTCGGCTCCTTCCTATTCGGCAAGGTTGCATAAATCGCGGTGCAAAGCGGATTCACCGCCTACTCCGCGCTGACGGCGTAGGACTTTTGTAATCTTCGTGCTGGACATGTTAGCAGGTTACTCTGGGGCTCACGGCTCTCTCATCCAAATGATGAATCCTTTCACACCTATTCCTTCGTGGATTGCCTCACGCTGGAGAATCAGCGCGATGATTGCTTGTGCGGTCGGAATTGCAGCAGCATGCAGAATTTGTCTCGAACCCGACCGAGCCAAAGTCCAACGTGCGGAGCGTAACCGGAAAAAAGAACTTCGCGCACTCGCCGATAGGATTTCGACTTACGGACGCAATGTCCATCAACGCTACCCAGACGGGGACGTAGTCGTCAGCGAGAACGACTTGGCGGAACAATTTCGCAAGCGCCCCGACACTGTTGCCACAGCACTGAATATCCTCTTGGGCGAACGCAAAGTCCAAAAGGCTCCTCTTAACGGTTATTGGAAGCTAAACGTGTGATCTCAAGTTGCGGTTCGGCCTGCGAGAACGCGAGTCGTAACAACACTCGACCGGCTCTTTTCAAAGACATTCGCGGATATGGGGTTCCAAAGGCTTCGTAGATGGGCGTTCAACCAGTCCATCGGGTTCATAATAAGGATCAAGGATCGACGCAGTTGTACCGCCTTATGTTCGTGTTCGGGGAACCCTTGACTCCTTGACTGTGCTCACGAATGTGCACATTCCGGGTACCAATCCAACCCAAAATGCCTAGTTTTGATGCAGGAGTTCTTTAGCGTTCTCAGCCGTTCATCGTTTGACTTGATAGGATCGGCGAATATGGCGCACAACGACTGGTAGAAAAGCGTCTGAAAACTGGCAAGCAACTTCAGAAAGAATGAGACTCGCGGGAAGTGATTCTTAACGGATAACTGAGAAGGCTTCACGACCACCGCACCCCGAGCGCGTGGAGCCGGATGTCATCGCTGGCAATCTCTACTCGTGTTGCATGTTCGATCTGCTTCAACACCGGGAGAACCTCGCGGTTGCAGGGCATCTCGGATGCTTGCCGGATCACTGCCAGCCTTGTCTGAGGGGAACCGCAGCCGGAGCCTAAGAGTTTCATGGTCCGAGGATATTTTCGAGAGCTGTGCGCAGCAACGTCACCACCGGGGAGTTACAGTGGTGTTACTTATGAGCGGCCTAGAGATGGACCATCCAAGTGGACTCTGCTCCTCTGCTGCGAGATCTCAGCGCTGAAGCAAAGTGCTACGTTGCATCTCTGCAGGTTGGCCCAGCATGAGGGTGAGCGCCCGGAGTAGGCCCTGTCGACAAGAGCAAGGATGTGGCACTTAGGGATTCAGGAACGCCTGGACGGCGAGTTGATTTCATCGGTGTAAATATCTTCGGTGAGCGCTTTGTCGATAGCTTGGTCGAGGCGGGCGAGCAACTGGGCCAAGGTTTCGCCCGGACGGCGGAGCAGCATGGCCAGGCTATTATCTTCGTCGGTGGCCACGGCGACGCAACCAACTGGATCTAGCAGCCCGATGGTGATCTCGCCAGGCCGGTTTCGTAGAGTTGATTGAATCCGGCGTAGGCGTCGGCTTGCAGCGTCCGCGAAACTCGCGCAGATGCCGCTCGGGGTGTTCACCCTTACGGTCCGGTGAGTAGGCAAACCACACCGCCGGCGCCGCCATGTCACTGCGCGGACACCTCAACTGTACGTGCATTGCATAACGCCTGACTACCGAGGGTGATTACCAAAGGCGCATACCATGAGAGCCGTTGCCCTCCCCGTGCTCTCCCCTTAGGATCGTCCCCATGCAGATTGTGCTAGTCGTTCTTGCGTACATAGTCCTTGGATACTTTGCATTTATGATTGTCGGAGGCTTGCTCAACGGCATCTGGGAAATCATCCGCGACAGTATCGACCAACTTCCCTACGGTCCGCACAACTGACGCGCCACCGCACCGGGTACAACTGAGATATGCAAAATGACGCGCTCATCCGTAAGCCTCAGACTAATACACGGTTGACGGGTTGACTCCGGGCACAATCGAATGCTCAAGGCCCGTGCTGTTTCTTGGTTATTAACGCCGTTGCCTTTCGAGCAATGAGGCCAAATCCCTCTCCTGCAGCATCCTTATGAAAGAGCTGCAAGTTCAGCGTAACCAGAGACAATTCTTCCGGAATTTAGTTCGATATCCGCGTGAGCAAGACGGGACTCCAACTGGTCAGGTACGAAGCCGCATTTTGCGGTGTCACGGGCTGCTATCGAGAGATTCTGGAGGGCCTCATCCGATTTGTCGCAAGTGGCCTGGATTTGGGCATCGACAATTTTTCATTGCCAAGCGATTGGGAACGTTTTGAGACTTGGCCAAGAGTGGTTTTGCATTACCGGCTGCTTCTCAGGACCGTTGCCGGCCAGTCAGGACCCCGGAAGGGTGGCGCACCGCCAGAGAAGTCCGCCTGGATCGCCTACTGGCCCACAGGAAACAACGTCGCAGATTTACAAGTTCCTCCTATCTGTCGAGTAGGGCCTGCGGCCCGCGAAAGCTCATGAAAATTACTCCGAGTCGAATGCAAAATAGGAGAGGCTCGGAGCGGCGAGATTGAAGTCTCAGTGGAGAAGTTAAGGCTGTCTATCTGTCTGATCCGGAGCGTGCGTGGTTGAGCGAATAATTGGGCGTTGTCTCTCTCCTCCTGGGAGAGCGGCGATAGCCTGTGACCCTGCTTAAGGAACTCGCAGCACGCTCTCCGCTCCCGCCAGGAGGAGACGTATGGCGTACAGGATAGCGGGAATCGACGTACATAAAAAGATGCTGGCTGTGGTCGTGGCCGACGTTGAAGTTCAGGGGGAGTACCAGTTTGAACGGATCCGATACGGTAGCAATCCTGAGCCTCTGCGATTGCTGGCCGCATGGCTGATCGAGCACGAGGTCGAGGA
The DNA here is from genome assembly GCA_003138975.1 of Acidobacteriaceae bacterium. GTDB lineage: Bacteria > Acidobacteriota > Terriglobia > Terriglobales > Acidobacteriaceae > Sulfotelmatobacter. Next base: position 10,258 of record PLHQ01000042.1, on the reverse strand, counting down.
AGTCGTGATGGAATCAACTGCACAATATTGGAAACCCGTCTGGGGAGCACTGGAACGGTACTGGAAACCGAGCTGCCAAAAGCGAGAAGGTGCAGGCCCAATGTCGGGAACGCTCCATCTGGCGCAAGCACGATCGAATCGTGGACGGCGCGGACGCAAGAAGGATTTCCCCGACGCCGAACGTTTGGTAAAGCGGCTGGTGGCCGACGAGCTGGTCTTAAGTTTTGTGCCCGATGCCGAACAGCGGCTATGGCGGACGGTCACACGCCGAAAGTACCAGCTGACACGCAACAAAGTGCGGTTGCAAAACCAACTGGAGGCTCTACTGGAGGAGGCCCACATTAAGTTGTCTAGCTTGGTCTCGGATCTTCTGGGCGTCAGTGCACGACGCATGCTGAAGGCGATCGCCGATGGAGGAACCGATCCGGCCGCCCTGGCCGATAAGAAGTTGCGTGCCACACCGGCACAGTTATGCGACGCGCTGGGCGCATGCGCGGAGCTCCAACCCATCTACCGCAGACTGCTCAAGATGTTTCTGGAGGAGTTGCAACTGATCGAGCAGCAGATCGGCCAACTGGACCAAGAGATGGCGGCTCTGCTTAGCCAGCATCCGGATTGCGTCCAGCGGTTGTCGGAAATTCCCGGCCTGGGTGTGGATTCGGCGCAGCAGATCATTGCCGAGGTGGGGGCGACAGCAGCGACATTTCCTTCCGGCAAGCACCTNNAGCCACCGCTCCCCGAAAGGTAACCGCCATATGCGGCGCATTCTCAATCAATGTGCTAACGCTGCGGTCAAGTCGAAAGGAACCATTTTCGAGATCGTCTATCGCCGACTGGTGTCGCGCCTGGGACACAATCAAACCATCGGCGCCATCGCCCATCGGCTGTGCCACCTGATCTGGATCATTCTGCACCGGGGAGTCCGTTACGAAGAAAGAGGACCATCCGTGAATACAAAGTCAAGACGACAGCGCACTAGTAGGATGATCCGGGAACTCCGAAACCTCGGCTATCGGGTCGAACCGCTGGGAACTCCAGCGTGACTGCGGGGGATTTTCGACCCTGAGGTCTAACTCTCTATTTTCTTGATGTACAACCAAAGCCCAGCTAACACCATCCCGATCGCGATGAGCGAAATTCCGAGCCCGAAGCGGCGATGGTTGCGCTCAATCATGGCTTCCTTCCCAGCTTGCAGGTTCTTGGCGGCGATTTTCATGCCGGCTTGAATGTCCTGATCTACCAAGTCTGTCCGGAAGCTATGGATGGTGACTCGAGCCTTGGTCAGCGAATCCCGTGCCTGATCCTGTCCCAGCCGAGCCTCGCTCACCTCCATACCAGAAGACTCGGCGACACCAAGAACTCGGTCTGCACTTTTGATGGCCGCGTCCAGTTGACTCAAGGCATTCTGTAATCCTGCCCTTGCTTGATCACAGGCGTCGCCTGGGGTATGACACCGCATGCAGACGGCATCAGGACCAGTGCCAAGCATCGCGTCAGTGGGATGTCTGATGCCATGATTGCTATGACACACGACGCATTCTGGAAGAGAAGCCGCTTCAAAGGCTTTTTTGTGCGAGCTTTTTTCGTACATCTGGGCTTGGAAAGTGTGACAGTTCGAACACACATTCTGAACCTTGTCGACTCCTGGCGGCGCCGCGCCATGGTTTCCATGACACGTTGTACAGGTAGGCGCGCTAAGATCGCCTCGCACCGCGAGCGCTTCGTGGTGCATGCTCGTGCTGTACTTTGCAAACTGATCCGTGGGAATGGAATATCCCTTCATGTAACTCGCGTCAGAATGGCAGCGAGCGCACGTGTTCGCCACGTTGACCGGATTGACCGTGGAGCGGGGATCGCTGGGGGCCCTCAGATCGTGGACACTATGACAATCCGTGCACACTGCAACCTTCGTGTCTCCGGCCGCGAAGCGCTTGCCGTGCACACTGGTGCGGTACTGGCCCAACTGGTCGGTGCGCAAGCTGGGGTTGAACTGCCGAATATACGCCGGATCCGAGTGGCACGTTCCGCACAACTGCGGGATCTGCTTGCGATCGATCTTACCCTTCCACCCAGCCTTTCGGCTCATGGCTTTATCTGGATCGTCGCTGGTTGGGTCGCCCCCGTGGCAGCTGGCGCAAGTCAGACCTTTTTGCGCGTGTATGTCCTGGCTGAACTTCTCCTGGCTCACTCCCAGCGGATCAGGCAAGGCGGAGTGACAATCCAGGCAGGAGTTCGTAGTTTGCCCGTAACTCAGGCAAGCTGCGAACACGATGAAGCCGGCCAGCCCGACGTAGCGGGCTGCGCTGAACGATCGGAGCTTATTTCGCAAGATAGCCATAGACACTCATACCCACTACGTACGCCAGAGCAAAGACGGAAAGCCCAGTGATCCACCTTTTCATGTGTGAAGGTTGGTCACTCTCAAAAAAAGGCAGCAGAAGCCACAACAAGCCGATGAGGCCGAAAGCAAGTACGCCCACAATCTCCCCGTCGATGAACCACACTTTGGGCGGGATGAGCTTGAGCGTCTGGAACATGAAAAGGAAGTACCACTCGGGCTTGATTCCCGCTGGGGCAGACACAAAAGGATCGGCCTTAATGCCGAGGTTCCACGGGAAGACCGCTGCCAACGCGCCCAACACTCCCAGGGCCACGTACCAAGCCATCAATTCCCGCAGCAAGAAGTTGGGAAGGAATTTCATTTCCCGCTTGGCAGACGGATTCGCAGTCCACTTCATTTCCAGTTGCGGTGGTATGCTGATGCCAAGGCGTTGAACCAGCAGCAGGTGCAGCAGGATCAGCACAGTTGCCAATCCGGGTAGAACGGCGACATGGAATCCAAAGAACCGTGTTAGCGTGGCGCCAGTTACCTCTTCACCACCGCGGAGAAAGATCATCAGGGGCTTGCCGATGGCTGGAACCTGTCCAGTAATCTCGGTGCCGACCTTGGTGGCGAAGAAAGCCAGAGTGTTCCAAGGCAGCAGGTAGCCGCTGAAGCCGAAGCCCATGACGAGAAACAGGAGAATCACTCCGCTGACCCATGTGAGCTCGCGCGGTTTACGGTACGCCTTAAGGAACAGCACGCTGAACATGTGCGCGAACGCGGTAAAGATCATCAGGTTGGCCGACCAGGAGTGGATCGACCGAATCAGCCAGCCAAACCGCACCCGGGTCATGATGTACTGCACGCTCTCGAAGGCTTCGTTCGCTCCGGGCCGGTAGTACAGAAGCAGCAGGATCCCGGTCAGCACCTGGATGACGAATAGGAAAAGGGTGATGCCTCCGAGGAAATACCAGTAGGAAAGCTTGTGGAGAGGAACGGTTTTCTTCCGCAACGGGGCGATCAGGTCATCCCAACCAAACCGCTCGTCCAGCCAGTTGCGCACGCTCATCTCAAGCTTCCCTCCGGCGCCGTACGAATATCTCGTCCCCGCGTACCTGCACCTCAAAGCCTTCCAGCGGTCGCGGCGGAGGGCCCGAAATATTTCGGCCGTTGAGGTCGTACTTGCCGTTATGGCAGGCGCACCAGACTTCACGCAGATCGTCGCGATACTGCACGGTGCAGGATAGATGAGTGCAGGTCGCTGACATGGCGCGGTACTCTCCGCTGGCGGTGCGGATCAGCAGACCGGGGCGATTACCAAACCGGAAAATCTTCCCGCTGTTCGGCTTCAGCTCCGTGAGCTTGGCGGCGACGATCTCGTCCCCGCCGAGATCTGCCACCGCCGGAGGGACAAGATAGCGCAGCACGGGATAGATGAAGGAAGCAAAAGAGGCGAGTAGTCCGCCACCGAGGAACATTTCAATCGCGCGGCGGCGCGTTGGCTTGGGTTTGGAAAGTTGCTCAGCGGTCATTCACTGCGCCTCCCGCCGCGGGAACCACTCAGTATCCGGATCGTCATTTTCATGGGCCGATTCACCGGCTCAAACCGTACGCACTTCCACGGTACGCTGCATCTCGCGCAGCCACATCGTCTGGAACAGTTGCAGGCGATGTCCAATAACGACTGCCAGATTCAGAGCGATTTTGTGTCCAGCCGCCGGATTCGCAGCAAAATATTGGCGCAATGCCTCCTGCGGCAGGGCGATAACTTCCGCTTCAAACAGCGGCGCGGTGGCGGTGAGCGTAAACCGGTAGGGCGGAATCAGGGCCGACCACCCCACAGCCTGACCGGGAGATCTTTCTTCCACGAAAATATCCTCTTCCCGGCCCCGGACCGGCATCGGCAGGGTAAGCCTGATTCGCCCGCGTTCGATCAGGAACAGGCGATCGGCTGGTTCTCCCAGCCGGAACAACGAGGTTCCGGTGGCAACGATCAGCCTGGTGCCCAGTTCCAGAACCTGCTCGACCTCGGCGGATGAGAGACCGTTCAGCAGTTCATGCGTCATGAGCCACTCTTTCAGTTCACAAACGGCGAAGTTGTCTTGCTGTGCAACAGGGCTTGCGTGGGAAATGCGATGAACGACTCCGCGGCAGCCTGCTCCATGCGGACGTGGTTTTCAATTTGCAGCAACAAGACCTCAATAGGCAGCTGCAAGGGCGGGACAGTTGCTGGTATAGCAACACGGTCCGAGAAAAAGCGGGCCGGGGCAGCCGCTTTGACCAATGGAATCTCGGGCTGCACTGCTGAATTCCATGGCTCCGAACGCATCGCCGCTCCAAACGCGAGAGCTACGAACACTACGCCAACCACGCCAAAGCACAAGCCCATCAAGAGCATATCCATGGCAAAAACCCTCCTTTAGCACTTCTTATCGCACGTGGCATGCCAGCGTTGGCTGAGGCCTAACTCCTTTTGCTTCAGACGAAGTGGGATGTGCGTAACAATCGGACTGCCAGAATGTCATGTTGGGTCTGACTATTCGTCAGTCGTTGACGGCTGTCAGCATGTATGCCATCATCCCGCCATCTCTGTGCCATCATGATGAAGCTGCGTTTTGCCAGCATGACGGTCGGCCTCGCGCTCGGTGTCACCGCGGCGGTGGTTGTAGCCTGCACCGTCGCCGCCTACATCTTTTCGGTCCGTCACTTTCAAAGCCTCCTCGCAACCGAACACAGTAGTGCGCTTGCCGAAGGCGAATTGATCCGAACCGCGCTCGAACACCAGATGGTGGGCAATGACCGCACCCTGATAGCGCAAATGGTCGAGAGCTTCGGTAAACAGTCGCGCGTCGAACAACTAGTAGTATTGGACCGCAATGGCGTGGAACGTTATTCCAGTAAGCCGGGGACCGCGGGAAATGATTTTCGGATCGACTCTCCCACTTGCCAGGCCTGTCATCGCGATCCGCCGGAACGCCGGGGGTCCAGCCGCGTGATCGAGACCCGTGGTGGCACGATTCTGAGAACCGTCGTGCCCATTCATAACCGCGAGGAGTGCTACCACTGCCACGATGCCCACCAGAAAATCAATGGAATCCTGATTCTGGACTACAACGCCGGGGAGGTCCGCACCGCGATGACACGGGACCTGCGCTGGATGGTAGCCGGCACCGGTGCCTTAACCTTCGTTATCGTGGGAGCCATCGCCCTGGTGATTCGGCTGTCGGTTTTGCGCCGCTTGAAGCGTTTTGAAACCACAGCGCGCCTGATTTCCCAGGGCGACCTGGAACGGCGCGTGCCCGCGGAAGGCTCGGACACACTGGCGTGGATGGCGAAAGAGTTCAATGCCATGGCCGACTCGGTGTCAGGTCTGGTCGGTGAAGTCCGCACTCAGCGGGAGCGGCTGGAAACGGTGATCAACAGTATCGATGACGGAATCGTAGTCCTCGACGCGGAACGAAAGATTATGGCGGCCAACGACGCCTTTCTGCAGCGAGCCGGAAACTCTCGCGAGCAGGCTCTGGGCTGCTGCTGCAACCAACTTGAGCCAGGGGCGTGCAACCTTTCGGACTGCCCCACCCTCGCCTGCCTGCGTTCGGGTGCGCGCCAAGTGCGGATCCACGAGCGCAAGACAGGCAACGAGACGGTGGCTTGGGAAGAAATTCACGCTTCACCGATTCTGGACGCCTCGGGGCGGCTAACTCAGGTAGTGGAGGTCTGGCGCGACATCTCCGAGCGGCGAGCAGCCGAGGCAAAACTGGCGGAGTCCTACCGCTTGGCGTCGGTCGGAGTCCTGGCCTCAGGGTTTTCGCACGAGATGAACACTCCTCTGGCAACAACCCTGATGTGCGTGGAGGGAATCCTCCGCGAGACTCCTCGCGGGCAGAGCGGGCAAATGGATGAGGCTAGAATCCGCAAGAATGCGATAATCGCGCGCGAGCAGATCATGCGGTGCCGCGGTATCACCCAACACTTCCTGCGCCTGTCGCGTGGACAACGCCACGCAGGAGATGTCGTGGACCTGGGCGCGGCCATCGCGGCCGCCCAGAGGCTCGTCGATCCGACGGCTCGCGCCAACTCAGTGGACGTCGCGGTGCAGCCGTTTGCAACGACTCTCCATGTCCGGGCCGACGAAGCCGAGTTGCAAAACCTGCTGGTCAATCTTCTGCTCAATGCGATTCAGGCATCGAAGCCGGGCGACAAGGTCGTCGTTGCTACCCAAGGCGGTGATGCTGTACACATTCGCGTCATCGATGAAGGATGCGGGATCGCCCCGGAATACCGTCAAAAGATCTTTGAGCCCTTTTTCAGCCTCCGCAAAGGCGGCACTGGCCTCGGTCTATTCCTGTCGCTGAACGCTGTCCGGAGCTGGGGCGGCGACATCTTGGTCGAGAGCACTCAGGGAAAGGGTTCTACCTTCGAAGTCGTGATCCCGGTAATCCACCTCGATCCGCAGCCGAAGGACGGACTATGAAGTCCCCCTCCGTCCTTGTGGTCGATGACGATACGGCATTCCGGCAGGTGATGGCGGGCGAACTGAGTCGTCTCGGCTACGAGGTTGACGCGGTGGGCACAGGTGAGGAAGCAATCCGGCGAGTCGCAGTGGCGGAACCCGAAATCGTCTTGCTCGACCTGCGCTTGCCGGGGATGGGCGGGCTCGAAACGCTGAAGGCCATCCAAGCCGCCAGCCCGGCAACCGAGGTCATCATGTTGACCGGACACGGTTCCATCGATACCGCAATCGAGTCAATCCGTGTCGGTGCCTTCGATTACGTCGTGAAACCTTGCCCGCTGGACGAACTTCACATTCGCATTCAAAGGGCGCTCGAAAGGCGGTCACTACGCCAGCGAGCCAATCTTCTCGATCATGTTTTGACTCCTCCGGATCCCGGCAATTCCTTCATCGGCAACAGCCCGGAATTCCGCCGCCTGCTCAATCTGATCGATCGGGTGGCCCCCAGCGATTCAACCGTGCTCATAACCGGCGAGACTGGCGCCGGAAAAGAATGGGTGGCCAAGCTGATTCACGCGCGCAGTTCCCGCCGGTCGCGGCCGTTCGTGGTAGTCGAGTGCGCTGCACTGCAGGAAAGCCTGCTCCAGAGCGAACTGTTCGGCCACGAGCGTGGCGCATTCACTGGAGCAGACCGCGCCAAGCCAGGATTGTTCGAAGTCGCCAATGGCGGAACGATTTTCCTCGACGAGATCGGGGAGGTGAGCCCAGCGACGCAGACCAAGCTGTTGCGCGTTCTCGATGCCTCCACATTCCGGCGTGTCGGCGGCACCCGGGAAATTCGAGTGGATGTCCGGATTCTGGCCGCGACCAATCGCGATGTGTCCTCCATGGTGCGGCAGGGCCTTTTCCGCGAAGACTTGTTTTACCGCGTCAGCACGGTCACGGTGGAGGTGCCACCTCTGCGCGCCCGAGGGGCCGACGTGGACCTGCTGGCACAACACTTCGCGACCGTGCTCAACGAGCGCTTTGGCTCCGATAAACAGATCAGCGAAGCGGCCCTGCAACTCCTGCGACGGCACAACTGGCCTGGGAACGTACGCGAACTGCTGCACGTGGTCGAAGCGGCCCTGGTGTTCTGTGAGGGCTCGCTCGTTCTGCCCGAGCATCTCCCCGCCTCCTTGCGGAATTCGAAGCCGGCTCCGCCGAACGATCCGTTAGCGCAGGACGCCCCACTGCCGACGCTCGAAGAAGCGGAGCGCACGCACATCCGCTTGGCGATCGAGGCCAGCAAGGGTCACCGCGGAAACGCGGCCAGGATGCTCGGAATTAGTGAGCGGAATTTGTACCGAAAACTGCGCGAGCACGGCCTACTGTCGTGATCCGGCAGGTTCTTGGATTCTTCTGAATCTCAATCCACAATGGGAGTGCTCCTTTTCGTTGCGATGTTTACAACAGGGTTCCAGGCGGGGGCTACGAAGTCACATTTTCAAAGCGCCGCACTATGGGCACGGTGCATTCCGACGGCGCAGTGGATGAGCAGCTTGTTCTCTTTCTCGGATAATGCCAGCTTGGCGAACCTCACGCCGCGCCTGAAAACTTCTGTTGACTTTGGCGCCAGGTCGTCGGAGACGTAGTTCCAGAGAATGCGTATCCCGTGGAGCTTGGCGAGTTTCGTATTGTCGAAGGAGCTAAGGTTCAGGATGTGAGTAATGCCCTGCTGGGACGCGTCGGCCATTTTGGCGGCATCCCGAATACAGCTTCCGATTGCGATCTGCTTCGTCACCCAACTCATGTCGTTGCCGATGGCGATCGGTCCAAGAGCCGCCGTCGTCTTCGCCTTGCGCTTGGTCTGCGGCTGCCGCTTCTTCGTGGACATTACCTCCGATGTCGCGTCATTCGATCTAGATCGGCACCCTTTTCGGAAAGTAGGTCGAGCTTCATCCTAAGTTTTTGTTTTTTACCACGGCGTTCCAACTCCCGCTCGTATGCGTCGCGGCGTGCCAGTCGTTCACGTTCGCTCTCTCGCATGTTCACCGCGAACAGCGCCAACTCGCCACGCGTGGAGCAGCAGGGCACGATTTGCTACATTCTGACACAATAGACGGCGAAGCGACTGGTCGCTCGTAACTTGTCCTCGTAACCCTCACACACTACAACAACGTCAGAGGTGTGAAGGCATGAAGAAACTCGGACTGTTGCTGGTGTTCGCTGCGTCGCTGTCGTGCTTTGGTCAACTTGCACGGCCTACGGTTTACGTCGAACCACAACAGGGCTTTGAAACTTACTTAGCTGCAGCGATTTCGAAGAAGAACGTTCCCGTTGATGTAGTGACAGACCAAACGAGGGCAAACTACGTGCTCAGAGCCGCACCTGTCGAAATCAAGACAGAATCCACGGGTGGAAAAATCGCACGCTGTTTATTCGCTTACTGCGCCGGGATTGAGGACAAGGGGAATGTCTCTGTGCAGTTAATTGAGACGAGTTCAACCAAGGTTCTTTGGGCCTACTCGGTCGCCAAGCAAAAAGGCGGCAGTAAGAACTCGCAATCAATGGCAGAAGCGGTTGCCAAGCATCTAAAGGATTTTGTTGAGCATAGCTCGGGGAAGGAAATGTTGACCACGGCAGTCGCGCAGCCAGAGCCTCCACCCGCCGCCGACAACTCACAGGCAGAGTCCCGCGTCGAATCCGAACCTGCGATGCAGCCTGCGAGCATAATCGTGAAATCCACGCCTCCGGGCTGTGACATAAACGTTGACGGGAAATATATGGGTAGCACTCCATCCACCATCCAGTTGGCCCCCGGAGAACACCAAGTCTCAATCGAGAAGGAGGAGATGACGCCTTGGCAGCGGACAATGACAGTCACCGCTGGTGGAAGCTCTAGCATCGATGCGACGTTGGTGAAGCCGTAGAAAACAGGCGGGAAGTGAACCGCACCCAGAGCACTACGATAAATTTCCCGGCCCACGTCCGCGCGCAAAACAGGAGCGGCCCGAAAGCGAAGGCCGCGAAAGCAGGAGGTCGGTGATGGCGGGGAGAAAGAAGCAGCGACTCCTAGACCTTAACGACGGAATTCGGCTGGTCATCACCGACCAAGGCCTAGATTACGGGAACCGCTTCACAGCGGTCGTCTATGCGGCTGATGGGAAGTGCTGCGGGTCACCGGGAAGCGGAAGTGACTTTGATGAGGACCCCGGCGCCGCGCCGCTAAAGCAGTTCATTGATAATGCCCGGAAAGAGTCGGAGGTGGAACACTTCGCTGCCGAATACGATCTATGCATTTTGAAAGCCCTGTCCGCAAGCGCCGGGAAGTGAAAAACGAAGCCAGCATTCATATTGTCTGTGGTTCTGGTTTCGTGGCTGGACTGTTCGCCGGAAGGAGCTTTATTCCTCTCCAATCTTTCTCAAGGGAAGTGAATGGTTCACGGCAAACAGCGCCAGCTCCAGTCGGGTCGAAACCCCCAGCTTGTCGAAGATGTTGC
>PLHQ01000185.1 GCA_003138975.1 Acidobacteriaceae bacterium | reverse complement strand
CGAATTCCGGGATACAGAATGCGCCGCCGAATGCCAACTGCCTGGAAATCACGCAGGTCGGTGGCGTGGACGAGGTTTGGTATAACCCGGGCGACAACAAGTACTATCTCGCGGCGCGCGATTTTCTTCCGAATGCGGTCATGGGCGTCATTGACGCCAAGACAAACCAGTGGCTGTACAACATGCCGACCGGATCGAATGCACACAGCATCTCGGTAGACCCAAGCACAAACCATGCTTTTGTGCCGCTTCAGGCTGGTACGGTTTGTTCAACGCTAGCCTCTGCCGGATGCGTCGGCGTTGCCGCGGAGCAATGAGGAGCCCGCTAGCGGCGGTGATATAGTTGGCTGAGACGCGAGACTTGGAGAAGCTTCGCGTCGGAAGTGGTGATGTGATTTATGAAGACTTTTAAGGGCTCCCTTCGCGCTCGTGCACTCGCGTTCTCGCTTCCGCTGTTGCTCGCCTCGCTGGCCAGCGCGAGCGACCAACCCGCGGCAAAACCCACGGACGTCCCTGCAACCGTCATCGCCCACTTGCCATTGCCGCAGGCCACCGGAAGTCAGATGTTGTTGCAGAAGGAAAAAGGCAAACAGTATCTATACGTGCAACAAGCCGGGAAGCAAGGGTTCATGATCGTGGACGTGAGCAAGCCGGACGAGCCGAGCCTCCTGAAACGGACGGCGGAAGCAAATCAGGCAACCGCCGGAAACTTGCAAGTAGTCAGCCCCGACGTCGCGATCGCCGAGGCTCCGGAAAAGACTCCGACCACCCTGACCAGCAATAGTCATCCAACCGAAACTGTTCGGGTGCTTGACCTGAGCGATCCGCGGAATCCAAAGACACTGGAGACCTTCAACAAGGTCACCAGTCTTCTCCCCGACGGAGGGCACGGGCTCATCTATCTCACCAACAACGACGGCTTATGGATTCTTCGGTACGACCACCCGTCCCGGTTCGAGCCAGCCAAGAAAAAGCCGCCTTGTGACTCCGAGGCGGAGATTCAAGCTATGCCCCCGGACTGCCAGTGAGCGCACCGAGCCTAGGATAACTAAAGCCTACCTATCTCGAGACATCGCGAACTGAACAGTCCTTGTCAAGGGTCTTGATCGATGTAATGGTCAGAGTAACCGGAGCTGCGGAACCCACCTTATTCATCGCATCGGAGCTGCTAGCCATTGTCGGCGACTCGTTCCCGGTTACCTCCACTCGCTGTCCCAGATAGTGGCGGAGCTTTATCTTGTGGCTCCCCTGCAGCTCATAGGTTACGGCCGGATCCTGCTTCATCAGTATGTAATCGCCACTGGATCTGCTGACGCAGCCCTGCATGGTTACTTCTCCTTTGGAATCTTTCGAGTCCCGCTGGCCAGGGTTGGAGGGATTGCTGTCCTGCGCCAGGAGAAAGCTTCCCGAAAGCAACAGAGCGCACAATAACGTTCTCATAGAGATTTCTCCTCTCAGAGGATGGGATTGCAACGCTGCTGCCACGGTTGCACTAAAATTTTGGGCGACGGAGGGCTACTTGACGCGAGTTTCCTGATAGTGCAATTCCTTCCAATGTCCGGCGCGCTTCACCCAGACTTCACTGATATAGACCCTTGAGTAGCGTATTGCCGACTTAGGCGGAAACTGCATGGTGCTCTCGTAGATGACCAAGGCAGCATCCGGCCCCAGCGGAATTACCTTGAGCCCCCACAGGGTATAGTTGAAGACATTCGTATTTGCCAGCTCGTTCAAAGCTTGAATCTTAGTGCGCTCTCCTCTGCCATCGACTTCAACCCCCTGGTAGTCCTCCGCCAACAATTCGCCATAGGCTTTCCTGTCCTTGTTCTTCAGCGCTTCCCATTCCACTTTAATCTTAGATTCGAATATGTCGGTCAGACTGGAGTCGGCGGAAGTGCTGCTCGATGGCGGGCTGTCGTCAGCCTTCGCGGGCATCGCTGGTGTTTGCGCCGGGGACAAAGACGTTAGCACCGCCGCGACACAAGCGAATACAAAGCACTTTCTCATAATTCCCCCATCGGCCATAACGCAACGAATCTTGCCCAGGAGCCTACCAAGTTTCGCGCAGCGGAACCTATCGCAGGTCGTTGACTTTCTTTCGCACTGCCGCTAGCAGTGGCGCAGGCAGTTCGGCGTAGCCTTCCTGAGCCGCATATTGCTGGCCATCTGTGTATATCCAATTCAAGAGATCCACGAGCGCAGCTGTGCGAGCGGAATCAGACGATTGAGTTCGAAGGTAAATCCAGGTGAAACTGGTGAGGGGAAAAGAATCAGCTCCGGGTGCGTCGACCAGCGAGGCTGAGAAGTTATTCCATCGCGGCGCTTCCGTCGCTTTGCACGCCGCATCAATACTCTCACTGGACGCCTTAACAAACTTGCCGGCGGCATTCAGAACCGCAGCTTGGGGGATGCNNTTACCTTGTCCGCCATATCGGAACTACGTTCCGCCGGCTCCCCAACCGGCCATTTAGGGGAAGGAGTAACGCCAACTTGGGCGCGAAATTTAGAACTCACCTTGGAGAGAAAGTCCGTAAATACGTAGTTGGAGCCTTTCCCTGCGGGGCGGTTGATCACCTGGATCGGAAGACTTGGCAAAGTGATCTCTGGATTGAGCTTTGCGATCTGCGGCGCATTCCACGTCTTCACGTCGCCAAGGAATATCTCCGCCAACACATCCCCCGAAAGCCGAAGCTGCTGGTGGACATCGGGAAGATTGTAGATGGGAACGATGGCAATGAGCACCACCGGCACTTCGATCAAACCGCCCTCTCTTCGCTCCTTATCCGTGAGCTGCGCTTCTCCGGCGCTAAAATCGCCTGCGCCATGAGAGATTTGTTTGATCCCTTCGCTGGTTCCGACGGGCAGGTAGCGCATCTGAACGGTGCGGTTCCGCTTGGCATACTCCTGTGTCCACCGGTTGTAAATAGGAGCCGGGACACTCGATCCGGAACCCACGAGGACAATCGCGTTTTGGGCCCGGGCAGGAGCGCTTTGCAGGCCGAGGGTAAGAAGGGCCAGCAGAAGGATATACGAGGGCAAATAGTGACTGGGGTGTGGTTGCGTAATCTTTGATGCCGAAAATCTTGCTGGCCGCTTCATATAGTTAGTTTCTCCTAATTGGGGCTGGGTTTCTAGACGAACCCTCCCTGACCGCCACAGGAGTGCCGACAGCTGGCGACTGTACTTACCATCAAGTTACCATCGTTTGGAAGTGAACCCAACTGTCGTGTGCGGGAAACTGTTGTCAGACTAGAGACGGCCAGCAATCCAATAGGGTTCGCCGTGCACAACTATGGGAGCAGGGTTAGTGTTAAGATGCAAAACGTTCCGTACCTCGTGGACCAGAATTGACGGTATTCACGCTCGCGCCCAGGGTTCGCGGAACGGTGTCGCCGAAAGTCCAACCACGTTATGTCGCACAATGACGTTGAAACCTTGGCGCGTGAACTATTGTCGGCGTATGAGACGGGCAAGATGGTCGTCATCCCTCCCTCGGAGCGCCCCGGCTTCGGCCTCGACGCAGCGTATGCGGTTGAATCGAACCTCAAACAGTTCCGCGAAGCTGGAGGACACAGAGCCATTGGCCGCAAGGTTGGTTATGCCAACAAAGCTATGTGGCGTGTGCTCAAGCTTGAGACTTTGGTTTGGGCCCACATGTACGACGACACGGTGCACTTCAGCGACGGCAATGCCGCTACGCTGGCGCTCGCACATCCCCGTTCGCTGAAGATCGAACCCGAGATTGTTTTCGGCTTGAAACTGCCGATCATAGGGCAAGGCATTGATGCCGCCGCTGCGCTCGCATCCACGGATTGGCTGGCGATCGGATTCGAAATCATCGATTGCCCCTTTCCGGAATGGAAGTTTCAGCCCAGTGATTTCGTCGCATCCTTTGGACTTCATGCGGCGCTGGTAATAGGAGAGCGGGTGCAGGTACGGGCCGACCGCATCGCCTCACTGGTGGACGAGCTACCGCGATTTAAGGTTCGCATGTCGAAGAACAGAGCGTTTGTGGAAGAAGGATCCGGCAAGAATTCTTTGAAGAGTCCGGCCTTGTGCCTGGCAGAGCTCAGCGCCGCCATCGTACGGCGATTCCCGAACGAGCCGCTGGCCGCTGGAGAAATAGTCAGCTCCGGAACGCTCACGGCAGGACATCCGACCGACAGAGGCGATCTCTGGACAGTTGAGGTCGACGGGCTGCCGCTGCCGCTGCCGCCGCTGACACTGCGCCTGTCTTGATCCATAGGAAAAATAAAATCTGTTTCAAGGAATCTGGGAGCTGCTCATCGTTTTTGACCGTCCCCACAAACTGCTAAATCAGGCTGGTACTCGCGAGATAAATCTCCGGCGCTCCAATTGAACACCGGCTCAAGCCCTTCCGACTTTAGCTTGGCGGAGTAGATCGGAGCATCGTACGAACGAGCCGTAAACTGGCATCCACCGTGCTGAAGTGAATAACCACCCGGCGTGGTGGCACAGTTGAGCGTGAAGAGACAGCCACCTCCTCTGGCCAGCTCAACGCATGCGCTCCAATCTTCCCGCGTGCTCGCAAAGGCTGCAGTCGTCGGCGAAAAGATGTTATGAAGAGCAACGGTCACTAGAAACTCCTGACGAGTGGGCGTGTAAGGGGTTTCTTGAACTACCGCTCCGGGTGCCAGCTTGAGGCGCGGAGTACCGAGAATGGTGGCACCATCTCCGTAGTGCTGCTTCAGGTATTCCTCATGCAGCATCAGCATGGCCCAGTCCCGCCTCCAGTCCGACAGTCCCGAGAGCACTCCGACGCCCACGTGCTCAATACCGGCCGCTAGCATGCGTTCATAGGTGTCGAGGCGGTATTCAAAGTTTGCCTTCTTGGTTCTGCCGGGATGAAGCATGGCGTATCGGGCCTTGTCGTAGGTTTCCTGCCAGAGCACCGACCAGCACAGCCCCGCGTCGACCAACCGACGGTAATCGCTCTCTTCCAATGACTCGGCGCTTATTCCGACGAGACCGCCGCCATGACGCTCTAACACACGTCGCAACCGTTCAACATGACGGCACATCGCATCCACTCGCATCCGGGGATCGCTTGCGTACACCAGCTCGAGAACTCTCTGCCCCTTCTGCTCGATAAGATAGATCGCCTCTTGTTCTAGTTCGTCATCCGTCAACCGCCTGCGCTCGACCTCGATCCCTTTGTTCCCTCCGCGGAAATTGCAATAGAGACACTGTTCCTCGCAAATGCTGGTCATATAAATCGGGACAATCACAAAGACTCGCCCACGGTAAAGGCCCGCTTTGAGTTCGGCAGAACGGGCGAGGATGGCTTGATCCAAGTCGCCCCCCAACCCGAATCCTTCGCTCCAAAAGAGAGATGCGTAGTCGGACGCCACCGTGGGTCGAAGTGAATCCAGAGGTTTTCGTCGCGTGCGGGAAAACTCGGAGACCTCTTCGCAGGCAATTTCGTAATGATGAGAGAACATGGGGTTTTGTACTTAAAACGATACGCGGATCGAAGATCTGGCACTGTGACAGCGCACACGAAGGCCTGTGACGCGAATCGTTTGCAAAATATTGCTTCTTTCCGCATGCCCTCGGCATCCAAGAGTCTTGCTGTCGTTGCGCCAGCTTGGACTTTCGTTGTAAATTCGACCACAGGACTCTGGGGTACCGTGCAGTCGATCTCGAAAGGCATCGCGTGGCTCTCGCTGCTGCTCACACTCTGGTCAGCAGTAGCGTTTGCTGTGCATCGCCATTCGAGTCAAGATGAGTCCACAACCTGCCAGGTTTGCGTTGCGGCGCACTCCGCGTCGCCAACCAACGCTGCTCCCACGCCCAAGCCGGTCTTCCGCCGCGTCGTTGCATTCCGGCCGCGGCCCACTGCCGCCAAACAACACCTCGTAGCTTTTGCCTTATATGTCCGCCCGCCCCCCAGCGTCTAAAGATCAGATTTTCAGCCGACTACTGGCCCGGTTCGTTTCCCGTGAACCGTTTCCTTGATCTTTTATTTGTGGTCTTTTCGACCAAGTTTTAGGGAGGAATCATGCTGGCTTCTTACAAGAAGTCGCTTCCCGCGGCTTCCGCGCTGTTTTTATTATCGATCGGCTTGAACTTGTACGCGCAGTCTAGCGGAAATTCCGGCTCCATCAGCGGCGTAGTCCTCGACCCGACCGGTGCCGTAGTTTCTAACGCCACCGTTGAAATTCATAATCCGGTAAGCCACTTCGACCGCTCCACGACGACAGACAATTCCGGAAAGTTCAACCTGCCAAACATTCCCTTTAATCCGTATCACATGACGGTGACCGCAGAGGGATTCGCCAAAACCGCTCAGGACGTAGACGTGCGCTCCACCGTTCCTGTCGCCGTCAACGTCAACCTTCAGATATCCAGTTCGTCTACAACTGTGACCGTCGAAGCTGCTGGAGACCTGGTGGAGAACGACTCCACTTTCCACTCTGACATCGACAGAGACTCGTTCGAAAGAATTCCTTTAGGCAGCGCGACATCTGCCGCCACTTCAGTGGTTACTCAATCAACCCCGGGTATCGCTTCCGATTCCAACGGCCAAATTCACGGCCTCGGCGATCATGCGGAGAATTCATTCTCCATCGATGGGCAGCCGGTCAGTGACCAGACGAGCAAGATCTTTTCCAATCAGATTCCCCTCGGTTCAGTTCAGTCCATGGAAGTCATCTCCGGCGCACCGCCCGCGGAATATGGAGACAAGACCAGTGTCATCATCAGCGTGACAACGCGCTCAGGACAGGGTGTAACTACACCTCACGGCAGCGTGACCACTTCCTACGGATCCTTTGGCTCGTCCAATGCCGCTGCGGATCTGGCCTATGGCGGCAAAAACTGGGGAAACTTCATTTCCGTTAACGCCTTGAACACCGGCCGCTTTCTCGATGCGCCGGAATTCACCGTGCAGCACGACAAGGGCAACGAAGAGAACCTGTTCGACCGTGTCGATTTGCAAATATCTGGCTCCGACTCCATTCACTTGAATCTCGGCTACACTCGCAGCTGGTTCCAGACGCCCAACTCCTTCGACGCCCAACGGGCGACGCCCTGGAGTGGGCTGGACGGAGTTCTTCCACAAGTGGAAAATTATGGTGGAGTGGCTCCCAACGGTGTCACCGTTGGACCAACCGATCAGCGCTCCAAGATTGGCACGTTCAACATCGCACCTTCTTGGACGCGCGTGCTGGATACGCACGCCGTATTTACATTAGGCACATTCGTTCGCCGCGACGATTACAACTACTACCCCAGCAGCGACCCTTTCGCGGACCTCGGACCGCCCAGTCTTCAGAGACAGTCCGTCGGTCAGAACCGCACGCTCACCAACGCGGGACTCCGATCCGATCTCTCCTATGTCAAAGGGATTAACCAAATCAAAGCTGGAGTCACATACGAACAAACATTTCTCAACGAGGACGACACTCTTGGGATCGTCGATCCGACCTACAACGCCCCCTGCATAACTTCGTCACCAGTGACGCCGCTCAACCCGATCCCTTACGTTCCTGTCCCGGGTTTCACCGCTCTTTCGCAGTGCACCGGCGCCAACCTGCCGAACACTCTTGCTACATACGGGTCCTTGGGCTACGTATCCAATGGCCAGCCCTATGACCCCAACCCATCCTTTTACCCTGTTTTCAATCCAACACTGTTCCCCTACGATTTGACTCGGGGCGGAAGCTACTACGCATTCAGTGGACACACTGATGTGAAAGAGCTCGCTCTCTACGTTCGAGACGTGATCACAAAAGGAAACTGGTCCTTGAACATTGGTTTGCGCGGTGATTTGTACAACGGTCTGACCGTCGCGCGGCAAGCCGAGCCTCGCGTTGGGGTCGCTTATAACATCAAGAAGACCAATACCATTCTCCGCGCTTCCTACGCCCGTACGTTGGAATCACCTTTCAATGAAAACCTGATTCTCTCTAGCGTCGGATGCAGCAATGCTGTCTTATCTCCCCTTCTTTCCTGTGCGCCCGGAGCGAGCGGAGCGCTGAATCCCGGCTTTCGCAATGAATTCCATGCCGGGCTCGAACAGGCTTTTGGAAAGTATCTTGTCTTTTCTGGCGAATGGATCACAAAGTACACGCACAATGGCTACGACTTTAGCGTGCTCGGTAATACCCCCATAACTTTCCCGATTGAATGGCATAACTCGAAAATTCCTGGCTACGCGGGGCGAGTGAGCGTTCCTGAAATCCATGGCTTCTCGGCGCTCATGGTGTTCTCCAGCGTGGCAGCACGCTTTTTTCAGCCCCAGATCGGAGGCGCGGGCGCGACCGTGGCGACCGCCGCCGGACTTCCTTTCCGCATCGACCACGACGAGAAATTCAACCAAACCACGCATTTGCAGTATCAGCCTTGGAAGCGCGGCCCATGGCTCGGCTTCAACTGGCGGTATGACAGCGGGTTGGTCGCCGGAAACGCTCCGTGCTACGGGGTAAGCGCGAGCAATGATTGCCCGCAGTCAACCACACTCAACGGGCAACCAGCCGTCTTCTTGCGAGATGTTTTCGGAAACCCCCTCAGTGCCGATCAGGAATTTCAAGCCGGGTTCACGTGCAACGGCCTGCGCCCGGCCCCAACCACTCCGGTGCCTTCAACTTGCCTGGCATCGCAGTTTGGATCCAGTCTTATCAAGGTGCCGGCGCTTGGAGCCGAGAACGACGACCACAATCCGCCGCGCATCGCCTCGCGGAATCTCTTCGATCTTTCCCTGGGCCATGACAACTTGTTTCACGGCGACAAGTACAAATGGAGCGCGCAACTGACCGTCATCAACCTGGCGAACAACTACGCGCTCTACAACTTCCTCTCCACCTTCAGCGGCACACACTATGTAACGCCGCGCACACTAACCGCGGAACTTGGCTTCCACTTTTGAGAGAGGTCCGTGTGGCGCGGACACTTTTGTCCGCGAAATGTTGATGAGGGTAGTACGATCGAAGCCGTACTGCCCTCATTTTGCGCAGCAAGTTTCGCCGTGTTTTGAAGTTGGAGAGGCTTCCTGGCTTATGTCGTCTCCTGCGTTTGCTGAACGAATGCCAAAAGGTTGGTTTCGAGAATATTCTTGTTTGCTTCGGGCAGATCGATAAAACGGAAAGGCTGCAACCATCCTTGCGTGGCCCACATGGGAAACATCATCTCCACCTTTTCGCGGATCGTGGTCTCGCCCAGATGAAAGATCAACTCCACTTGCACCTTTTCATCGAGCGGAGCCTCAACGTTCAGCAGTCCACCAGTAGTGGAAATTTGATGCAGCCGGCCTCGCACCTGGCGCCGGTTGGGCAGACGAATGAGCGCCAGGATAGAGCCACGAAGCTTCACCCGAAACGGGCGTGGCGTAACGGCGGGTGACCTCGATGAAGATGCTTCCACTGCGGGTGGCTCTTGTGTCTCCGACATCGTGCCTGAATTATGCCACCTCATCAGTTACGTCACGAGGTTACGAAAGAAGGAGAGGCGGGATACCCATTGGCGTAAAGGGAGCGCTAAAGTTTCTCCGCAAGCGGCTTCGCATTGTTCGAGAAGGGCATTGGCGAACAATTATTTTCGTCCGGGATGAGTCTCGCCGTGATTGGAGAACAGATTGTAAGGCCAAACATCCTTGCTCTTAGCCGCGGCGTTCTTCGCCATGTTCGAGGAGGAAGTGGTCGGAGGGGAGACGCAATTCCAATCCTTCGGCGGGTCGGCAATCCCCCATACATTCCCATGGTTATAGAGCGCCACTCCGATGAGAAACTGTTTCCCGTCATTCCCCAACGGCAGGCAACTTGCCACACGGCCCGATGCGCTTCCGCCCCCAGGCAGATCACTCAACAGAACAGGAGTTTCAAGAGGCAGCGCTTGCGACGCGCGGAATCCGCAGCCCTGCGCGCTTACCACCAGAGCAACGCACTTCGCGGATAGCGGATGTATGCGGTCGAGGCTAGTCACAGTCAGGAGAATTTGCACACGCAATCGCGTGCTTTGCCTGGTCGCTTTGGGCGTGAGTATTTCCATTCCCGTGATTCTCTATCGCGAACACACTAGTTTGACAGAAACCGCACGGTGCGCGACCTGAGAATGCGCAATGAGGATGACGGAAGTAACCCTTGGTTTCGTTCCGCGCCCAGCGCTCCGGGCAATGTCTTGGTCTCCATCGAAGGCGCTGGGTGGCCCTGTTAAGATGGCTGGAAATCCGTGAACCGTCCAGCGCCAATGGCTTCAATGAGTCCCGAATGGAATCTCGTGCTGGCCGCAAGTTCTCCAGACCTGCGCCACTGCGATCTCAACCGCATTCGGATTCTTCTCGAATCGCGAGTGGACTGGGAGGCGGTGCTGCGCCTTGCGGATCAACACGGCACATCTTCACTGCTTTATCAAAACCTGGCGCCTCTCGGGAACGTCGTTCCGTCTTTCGCATCGACATCGCTTCGCGGAAGTTACGAGCGCAATATCCACAAGTCGCTTTTTCTCACGCGCGAGTTAATTCGTATTCTGGATTGCGTTGATACGCTCGGCATCGAAGTAATTCCGTACAAGGGCGTCGTCTTGTCTGAGGCCTACTATGGCGACATGGCGCTGCGCCAGTCCGGGGACATGGACTTGTTCGTTCGCAAGCAAGACGTAGTGCGCATCAAAAGGGCGGTACGCGATCTTGCCTACACACCGCGTGTCCCGATTCCTGAAGACGCCGAAGCCGACTACATTGCTTCCGGATACGAATGTACGTTCGATAGTGCCGTGGGAAAGAATCTGCTGGAGTTGCAGTGGGCGCTGCAGCCGGGCTTCTATGCCGTCGACTTTGATATGGATGGGTTGTTCGAGCGCGCGGTAAACGTCACGGTCGCAGGAAGGAGCGTAAAGACGCCTTCGCCAGAAGACCTGCTGCTGGTGCTTTCCGTGCATGCCGCGAAACATGTTTGGGGACGGCTGATCTGGCTCTGCGATATTGCACAGATTGTGAAGCGGCAGAATTTGGATTGGGATTGGGTTCAGGCTCAGGCCCAAGAACTTGGCATCGCGCGCATTCTGCACATCACGCTGCAATTGGCGAATCGCTTTCTTACCATGGCCATTCCCGCGCCAATCGAAAGTGCAATCCTCGCAGATCGCGCAGCTCTGGCCTTTACTGAACAAATCGCCGTGGCCGTTGCTGCTGGGGTTACATACGAAGACGAACAGTGGTCGTACTTCCGGCTGATGATGCGGCTTCGCGAACGCAGGGCCGATCGTTTGCGATTCCTCACGCGGCTGACGTTTACTCCCGGTCCGGGCGAGTGGGAAGCTGTTCGTCTTCCGAAACCTCTATTTCCCCTTTACCGCCTGGTGCGGCTGGCGCGGCTGGGCGCGAGGTGCATGAGAGGCTAGCTCCGCAAGATCAGCGGCGCGCATTTGCCCGCGCTTGCTGGATGCCGGCTGCGAGACCTCCCTCGATAACTCTCATATAGCCCGCCGCGTCCATGGCTGCCAGCGTCGCGGCTGAAGTCCCGCCCGGGGTCGCCGCTTCATGCAGGAGGTCGGAGAGGTTCTGCCCGCTCTGCCTCCAATAGAGGATCGCATCCGCTAGCGCGTGCGCCCCGGCAGTGAGAGCCACCTTCGGGTCCAGTCCGGTATTCTGTGCGGCTTTCGCCAGAATTGTTAGTGCGTGATAGCCGTGGGCTGGCGAGTAGGCCGCGTTGAAGGCGTCTATGCGGCTCTCCGCCATTTCCAGGACTGGGCCAACTTGTTCGAAGAATTTGCGCACCCGTTTGCGGTCTGGGCCGAGGAGGTTGCGAGCAAACGTCACCGCCGTCAGACCGCGTCCGATGCGGCAGATCGGACTCGGCAAGGCGCGCGCCCAGCGGACGCGAGAGCCAAGCCGTGGTCGCAATTTCTTCAGTGGAATCCCGGCCGCCAAGCTGACAGCCAGCCGGCGAGAAGCACCGGCGCAGCGCGCGATGTCGTCGAGCATCTCCGCGACTGCGGCTGGCCGCACGGCGATGATGAGCGTGTCCGCCATCGCAACTGCGGATTGGAGGTCAGGTTCGACGGCAACCCCAAAATCCCGCTCCAGCGCTCGTAACTTCTTCAGGTTGCGATCATGGACGACAATCGCTCCTTGGTGTTCAGCTCGGCACAGTCCCGCCACCAGTGCGCTGGTGATGCGCCCTCCGCCCATGAAAACTGTGGTGTTCACCGACTGGCCAATCCGCCGGCGGTTTCGCCGCCGTCCATGGTGTAGACGTGGCCCGTGGCGTAGGCTGCGTCGTCCGATGCGAGATATGCGAACAAGGCTGCGATCTCTTCGGGCTGGGCGTGGCGGCGGAGAGGAATTTTCTGGTTCACTTCTTCGAGCATGGCGTCGGTGTACTCGGCGCGCTGCATCGGCGTGAGCACATATCCGGGAGCGACGGCGCAGACGCGGACTTTGGGTGCGAGCTCGAGCGCCATGGAGCGCGTCAACTCGATCACTGCGGCTTTAGTGGCGTTGTAGTCGGCATAATAAGGATAGCCCATGACGCCGTTGGTGGAGGCGGTTTGGAGAATCACTCCGCTGCCGCGTTCCATCATGTGACGTGCAGCGGTTTGCGCTACGTAGAAGACGCCGGTGAGATTTACAGCGATCACCTGGTCCCATTCTTCGGGAGTGATATCGAGGAAGTTGTGGCGGATGCTGATGCCGGCGTTGTTGATGAGGACGTCGACTCCGTCCATGACGCGGACCGCGTCGGCCAGCGCGGCTTCCACCTGCATAAAGTCGGTGACGTCGGCGATGATGGCCTCGGAAATTCCCGGCAGTTGGTGACGAATGGCCGCGCACGCTTTCGCGTCGCGGTCGAGGATGCAGACGCGTGAGCCTTCCTCCAGAAAGCGCGCGGCGGTGGCTGCGCCGATGCCGCTGGCTCCTCCGGTGATGAGGACTCGTTTGTCTTTTAGACCTTTCACAGCAGTTCTCAGTTTCTCAGGCTTCGGTTCCCAGCTTTCGGGGTGAACCAAGAAAGAGTCGGATCGAATTCATAAGATCCCTGGAATCAACAGCTTGGCTCTGGTTGATCTGGCGGAGATCTGGCTAAAATATTGAATGCAAAGAAGTTCCCTGCAAAATAGTGCGAATAAAGGACTTAGCGATTCCCGCATCTTGCAAGTCGTTTGGAATCAGTCACCAGGTCCAGGCCTCGCCTCTTAAACTCTTGAGCCGCGACGACTTCGCGGCAAAATATTACACGCCAGTAGATTAGCTTATTGCTATTTAGTTTTCGAATAAATTATGCTGCAAGGATAGGATCAGTTATTGTGCAGGAGAAGTCAAGGAAAATCGTGCCCGCTTTGCCACATCTGCGCCTTGCCGATGCAATCACCCACTTCTCGCAAAGAACGCGAGAAATGGGGTACCCGGCGCGCTCTTCAATCTTTCGGACAGCATCCATCAGCTCTGTGGGGGCATCTTTCTTGGCCGGAAGCAGATCGGTTCGCCGCATAAGAACTCGGCGAGTTCGATGATATCAGGACGACGGCGGCCCCGAGGTTCGAGGACGGCGGTTGGTTTTGATTGAATTCGTCGGCCATGGAGTGGTAGAGCTCTTGGGCGATTGCGTGGGCGTTAGGGAAACTCCTTGCCGGGCCGGTGATGCTGCGAACGGGTAGGGATCCTTCGACTCCGCAAACCGATTCAAAAGGCGAATCGGTTTGCTGCGCTCAGGATGACAGCGTGGGGAAGACGACAGCGTTGAAGGGGTGACAACGTTCGGAGACCGCGGATTGCTGGGACAGCTTCTTCAATTGCTGAATTCTATCAGGGACCAATCGCATCTTAATCCTGTGGCCGAGACCAATGTAGAGCAGCATCCTCAGCAAGGTCCATCGGAACAACCCGATTCAGGATCACTGCAAGCGGCGCAGGACATACGGCCGGGGCATGTGTGGTTGATGGCGTTCAGTGTGGGCGCCATTGTGGCCAACATTTATTACATCCAGCCGCTGCTGGCGACGATTGCGGCGACGTTTCGAATCTCCGTGCCGCAGGTGGGGGCGGTCGCCATGCTGACGCAGTTTGGGGCGGCCTTGGGGATGCTGTTTTTTGTTCCGTTGGGCGATACCAAGGAGCGGCGGCGGCTGATTGTGTGCTTGCTGGTGGCTGAGTCCGTGTGCCTGGCGGCGATGGCGAGCGCGCAGAATTTTGCGTGGCTGGCGCTGGCGAGCTTGGGCATAGGAATTACGGCGGTGACGGTTCATGTGATCGTGCCCTTCGCCACTCACCTGGCGTCTCCGGCACGGCGGGGAGCGACGGTGGGAGCCATTCTTGGCGGGTTGTTGTTTGGGATCCTGCTGGCGCGAACTTTCAGTGGACTGCTGGGCGCGTGGGTGGGATGGCGCGCGATTTATTGGCTGGCGTCCGGGCTGATGCTGGTGCTGGCGGTGTTGATCCGCACGGGCCTGCCCATCAGCAAACCGGGGCTGCAACTTTCCTGGCCGAGTTTGATTCGGTCGACATTTGTTCTTATCCGCAATCAGCCAGTGCTGCGAGAGGCGGCTACGCTGGGCGCGATTTTCTTTTGTGCCTTCAGCGCATTCTGGACGACCCTGGTGTTTTTTCTGGGAACGCCGCCGTATCACTATGGGAGCGGTGTGGCTGGGCTCTTTGGTCTGGTGGGCGCTGCGGGCGCGGTTTGTGCTCCTTTTATTGGGCGTATGGCGGACCGCTATGGGGCGAGAAGGAACGTGCTTATCTCGCTGATTGTGACGCTCGTTTCCTTCGTAGTCCTTTATTCATTCGGTAAGCGCATGAGCGGGCTGATCGCGGGAGTGGTGTTGCTCGATATCGGAGTGCAGTCGGGTCACGTGTCGAATCAGACGAGAATCTATGGACTCTTACCTGAGGCGCGAAGCCGGCTGAACATGGTTTACATGATTTGCTACTTCAGCGCTGGGGCGCTGGGGTCGTATGCGGGGTCGGTGCTGTGGCAGCGCTTTGGCTGGGCGGGAGTCTGCGGGCTGGGTTGCGGGCTTCTGGTGGCGGGGTGCGTTGTGTATGGCTCGACGGGGCACACGGATCGGGCGCTGGGCGGGGGGAGCGGCGAAGGGGTTAGGAGTGACGGGCCATTTCGAAACAAGAAACGCGACCACCGGGGCTGAAGCCCACNNTGGAAACGCCTTGCGGGAGCAGTGGCGACGGACCAAGTGCAGAGGCCTTCGACTTCGCAAACCGATTCAAAATGCGAATCGGGTTGCTCCGCTCAGGATGACAGGGTTATTTTCAGGATGACAGAGTTGTAAAGTTTCAGATCGGTTTGCCGCGGAAGAAGTACACGAGTTCGATGATCAGGATGATCACAACCATTAATTCCAGGACGAAGGCGCGGCTTTGGTTGAATTCGTCGACCATGAAGCGGTAGAGCTCTTCGGCGGTTTGCAGTTTCTGCTGGACGAGATCTTTATAGTCGGGCACGCCGACTTTCGAGGCGGCGAGTTTGTAGAGGCGGGCGGAAAACATGTCGCTAAGGAACTTGATGGCGTTATCGGCGCGCTCGGTCAGCTCGCTGACGTCGAGCAAGACGGTGTGGAGTTTGGAGGCGGCGCGGGCGGTTCGCCAGCGCGACCAGAGGCCGCGGCCTCCGCGCTCGAGGAAGTCGTAGACGTCTTCGAGTTGTTTGGTGAGCAGGTCATCGTAGTGGCGGAACTCGAGCAGCTGCGAGTTGGCGTACTGCAGGAGCTGGATGGCGGTCTCGGCGCCGGAAGGACTGTCGTAGATGAAAGCGGCGTTCCATCCGATCACAGCCAGATCGTGGGGATAGTAGGAAATCCGCGATTGCAGAATTTCCTGGCGTTCGCCATCGGAGAGCGGCTGAGTTTCGCCGCGGACGACCTGAGAGATGCAGTCGCCTTGAGAAGCCAAGAGGTCAGTCGCGGAGGGTGAACCGGCAATCTCGCGCAGGTGGAAGATGAAATAGTCTTCT
This sequence comes from Acidobacteriaceae bacterium, assembly GCA_003138975.1. Lineage (GTDB taxonomy): Bacteria > Acidobacteriota > Terriglobia > Terriglobales > Acidobacteriaceae > Sulfotelmatobacter. The sequence goes on along the minus strand of PLHQ01000185.1, from coordinate 29,610 downwards.
TTCAACCACTCCGTGGTGTAAGGCTTGGCCAGCGCGGGAGCAGCGCGCTCGAGTTTTTCCTTGACGATGCGGGTGGCGAGGCTCTCGAAGTTGGTGTCCCACACCCAGCGGCTGGAAAGTTGGACGAGCTTGTCCCAGTCGCCGGAAAAGGGCAGCTCGAATACAACGCTGACCACGCCGTAGTCGAAGTATTTGATCTCGCCTTGCAGGCGCTCGCCGCTTTCGAGGATCAGCGGCTCGAGGGCTTCTTCAACCGGAGGACGCTGGAAGCGAACGTATCCGGGCGCCATATGTTTAAAGCTGGTGTCGACGGTGCGCGCGCCGAGGATGCGGCGAAGTTCATCGAGCCGAATTTCTTCGCAAACGTCGAACTGGATCAGCACCAGGACGGACCCGCTCAGTTGAGCCTCGGGCGGTTTGGCGGCCACCAGAGTTGGCAGAGCCTCGGCGGGAACTTTGCCGACGGCTGGTGCGGTCATTGTGGTTTCACGATCCATACTTCAGCGATCAGAATTCAGTCCAGAGACTTCACCACATTCGTGGACGAGCGGCGAGACTTCTATTGTCCCAGAATAAGAGCAATCTGGCGAGGGGTGGGGTTCGCACTGAGCTGTAATTCGCATTAAACAGTGTTGAATCAGTGGTTTCTGGACACTTTCCAGAGTAACGCTCCGCCTGCTGCCAAGGCCACCAAGCCTAATCCCGAGCGCTTCATGGAGTGCAACACTTCGGCCTCGCGGCGGCGGGTACGGCCGGACTCGGGATAGGGGTGGGACTGCGGAGCGTCGGGGCCATTGAGTGCCATTTGCAGGACTTCGGCGAGATGAAGGGCGCAACGGGGCGAGCCCTGGGCGATTTGTTCGCGGCAACTGAAACCGTCGGCAATGATGAGCCAGTCGGCTGGCGCTTGGCGTACTGCGGGAAGCAGTTCGAGCTCGCCGATGGCGATGGACAGATCGTACTTATCTGGTTCGAAACCAAAGGAACCGGCCATACCGCAGCAACCGGGAGCAGGAGTGTGGAAGTCGATGCCGATCCGGCGCAGGACGGCCTCTTCGGCGGTCATCTTCATCAGGGATTTGTGATGGCAGTGGCCGTGGAGGATTGCCTTGCGATTGAGTTGGGGCAGCGGGACATGCGGGGCGTAAGTCTCGAGGAATTCGCTAAGCAGAAAAGTCTGGCGTGACAGGGCCTGCGCCCGCTCGTCATGGGGGAACAGGTTGAGAAGTTCGTCGCGGAGGACTGCGACGCAACTGGGTTCGAGCCCGACGATGGGAATGCCGGCTTCGATTTCGGGGGAGAGTTCGTCGAGGATCTGAAGCAGAAGAGCCTGGGCACGGTCGAGCATGCCGTGATCGTAGAGCGGGCGTCCGCAGCAGAGATTGGCCTGCGGGACGATGACCCGGAAGCCGGCGGTTTCGAGGACGTCGACGGCGGCCCGGGCGGTGGCGGGCAGGAAGTAGTTATTGAAAGTGTCGGGCCAGAGCAGGACGGGCAGGGCTTCCGCGTCGCTGGACGAGGCGTTGTTCGACACGGCGCTGCGCCGTCGGTGGTGGAACCAGGCTTTGAAAGTCTGCGGAGCGAAGGCCGGGATGGAGCGCTGCTGGGGGATTCCAGCGACGAGCTTTGAGATATCGCGCAGAAGCGGAAGCTGCGTGGTGAGGTTGACGAGGCCGGGCGCATGCGCTGCCAGTCGCGCCCACAAATCGATGTTGCCGAAAGCATAGGCGCTGCGCGGGCGAATGCGGCCTTCGTAGTAATGGGAGAGGAACTCGGACTTATATGTGGCTACATCGACGCCAACGGGGCATTCGCTTTTGCATCCCTTGCAGGCGAGGCACAGGTCGAGCGACTCTTTGACTTCTTCGCTACGCCAGCCGTCGCGGACGACTTCGCCCTGGGTCATCTCCCAGAGCAGATGAGCGCGGCCGCGAGTGGAGTGCTCTTCATCGCGCGTGGCGCGGTAGCTGGGGCACATCAAGCCGCCTTCTTCACGGCGGCACTTGCCGACACCGACGCAACGCAGTGTGGCTTGGGCAAGGCTGCCGTGGTCGGCGAGGAATTGGAAGTTGGTTTTCGGTTCCCAGGGGGAATAGGTGGCGCCCAGGCGGAGGTTTTCGTCGAGCTTGTAGGGCTCGATCAGCTTGCCGGGATTCATCTTCCAGTCTGGATCCCAGGCAAACTTGAATTCGCGGAAGGCCTGGACCAGTTCCGGACCGAACATCTTCGGAAGCAGCTCGGCACGGGATTGACCGTCGCCGTGCTCACCGGAGATGGAGCCACCATAGCTGACCACAAGATCGGCAGCCTCTTCCATAAACTTGCGGAACTTGGCGATGCCCTCTGTCGATTGAAGATCGAAATTGATGCGAGTGTGCACGCAGCCGTGGCCGAAGTGTCCGTAGAGCGAGCCTTTGTAGGCGTAGGCGGCCATCATCTGGCGCAGAGCGCGGAGGTAGCCACCGAGTTTTTCAGGAGCGACGGCGGAGTCTTCCCAACCTTCCCAGTTGAGCGGTTCGCCGGGCACATGCGAAGTGACACCCAGGCTCGATTCACGAACGTCCCACACACGCTTGGCTTGCTGCTTGTCGGTATAGAGGCGCATGTTAGGAGGATTCGGATCGCGGCCCAGCGCCTGCATCAGGCCGCGGGCGTGGGATTCGGCTTCCGGCGCCGTTTCCGCGCCGAACTCGACCATCAGCCAGCCGCCGCCTTCGGGCAGGAGTGCGAGGCCTTCGGAGTTGATCCCTTTCGCTCGCGTGTAGCCGACGAGAAGATCGTCGAAGCCTTCGAGGCCGATGGGCTTGTGCGCCATGATTTCGGGAACATGGTCGGCGCACTGATAGATGTCGCGATAGGCGACGACCAGCAGCACGCGCTCGGGAGGACTCTCGACCAGCCGGCACGTCGCTTCGAGAATTGTGACGCAGGTGCCTTCGGAACCTACGAGCGCGCGTGCAATGTGGAAGCCATTCTCGGGCAGAAGATAGTTCAGGTTGTAGCCGGAGACGCGGCGCGGGATGTTGGGAAAGCGCTGACGGACGAGATCGCCGTAGGTGACAGCGATGGTTTGCAGCTTGGTGTAGATTTCGGCGCGGCATCCGCCTTGCTGAAGAATGCGTTCGAGTTCCGTGCTCGACGTGGCACCGACTTTCATGCGAGCGCCGTCGTAAGTGAGGATTTCGAGTTCTTCGATGTTGTCGTCGGTCTTGCCCGCCATGACGGAATGCACGCCACAGGAGTTGTTGCCGATCATGCCNNATCATGCCGCCGAGGGTGCAGCGATCATGCGTGGCGGGATCGGGCGCGAAGGTGAGATGGTGTTTTTCGGCAGCTGCGCGGAGATGGTCCAGCACAACTCCGGGCTGTACGCGGGCGATGCGGCGGGCAGGGTCAATTTCGAGAATCCTCGCCATGTATTTGGAAAAATCGAGGATGACAGCGACGTTGCAGCACTGCCCGGCGAGAGATGTGCCACCGCCGCGGCAGAGCAGCGGCGCGCCGAACTCACGGCAGAGCGCGACCGTGGCCAGAACATCGTCGTTATCGCGAGGGAGTACAACGCCGATAGGGACCTGACGGTAGTTGGAGCCGTCGGTCGAGTGGAGAGCGCGGCTGCCGCGGTCGAAGCGAACTTCTCCGCTAATCTGAGCTCGCAGAGCCTCGGCCAGGCCTGAAGCGTCTACTTGCGCGGACTTGGCGGCCTGTGCGAGTTCTGCAAATCTGTCTCCCATGCGGCTGGGCTTTCTTCAATTCGATGATCAGTTCAACGATTGGTTCGAAGATCAGTTCGAAGACGAATTTGCCGCGTCTGACTTACGGGTCACATTGGTGATCTGGATCTTCGTCTTATCGCCCTCGGCTTCTATGTTGATGGTAACCATGCTTTTGTGATCGTTGGAGATGATGGTGCACCGGCCTGCGTCGGAGGTGGTGACCATGGCGTTGGGGAACTTCGATTTGTAGAAGCTGGCGACTTTGTCCACGGAGTCAGTGCTTTCGGAGCTTAGCGACGCCGTATGAACTCCACCAAAGGTTGCCGAGGCGGCCCCGTCTTTCATCACCTGTGCTCCGGGATAGACGTCTACGCCCAAATTGCGCGCGGCCTCGGCTGGATCTTTCGTGGTTTCGACGCTGCCGAACGGGGTTTCCACCTTCACGTTGTTTCCTTCCTGGTGTACGTGCGAGTGGCGCGCGACCCGCGAAACGAAAAGTGCGAGCGAGCCGATACCAAGGATTCCCAGGAGGACGACTACGGCGACCACGATCAGTATGACTTTAAGCGCGCCGCCGCCCTCAGCAGGTCTGGCTGGAGGGGCGGGAGGTGCTGGAATCGCAGGACCAGAGGTGGCGGAAGGAGCGACACCCGGAGCCGGGGATGAAGCGACTATTGCCGCGCCACACTTGCTACAGAACCGGGCTCCGGGAACGATACTAGTGCCACAAGAATTACAGAAGGCCATAGCTTACCTCGTGCCGATCAACGAATGAAGCGGTCGGCGCGAGTATAACGCAGATTGGGCGAGAAACAGAGGGTGATTGAGCATGGGGAGTGATGCGGGTCAGCAAGGAAGCGAGCCAAACGCGCGATCATTGGGTCGCAAAGAACGCGAGCCTTCGGCTTCGCTCAGGGCAGGCTCCTTCGCGCGGCTCGCCCAGATTCCCTCGACAAGCTCGGGACAGGCTCTTCGCTGCGCAAAAGCGCTTGCTCAGGATGACAATCAAGGCCTAGCTCCACAACCGCGTCGCATAGTCAGACATGGTGAGTCCCAACAGCAGTAGCAGGAAGAACAGGGCCGCGATCACGACCAGCTTGGTGAGTTTCTCGCTGGCGTGCCAGACGTGCATAAAGAAGAGGGCGACCAAAGTTGCTTTGATGGTGGCGATGCCGAGCGCGACAGCGGCGTTATAGGGCGCCAAATCCAGCGTCGCGGCGTATACGGTGAGACCTGTGCCGGCGAGCAGCGCGATCCAGACGGCGAAATAGCCTTTCAAAGGCGACGACGTTGCTGATGAGTGTGCAGACATGCAAGCCTCACGGGTGCCGATCGATCAGGTAGAGCAAAGGAAACAGGTAAATCCAGACGATATCGACGAAGTGCCAATAGAGGCCGCCGATCTCGACCGGAGTGTTCCACTCCGGAGTGAAACGTCCCTTCCAAGCCATGATAAACAGCCAGAGGAAAATGCCCAGACCGACAATCATGTGTAGCGCATGCAGGCCCGTCATCACGAAATAGAGAGAGAAAAACATCTGTGCATGGCGCGGATTGGCGTACTCCCCGGGATGTCCTGGGATCTCGACATGATCAAAACTGAACGACGCGCCCGGGACGTGATGCTCTTCGAACTTGTCTTTGTACTCGACCGCCTTGATACCAAGGAAGGCAAGACCGAGAAGCATGGTAAGCGCGAGGCTGCCAATCAGGAGCGTTCGACGGGCTGTTTGTGCGGCCCACACGGCAAGAACCACGGTCAAACTGCTGCAGATGAGCACCGCAGTATTAGTGGCGCCGAGGCCCATATTGATAGATTTGCTGGCGGCAGCGAAGTCTCCGAAGTACCAGCGGCGGTAAACCAGGTAGGCGCAGAATAGGCCGCCAAAAAACATGACTTCGGTGCCGAGGAAGACCCACATTCCAAGGCTGGCGGCATCGCGCTGCTGCTGCGGCTCGGCGAAGTGGTGCAAGAGCTCCGGACGATGCTCCTCTTCGTGGTGAAGGCCGATTACGGTACTATCGGGCAACGGGGACCTCCTCGCTGTGGGGTGCGTCCAACTCCTCGTAGTTGTAGGCTTCCCAGGTCACGACGGGTTCTTCGTCGAAGTTGAAGGTCGGCGGCGGGGAGGCTGTTTTCCACTCGAGTCCAGCTGCATTCCACGGATTGTCGGAGGCCGGCTTGCCGTAGCGCATGGACCAGAGGAAATAAACCATGGGCAGCAAATATCCGACGCCGAGGACGGTGGCACCGGCAGTCGACAGCACGTTCAACACCTGAAACTCCGGCATGTGGCTGTAATCGTAATAGCGGCGCGGCATGCCCATGTAGCCGAGCACGAACTGCGGGAAGAAGGTGAGGTTGAAGCCGATGAAAACGATCAGTGCGGCGAGGCGCGCCCAGCCCTCGGGATAGAGGCGTCCGGAGATTTTGGGCCACCAGAAATGCATTCCTCCGAGATAGCCCATGACCGCGCCTCCGACCATGATGTAGTGGAAGTGGGCCACGACGAAATAGGTGTCGGTGACGTGTACGTTGATGCCGAGAGCTGACAGGAATAGCCCGGTGAGGCCGCCGATAGTGAAGAGTCCGAGGAAGCCAAAGGCGTAGAGCATGGGCGCATCGTAATGGATGGAGCCCTTGTACAGAGTGGCCGTCCAGTTGAAGACTTTGATGGCTGAGGGCAATGCGACGGCATAGCTCAGGAAGGAAAATACGAGAGCAGAGTAGACGGAGATTCCGGCTACGAACATGTGATGAGCCCAGACGAGAAAACCGAAGACAGCGATGGCAATCGACGAGAACGCGACGAAATGATAGCCGAAGATGCGCTTGCGCGAGAAGCAGGCGATGATCTCGGTGACCACTCCCATCGACGGGAGAATCATGATGTAAACGGCGGGATGGGAATAGAACCAGAACAGGTGCTGGAAGAGAAGCGGATCACCACCGAGTTTGGGATCGAAGATGCCGAGATGGAGAGCGCGTTCCGCGGCCACCAGCACGATGGTGACGGCGACAACCGGCGTGCCCAGAAGTTGAATGATGCTGGTGGCATAGTGCGCCCAGATGAACAGAGGCAGGCGCGACCAAGTCATCCCCGGAGCACGCATGCGATGGATGGTGACCACGAAGTTCAGGCCGGTAAGGATGGAAGAAAATCCGGCGACGAAGATAGCGAGTCCGGCCTCGACGATTTTTGTATTGGTGAAGGATGTGCTGAACGGAGCGTAGAAGGTCCAACCGGTATCGACACCGCCGGTCAGCATGCAGTGCAACATCATCACGCCGCCGATGATGTAGAGATACCAGCTCAGCAGATTGATGCGGGGGAATGCGAGATCCTTGGCGCCAATCATCAAGGGGACAAGGAAGTTGCCGAGCACGGCCGGAATGGAAGGAATCAGGAAGAAGAAGATCATGACCATGCCGTGCATGGTGAAGAGTTTGTTGTAGGTGTCGGCCTGGACGAGGTCGCCCGCGGGAGTGAGCAACTCGAGGCGGATCAGCAGCGCGAAGAAGCCCCCGATGAAGAAAAAGAACGTGATGGAGATCAGATAAAGAAGTGCAATGCGCTTGTGGTCGGTGGTGAGGAGCCAGGACCACACTCCGTACTCCTTGTTCAGATAATTTTCGCGTTCAGCGGGTTGAGGTATCGCGGTAGCCATACTCATTGCACCTGACTTCTATTGGGTTGGGCATTCGGTTGAGCCTGCGCTTTTACGTCGGCCTGAGCTTGGATCTGATTGGGGTCGCGCGGCGTGGCGAAACTGGCGTTGGTTTTCGCGCCGGCAGCCGGCTTGGCCGCAGAGATCGACTTGATGTAAGCGACCAAGGCATTGACTTGCTCTTCGCTGACCAGTCCCTGAAACGTGGGCATGATCGGCTGGAATCCTTTAACGCGCTTCGCTCCCGGATCGAGGATGCATTCGCGGAGATAGTTTTCGTCGGCGGTGACGGTGCGGCCGTCTTCGAGTCGAACCGGCTTGCCGAAAACGCCCTGCAGGTTCGGGCCGCGTCCCTGAGTGTCAGTACGATGGCAGGTAACGCAGCCGAGTTCGGCGAAAATTTTCTCTCCGGTCGCAGAGAGCGGACCGGTGGAACCGCCATTCATCCACGCCTCATACTGCGCTGGTTCCTGGACTATGATCGAGCCCACCATGCCGGAGTGCTGCGTGCCGCAATATTCCGCGCAGAACAGATGATAGACGCCGGGTTTGGTGGCGCGGAACCATTCCACGGTGTAACGGCCGGGCAGCACGTCCTGCTTGATGCGGAAAGCGGGAATATAAAAACTGTGGATCACGTCCTGCGAGGTCATAATTAGTTTGACGTCGCGTCCCACAGGAACGTGCAGTTCGTTGATCTCGCGCTGACCTTCGGCGTGCTCCACCTTCCACATCCATTGTTTTGCCACCACATAAACTTCGGTCGCATCTGCTGGGGGGGTACGCTCTTTGAAGTAGACCACGGCGCCCCAGGCGAAAATCACCATGAAGATGGCGAATGGAATCGCACTCCAAGTAATTTCCAGAGCGGTGGAACCTTCGATCTGTTCGGCGCGGACGCCGGGGCGGTGACGGAACCGGGCGGCAAAAAAGATCACAACGACGAAAACCAGCAGGGCCATCATGCCAGTGACAATGAGCAGGAAAATGTAGAGAGCATCCACGTGGGGTGCCAAGGTGGATGCCTGCTGCGGCCATAATGGAAAATTATTGAGCATACCGTGTCTTTGTTGCCGTCTTCTTGGTTACCGAGCGATCCAGCCGCCACAAGATGAAAATTAAACCGCCGAGCAGGAGAATGGTCGCGGCCGCCGCCAAGCGCAGAATGTTCGCCACCATCGCCCCGTACTTCCCGGTCTCGGGATTATAGTGATAGCAGTAGAGCAGAACTGCATCGACGGCGTTGCCGATCTTGCCCTGGGACGCTTCCACGAGGCCCATGCGCAAATCCTTGGGCGGAAAATCCACACCATAGAAGTAGCGCGAGATGCGGCCTTGTGGCGTAAGCACCATGATGGCCGTGGCGTGCGCATACTGATTGCTCTTGGCATCGTACTGATACTGAAAGCCGACGGTTTTCGTTAGCGCGTTGATGGAGTCCGGCTGGCCGGTGAGGAAATGCCAGCCTGCCGCGGCATTGGCGCGGCCGTAGAGCTTGACGTAGTCGATCTTCTTGGCCGCAGCCATCTCGGGGGTTTCGCGTGGATCGAAGCTCACGGTGACCACGTCAAATTCGTTGCCGACGTTAAACTTTACCAGGCGCATGGCGCTGGCAAGTCCGGCCAGAGCTTCGCCGCATAGCATGGTGCAGTTGTAATAAACGAGGTTGAGGATCAAAGGCTTGTGGCCGAAGTAGTCTCCCAGCTTCACGGTCTTGCCGGTGTCGTCGCGGAAGATGAGATCGGGCGGCACCTGCGCGTCCAGATGTTGCTCGATGCCGACATTCTCGAGCCGCGGCGGCCGCGTGTTCGCCGGAGGAGACGTGACGCCGCTATTGATCTGCGCGCCGGCGGAAGCCGTCAGCAGCGAAAGTGACAAAATGCACGCTGCGGAAATCGAATTAATTTTCTTACAGCTCATTTCTTTTCACCCTGAGTGACGGCTCCGATTTTGGCGGTTGCCGTCTTGGTTGTTCCTGTGTTGGCGGTGGTGTCTTCGCCGGCCGCGCCCTGCGGGCGCACCGGCAGACCTCGCTGCACTAACAAATCCATGGCACGTTCGATGGGAATGCGAACTGTTCCGGCTTTCTCGTCGACCCAGCCGTAGCTGTAGAGTGTCTTCTCTTCCGCCGTCTTGATCCCGTTCAACTGACCACGCTCGTCTTCTTCCAGCTTCGGGCTGGGGAATACAGCCTGCGGATAACCAGGAGGGACGTGCCGCGTATCCTCTGGAACATTGGTGACCAGGGGATTGACCGCCGGCTGCGAAGCTTTTTCGCGGCGGTCGAGATAGGCATAGAGGCCCCGGAGGCCGAACATGCAGACAACGGTCACCACAACCAAGGTCCCCAGAAAATAGATAATAGCGGCGGCCTTCAGGTCCTGGTGCTCGAAGCTCCCGTGGTCCGTCGTGTTGTCGCGTTTGATCTCGTCACTCATATTTCGTTGCGTATCGTTTACTCATGTGCAGGCTGCAGAACTTCATGGGCATCCGGGTCATAGGCCGGCAGCAGCGGCAGCGAAGCCAGGTTACGGAAAAAATACCAAAGCCAGATTCCTCCGATGGCGATGGGCACAATCACATCAGCCACGGTCACGGTTAAAATCTTGGAAAAATTAGGTTCGATGATCCAAAAGAGGTCGACGTAGCGCATCAGCAGCAACAGGACCGCAACCCAGACCAGCTTTCGAATATTGCGCTTGAAGGGACGTGAGAGCAACATTGCGAAAGGAATGGCGAAGTGAAACAGCACCAGGGTCAGTCCAATCGAGCCCCATCCACCACTTAACCGCTTGAGATAGAAAGTGATCTCGGCGGGAAGGTTGCCCGCCCAGATAATGAGCCACTGCGAGAAAGAGAAGTACGCCCAGACCATGATGAACGTGAGCATCCACTTGCCGTGGTCATGGACGAATTCGGGCTTGAGCATTTCCGACATCGGCTTGTAGTTAAAGAGGATGCGTTCGACGACCACCGCGAAGCACATCGCGGAGAGCACTTCCCCGATGAGAATGATCAGGCCAAAGATGGTCGAAATCCAACTGGGATCGAGCGACATGATCCAGTCGATGGCGGCGAAAGAGATGGTGAATGCGTAAAGGATGAGCCCAGGCCCGGCGACGGCTTTGAAACGCTGGCTGTTGTCTGGAGCACCGGCGTGGTCGGTTTGCTTCGACCACTTCGACAGCAGGAACGAGAGCAGATTCCAAACCGCGAAATAGAATACGGCGCGAATGATGAAGCCGTTGACAGTGAGGTAGGTTTGCGTGATCTGTTCCAGGTGTTCGCGGAGATGCTTGTCTTCTATGTTGCCGAGTGGCTGCGCCCAAATGTAGAGCCGGTGAATCCCAAGGATGACGGGAATGAACAGAATCGCGAGCAATGGCAGCGTGCGCATGGCCGCGCCCAGGATGCGGCGAATCACCGTGCCCCAGCCGCCTCCGGTTAGGTGGCGGATCATTAGAATCGCCATGGAACCGAGGGCGACGCCCAGCCAGCACATAAAGCCCAGCAGGTAGGCGCGATAAAACTCGTCGGGGCGGGTGAAGGCCAAAGCCGCTGCGGCCACGGCGAAGATGACGCCGATGACGAGCGAGCGCTGCGAGATTTTTCTTACGACTTCCGGCGCCGTTAAATCGAGATGTGGATGAGTCGCGGCGCTCATTTCTGGTCCTCTGATTTTGAACTGGCCTCAGGCGCCATCACGGGAAGGGTCGCTCCTGAGCCCGGGTCTCCGAGGAACGTTGGAGGCTCCGACGGCACGTTCTGTCCGGCGGGCACGTCCGCCTTCGTTGCGTTTTGACTCAACTGCAGCGCGCGGATATAAGCCACGATGTTCCAGCGGTCGCGCGGGGGAATCTGAGAAGAGTAGTCGAGCATAATGCCGAAGCCGTTGGTGATCACGTCGTAAAAATAACCCAGCGGCGCTTTCTGCAGGCGCGCGGTGTGATACGAGGGAGGTTTGCGCGAGAACCCGCGGGAGGGGATAAATCCATTGCCATCCCCGAGAGGCGAATGACAGGGAGAGCAATAAATATTGAAGCGTTCGCGGCCGCGCTCTAGAACCTCTTTGGTCACAGGAAACGGCATGTAGTCGCCGGGGTTGGGGCCGATTTTCCCGGTATAGAGATAGGTATCTTCATGCAACTGGCCCCGCGCTACCGTACCTTCCAGTAGCGGACGGGCACCGCGCTGGTCAGGAAAAAAATCGCTCTTGGCGAGCGGATTCAGTCGAGGCTGAACATGCATGTCGAGGCGGCAGCCGGAGAGAACAGCGATTGCTGCCAGCAGACCTGCGATAGAAATTTGGCGGAGGCACAACATTCTAGCTGGGCACCTCCGAGATCGAACGCGGAGCCAAACCTTCCAGGAAGTTGCGCGTACCGGCAGGATCGTACTTGGGATCGGAAGAAAATACGATCAGGAAGAAGCGATCTTTCGACGCCAGCGCAAAGCGTGGCACGTTGAACACGGGATGATAGGGCATGGGCAGGCCGTTGAGTGCGAGCATGCCGAAGACGGCAGAAATTCCGGCAAACAGAATCGTCATCTCGAATGTGATCACGATGAAGGCGGGCCAAGAATGAGGAGGCTTGCCGCCGACGTTGAGGGGATAGTCAACGGCGGACATCCAGTACTGCATCAGGTAGCCGGCGAGGCCGCCGACGATGCCGCCAATCAGCACGACCAGAGGGACTTCGTCGTGGTGAAAGCCAATCTCCTCGGCCAGGCCTTCGATCGGAAACGGGCTGTAGGCATCGAGCTTCTGATAGCCAGCTCCGTGCGTGCGTTTGGCGGCGTCAATCAAGGCCTGAGCCGAATCAAACTCCGCCATCATGCCGTAGATGCGCTCGCGCTTCATTATTCTTTGACCTCCGCTTCCGGCAGGAGGGTGCGCATTTCAAAGATTGAGATCATGGGCAGAAGGCGTACGAACAAGAAAATCGCCGCGAGGAACATGCCGATGGTGCCGATGTAGGTCATCCAGTCCCAGCGCGTGGGGTAGTACATGCCCCACGATGACGTGAGGAAGTCGCGGTGCAGGCTGACCACGACGATGACGAAGCGTTCCAGCCACATGCCCACCAGGATCACGCCGGAAACCAGGAACAGAGCAACCGGACTGGTGCGCAGCTTGCGGATCCACAGCACCTGCGGAATAAAGATGTTGCAGATCAGCAAAGACCAGTACGGGATAGCGTAGGGTCCGTGGAGGCGGTTCCACAACGTGAATGCGTCATAGCGGTCGCCGCTGTACCAGCCCATAAAAGCCTCGATGCCATAGCCGTAGGCCACGATCAACCCCGTCGCCAACATCACTTTCGCGGAGTTCTGCAGATGGCGTTCGGTGATGAAATCTTCCAGGCCGTAAATCTTGCGGATGGGGATGGCCAGCATGAGGACCATGGCAAATCCCGAATAAATGGCGCCGGCGACAAAGTACGGAGGGAAGATGGTTGTATGCCAGCCCGGGACAATGCCGATGGCGAAATCAAAACTCACGACGGTATGGACCGAGAGCACAAGAGGCGTGGCCAATCCGGCGAGCAGCAGATAGGCAGTTTCGTAGCGGTGCCAGTGGCGTGCCGATCCGCGCCAACCCATCGAGAGCGCGCCGTAAATCAATCTGGCTGCTGGATGGGCTGCGCGATCGCGCAGCGTGGCCATGTCGGGAACCAGACCGATGAACCAAAACAACGCGGAAATGGTGGCGTAGGTGGAGACGGCGAAAACGTCCCACATGAGCGGGCTGCGGAACTGCGGCCACACCCGCATGGTGTTGGGATAAGGAAAGAGCCAGTACGCCAGCCAGGGACGCCCGACGTGGATCGCGGGGAAAATTCCAGCGCAGGCGACGGCGAACAGCGTCATGGCTTCGGCGAAGCGGTTAATGGAATTGCGCCACGACTGCCGCAGCAACAAAAGAATAGCTGAGATAAGCGTGCCGGCGTGGCCGATTCCGATCCACCAGACGAAATTGATGATGGCGAAGCCCCAGCCAATGGGGATGGTCGAGCCCCAGATGCCGATGCCTTTCAGGAACAGGTAGCCGATGGCGTAGAGCATCATCATGGTCGCCAGGAAAGCGATGCCGAAGCCCAGGAACCAGCCGTTCGAGGCGGGACGGGTTAGCACAATCGCACTGATCTTTTCCGTGACCGTGGCGAAAGTGTGACCCGGTTCGATCACCGGAGTCTGTTGCGCGTCCACCGTCGTTTTGTATTGCTCGTCCATTTATTGTTTGCCCATGTTTGGGCTGCGCTCCGCTTTTTTTGTCTTTTATGCTTTCAGTTCCGGATTTGGGTTGCTGACTTCCGCTAGATAGGTTGTTCGCGGGCGAGTGTTAAGCTCGCCCAAGAGACTGTAGTTGCGCGGCTGCGCCTTTAACTTTGAGACCTTGCTGTTCGGGTCGTTAATGTTTCCGAATATGATCGCGCCCGCCGGGCAGGACTGCTGACAGGCGGTCTTCAATTCGCCGTCCTGGATCTTGATTTCTTTGCCTTCGCGCACCGAGGCGGTTTCGGCGTCGATACGGTGTTCGCTGATGCGTTGTACGCAATAAGTACACTTTTCCATTACGCCGCGGCTGCGCACGCTGACGTCGGGATTGCGCATCATCTTGTATTGCGGCGTCTCCCAATCCTGGAAGAGCAGGAAGTTGAATCGCCGCACTTTGTAAGGACAGTTGTTCGAGCAATAGCGCGTGCCCACGCAGCGGTTGTAGACCATGTCATTCAGGCCTTCGCTGCTGTGGTTAGTAGCGCCCACTGGGCAGACAACTTCGCAGGGCGCGTTCTCGCACTGCATGCAAGGGACGGGCTGGAAGTAGGCTTTGGGATTATCGCGATCGCCCTGATAGTAGGCATCGACGCGAATCCAGTGCATGTGGCGGCCGAGCCTGGCCTGCTCCTGGCCTACGACAGCGATGTTGTTTTCCGACTGGCACGCCACGATGCAGTTGTTGCAACCTACACAGGCATTCAGATCGATGGCCATGCCCCAGGCGTAGGCTTCTTCTTTGTAGGGATATGGCTTGTAGAGCGTGAGGCCGGGAGCTGGCTCTTCTTCTTGCGCGAAGTTGGGCTCCTTACGGTATTCCTCGAGCGTGGTTTCACGGACCAGCGGACGATGGCCGCCATCGGGCGTGTCCATGGTCTGGTAACCCTGAGTGGAGGCGAGTTCGTAGGTGTCTCCGGTCTTGCGGAGTTGCACGCCGGTGGTGAACCAGGGCGCGGAGCTGGTGCGCACGGGATACGCGTCGAAGCCGCAGGCGGTGCCCACGCGGCCGGCGCGTTTGCGGCCGTAGCCGAGAAATATTGTGACCGAATTGTCGGGATGGCCAGCTTGGATCCAAGCTGCGCCGGTGACTTTTTTCCCGTTCAACTCCAGCTCGACAACGTCTTTGGACGCGATCTGCAGCCGCTCGGCCATCTTGGGGCCGATGAGGATGGCATTGTCCCAAGTGAGTTTCGTCATTGGCTTGGGGAGTTCCTGCAGCCAGCCGTTGTTGGAGAACTGGCCGTCGTAGATGGTGGGGTCGCGGCGGAAGTTGAGCTCGATGGCTGTATCGGTCGCCCATTTCCACCCAAAGTTGTCATTTTTTACGGCAGGCGATTTCGGTTGGTAGGTGGTACCCTCAACCCATCCATCGTGCAGCGACTTGCGCCAGAAAGCTTCGAAATCCTGGCCAGTGTGCTGCTTCTGCCAGTAGCCGCGGACAAGATCATAGCCAGTGGCATCGGTTTGACCGGAGAGGAGCGCGACGAATTCCAGAGGGCTCTTGCCGTTGTAGAGCGGCGCAATCAGCGGCTGAATAATGCTGACCGTGCCGTCGTAAGCGCGGGAATCACCCCAGGTTTCGAGTTCGTGCGCCTGGTTGACGTGCCACTGGCAAAGTTCCGCGGTCTCGTTCTGGTGAGAGCCCAGATGCACGCGGAGGGGAATCTTGCCTTTCTTTAGGATATTGGCGACGTCGAGATCGGCGGGGGCGTCGTAGGCCGGGTTCCCGCCGAGAATGACCAGCAAATCCACCTTGCCCGCAAGAATGTCGGTGACGAGGTCCTTGATGGATTCGGTTTGGTTGATCGGATTCGCGTCGACCGGATCGGCGTAGAAAACCGTTTTGCCAACGTTACCCAGCGCCTGGTTCACGGCGTGAGCGAAAGCATGTACGACAGGAGGCTGGTGATCGCCCACGATAACAACGCTAGATCCGCGATGGGCAAGGAGATCTTGAACAATAGGCCCCGAAAAACCAGGGTTGTCTCCTGCTACACCCCCGGTTGGCGGATTGACGGGCAAGTGGCTGGATAGGTTTTGTGCAAATTTCTCGATTTCACTCGCGCGCATTGGCCACCGATGATCCGCCTTCGCTCCCGTCGAGGTCATCGTGCTCTCGACTACGTATAGCCGGTTCATGTTGCCGTCTGGGTTGCGGCGCTTGGCGAAATCGCGGATGTAGCGGGTGTTGCCGGGGAATCCGGCGTAGAGGAAGTCGGCGTCGAGCGAGACGATTACGTCGGCCTTTTCAAAGTCGTAGCGCGTCTCGACCGGCTGGCCGAACGCCATCTTTGCGCCTTCGAGCACGTTGTCGCGATTGATGGGCTCATAGACATGCCACTTCGCCTGCGGATAGATCTTGAGGAAATTGCGCAGTTGATCGGCGAGGGTGGGCGACGAAATCGTCGGCGTGAGAATGCGAATGCCCGCGCCTTGCAGCGCTTTTTGCGCGCTCAGCGGGCCGCGAATCGCGGTGATGAACGATTGCCAAGAACGCTGATCGCCCAAGGAGACCACGCTCTGTGAGCGGTCGGGATCGTACATGCCAAGAATCGAAGCTTGCGCAAAAATGTCCGTTCCGCCGAGGCTGGCAGGATGCTGGTCGTTGCCTTCAATCTTGGTCGGACGGCCGAGATGGCTCTCGACCAGCAACGGGCTGGCGTACCCGCCGAGCGTCATTGCCGTGGCGTAAAACATGGGGCGACCGGGAACCACCTCTTCCGGCTGGCGGACGTAGGGAACAATCGGTTCGAGCGGCAGGCGCACGCAACCCGTCATACCGGCCAGCGCCATGGACGCTCCCATCACCCTTAGGAAACCGCGGCGCGAAACAGAATCGACCCACTCGGAAGCGCCCTTGGGAAATTCGCGGTGCAACGCCTCCTGAAAATCGGCGCTGCCCGCAAGCTCTTCCAGGCTGCGCCAATATTCCGGACCAGCTTTCTGATTCGCGGCCTCTTCGATTTGTGCGCGGAGGGATTCGAGATCCAGCTCACCCTTCTTGCTGGGGCAAACGTCTTCGCGCTTTTTTCCCGGCAACCCGGCTTTGTTTTGATCGTCCATTCTCATTGCCGACCGCTTGCGCCGCGGCCTATTTCATCGGTGGCACGTGTTGCAACTGGTGATGTCGCCTACGCTACGGACGTTGTATTTTTTCACTAGCGCCGTCCCGAGGTCGACTTGATCCGTGTAGCTCTGTCCATCCACCACCACTGGATGGGCACTCGTGGGCGGCTGGTAACGCATATTGAAAACTTGATCCCGTGGGCGAAGATTATTCTGGGGCGCGCGATGGCAGCCTAAACACCATTCCATCTGCAAGGATTCCTGCTGGTACATAAGCGGCATCTGGTCGACCGGACCGTGGCAGGTATTGCAGCCCACACCTTTATTCACATGAATGCTGTGATTGAAAAAGACGAAGTCGGGAAGCTGGTTCACCCGCGTCCATTGCAACGACTGGCCAGAACGATAGCTGGCCCGGACAGGTTCCAGCAACTGGGCATTGGTCCAGATCTGCGAGTGACAGTTCATGCAAGTCTTGGTGGGAGGGATGCCGGCAAAGCTTGAAGTCTCGACCGATGTGTGGCAGTAGCGGCAGTCAATGCCGAGTCCGGCAACATGGTGCTGATGGCTAAAGGGCACCGGCTGGGGCTTTCGCACCCCGGCATAAGTGACATAAGGCGATCCCTGAACCTCGTACGCCACCCAACCGAGCGCGGCAATAACGAAGACCGCGCCAAAAATCGTGGCCCGGGACAGGGTGTTCGCACTACGATGAAAAATCTGCGACATGCCTACGTACGAGTTCCAGAAAACACGAATGAGACTCAGCGGATCTTAGATGTATTGATTCTTAAATGGTTACGACGCAAAAGAAACTCCCCACAGATTTTTTCGCGTCAGCTAGGAGAACTGGGAATTATAAATATTTCGCGCGAACTTGTCGCGTGCTTCGCCAGGAAATTCGTAAACCATGTCTCAAATTGAACGTCCGCGAGAAAAATGTCGCGTTTCTGAGCATTGACAGTGTCGTCGAATTCTTAGCGCAGATTCATAACCAACAATTTCGGCTCAGTCATTTCCTCGATCGCGTAACGCAGTCCCTCGCGGCCGAGGCCGGAATCCTTTATCCCGCCGTAAGGCATCTGGTCGATGCGGAACGAAGGGATATCGCCAGCGATCAGAGCGCCGACTTCGAGTTCGTCGTAAGCCTGGAAGAGCAACTTCACATCGCGAGTGAACAAGCCCGCCTGCAGACCGTAGTTGGAATTGTTGATTCGGCGCAAGGCCTCATCAAAATTCTGATACGGTTCCACGGTCACGACGGGACCAAAAATCTCCTGGCAGTTCACTTTCATGTCGGGCTTGGTGCCAGTCAGCACCGTTGGATTAACGATCGAACTTTTCCGGCCGCCACCGCACAATAGGCGAGCGCCGGAGCGAACCGCTTCCTCAACCCAACTGGTGACGCGGACGGCATCACTTTCGCGGATCAGCGGACCAACGTCGGTCGATTCCTCCATGGGATCGCCGGTCTTAAGTTTCTTGACGCCTTCGACGAGGAGATCGGTGAACTTGCCATACACCGACTGCTCCACCAGAATGCGCTGCACCGAAATGCAGGTCTGCCCGGCATAGCCAAAGCCTCCGGTAACGCAGCGGTCCGCGGCGTAGGCGAGGTCGGCGTCGCTGTGCACGATGGCGCCGGCGTTGCCTCCTAGTTCCAGCGCAACTTTCTTCTTCCCGGCGCGGCGCTTGATGTCCCAACCTACGGGCACGCTTCCGGTGAAGCTGATCAGCTTGATGCGCTCGTCGGTGACCAGCAGACTGGCGTCATCGTTGGAAAGTGGCAGAACGTTAAGGCCGCCATCGGGCCAACCGGCCTGTTGAATGCACTCTGCCAGCAATAGCGAACACAGCGGAGTTTGCGGCGCCGGTTTCAACACCATGGAACAACCCGCAGCAATGGCCGGTGCGACTTTGTGAGCAACCAGGTGCAGCGGAAAATTGAACGGCGTGATGCCCGCGATTGGGCCGAGTGGATAGCGTTTTACGATGCCCCAGCGTCCGGCTGTGAACTCCTGCCAATCGAGGGGAAGATATTCGCCGTAGATGCGCGTGGCTTCTTCGGCAGCGACGTTGAAGATGAATGCGGCACGGTCCACTTCAGCGCGTGCCAGTTTGATTGGCTTGCCGGCTTCTTGAACGATGGTGCGGGAGAACTCTTCGCGGCGTTCGGCAATGGCCCCGGCCACGCGCCGCAGCACGCGCTGCCGCTCGAACGCAGGCAGGCGACGCGTAGTACCGAAAGCTTTCACGGAGGCGGCGATTGCAGCGTCGGCATGATCGCGTCGCGCCTGAATCACTCGCCCGATCACGCTACCATCGAATGGCGATCGGACCTCGACCACATCGCCGTCTTCCATCCAACGGCCGTCGACAAAGAAACCGTGGGTCGCGACTGGGGCGATCGTCATTTCCGCCATGGTTGGCCTCCGGATCCGGACGAACGATTTTTGATTATAGGGCATCGCTGGGGGTTGCCTCCGAAAAGGCAGTCGGGGAAAGAGGGTGGCCGTTAGGAAGGCGAGCGTCCACTACAATAAAGCCGCCAGCGGCCATGCCTTTCCTCGAAACCATTGTTGAGCTTGCCCCGCGTCTGCGGCGGAAAGAAGTTTCCCCGCTGGAACTGACTCGTGCTTGCCTGGATCGCATCGAGAAACTTAATCCCACGCTGAATGCATTTATCACGGTGACTGCCGAATCGGCGCTGGCCGAAGCACGGGCTGCGGAAATCGAAATCTCTCGTGGGGAATGGCGCGGTCCGCTGCATGGGATTCCGATTGCGCTGAAGGATCTGATCGATACCGCGGGCACGCGCACAACCGCTGCCAGCGCGCTATATCAGGATCGCATGCCAACCGAAGATGCGGAAGTCGTGCGGTGGTTGCGGCAGGCGGGCGCGGTGATTCTGGGTAAGAATAACCTGCACGAGTTCGCCTACGGCGGAAGCTCGCTGGTTAGTTTTTTTGGCGACGTTCACAATCTGTGGAACGCGGCGCATATCGCCGGAGGATCATCGGGAGGATCAGCGGCAGCAGTTGCTGCGGGACTTTGCTTCGCAGCAATTGGGACCGATACGGCCGGCTCCATTCGCGAACCGGCGGCGTTGTGCGGTTGTGTCGGGATCAAGCCGACTTATGGGCGCGTTTCCGCGCGCGGCGTGATTCCGCTTTCCTGGTCGTTGGATCACGTGGGGCCGCTGGCTGCGACCGTCGGCGATGCGGCTGCCGTATTGCAGGCGATCGCGGGATACGATTCGCTCGACGCGCACAGCGCCGACGTTCCTGTATGCGATTATGTTTCCGTTCTCCGCGAGGGGGCGAGGACGCTTCGCGTTGGTGTTCCGCGAGCACATTTTTATGATGATCTTGAGGATGAAGTCCGCGCGGCGGTGGAGCAGGCTCTTGCCGTGATCAAGACCCTCGTGGCGGAAACTCGCGAAATGCAGATCGAGATACCCACAGATCGCATTGTGCAAAATGCCGAGTCGTATGCGGTTCACGCCGACCATGTCGCCCGGACGCCGGACCTCTATCAACCGGAGACTCTGCGGCGCATCCGCTTCGGCGCGGATATTTCGGCGGTGGAATATATTCGGTGCCGGCTCGAATTGGACATCGAGCGCCGACGCGCACTAAACATCTTCGCGAAAGTAGATTTGCTAGTCACACCCACCACGCCCATGCCCGCGCCAGCGATTGCCGATCTGAAGAAAGATCCTGAGGCGCTTCGTCCGGCGGAACTTATTTTGCTGCGCAACACGCGGCCGTTCAATGTGTGGGGACTGCCTACAATCTCGGTGCCCTGCGGGTTTACGAAAAGCGGTCTGCCGATCGGACTGCAAATCGCGGGGCCGCACTGGCGGGAGGATTTGGTGCTGAGGCTGGCTCATGCTTACGAGCAGGCTGTGAATTTCTCCGCGAAATAATTCGCGCCGTGCCGCCTTAGTTCGGATTGTCGTGGGTTGCGCCGGGCCTGGACTGGGGGTATCCCCCTCCCCCTGGTCTATTGGAATCACCACGTTAGCAAGAAATTCCCCGCAAAATCCGGATGTGAAAGAACTTAGATATCAAAATCCGTGAAACAAAGGAGTTAGGCCCGACTTCTTCGCCGGTCGTTCCCGCGTTATGCGAGATCGCTTTACTGCCTTCGCTTGGCAATGATGGAACGAATTGTGGAGAGGCGCAAGGTTGGATGTCATAACAGGAGGCTGTGGATTCCGGCAGCAGCGCGTCCACCCTTGCAAGAAACGCGAGGATGGCCACCCGCCCTTCTTGTAGAGTCGATGCGCGGCTTCAGGCGGGGCATATCGCTTGATCGAGATGCCGCGCGCGTGCGCTCGGGTTTTCGCCACATCATAGGCGAGTTGCATCCGGAGAAGGTGGTCCATGTCCGGACCGAAGGCCTTTTCGATGCGCAGAGCCATTTCCGGCGCGCGGCCTTACCGTGCAGAAGGTCGGAGAGCGTTGCGTGGCGTACTTTCAAAATCTCCGCCTTCGACACGGTGAGGCCGAGGGCTTCGATGACTTCGGTTCTAATCAGGTCGCCCGGGTGGGGTGGGCTCTTCATGGGCATTGCGGACTCCTAGTGGTAATCGATCAGATCAATGTCGCTGGCCGTGTTCAGCTGTTGGTCGAAGCGGAAAATCAGCCGCCAGTTTCCCGTGACAGTCAGGCTGCATGATCCTTTCCGGTCGCCTTTGAGAGGATGCAGCTTCCAGCCGGGAAAGCGGCCGAGTTGTTCCAGTGTCTTGGGGGTTTCGAGGGCGAACAGCAGCTTGCGCAGCTTGTCGGCCATCGCGGACGGCACGCCCTTGCCGTTTCCGTCTTCGTAGAGTTGCCTTAGTCCCTTGTGGCGAAAGCGACAAGTTGCACGTGGCCCTTTTGTGTAGGCATAAAGTATTTCTCCTTCAGTTGCACCGCTGTGGTTTTTGGGCACTGCTTGCGGTTACGCTCTCGACGTATCGGGCCAAGAGCGGTTGAAGAGAGAAACAGCTAATGCCTACCCTGTGCAGTATGTACGGTTCTGCCGTACGTGCCAAGCGGTTTACTCGCAGTTTAGTTGCGTGTCCCGAGGATGGCCTTGGAGCAGCTTTCGGCATTACGCTGCAGGCGAAGCGGGCGTGGTTGAGATTGAGTCTCGATGGACGGCGACGGGGCACCCTCGGGAGTAGAGAGTGGGTTAGGCTGAGCGCTCGGGGCGCTGGTAGGGATCCTTCGACTCCGCTCAGGATGACACAACTTCGGGTCAGGATGACAACTTCGAGATCCTCTATCGCTTTAGGCTTCAGTTATCGTTCCAGGCTTCAATCCACCGTCCTCACATCATCGGGCAGCATGAGGACGAACATGCAGTTGCCTGTGGCTGTGGAGCAGGAAAGGATTCCGCGGCGCAGGACTTTTAGCGGGGTTTCGTCGGGGAAAGTTAGGCGGTATTCGGCGGTGCGGAGGGCTTCGGTGAAGACTTTCAGCTTCTCGTCTCCGCTGACGAATCTGACGGCTTCGGCTTTCGCGGGAGTACCGGCGCCGCCGCTGAGCAGCACGAAAAACTCCGCACTGCCAGTTTCTTTTGCCTTGCCCAAGTCGATGGTGCGCAGCGATTGCAAACTCGCCTTATCTTTATCTTTCGCATCGCCGTTTAGCTTGGCGTCGCTTTTGACTAACGCGTCGATTCTTTCCTTCGTTTCCGGGATGGGTCGAAGTCCGGTCACCGCGAGTTCATAGGTCTGCAGCGCACGATCCTTCTTCCCCTGCTGTTCATAGATTTGACCGAGATGGTCGCCGACTTCTCCGTGCTGGCCCAGTCCCCAAGCGGCAGAGACGTATTTTTCCGCCTTGTCCAGATTGCCTTCGCTGAAATAAACCCAGCCCAGCGTGTCCCAATAGGCGATGAGCGAGGGCACGAGAGGCAACTCTTGGGGCGTGAGGCGGTCCAGCGATACATTGCGCAACGCCGCAGTCGTCGCCGATACCGCCGACTCCGCGTATTGTTGCGCGCGATCCAGGTGAGACTTCTTCAGCGAGAGTTGATAAGCGATGTTGTTCCACACCAGCGGCGTGGCGGAAAGCTCGACCGCGTGGTCGAACGTAGCGAGGGCTTTGTCATCCTGGCCGAGGTTGAGGTAAGCGTCCCCGAGGCTCACTTGCAGTTCTGGGTTGTCAGGAGTGAGAGATGTGGCTTTCTCCAATTCGGCGGCGGCCAAGTCGTACTTATGCCACTCGGAATACATGGAGCCAAGGCCGGCATGAGCGAACTTGTCGAGGGGATTAATTTCGATCTGCTTATTGAACGCGGTCACGGCATCGTCGTACTTGCGCTCCTGCCAGTAGGCGCGTCCCAGGGCGTTGTAGGCGTATTCGTCGTAAGGATTGATCTCAATCTGCTTCTTGAGAGCGGCGATGGCGTCGTCATTTTGCCGCGTGCCCATGTAGGCCAGGGCTATCGCATACCAGGCGTATTTATTCTTGGGATCCACTTCCGTGGCGCGTTTGAGAAGTTGAATCGCCATGGGCAGATTGTTACTGGCGATTGCCGCTCGACCGCTTTCCACCAGGTCATCCGCTTTCATGTCGGCTGGCGCGGTGGGGGCGCCGGCCACCGTAGTCTCGAGGGAAAGAAACTGGCCCAAGTCGGACGTGACGGCGCGGCGGAAGGCTTGGTAATCCGTAGCACGCGGCGCGGCAATCTCGTCCTGACGCAGCGTGAGCGTCCTTCCGGCCGTGAAGGTGGTTCCTTCCAGCTTGTACGTGGCTTGGTATTCCGCATAGTCGCGCTTCACGGAAAGGGGCAAAGGAGCGCGAGCGGTGTACTTGGCGGGCAGTTCGAGCTTGATCTTGTAGACGTATTCGGCCTTGGGACCAAGCTTCATCGGCTCAGCGTCCGCGTCGCTATCATCATCGCCCAGATCTGGCAGGTTGAACTGGCACAGCGGCAGCGTGAGGTCGGATTTTTTCTTTGACCAATCGAGGAAGTTGGGCCTGGCGACGTCGTAAGACATGGTGAACGGCTCGCGGGTCGCGGCCGGATCGCTGATCTTCAAATTCGTAACATCGCCGCCCATCCCGGCGTTGACGCTTTCCACCACACGCTGCCATTGCGCTTCGGGCACGCGGCGGAAAATCGAACGCAGCAGAAGTTCTTCGTCACCGCGGAAGGTGTAATGCACATGGGCTTCGAATTTGCCGATCTCATTGATTTTTCCATCAACCTCGGCAATTTCACTGTCGGGCATGGGAGTGTCGGCGGGCGTTTCCTCCAAGTGTGGTGTGCCGCTGGCGGGAATCACCAGCGCCAGCTTCTTACGCAGGGTGTAGGCCAGCAGCCGAAATGGCGCGACTTCGCTGGTGGTATCCATCCAGACTTCTTCGTTGGGCGTCGTCATTGGCAGCATGGTAATGACGTGATCGAATTGCGAGGGCGAAGGCACGTCGGGATCGAGCTTGCGGCTGGAATTGATCAACACGGAAGACGCGTGCATGCCCTCGGCTTCGAGCAGCGAGGCCAGCAGGGTGTGCTTATCCTTGCAGTCGCCGTATTGGTTGTGCAGGACATCTCCGGCGGCGTGCGGCTGGTAACGGCCCACGCCCAGCGACAGGCTGACGTACCGGAAATTCTTCGCGACGAAGTCGTAGAGGGCCTGAACCTTGTCCAAGTCGTTATTGAGGCCCTTCGTAAGTTCATCCGCCTTGGCGCGCACTTCCGGCGAGGGTGCACGACGGTCTTTTTCCAGGCCTGCGTACCAACGCCCGATCTGCTCCCAGCTTACGAATGTGGTCAACTGAATGTCAGGCCGCTCGTCGTCAGCATGTTTCTTTTTCTTCTTGTTTTTGTCTTTGTCTTTATCTTTCTGGTCGTCTTCGCGTTCCAAATGAGAACTGGTCCAATGGTAGAGGCGGCGTCCGTGGTCTTCCGAAATCTTCGGATCCATCCCCGGTTTGTCTTTCAACTTGAGCGGACGGTCTGCGGGAACATCCACGTCGACTTCTTCATCGAGGTTGATGTTGTTTTTGTCGAAATCGTAGTCCGCCCAGAACTCGCCCGGAGCTAACGCCGTATGAATCACCGTTACCATGTGGTATTCGAGCACTTCACCGGGACGGAGGCCGGGCACGGTGATGTGCTTCTGCCGATAATCGGTGTAGACCGGAGCTTGTTGCTCCAGCGGAGCACTTAGATCTTGTACGGCATCATCTCCCGCCTTCACCACGCTGCCATCGGCTTTTACCACCCGCACATAAGGAATCTCCACGCGCTCGTTAGCGGAGTTGTAGCCAACTTGAATTTGCCCCCATTGCTGAACTCCAGCCTCGCTCTGCACGCGGATGCGGGCGATTGTCTCCTTACGGCCGGTGCCGTCGTTTTCGAAGCGGTAGAGGGAGTGGTACTGCTCTATGACAAACGCTTCCTGGGAATAGTCGTGCTTGTGCTCTCCGGGCTTGGAGGGCGCGGTATCCTGAGACTTCGTTTCGGCGGCCTTCGCTTCCTTATTGGCTTTCAGGGGAGCGGACGGGGAAGTGGGAGATCCTGATTGCGCTTGGGCAGTGAAAGGCAAGGTCAAAACAGCAGCTACTACGAGCGATAAAAAGAAACGACGCATAGGGTAATAGTAAGGCAGGCTGAGCAGTTTGTATCGCAAGCCGCCGGCTCGGACAAGAAAACCTTCATGGCCGCGGCGTAACTGATGGGTCCCCGTGATTATCTTGCAGGCGCAGGTTGGCCTGGTATGCAAATCTTTTCGCATGGACTGGCCGTGATGGACATCACATTTCTTTGTTCGCAGGTCACAAAACCGTAGTAAAATCCGCCCAGATAGTTTTGCCCAGCCACGTCGCCGGGCAGGCGTGACGCATAACGTAATTGCGCCACGATCCTTCCGTTCGGAGGTTTCTGGTATGGAAGATCGGGCCCCTGACGTCTCTCCTTCGGTTCAGCGGTCTTTTTCTCAAACATCGAGCTCTCAAGCGGCGGGCAGCCGGCATCATGAAGGCCGCGGAGCCTGGGTTCTCACCGCTTACGGCATATCTGGACTGGCCCTTTTCGGGATTCTGGCCTACTTCTTTTCGGACTTCATCGCTCACTAGTGAAGTGCCCAGCAGTGACGAGCGGGCGGGCGCGTCCGCGGAATGTGCTGGTTGTGTCTTTGGAGTTTTTCGGACGTCAGGCCGAGCCTGCTTCGCGCGGCGGCTTCTTCGAACGTGTTACAATGAGCGACCTTGGATGCCGACGCTTCCCAAGGAACCCAGCGTTTCCCCACAACTGAAGCATTGAGAAAGAGACACCCGCAGGAATTCGTGGCCAAGAAACCCACGTCCGCTGAAACACCGATCACCTACGCTGACGCGGGTGTAAACATTGACCGCGCCAACCGCACCAAGCAACGCATCAAGTACCTGGCACATAAAACCTTTACGCGGGGCGTGCTGAGTGAAATTGGCGGCTTTGGCGGCCTTTTCGCGGTGGACAAAACCAAGTATGTGGATCCCGTGCTGGTCTCCAGCGTGGATGGCGTAGGAACGAAACTCAAGATTGCCTTCGAAGTGGGTCTGCACTCAACCGTGGGCGCTGACCTGGTGAACCACTGTGTCAACGACATAGCCGTGCAGGGCGCGGCGCCGCTGTTTTTCATGGACTATTTAGCGACGGGAACTCTGGATCCCTCGATCGCCGAGCAAGTGGTGGAAGGCATCGCTGACGCCTGCAAGCACAACGGCTGCGCCCTGATCGGTGGCGAGACCGCCGAGATGCCTGGCTTTTATCCGGCTGGCGAATATGACCTGGCGGGATTCATCGTCGGCGTGGTAGAACGCGACCGGATTATCACCGGCAAGGATGTGCAAATCGGCGACGTCGTTCTTGGCCTGGCTTCGAATGGCCTGCACACCAACGGATACTCACTGGCTCGTAAGCTCCTATTCGAAGTGGGCCACTACTCGCCTGACGACTATGTGAACGAGATCAAGAATAAAGTGGGCAATGAGCTCATGCGGACGCACAAGAGTTACTGGCCCGCGCTCAGGAAGCTACTCGACGCGCAGTGCGTTTCGGCGCTGGCGCACATTACCGGGGGCGGCATTACGGAAAATCTGCCGCGCGTTCTGCCTCGCGGCACCGCAGCCCTGATCGAACTTGGCTCGTGGCCCGTGTTGCCCTTGTTCGAGCATTTGCAGCAATTGGGGAATGTCCCGCAGGATGAGATGATGCGCACGTTCAACATGGGGTTGGGCATGCTGCTGGTTGTCCCCCTGGCGAAATTCAAGAAAGCTCAAAGCGTGCTCGA
This sequence comes from Acidobacteriaceae bacterium, assembly GCA_003138975.1. Lineage (GTDB taxonomy): Bacteria > Acidobacteriota > Terriglobia > Terriglobales > Acidobacteriaceae > Sulfotelmatobacter. The sequence continues at coordinate 2,604 of PLHQ01000185.1, read as the reverse complement.
ACGCGTGGGAGAAAAGGCCTACACCGTCGGCCGCATCGTGAAGGGCGAGCGCAAGGTGATTTACAGCTGAAGTAATTGTTGATTGCTGATTCAAACAAATGGCTTTAATTTTCAATCAGCAATCAACAATCAAAAATGCATTCCCTCGGCATCCTCCTTTCCGGGCGGGGCTCGAACTTTGTCGCCATCGCCGACAGCATCGACGCGGGCCGCATCGCGGACGCGCGCGTTGCCGTCGTGATCTCGAACAGGGCGGGAGCACCAGGCCTCGCCACTGCAGGCCAGCGGGGTCTCGACGCTCTCGTTATCTCCTCGAAAGGCAAGCCGCGTGAAGAACACGACCGCGAGGTCGTCGCCGCGCTGAAGCAGCACAACGTTGACCTCGTCTGCCTCGCCGGATACATGCGTCTGCTCTCGCCGTGGTTCGTGAAGCAGTTTCCGCGCCGGATTCTCAACATCCATCCGTCGCTACTGCCAGCATTTCCGGGACTCGAAGCGCAGGAACAGGCCTTCGCCTACGGAGTGAAGGTTTCCGGCTGCACGGTGCATTTCGTGGACGAAGAGCTGGATCACGGCGCCATTATCGTGCAGAAGACTGTACCCGTGCTCGACAGCGACGACGAGCACACACTGGCCGCCCGCATCCTTGAACAAGAGCACATCGCCTATACGGAGGCGATCAATATCGTGCTCGGCGAAACCTTTGAGATCGCCGGCCGGAGATTGAAGTCAAGTCAAAAGGCAGAAGTCAGAATGCAGAAGTAAGAAATTTTCGAGTTACTGTGACATTCATCACAGACCCCCGGCGCTCGAGAACATGAAAATGACGCTCGTGGGGAACAGTCAAGACCTGAAGGCGCGGACCAAGCAATTTGCGCTTCGTATTTTGCGCCTGCATCGAGCTCTGCCCGCCAAGGAGGAAGCCAGAATTTAGGGGAAGACAAGTTCTCCGTTCGGGTACCTCCGTCGGTGCAAACTATCGGGCCCTGCCGGGCACGGTCGAGGGCCGAGTTCATCGCCAAGCTCGGCATCGTTCTAGAAGAAGCGGATGAGACCGTTTTCTGGCTCGAGTTGCTCCTTGAGGGTGGAATCGTAAAGGGGGAGAAGTTGGACGCCCTTCTCAAAGAAGCCAGGAACTCACATCGATTTTCGTGGCGTCGCTCTGTACCGCCAAAGGCATCGTAGCCTGGAAAGGCCCGAGTGGCACCGGTTTTCCTCCTTCATTCTGACTTCTGCATTCTGACTTCTGACTTGAATTCCTTAGCCATCTTCACAATCGGCAGTGCTTCTCCGTTGCCAAGTGGGACCTCCTGATTCTCGACCGCCGCATATCCCTTCGCCCGATAAAAAGCCACGCCGCTCAAGGTCGCGCCCATCTCCAGACGTGTGAAGCCCGCTTCCCTGGCCGCGTTCTCGCAGGCCTCGAGGATCAAGCCGCCGATGCCGCGCCGTGCCCACTTCGGATGTACGAAGAAGGCTCGGATCTTCGCCGCATCCCACGCCGGATCGAGCAGTGAATCTTCGCGTCCCGCGTATTGATCGCCGCCGTATAAAGTTTTGCGCTTGCTCCATCCGCCGCAGCCGACGATTGCAACGCGGCCTTCTGATTCCGAGAACTCCGCGACAAGATATGTTCCATCTGCGATGAGCTGGCTATCCACACCATAGACCGACTTCAGCGCGCCTTCAATTTGGGCTGGCGAATAGTTCTCAATCTGCAAGCCTCGCACCGAAGCTTCAATCATTTCCCGCAACCGTGGAACGTCCGCCGGAGTTGCCTTTCGTATGTGAATGTTCGTCGCCGTCACAAGTTTCATCCACTTCGGAGCCAATTCTAGTCGGGTCGGAGGAGGCGCGCTTGCGCGCTGGCCTCCGTCCGCCTCCCAAACTGCACGTGCACGTTTCGTGCATGCAGCTTTCACGAAGACTCAGCGACGCCGGGATGCAAGAGAAGGAATTAAATCGATCAACCGCACAAGCTCGTACTCGCCGTAAAGCTTGGTCACAGGCAGCCGCTTCCAGCCGGGATTGCGCCAGCGCCGGTACCGATGCGACCAGATGCGTCGCCGGATCCAGCCGTCGAGACGTTGGAAGAGCTTGCGGACGTGGGCGCGCTTGTAATACTCGCCCCAGCCCCGCAGGAGTGGGTTAAGTGCCACGATCAGCTCCGTGGTTTTCAGAGGCAGCCCCCGTTTGGTTCGCTGCCGGACCTGGTCCATAAAACGTCCGACCTTGGGATACGCATACAGCGCACCCTGTCGGGCCTTACTACGAATCTTGCTCGCAGGCAGATGGAGCTTATTCTGCCCGCGCTTGATTTTGTAGCCAAGGAACTCGAAGCCCTCGCGGACGTGAACAATCCGCGTCTTCTGCGGATGTAATTCCACGCCCAGTTGTTTCAGGATTCTGCCAGCCGCCTCCACTGCGGCTCGCGCCTCTGCTGCCGATTTACAGGTGATCACCCAATCATCGGCGTACCTCGTCAACTGATATCCTCTCAGTCGCATCTCCCATCGACTCCTCCACTTCCCCGGTTCGCTTTCACCTTCTCCCAGGCCATCTCCAGGTTCTTCCGCTTGTGCACTTTGTCAATTAATGAATGGA
>PLHQ01000169.1 GCA_003138975.1 Acidobacteriaceae bacterium | reverse complement strand
TCTGACAGCACGCGTTCGGCTTCGCTCAAGTTGTCGACTCGGACTTCCAGTCGCTTGGCGTCCAGAGCTTCTCGTAATTCCGCCGGAGTGCCAATTTTCTGGATCTCGCCTTTGTGAATGAGCGCGATCCGATTGCACCTCTCGGCCTCATCCAGGTACGGCGTCGAAATCAGGATGGATAAGCCCTCAGCAGCCAAGTGCGCCAGGGCGTCCCAGAACTCGCGCCGTGATACTGGGTCCACGCCGGTTGTCGGTTCATCGAGCACGAGCACGCGAGGTTGAGGCACCAAGGCGCAAGCCAGCGAAAGTTTCTGCTTCATTCCGCCACTTAACTGCCCAGCTAGGCGGCTGGAGAATCGATCCATGTCGAACATCTGCAGATACTGGCGGCCTCGCTTCACGATGTCGTCGGATGCGACGCGGCGCAAATCGCCGACGTAGCGGATGTTTTCGATAACCGTAAGATCGGGGTACAAGCTGAATGCTTGAGTCAGATAACCTGTCTGGGAGCGTGCCTCGCGCGCCGGCTGGCCAAAAACCTCAGCCGATCCGGAGCTCGCTTCCATGACCCCGGCGAGAATCTGGAACGTCGAAGTTTTTCCCGCACCATCCGGGCCGATCAAGCCGAAGATCTCGCCTTTGCCCACCTCAAAACTGATTCCGCGAACGGCTTCTAGTTTGCCGTAGCGTTTCCAAAGCTCGCTAATTCGAATGGCACTCGTGTCCGAACCATCGGAACCAGGTTTGGAAGTTAGCGGAGTGGAAGTCGCGGTCGTCATTTGCGCTTTTCTTCGGGCCACTGGTCGCCTGCAATTAGGATTTCTCCGTCCGAGGGCATACCCGGTTTGGCATATCCCAGGGCTCCTTTCAGCTGCAGCTTTAGGCCGACCACTTGTTTCACACGGTCATCGCGGAAATAAGTGTTCTCTGGAGTGAACGTCGCTTGCGGGTCGATGCGCGAAACGTATGCGTCGACCGGTTGCTTGGGATTCGAATCCAGATACACATGGGCAGCCTGGCCGACCTTGATCTTGCCGATCTGTCCCTCGGGAATAAAACCTCGCAGGTACACCTTGCTGAGATCCAGCAGAGTAATGACCGGGGTTCCTGCGGTAATCACCTCTCCCGGCTCAGCCACGCGGGTTACGACCGTCCCGTCAAAGGGCGCCTTCACGGTCAGATCCTGGCGATTTTCCTGTGCCTCAGTGAGCTGCGCCTGGGCCTGACCAACACTCGCCATCGCGTCGGCAATAGTCGCCTGCTGCTGCGCCAGTTGCATGTTCACTCCGGCTACGCGGCGCTTGGCGCCGGCCACAGCGGCTGCCTGTTGGTCCGCCGTTGACACTGCTTGTCTCCCTTGGCGCTCGGATACGGCTCCCGATTGCGCTAGGCGCGTGTATGCCTCTTTGTCGAAACTGGCAATGTCGTGGGCGGCTTCTTGCTGCGCAACGTTCGCCTCTTCCTGCCGCAACTGTTCATCAAGGACCGCAATCTGGTCTCGCGCGGATCTGGCCTTGGCTTGCGCTTGCTGAACTTCGGCTTGCGCTTGCTCTATGCGTGCCCTCAATTGCTCGTCGTCGAGCACGGCGATGATGTCTCCAGTGGATACACGATCTCCCTCGCGCACTCGGATTTCGAGAATACGGCCGCTCGTCTTGGGGGACACAGCCGAGTCGTCACCTTCGATTCGACCGCTGAGCGGTACGATGTTTGCTGGTAGCGGAGGAACGTAGAAGAACACTCTCCAAACGCCAAATCCGACGGCGGCGAGAATCAGAATGACAACCACCGGAACAATGAGGCGATGGGCCATCGAGCGAGGCGGCTTCGCATCGGCAGGCGCCGGTTTTGGTTTTGCTTGACCTGGCTGCGCTGCGGCAGGAGCAGATTTGGAATTTGGTTGCGCTGGGTTCGCCGCCGCAGGAACAGGTTGCGCTTTTGTTTGGGCTGGCTGCGCTGCTACAGGAACAGATTGAGGGTTTGGTAGGAGTGGCTGCGCATTGGAACCATTACTCCCCAAGGCCGTAATCGCTGCATCAAAGGTTTGGATTTCCTTCTGTGCTCGTTCCCGCTCGTGCTTCAATTTCTCGACTATTTCAGACACGTTTCCCACTGCAGGCGCAGGAGCAGGTTTTGGTTCGAGTTGCGCTGCCACAGGCGCAGGTTGCGGCTCTGGATGGGGTTCTGGTTGCGGTTGGTCCTGCTTTGGAAGTTCTTGAGGCCTGTCGATCACCAGTTGTTCCGTCATTTCTCACCTCGCCTGCTCGACACAATAGCTCGTCGATCACCAGAATTTGCTTGTCGAAGATATGCCAGCGAAAAGTCCCAGATATGCTCGGCGATCCGGTCCACCTGCTCCGGTGTCATTTCTAACTCCGGCCAAAGTTGCTTCAGTAGAGGACCCGCCAGAACATAAACAAGAATTTGTCCCATGACGCTGTGTGCGCACAGCCGGGTCTTCTCATCTTTGGGAGGCAAATCGATGATGCCCCCGATCAGTTCGAGCAGTCGCTTGTAAAGCGGCCGGGACACTTCGTTGACCACTCGCGACAGCGCCGGTGTGGGCTGCACAAGTTCGTGCACCATGATTCGAAAGTGCCAGTCCGGCAAATTTGGCTCGGCCACGCTTTGTAGGCGAGCTCTGATGACCGCCCGTAAGATGTCCTCTGGAGGTGCATTCTGATCAAGTGCACGGTTGATTGCATCCACCCGAGCCGCCCGCACGGATTGCTGCAATACTTCGGTATACAAACCTAATTTGTCGCCGAAGTGATAGTTGACCGCTGCGATATTGGCGCCCGAGCGCTTGACGATTTCCCGCACCGTGGTCGCTTGATAGCCGTGCTCGGCGAAGACGTGACCGGCGGCTTCCACCAGCTTCTCCCGCGTTGAAGCAGCAGCCCTGGGCGCGGACACCCGATGCGTTTGCCTTCGACTTTGTTGCGACAGGAACATGAAACAACAGTCTTAAACGACAGTCTGAAACAAAAGTTTGAATCTCACCGAGGCTATCTTGTCAGATTCGTGATCACGAAAGATGTTCACTGTTGCTCATGATCGTGAGAAATCACTTGATTTGATGAGGGCTGCCGGTTAGCTAATCTGAGGATCCGATCGACGCGATCTTTTCTGGTTCAAGAGTTCTGCCTGTGTTCGGAACGAACTGGGCAATCGGGCTGGCTAACACAGTCACGCCTCTTGCGGGTTTTCGTCGCCGCCTTTCGTGGGGTGCGTGGTTTCTTCCGAGCTGCTGTTGCCGTTTTTCTGACTCAAGGTGCGGCTTCAACCGTGGATAGCAATTCCCGCTTCAGCGGTTGGATGCGCGCGGCTTCTTCTTCCAACCGCAGCTGAGCGTCGCGATCTTTTTGGCTCTCGGTCTCCTTAGGTATGCCGGAATCGTTTTCGCTGTCATGGGTAGAGTGGTCAAAATTGCACCTGCCTTTTCCGAGCCAAAGGGCGATGGTTCCTAGTCGTTTGACCGCCAAACCTCAGCGCACTATGTGTTAGGGAGACCCCGGCAAGATGTGGCGCAGAGATCCCATAAGCCATTGACAATACAATAGCTTAGATGAAACAAGGACTGGCTAGATTACATTGTCTGACAACTTCACATATTGTGAAGTATTCTAGGTGAGTGCATATCGTTACGCGTAGGCACCTGAGCGAGGCGGCGAACGAAATCAAAGCGTGGGTGGGCATCGTCGAGGCGGTCCGGTGGCACAATTTTGCGGAAGTGCGCGGCATGTTTAAGGATGCCGATCCCGTGGATGGCTACGTGATCTTCAACATCAGACAGAACCGGTACAGGCTTATCACCGTCGTCCACTATTCAAAAACGACGGATGAAAAGCAGGCCGAAGGGCACGTCTACATCCGATCTTTCTTGACGCATAAGGAATACGACAATCGCAGTAACTGGGATAGGAGGTTTGGAACAAAATGAGCACAGTTCTCGCAAACCTTGCGGAAATGATTGCGCGCGGCGCTCCCCACGTCATACACAATGACGCGGAACTTGAAGCGTATACCAACGCTCTCTTCCGACTAACGGCGCTGGAAAGCCCCTCTAGCTCTGAAGTGGAAGCAATCGAACTCCTAACCTTACTCGTGGAACGTTACGAGCAGGAGCATTACTCGATTCCTGCGGCTGATCCGGCTTCGGTTGTGCGGTTTCTCATTGAACAGCAGAATCTCACGCAACGTGACCTGATTCCTCAATTTGGCTCGGAGAGTGCGGTTTCAATGTTTTTGGCAGGGCAACGGAATCTCACCATAGAACAAGTGCGGAAATTGAGCACTCGGTTCAAACTTCCCGCTGATGTGTTCATTCCAAAGGGGGCCGTGGGAGCAAGAGCCTAATCAGACATAGCAATTCTTAGAGAAGCTGTACTCTCAATCCATTTTGATTTTTCGGACGTGGGTTCCACCTGTAGGTTACATATCGTTTGAAAGTCTAAACCGTCATCACTTCCTGGTTTGTAATGACGTATTGCAACACCTGCATCCACTACGCCCGAAGACCGCGAAAATCGAGTCACCCCCACAAACAAGAGATTGGCGCAGCAACAAGACGGTCGCCGAAGGGAACAGGTCTTCCGCTATCGTAGAGAACCACTCCTAGCTTGAAGTTATCGCCGCAGGCGTCCGCCAGTTTACGGAGACCCTTGAAGTCACCCGCATTCACGGTGGCGCTCGCCTTGACTTCGATACCGACCAATGCACCACTCCCAGTTTCAATCACAAGGTCAACCTCGTCCTGATCTTTGTCCCGGTAGTGGTACAAAGCGCAGCTCTCACCAAACCAAGACACCTGTTTCAACACCTCAGAGAAAACAAATGTCTCCAGCAGAGGCCCGAAGATCGAACGGTCTAGGGCGATCCGTTCCGCGGTAGCCCCCAAGAGCGCACCGAGTAGACCGGAATCAAGGAAATGCAGCTTGGGCGTCTTCACCAAACGCTTCAACTGATTCCGAAACCACGGTTCCACCCGACGAACGAGAAACAACTGCTCCAGAACAGAGACATACTTCCTGGTGGTCTTGTCGTCAAATCCAACTTGGCCGCCCATCTGCGTGAAATTGGTTAGCCTGCCAGAGTGGTGGGCGAGAACCTGCAACAGCCTCGGCATTTGGTCAAGTTTTTCCACGTCGGCAACTTCGCGTACATCCCGCTGCACAATGGCTCTTATGTAATCCCGCGCCCATGTCTGGCGTCGCTTTGGATCTTCGCGCCGCAGCATTTCGGGGTACCCGCCAATCAGCACGGCTTGTACTAGGTCTTCGCCGATCATCGGCTCCGCAGGTTTGCCAAGTTTGCTATCGAACGCTGCTTTTAGGAAATCGGGCTTTTTGCCTCGGATTTCAGCCCGCGAGAGGGGCAGAAGGCTCACGATCTCCATGCGGCCAGCTAGACTCTCCGAGACCTGAGGCAGAGTCAGAATATTCGCTGAGCCCGTCAACAGAAACCGGCCGGCCCGGCGATCATCATCCACTGACTTCTTGATAGCCCGGAGGAGGTCGGGCACTCGCTGTACTTCGTCAATGGTGGTTCGATCGAGAGCCCGCACGAACCCAGTTGGATCGCTGCGTGCCGCAGCCAGCACCGTGTCATCGTCCATGGTGATGAATTCGCGATTGCCCGCGACCAAATCGCGGACCAGTGTGGTCTTGCCGCACTGACGAGGCCCCGTAACCATGACAACCGGCGTGTCCTTGAGCGCGGTGGCCACCAGTTCGCCGGAAAAGCGAGGAAAGAGCACATGATCGGTATCGTCCATGCCGGGTGGAGGCTCCGTCTATTTCGGATTAATGTTACGTCTATTCCGGATTATAGACTCGTCTGATCCGAATGGAATGCTGGACATTGGCGGAACTCGTCCCGGCTCGTGGTGGGCGACCCTACCTGGGTGTGTGAGATATATGGTGGCACCCTCGCGGATCGAGCCTGTATCGTCCCCCGTCGTTACATCTTTGCGTTAGTCAGTCGGCGCAGAAAACTCTCCTTGGCGGCGTGCGTTCGGCGGAGTTCCCCCAGTGCGGACTGGAATGCAGTCACCCGGCCTTGCCGGGCCATGAGATCACGCAAGTCAGTCAGCAGAGTGACGGCCTTGTCGTATTCATTGGGCTGCCGTTTTTGGATATGCGCTTCAATCTGATTCCAAGTCGCTTCTTCGCACTTCCCCAGTTGGTCCAGATAGCGAGAGCGGTTGGCCTCGTCCTCTGCTTTCCGCCGCGCAACTTCTGCCGTTCGCTTCGCGTCCAGTAACCGGGTCCTTTCTTGCGCACGGACATGAGCCGGTGTAAGGAGACCACTAGCAGTGCGTCGCCGAATTGAACGTGTGCTCCACGCTTCAGAACAAGCCATCTTGCCCTCCCACGACCAGTTCGCGCGCGACCGAAAGTGCTACTTCCGAGCCGAAATCCTCCTCAATCACAGCCAACGAAAGATCGATGCCCGCTGTCACTCCCGCAGCGGTCCAGAATTTCCTGTCCCCGCACATACAGCGAGCCATTGAGGCTGCGGCGTTTACGCAGGAGTGCTGCGGTTGAATCCTAGAACCAGGCGGAGAACGGACCTCTCCCGGCCTGAAGAGCGGGTGACCTACTGGTTTGCCAGAGCAATCAGATACGCGTCGACCAGATGAACGAGTTCTTGCTTGAGCGCAAGAGATCCTAGGGTTCCCCTTCGGGCGGCATCGTGAACCACTCCCTCGATCGCAGAGGAGAGCACATGCGCTCGGACCTCGCTGCGCGGACTCTCGCAGGATCTTTCGCTCGCCGCGATCAGCTTGGTGTAGAGGTTCGAGTATTCACTCTCAAACTGCTGGTGTACGGATTTTGAAATCTTCCCGCGCGGAACGTCTTCAAGAAGCACGCGATGAAGCGAGGGATGAATGGAATGTGCTGCGATCATCCCCGAGATCAGCCCTTCAATGCGCGCGCCGCGGGAGGTGTGTTCGTCTGCGATCCGCAGCGCCGCCAGCACATCATCAAAATGACGGCGCAGGATTGCCTCTGCCAGTGCCAGCTTGTTCGGAAAATACTGGTACAGGGAACCGATGCTCACGCCGGCGGCATCGGCCACGGCATTGGTGGTGAACCGCGCCCAACCTTGACGGTCGAGAATGCGAGCAGCGGCCTCCAGAATCGCTTCGACGGTTGTGCGGGCGCGCGCCTGGCGCGGCTCTTTTCTCATCATTCCGCGTGCCGTCAATATGCGAGTAGTCAAAAATGCGCCTCCGTGGAAATATGAGTATAACGCTCGCATTTGCTCAGGTTCTTGTCAAGAGCCCGCGGCGAACGAAATTCCCCGTACAGGAGTATCCATGACCACCCTGCCAAGAACCAGTCGAGAAGTTAAATTGGCTGTCCGGCCCGTTGGTCTGCCCGGACTAGAACACTTCCGCGTGGTTCAGGTCCCGCTGCCCACACCGCAGCATAGCGAAGCGCTCATTCGAAATCGATATTTCCGGATCGCCGCCTCACTCCGCATGATGATCAGCGAAGGGGCTGAACGTGTGGAGGGAGTACCGTTTCCGGCTCTGCGTCCCGGGGACACGCTGTTCGAGGAGACGGTTGGCGAGGTTTTGTCGGCTCCCACTGGTTGCGGATTGTCCCCCGGCGATAAGGTCCTGCACAATCTGGGATGGCGTGAATTCGCGGCGGTCCCCGTGTGCGATTGCACCTTGCTCGATGACACGCTGCCTGATGTGGCGGCGCATCTGGGACACGGGTGGACGGCCTACGCGGCCCTGACCCGCGGCGTGCGGATTCTGCCGGGCGATACAGTGTTCGTAACCAGTGCGGCAGGCGCTATCGGTTCGATGGCTGGGCAGGTTGCGCGCCTGTTGGGAGCGGGCCGGGTGATCGGCAGCACGAGTTCGCAGGAAAAGGCGACGCGATTGGTTTCAGAGTTGGGATATGACAGCGCGATAGTCCGTGACGAAGAGCCGTTGGCGGCTCAACTTGCCGAGGTTGCGCCCGATGGGGTAGACGTTTGCCTGGATATGGTCGGCGGTCCGCAATTGCAGGCCGCCGTCAAGGCGGCGCGAACCGGGGCTCGCTTCGTCCTGGTCGGTGCATTGTCAGGGCAACTTGCCGCTCGCGGTACGGGCAGGACCGCGCCAGTACAGCTTGATTCGTTTGACCTTCTCCTGAAGAAGATCACGATGCGTGGTTACAGCGCGGATGACGATCCGGAGGTTCGCAGTGAGTGGACACGCCGCTTTGCCGATTGGCTCCGGTCGGGCGACATACACTTCCCGCATGTGACGATTGACGGCATTGAGGCTGCGCCTGGGGCCTTACGAGATGTGATCGAGGGGCGGCATTTCGGGGTCGTACTAGTTAAGCTTTGATTCCTTCCATCGTGAATTGCGCCGGATAAATTTGAGTGAACACAAGACCCTGAAAAATGAATCGCTCATGGTTAACGCTTAATTGGCGCTTACGGGCGGGCCCCCGGGCGTGGCCACAATTTGGCCAAGTGCGAACAATGCAGACATGACGGTCAATCCGCCATGCGAACTAGCGTCGCCCGCACGGGTTGTCTTCGGCAAGCGCGATGAAGCGATGACGCGGCCCTGTGTGTTCGCATCAGGGTAGACATCGCAGGCCATGCGCGTCGCCCAGCAAAGCAGACGCTGAGGAGTGGTGCGGTGTGGACGGCAATTCGGCGCTTGCGGCGTCCGGGAGGCTGAGTGGAAGTCCAAAGGCGTGAAACAGGCGCGGGCCGGTGGGTGGCACAAACAGGGTTAGCGTGGAAATCATATCATCCTCGAGTCCGAGCACGTGGATGAAGTGCGCTTCCAATGGCCCGTCCGCGCCAGTGCGGGCATAGACGGCGAAAGCGGGGCTGCCCGTTGGCTGCCGTCGGTACCAGGCGAAGGCCGCTACAGGTCTTCCACGCCATTGCAAAGAAGGACCGGATCGCCTCGCGCCCCGCATACCATTGAAGCCACGGCGGCATGATGTAGGTTGCGTCCTCTTTGAGGAGGGTCACGAAGCCATCCAGATCATGCCCTTCCCAGGCCTGTAGATAACGGCCGAGGAGCTTTTGCTGCGCGGGATCTTGCCGGGATGCCACCGGCGGCCGGCCGTCGGGATAGCGTTTGGCAAGGGTCTCGCGCGCCCGCTGCAGAGCGCTGTTGATCGAGGCAGTCGAGCCGCCCAGCAGCGTTGTGGCTTCAGCGGCAGCCCAGCACATCGCACAGCAAGATTGAGGCGCGCTGGCGCGGCGGCAGTTGCTGGATGGCGGCGACAAGAGCTAGCTGCACGGCCTCGCGGGAGGTATAAGCCGCGTAATGCGATTTGCGCTTGGAGGTCAAGTGGCACTGGAGAACTAAAGTTCGTGCCCCATACCGATGGTTTCAAGCAGGTGTGCAGTTGGCTGATACGGTATGATCATGCCAACTCCACTTGAAACGCGCTATCTGCTCGCTGCGGTGATTCTCGCCGAGGAACTCAGCTTCACCGGGACGGCAAAGCGGCTCAAGATGTCCCAGTCAGGAGTGAGTCGGCGTTTGAACGAATTGGAGAGCCGATGCGGATTTAAGCTCTTCAACCGCGATCATAGCAATGTGGTTATCACTGACGCGGGACGAGCATTCGTAGAGGAAGCCAAGCTTTCACTCATCCACGATGAACGAGCCATTGAATCCGGGAAAGCGGCAAACGAAGGCGTCGAATCACATCTGACCATCGGTCGGTCGCCGTACCTGGATCCGATGATAGTTCCCACGCTGTTCTCGATCCGGCTTCCTCTCTATACTAACCTTGTCCTCCATATGCAGAGCGATTTCGCGCCTGAGCTTGTGCACGGTCTGCTTGCATCAAGACTCGACCTCGCCCTGATTGCAAATCCTAGCCCTAACCGCAAGCTCACGATGGCAAAGATTACGGAGGCCCCGTTCTACATTGCCATTCCAGAGAATCATCCTCTAGCGTCCAAAGACGTCCTTACCCTTGAAGACTTGCGGGGCTGCACCTGGATTGTTTTTGATCGCAAAGTCCACCCAATACTGCACGACATGATTTGTCGGCGCGCAACAGAGCAAGGGGTCGTTTACAAGAATAATCAGAATGTGCTGACGGCCGACGAAGCTTTTCAATTGGTTGCGGAAAACGTTGGCATCGCATTTCTGACAATGGCAAGCGCACTGCGCACGAAGCGGCCGGGCATAGCAGTACGTCCGCTCGTCGATAAGGAGCTTCGGGTGGAGCTTTGGCTCGCCTCCCGAGCCGACAATAAATCCAAACTTGCGAGCGAATTCGTGCGGGCGTTTATGAAACGAATTGAGCAGATCATCGCCCCTCCTCAAATGATTCTGCCGTTGGGTGATGCGCATTCCCGAGCTGGCGCGCATGCCCCATGCGCTCGATCCTGAAGGCGGATTTCGCGTTCGCTCAAAATTCACTTTAGGGCTCGGCCTAATTAACCACCCTGCATCGGGCCGACACACCATCCCTGCTAGTTGGTTTGCTCCTTACTCTACAAACATCTTCTAACCATGACGATCTCGGCCCCGGCGCGCACCCGCGCCAGCACGCCGGCGAAGTCGCTGGCGGCTTCCGCCTCCGAGATGTGGATGATGTTCTTCGCCATCAATGACATTGTATCGCTATGTCGCTACTTACCTTCCTCCTTCCACGTCATTCCTCGTAACCTCTTTCGCGGTCGAGCGACTGTAGAGGTTCGGACCTTCTTGTGCCTTCGGCGTAGTCTTCCGCGTGTGCGGCCACGGCCGCGGTAGACTGTTTCTTGTTGTGCGGCGCCGGGATGCGTGACCGGGTGGACCCGCTCGAACTCCTGGCCTGCGTGCTCTGCAGGCCGACCTGGAAAATGCGACAATCTTTCCGTTACATCGGTCTCCTGGAGGCGCAGGGCAGCGGCGGATTGCGCCGATGTGCCTGGGACACGATAATTGATGGTTGTGCTGGCGGCAGAAATTGCGGGATGGAACGCAATAGTGAGGAAGCGCATATGGACCTTAAAACTCTGCTCGATACACCCCCGTGGGACTGGCCAGAAGATGCCGGGAGGACGATTTGGAGGATTCTGATTGATCCGCGAGCCAAGGAATCCGACCGCCTGGTCGCCGCCGAACTGGCGGGCGATTTTACGGTGATCAACGAGGAATTGGCCGATACGTTAGTGACGATCGCAAGTAGTGCCAACGAGGCAGAGCAACTGCGCGCACGGGCGGCAACTTCGCTTGGGCCAGTCTTGGAGCAGGCGGACACCGATGGATTCGAGGATCCGGATGACGTACCCATTACCGAGCATACGTTTCGCACCATCCAGGAGTCGCTGGAGAAGCTTTACCTCGCTAACAGCACTCCCAAGGAAGTGCGGCGGCGAAGTTTGGAAGCATCGGTGCGCGCACCCCAGATATGGCATCAGAATGCGATCGGGCAGGCGTATTCCAGCGGAGACAAAGAGTGGATGCTGACCGCTGTATTTTCGATGCGATGGATTCGCGGTTTTGACGATCAAATACTGACGGCCTTGAAAACCAGCGATCTCGAAATCAAATACCAGGCAGTCATCGCGGCCGGCAACTGGGGGCTGGACGCTGCCTGGTCGCCCATCGTCGAACTCCTAAATGACGCTCACTCCCCAAAGCCTTTACTGCTTGCCGCGATCGGTGCCGTGGGCAGTATCCGTCCCGATGAGGCGCCGGAAATCCTAGTTGATCTGGCCAATTCCGATGACGAGGAAATCGCTGAGGCCGTTGAGGAGGCGGTGGCGCCAGCCGACGTGGCTTCAGACGAGGAAGACAGCGAAGAGGACGAGTGGATCAGTTGAGCGCGATTACGCGTGCACGGATCGGAAATGGCAACCGAGTGGGTACTCAACGAATATTGCTCGACCATAGCCGCGCCGGGGTTTTTGTCCAACAATGGGGCCACAAAATCGTCGGGGCCAAAGTTGACGCAAGTAGCCTATGGGCACAAAAGATTGATCCTCGGGCCGCCCCTACCTCCCATAAGCTAATCGTAGAAGATCTGTTTCGATTCACTCTCTCTTCCCACGTCTCCAGACCAGCCACATTAACATTTGCTCGACACAATACGATAATAATGACGCAACATAGTAAGCTAATACTAGTACAGCCTAATAGTATATTTAATAAAGAATATCGCTATTAACGGCTTGGTGGTTTCAGGGCTAAGTACCATCGGGCCGCGAATTCCAGGTAGTCCTTCGGGAAGTTGAATGTGGGCCATCACCCAATCCTCCAATTCTTGTGCACCATCAAAAGAGAAACTTTAGCGCCAACTGGATCACCCGCGGACCCAAGTCCGCCTGGATTTGTCCGAAATCTGGCGAACTGATGTCACTCACCGGCAGCCGGAAATTCGTATGATTCAGGAAATTGAAGAACTCAGCCCGGAATTGAAGTTCCTTTGACTCTGCCACCTGAATATTCTTGAACGCGGAAAAATCCCAATTCACGTATCGCGGCCCTTGCACGACGTTGCGGCCCTCGTCACCGAATACCTGGAATCGTCCAAGAGGGTCGGGAGCGAGTTTCTGGAAGGCGCTTACGTTGAACCATTCCTCTGGCGTGTGCGGGCCGCTGTTTGGGTTTCCAATCAGATTCGGGCGGTTCGCGGAGAAGCCAGTGATTTCCGGCGCACCTCCTTGGAGAGAATTGTCAGACGAGTCAAATACGGTGAAGGGTGTTCCGCTCATGAAAGCCGCAATGCCGTTCAGCTGCCAGTCGCCCAGTACGTGCTCGTACCAGGTATGAGGCTGCCTCCAAAACGGGAGACTCCACTGATAGCTCAAGACCAGCCGGTGCCGCGCGTCGAACATAGATCTACCGCGCTCAGCGGCAAGATCAAAGGGGTTTTGCGCCAGGTCATTCTCTCCGGCAACCGGTTGCGACGCCGACCCGGTGATGTTGAAGGAGGAAACGTCATCGATGGATTTCGATAACGTGTAGGAAGCGAGGAAGGAAAGGCCGTGTCCAAAGCGCTTCCGCAGGCTGGCCTCTAACGCGTTATAAGACGAATTTGCAATTCCCGCGATCAATCCGGCGGAGGCGTAGACGCAGCCATTTGGCTGTGCCAACGTACATCCTGAATACAGGCGCCGCTGGTTCACGTTGTTTTCGTTCGAGATGGGGTTGCCGCTGGAGTCGACGCCCGGAACAAAGACAGTCGGGTTTCCTTCGATGAACCGTGGCAGTTTGATTCCATTCGTTCCCACGTAGCCGATCTGCACCAGCCAGTCGCTGCCGAACGATTTCTCGAGATTGAGATTCCAGTCTTGCGCGTAAGGCAAGGGCAGGTTGGGGGCGAGCGTCAGAATGGTCATTGGCTCTGCGAACTGGCCGGTGAAAAGATTTTGACCTGCATAGGGATTGGCAAAGCTTGTAGGGGTACTTACCTGCGGGGTCTGAAGGAATGGCGGTGCGCTGATGGGCGACTGCAGTGGACCACCCTGGCCCGTGTAGTACGGCTCGTAGAAGATGCCGTACGCCGCACTCACCAGCCATTTCGCATCACCAGTAGGATCCCAGGCCAGGCCCACGCGAGGGGCAAATGCCTTCTTGTCAGTCGGAATCAGGCCCGCCGGCACGCCGGGATCACCCGGATAGAGCAGGCCCGCAGGAGCGCTCGGCATGACTCTGGACTGTGCGCCTGGAACCCAGAGATTTTGGCGATTGTGAATTTCCGTGTCTGGAGACGGCAACTCATATCGGAGCCCCAGGTTCAGGGTCAGACGTGACGAGACTTTGTAGGTGTCCTGGGCATATGCGTCCGAGGCTTGCCCTCGAATTCCCCGTGAAAAGTTGCCGACTCCTTGCAAGAAAAGCACGGGCTGGCCAGACAGGAAGCTGGCGAATCCGTCGCTGTAAGGAAAGGTCGAAAATACAAAGAAGCCGTTGGTAGCTATCCCCTGCAGGGCATTGATATTGTCGTGGCGATAGCCTCCGCCAAACTTCAATTCGTGGTTGCCGTGAATCCAGCTCAGAGAACCGGAATAGTCAAAGGTGTTCTGATACGTGTTGCGCGGTCCAGTGATGGGATCGCCGACCGAGGCGTAGCCGCCTACCTGGATGAACGGCGGTCCAAGGGCTGCATCGAGACTTGGCTGGTATTGAAAACCCAAGTCCATCGGGGACTCATGATTGATGCCCTCGCCAAAGAGAAATTTGTTGCGCAGATAAGAAAAACGAGCCACGCCGATGATTGCAGGTGAAAAGATGTGGGTCTCCTGCGCCACAAAGTTCTGCGCGCGATCATCCTCTCCTACCGGGAATCCCGGCACATTCGCACCGGCGGGAGAAAGCGGATCGGTAGTCGGGCCGCCGCTGAACATGTAGCGAAAATTCAGCGTGTCCGCGGGAGAAAGATACTGGTCTAACCGCAGTCCGAATTGATCGTTGTTTACGCTCAGTGACTGCGTGGTTATGAATGTGTTGCGCCCGCTGTTGGCTGCAGGGAAGAACGGAAGGACGTTCAACGCAGTTGGATCGAACGGGCCTGTCAATGTATTGTTCGGAACCGGAACCGGTTGGCCCGTCGCAAAACTGTAGAGCTGATTCTGAGGATTGCTGCAGAACCCACCCGTAAAGGATCCGCCTGGGACCGTGCACATCTCCGAGAAATTGCCTTGCCGCTCCAGCGGCGAAGGCACGGTTGCGGAATCCGTTTCACCCTGGCGGTTGCGGAATCCCTCGTAATATCCGAAGAAGAAGGTTTTGTCTTTAATGATCGGCCCGCCGAAGGTGCCGCCGAACTGATTCTGCTTCAAAGGCTGAACCGTCTGAGTGAAGTAATCCGACGCGTCGAAGGCGTCGTTGCGCAGAAACTCCCAGGCAGCGCCGTGAAATGAATTGGAACCGGAACGTGTGATGATGTTGGTCGTGGACCCAGTATTTCGACCGAACTCCGCATTGGCATTGTGCGTCATGATCCTGAATTCGGCGATTGCGTCGATAGGCGGCTTAAGCACAAAACCGGCATCGACCGCGTTCACGTTGTCGGCGCCATCGATGAGAAAATTGTTGGACTCCGGCCTCTGGCCGTCGACCGCATAACCCTGATTGTCTCGCAATCCTCCGCCTGCCTGGAGAAGTCCCGGCGTCAAGGGAACGACGCCCGGTTGAAGGACTCCCAGTTGAGCAAAGTCGCGGCCATCCAACGGCAAGTCGAGGATTTCGCGCTCCATCACGGTTTGCCCCAGGCTGCTGACCGTATTTTGAATCAGCTCCGCGTTCGCCTTGACCTCAACTTGTTGGGTCTCGGACCCAACTTTGAGATGGATGCTGACCGTCGCGGTCTCGTTGACATCCAACGAGATTCCTTGTTGCAGGTACCCTTCGAAACCTTGCGCGTGCACCTCTAACTGGTAGTGCCCGATCGGAAGTTCGACCAGCACGAAGGCTCCCTGGCGATCCGTAACCGCTGCACGAGTTAAGCCGGTTTCGACCTGCTTTGCCGTCACCGTCGCAGCCGATACGATAGCGTTACTCGGATCCAGTACAGTTCCGCGAATACTTCCCGTAATTTGCTGTCCCGCGACGTTCACACTTACGAGGTTCAAGCCTGCAACGGCCGTCGCCAGCACAAACGCCAGCTTTCTCAACCTACTCATGCGTCTCCCCATTTGTTCTCACGAATCGCTAGTGACGTTGAGATGAAAGCATTCCTGACGAGCGAACAGTTCAGAACGTGCCGCGAAATCTACCCACAGATTAAAGTTCCGCGATTATAGGGATGCTTAGTGGCGGGTCAATAATGCGAAAGCAGTATTAGCTTTTGCCAAAGCGCGACTGACCAAGTCTGTAGGGTTCTCGAATTACCGCGCCGTAGCTCCCATCCCGTGCTATCGCGCTCATCGCAGTCGTTTGGGCCGACGCTGTGTAGGGCACACAGCAGGCGTGGGACTCAACAGACACCCATACACCAACTCCTGCGGCTTCTGTCGCCGGTTTGCGACGCGAACTCGGCTTGGTTTCCACGACCGCGTCAGTAATCGGCGAGATCGTAGCCGTCGGCATTTTTCGTACTTCCGCCGGCATAGCTAAGGCGTTGGCTTCTCCGCTGTGGCTGCTGGTGGCCTAGCTCGCGGTAGGTTGCGAAACAGACCCCTCGAAGTCGCCATTGCGCCTTCCTCACGACGAAAGTCCCTCCTCCGGTTTCACCGCGTCCTTCATCTTGAGAATGCTCAGAACTCCAACCGCGCCTGAAACGCGATCATGCGGGGAGTGCTGTCGCCGCCCAACCCCACGCCGAGCAGGCCGGTCGGAGGAGAGGTCGTGTACGTCAGAGCTCCGAATCCAGTTTGACTAGAAGGCTCGCTTGGAATGCCGGCCTGCACCACGCTTGGAAGGCCGAAATTTGGGTGGTTGAATACATTAAAGAACTGACCCTCAAATCGCAGTTTTACATGCTCGGTCAAGGGAAACCATTTCGTCAGGTAGAAGTCACTCCAGAGGAAATCAGGACCGCGCAGTGAATTGCGGCGGAGGTTGCCGAACTGGCAATTCTGCGGGCTGTCGCCGCCATAGCATTGCCCGGTGCTCGGATCAACGGTCGAGACGAAAGCATCCGGATTGAGCCACTGAAGGGTTCCTGCCTGCGTGACGCCCGGAATCGGATGATGCTCATAGGGCGGAACACCAGCAACGATACTGGCGAACTCCGGCCCACTACCTTGCACAATTCCGTTTCCACCCGCGGAATAGGGCGTGCTCAGCACCGAGAACGGAACCCCGCTGTGCCAAAACGCGGTTCCAGAAATCTGCCAGCCGTTCAGCGCGTAGCCGAGCGAATGATTTCGCACCTTCACCGGTAACTGGTAAACGTATTGCCCGTTGAGATTGTGCCGGATGTCGTAATCGCAAGGACCATAGTCGCGAGCAAGCTCTCCCGGCAGCGGGGAAAGAACCCCTCCCGCGGAGAACGGCAGGAATCCGCCGTTCGAGACGGTATCCATGCAACGGCTCCAGGTGTAGTTGATCTGTCCTTGCAGACCGTGCCCTAGGCGTTTCATGGCGGTGAGTTGAAGACCGTTGTAGTGACTGTTCGCGCCGGTGGAGAACTGCGTGACCGCACCGAATCGTGGATCGGTCGGCCGCATGTAGGGGAACGGCGCAAAACAGCTCTGGCACACGGTTTCGTAGCCATTGACTTGTGTTGAATACGGCTGGTTTACGGCCCGTGTGCCCACGTATTGCGCTTGCAAACTGGCCGTCGTTCCGAATTGATGCTCCATTCCCAGACTCCACTCCATGAAGTACGGCGCGTGGAGTTTGCCATCCGGGATAGCGGTGATCGCGACCGGTGGAAGACAACTTGTGGGCTTTGCCTGTGGAGATGCGCACGAAGGCTGGCCCTGGGGAAATTCCACAGTGAAAATCTGATTTGCAGCAACAGTTGCGTCGATCGCGCTGTTGGGTACTCCGGGCGCGATTGCTGTACAGCCAAACAGCGTGTTGCAGCCGGCAGATCCGGCTGTGCCCACGGTGCCAAGCGCTCCTCCCTGAAAGGTTTTGTCGTATGGAGGATTGTCGCCGATCAGGTCGGCCACAGTGCCCGGCAGAATGTCACTGAAAATCCCGAAACCGGTGCGGAGCACGGACTTCGGCTCGAATTGCCACGCAATCGCTGTTCTCGGTTGCAGAATGGCCAGCGGTGTAGACGAGAACAGATTGCCGAGATGAGTCTGGATGGCAGCATTCAACGGTTGATTGACATCATGCGAGATGGAGCTGAAAGAGCCGCGAAGACGGGCGACTTGATCATGCGGATTCAGCGGATTGGAGTTGAAGGTATCGCGCAGACCAAATGTCCAGGTCAGTTTGCGAGTCACTTTCCAGGTGTCTTGCGCGTAGACATCGAGATTGAGAAAGTTAAAGGGCTCATTCGCGTTCGAAGGGAACGTCTCCGACGCGGTATTCGCTACTCCATAGATAAATTGTTGCAAGTTCGCGTAGGTCACGGTGGGAACTGTGCCTTCCCCGAAGTCATAGTCGTTCAGGCGGAAAATTCGAGTATTTGTTCCAAACCTCAGTTCGTGAGCGCCCCGGCTCCAGGCCAGGTTGTCATTAATGAAGAAGCGGGATGCACGCCTGCCTTGAACCCAGGTGTTGTCAAGCCCTCCGATAGGCGTGAAGGGATTCGCGCCGCTGCCCTGGAACACGATCGGGAAAGCCGAAAGTGTCTTCTGAAAGTTGTTTGGCCCAAACAAGCTCTCGTACCAGGAGAATGCAGGATTGAAGTAGTTCACCAAGTTCTGTGAGAAGACGTGGGCGTGCCCTGCCGCGAACGAATAGAGAGGCTGCGGCGAAATAGCGTCGAACAGCGGGTTGATCGGATCCGTCCACGCGGCTTGCAACCCGGTGTCCGCCTGAAAACGAAACCACGCGCTGTCCCTCGAATTGATGTTGTAATCGACGCGGGCAGTCTGCACCTGTTCATGGTCGTCGCTGGAGTGCGAAACGCTCTGCCGGTTCGCGCAACCCGCCGTGATCGGACAACCGAGCAACGCGGTGGGTGTGCCGCTGGTATCTCCATAGAGCGAAAACATCTGCTGATAGAAAGGGACCAACTGTGGCGCCGCGGGGTAACTCAATCCCGTGACAGGGTCCGTGTACCCAAGAGGAAGTTGCTGCAGGACGTACTGTTGGAAGGCCGCATTGGGAACGATCGTCGGCGTGACGATCGGCAGGGCGATTCGCACCCACTCGCTGTCGAAGAAAAAGAAGAGCTTGTCGTGCGCAATCGGACCCCCCAGACTCCCCCCAAAATGATTCACGGTCGAGCGGGGCTTGTGATTCCCCGGTGTCGCATTGGTAAAATAGTCTGCTGCGTTCAGTAGCGAACCATTCCACAGTTCATACAGATTTCCGTGAAATTGATTCGTACCGGATTTGGTCACGTAGTTAATCTGGGATGCTCCATACCGCCCTTGATCCACGGAATAGGAAAGCGTGTTGACCGTCACCTCGGAAATCGAATTCAAGCCAAGCACGAGGTTGGTCGAGAGGCCGCTGTTTAGGTTGGTGAGCGGGTCGTTCGTCTCCAGTCCATCAACGATGTAGCCGTTTGAGAGGGCAGGCAGGCCGTTGAATTCCACGTTGCCATACCCATTACTGCCGCCAACGAAGTCGTTGCCGCTGCCCGCCGTGTTGATAAGGGCCCCAGGCGAAAACTGCAGCGGGTAGGTCAGGTCACCGCCTGGATTCGGAAGGTCCTCCAGAGCTGGCGCACTCAACGTCGTCGATGTGTTGGCATCTGCCGGGTTGATGAGCGGAGCTTCGCTATTTACCACCACAACCTCATTTGATCGAGCGATCTTGAGTGTGAAATTGACGATCTGCTTCTGGCCCAGACCGGAAGACACATTGTCATTCTGCTGTGGCTCGAAACCTTCCGCTTGCACTTTGACCGAGTAGGTACCGGGCTTTAGCTGTGGGAAGTTGAACCGACCTGCGTTATCGGTATAGGCACTACGCTTTAGGCCGGTCTCGTGATTTGTGACCGCCACAATGGCGCCCGGCACAACTGCGTCACTTGCGTCCATTACTTCGCCAGCGATGGCGCTGGTGGTCTCGCCCTGTGCCCGTGCTTGGCTCGGAAAAAGAGATATGAGGACTGGCAGAATAAGAGCCAAGCGAATTACACGTGCCATGTGTTCCCCACTCATTTGGTCTGATCCGTACCTGTTTCCCCACTGCAGTACATTAACTAGTGATTATTGTTGGTAGTTAATCATAGTTAATTATAATGGGCAAGACAAAAAAGAGAAGGCGAAAGGAGTAGTGGCAGGTTATGCGCTTGCATCGCGTCCAACAGTGCTTTCGGGCGGGAAGCCCCATAGATAGACAACGTCATGCCTAAACGTTCCCCGCCGACATGTGCGCTCGCTCAAGCCCGTGTGTAAGATGAAATGGTTCGTGGAACTGCTTGAAAACATTCCGCTGGCGCCTCTCACCACCATCAGAATCGGAGGTCCGGCGAGGTATTTTGTCGAGGCCAGGGACGTTGGTGAAGTGCAGGCGGCGGTTGCATTCACGCGCTCGCGCGATCTGCCTCTGTTCGTGCTAGGCGGTGGCAGCAATCTGGTAGTGGCCGATGCTGGCTGGCCCGGACTGATGCTGAAAATTGCGATTCCAGGCATCGACCAACGGGGCGCGCATGATGAACACGGCAATGTTGTTTTCGACGTAGGCGCTGGCGAGTCCTGGGATAAGTTTGTTTCTCGATCCGTGATGGCCCGCTGCGCCGGCATCGAGTGCCTGAGCGGAATCCCGGGCAGCGTGGGCGGTACACCCGTGCAGAATGTCGGGGCCTACGGACAGGAAGTCTCCGACACAATTTCGTCTGTGCAGGTCGTCGACCTGAGAGATGGTCAAGTCCGCGAACTCTGCCGCGAGGCCTGTGGGTTCAGTTACCGGGCCAGCATCTTCAACACCAGTGACCGCGGACGGTTCATCGTTCTGCGTGTCAGCTACGCACTCACGCCCGAGGGTAAGCCGCACATTAGCTATGGCGATCTGAAGCGCCATTTCGCCGGCCGCGAGACCATGCCGAATCTCGCCGAAACCCGCGAAGCTGTGCGCCACATCCGGGCTCTGAAAGGGATGTTGATTGTAGCGGGAGATGCGGATTGCTTAAGCGCGGGCTCTTTCTTCAAGAATCCTGCGCTGTCGGAAGAGCAGCATGAAGATCTGAAGCAGCGGGCTGCCGCACGAGGATTGACCGTTCCCAGCTATCCCGCGCTCGAAACCCACAGGAAAGTTTCCGCGGCATGGCTGGTGGAGCGTTCCGGGTTCGCAAAAGGTTATGGCATGGGCCGCGCCGGCATCTCGAGCAAACACGCGCTGGCCATCGTGAATCGCGGCGGAGCCACCGCCGCCGAAGTTCTAGCTCTGAAAGATCAGATTCAGCATCGCGTGGAAGAGATCTGGGGCGTTCGCCTGGAGCCGGAACCGGTGATGGTCGGCTTCTAAACTTGCTCGTGTGGGTAAGGGCGAGTCGTCCGGGCTACACAGGCCGCTTCCAGCTGAAAAATCAAAACGGCGCCGCCCCAGTTCGTGACCCGGCTTTGTGAACTATGACCCCATTTTTGGGGTGGGTGCAGCGATCCAGCTCCGACGGNNTTCGCGTGTAAGCTTGCCGGTCTGCGTGTTCTGATTCGAGGGATGGTAAGAGGCTAGTAACACCTTACCGTCGGGTAATCGGTAACTGGCGCCGTGTTTGAAGAGATAGCGCTGCCGGTTGAGGAGCAAGCCCCGGCGTTTCAGGTAGTTCAGAAAAGCGTCGAACCCGATCTTGCCGAGTGCGACTACCACCTTCACTTTTTGTAGTCCCTCAATCTCCCGGTCAAGAAACTGGGAACACGCGGCGAGTTCCTGCGGCGTGGGCTTGTTGGCGGGTGGAGCGCAGCGGACCGCGGCTGTGATGTAAAGATTTTTGAGCTTAAGTCCGTCGTTGAGATCGGTGGCAATGGGCTGATTGGCGAATCCAGTTTCATGCAAGACGGGGAACATGAACTTGCCGGAAGCGTCGCCGGTGAATGGGCGTCCAGTGCGATTGGAGCCGTGGGCACCGGGGGCCAGGCCCAGGATGAGCACTCGCGCATCGGGGTCACCAAAGCCGGGCACAGGTTTGCCCCAGTATTCGCAGTCCCGATATGCCCGGCGTTTCTCGCGGGCCACTTGCTCGCGGTATGCAACTAGCCGCGGGCAGCGGGTGCAAGCAATGACTTCGTGGTGGAGAACGGTTAGCCAGCGGGGCATCGGTGTTTGGTTCTTTGCTTGTAATTGGCCGGTTCCTGCAGCTTATCGCAGGTGGAGAGCGACCGAAAAGCCAGAGGATTCCTTAAAGCGTGTTATTGGTCAGATATATGTGCGGTAGCGTATGGTATCAAAAGGTATGGCGCTTAGTGGATGTGCTAACTAGGGCAAGAATGTAGTTGCCTCGCGTGATCCCGGGTTGCGCTTACTGCCGGGATGGGAAATTTGTGGTGGAATGCAGTTCGAACTGCCTCAGCGCGTTTGACGGTCCTCTCCTTCTGTCTTTACACTCAAGTGAACGCCATATGAATTCGGTTCCGGTTCCTTTGCTCGGCAGACCTTCCGGATGCAGCGGTGCGTGAAAGGCAAAACGTGAGCCCCACAGAAACTACTGACGCGGTAAAGACGGAAACGAACAAGAAAGATATTAAGCGGGAAATCTCGGTTGAGATCCCGGCCGCCGAAGTTACTCGCGAAACCGAGTTGCAGATTCAGCGCTATCAGAAGAGTGCACGGCTGCCAGGCTTTCGCGCGGGACACGTGCCTGCTTCCGTCATCCGCCAGCGTTTCGGCGATGGCCTCAAGAACGACGTGATCGAGGCGTTGGTACCGCGCCACTTCCGCAGAGAAGCCGAAAAGCAGGGTCTGATACCAGTTTCGCAGCCCCGCATCACCGATCTTCACATGCATGATGGCGAACCGCTGCGCTTCAAAGCCAGCTTCGAGGTGCTGCCTGAAATTCAAGTCGATGGCTACAAGGAACTACGCGCTGACAAGCCTGCGATTGCCGTTTCCGACGAGGAAGTCGAACAGGCGCTCACCAGCGTGCGCGAGCAGCACGCCACCTACACCACCGTCGAAGGCCGCGTCCTCGCTGAGGGCGACTTCGCACAGGCCTCCATGGACGGGAAGCCCAAGCATGGTAAGGACGTGGAAGCGGCCAGCGCCAATCCCGTGCATATGGATGACGTGTTGATCGAGATCGGCGGCAAGAATACTGTGCCGGAATTTTCGCAGAACCTCACCGGAGTATCCTCGGGCGAAGAACGCACCTTCGATGTGAGCTATCCGGAAGATATTTCCGACAAGCGACTGGCGGGCAAGACTTTTGTTTATACGGTGAAGGTGAATGGCATCAAGCAGAAGAGCTTGCCGCAATTGAATGATGATTTCGCCAAAGAGTTAGGCGAGTTCTCGAGCCTTGAGCAGGTGCGGAAGCAGATCCGCGAGAACATGGAAGCCGAAAAGCGCCACACGGCTGAGCATGCAGCAAAAGACAAGCTGGTCGCGGAACTAGTGAAGCGCAACGATTTCGAAGTGCCGGAGTCTTTGGTGGACCGGCAGATTGATCTGCGCCTGGAGCGCGGTCTGCGAGCACTGGCCGCGCAGGGCATGAAGATGGAAGACTTGAAGAAGATGGATCTACCCCGGCTCCGGGCCGGCCAGCGGGATCAGGCAGTGAATGATGTGAAGTCCTCGTTACTGCTCGAGCGCATTGCGGAGTTGGAAAGAATCGAGGTCAGCGACGAGGAAGTGAATCGGGAGCTCGAAGCTCTGGCAAAACAGTCGAAACAAACGTCAGAAGCGGTGCGAGCTCGTTTGACAGAGGATGGGGGCCTCGATAGAATCCGGATGAGAATCCGCAGCGAGAAGACCCTCGATTTTCTTTATCACCAGTCTGCGTAATCGTAGCTAAAGACGCGGACACTTTTGACCCTCCCCGAGAAACGAACCCGTTCCTTCGGGGCGGAGTGTGGCAGGTGAGGTGACCATGAAACCAAATGATCCACAAATGATGTTGGTACCGATGGTCATTGAGCAGACCGGGCGGGGCGAACGCGCCTACGATATTTATTCCCGTCTGCTCCGCGACAACATTATTTTCATAGGGACGCCGATTGACGACAACATCGCCAATCTGGTGATCGCCCAAATGTTGTTCTTAGCTCAGGAAGATCCTGAAAAAGACATTCAGCTCTACGTCAACTCGCCGGGCGGCTCGATTACTGCGGGCATGGCTATTTATGACACCATGCAGTACGTGAAGAATGATGTCATGACGCTGTGCGTGGGCCAGGCGGCCTCGATGGCAGCATTACTGTTGGCTGCCGGTGAGCCCAAGAAGAGATTAGCGCTGCCTAATTCTCGTATCTTAATTCACCAACCATCGATGGGAGGGTTGTCGGGGCAGGCCACTGACATTGACATCCACGCTCGCGAAATCCTGCGTATGCGCGAGATTACAAACCAGTTACTCTCGAAGCACAGCGGGCAGAAGCTGGACAAGGTGGAAAAGGACGTGGAGCGCGACTTCATCATGAACGCACAGCAAGCTAAGGAATACGGAATCATAGACGATATCATCTATAAGACCGCAAAAGCGGTATGATCGGCCTTCGCGCTTGATTCCGCACTCTGGGATTTAGTTCGAAAGCGATGGTGGAAGGGTCGAAGTAGGGGGGGCCCAGCATCATACCGAGAACATGAAGGAGTAGAGCCGAGTGAAAAATAAGTCAGGCTCCGATGAGATTTTGCGCTGCTCATTCTGCCATAAATCGCAGGACGCGGTAGCCAAACTGATCTCGTCGCCCAGCGATTATCCCCGCGCCTATATTTGCGACGAGTGTGTAGCGGTTTGCAATTCGATCCTGGAAGATGATCGAACCGCGACCCCGCAAACCACGACGCCCAATCAGTTGCCCAAACCGCAGGAGGTCAAAACCTTCCTCGATGAATACGTCATCGGGCAGGAGCAGACCAAGAAGAAGCTGGCGGTCGCGGTTTACAACCACTACAAACGCATCTTCATGAACCGCCAGAAGGCAGCTGGAGACGGCATCGAACTGAGCAAGTCGAACATCCTGCTCATCGGCCCCACTGGAACCGGCAAGACGCTGCTGGCGCAAACCCTGGCCCGCATGCTGGATGTGCCCTTCGCCATCGTCGATGCCACCACTCTTACCGAGGCTGGCTACGTGGGCGAGGATGTGGAGAACATCATCCTCAAACTGCTGCAGGCGGCTGAGGGCGATGTGAGCCGCGCCCAGACTGGAATCATTTACATCGACGAAATCGACAAGATCGGGCGCAAGGACGAGAACCCCTCGATTACGCGCGATGTTTCCGGGGAAGGCGTGCAACAGGCGCTGCTGAAGATTCTGGAAGGAACGATCGCAAACGTTCCGCCGCAGGGCGGACGCAAGCATCCTCACCAGGAATTTACGCCCGTTGACACGACCAACATCTTGTTTATCTGCGGCGGAGCGTTCGTTGGCTTGGAAAAGATTATCGGCCGGCGGGTGGGAAAGAAGTCCCTCGGCTTCCGGGCTACCGAGGAGGCAGAAAAAGAAGATGCGGTGGTCGCGCGCAAGCGTAACTTCGAATTGCTCAGCGAGATGCAACCGGAAGATTTAATTAAGTTTGGCTTAATCCCTGAATTCGTTGGGCGCTTGCCGGTTATGGGCATGCTGGAGGATCTTGACGAATTCGCGCTGATCGAGATTCTCACTCGACCCAAGAATGCCATCGTCAAGCAGTATCAGCGCTTGTTCGAGTTTGAGAATGTGCGTTTGAAATTCAGCGACGAAGCGTTGCGCGCAATCGCCCGCCAAGCTATGGCCCGCAAAGTGGGGGCTCGCGGGCTGCGGATGATTCTGGAAGAATTGATGCTCGATCTTATGTTTAACTTGCCCAGCCAGAAGAAGCTAAAGGAATTCGAAGTCACGAGGGAGATGGTCGAAAAGCGCAATGCCTCCCTTTCGATGATGGAAAAGGCCGGATAGCCAAAGGGCCCTGAAAGAGTAGTAAACTGATTACGGACGGTAGGCTGCGGCGAAGCCGTGCCGCGATTGTCATTCAGCACGAGCCCAGGGAGATTGAGTGACCACATCCAAGGAAAAATTCGAAAGCAAGAAGCTGCCCATGATGCCCATACGGGACGTGGTCATCTTTCCTTACATGATGACGCCGTTCGTAGTGGGCCGCGAGTCCAGCGTGCGCGCCTTGGAAGAGGCTCTGGCCGCGGATAAGAAGATTTTCCTGGCGACCCAGCACGATGCCTCGATCGACGAACCCAAGTCGAATGAAATCTACCAGGTCGGGACCATCGTTAACATCGTACAGAGCCTCAAGCTGCCCGACGGGAATATTAAAGTACTGGTCGAAGGTATCGAGCGAGGCAGGCTTCTGCAGGCTAGCGACGCAGATGGATACATGCAGGCTTCGGTTCGCGTGGCTCGTTATCCCACCGAAATGAATGCCCAAATTGAAGCGGGCATGCAGCGCGTGACTACGTTGTTTGAGCAGTACGTGAAGCTTTGCCAGGCACTGAATTACGAGACCATGATCTCGGCGGTCCGGATGGAAGATCCGGCCAAGCTCACCGACATCATTGCTGCGAATCTGCAGCTTTCCATCGAAGAGAAACAGGAACTGCTGGAGATTTTCGATCCCTCGGAGCGTTTGAGCCGCATTGCGGACGTGCTCGACGTCGAAATCGAAAAACTCAATGTGGACCGTACCATTCAGTCGCGGGTCAAGCGGCAGATGGAGAAGGCGCAAAAAGAGTATTACCTCAACGAGAAGATCAAGGCCATTCAAAAGGAGTTGGGCCGCGGCGAGAAGAGCGAATTCGACGAACTGAAAAAGAAAGTCGAAGCCGCCGGCATGCCGAAGGAAGTCAAAGACAAGGCGCTGCAGGAGCTGAAGAAGCTGGAAGCGATGCCGCCGATGTCGGCCGAATCCACGGTTTCGCGAAACTATCTTGACTGGCTACTCGCGGTGCCCTGGAAAAAGCGCTCGAAGGAAATCCGTAATATTTCGCGCGCCGAGAAAGTGCTCAACGAAGATCATTACGGCCTGGAGAAAATCAAGGAACGCATTCTTGAGTTTCTCGCCGTGCGCCAGTTGGTGAAGAATCCAAAAGGCTCGATACTTTGCTTTGTTGGGCCTCCCGGCGTGGGCAAGACCTCGCTGGGTATGTCAATTGCAAAAGCCACCGGGCGCAAGTTTGTGCGCATGTCTTTGGGCGGCGTGCGTGACGAGGCTGAGATTCGCGGGCACCGGCGTACTTATATCGGCGCTCTGCCTGGCCAGATCATTCAGATGATGAAGAAGGCGGGCACGAAAAATCCAGTTTTCATGTTGGACGAAGTCGATAAGATGTCGATGGATTTCCGCGGCGATCCCTCGGCGGCCTTGCTCGAGGTGCTCGACCCCGAACAGAACTTCATGTTTGTCGACCATTACCTGGACGTTGAGTACGACCTTTCGCAGGTGTTCTTCGTGGCCACAGCCAATGTAATGCACACGATTCCTCCCGCGCTGCAGGATCGAATGGAAGTGCTGCGGCTGCACGGCTACACGGAGCAGGAGAAAGTCGAGATTGCCAAGCAGTTCCTAGTGAAGAAACAGATGCTGCAGGCCGGATTGTCGGAGAAGAACGTGAAGTTCTCCGATGATGCCATCACCACGCTCATCCGCGCCTACACGCGCGAAGCCGGAGTGCGCAATCTGGAACGCGAAATTGGCAATGTGTGTCGTAAGGTCGCGCGTAAGGTGGTCAAGGAAGGCGAAAACTATGCGATCGCGGTGACCGGCGAGAATGTTACCGACTTCCTGGGCGTCATCAAGTTCCGCGACACGCTGGCGCACGAAAAGAGCGAAATTGGATTGGTCACCGGCTTGGCCTGGACTGAAGTGGGCGGCTCGATCCTAAGCACCGAAGCCACTGTGGTGGACGGCAAGGGCAAGTTGACGCTTACCGGCAAGCTGGGCGACGTCATGCAGGAGTCGGCCCAGGCCGCTCTTTCGTATGTTCGATCGAGGGCGCACCGTCTCGGCCTGACTCGCGATTTCTACCGCAACCTCGATCTACACGTGCACGTGCCGGAAGGGGCGATTCCGAAGGACGGGCCATCGGCCGGTATTACCATTGCGACCGCGATTGCGAGTGCGCTTAGCAAGATTCCGGTAAGACGTGATCTCGCCATGACTGGCGAAATCACGCTGCGCGGCAAAGTGTTGCCCATTGGCGGCCTCAAGGAAAAGCTGCTGGCCGCGCACCGTGCGGGACTTTTCGAAGTGATCCTGCCGCGGGACAATGAAAAGGATTTGGCCGAGGTTCCTGAAAACCTGCGCAGCGCCATGAAGATGCATTTTGTGGATACTATGGACCAAGTGCTGCAAATCGCGCTCGAATCACCGCTGCAGTCTATAGGCGAGGAAGAGACCACGCGTCCCATCGCGCCACTGACCTCCGGCACCGGGGATAGTCCGGCCGCGCATCAGTAGGAGCGGTTCTCCATTCTCACTTAACGAACGCCCGCGTAAGCGGGCGTTTTGCATGCGGACGCTTTTCCCAGAACTAGCAGTTTGCTTGCCAACTTCCGCTGCCGCATTGCACACTGGAGCATGAGGGTTATGGCCCGATTTCTGGCGGCAGCGACCGACGCCGCGCACTTCCCTGCTCCCAGTTTGCCCGAGGTTGCGTTTCTTGGGAGGTCTAACGTTGGCAAGTCGAGCGTGATCAACACACTGGTGGAGGCCAAGCTGGCTCGGACCAGTTCCACCCCGGGGCGAACACGCAGCATTAACTTCTTCGAGGTTCGCTGGCCGGGGAAGCCGCAGCCGGAGGTGATTTTTGCCGACCTGCCGGGCTACGGATACGCCAAGCTTTCGCGCGAGATCTCGCAGGAGTGGCCCAAGTTCATCGAGCCCTACCTCAACGACCGTCCCACTTTGGCTTTGTGCTTGGCGCTGGTGGACGTAAATGTTCCTCCGCAAGACAGCGACCGGCAACTCTTAGATTTTCTTAATGCATCGGGCCGCGAGCTTCTCCTGATCGCAACCAAGAGCGACCGACTCTCCAACAATCAGCTGCGTAATGCGCTGAAAAGTCTCGCGGAGGCATATCCAACCGCGTCCGTGATTCCCTTCTCGGCAAAAACCCGGGCTGGCAGGGACGAGGTTTGGAACAAGATTCGGCAGACTGTCGCGAAATTCCCTATCACCACGTTCCAATCCTGAACTTCTCCCCTTACGGAAACAGATCTATCCCTTCGTTGCAGGCCGCTCGCAGTTCCCCTAAGTATCAGGATTGAAAGTGATGGAGTTTTTTGAGGAGAGCCACATCCTGAGCCGGGAAGAGTTTTTCCGGATTCTGCGAAAGTGCCAGAGTTCAGGAATGTAGGGAATAGTTCTCCGTTCTTGGTTCCTCCATTCAAAAACCGGTCCGCTAACCAGCGCTCTTATTGCATTACTTTGGTGAGTCGGCGCGAGTTGATTTGCCCGCCCAAAGGGTCGAGTCGATTGGTTATGATGAAAACACTATGGCGCTTTATCTCATCACGGGTATCGGCGGCTTCATCGGATCGTCTCTGGCGCGGGAGCTGTTGCAACGCGGGGAGCCAGTTCGAGGAGTCGACAATTTTTCAACCGGCAAGCGGGAGAACCTCGCCCAGATCCTGGGGCAAATTGATTTTCGCGAGGCGGATATTCTTGATCTCGATGCTATGAAGCTCGCGTGTACCGGCGTGGACTACGTTCTACATCAGGCTGCGATTCCGTCGGTTCCAAAGTCGGTACTGGATCCGATCGGAAGCAACCGGGCCAACGTGGATGGCACGGTGAACGTGCTGGTTGCGGCGCGTGATGCCAAGGTGAAGCGGGTGATCTATGCCGCGTCGTCGTCGGCCTACGGTGATACGCCGACGCTTCCGAAACACGAGCGCATGATACCAGATCCGATTTCGCCATATGCCGTGGCCAAGCTGGCCNNCGCCAGGATCCATCGTCGCCTTATTCGGGCGTGCTGGCGAAGTTCATCACGCAGATGCTGCGCGCCCAGCAGCCCACGATCTTTGGCGATGGCGAACAGAGCAGGGATTTCACTTACATCGACAATGCTGTCGAGGCTAACCTGGTGGCATGCAAGGCTGCTGCAGCGCAAGTTGCCGGCAAGGTATTCAATGTGGCAACGGGGCGGCGGGTCACACTCAATGAGACGTTCCAACTCCTGCAGCAACTCACTTCTTACTCCGGGGCCCCGGCTTACGGCGCGGAACGTGGCGGCGACATCAAACATTCGCTGGCCGATATTTCCCTGGCGGAGCAGCATCTCGGCTACAAGCCCAAGGTGAATTTTGAAGACGGCCTGCGGCGAACCGTCGATTGGTATCGGAACCCGAGCAACGTTGCTGGCGCGTAGGAGCGGGTTTCGGGCCCCGAAGGCTGCACTGCACCACCTCTGGTTCGACAGTCAAGTGCATCTTAAGAATCGGCTCGAAGGTGGAACTCGCACGGCTTCGGAGTTCGTGACCAAGAAAGCTGAAGCCCGAAGCTCGCATTACGTTAGTGATCTACGTGAAGATTACCGGCGTGGGTAGAGTTGAGACATGACACTCTCATCGATGGTAGTTTCGCGCGATTGGCAGGAAGTCAGTGTTCTGGAATGCATTCTCGGCGGATTACACATGGATGTTGCCGTCGAGAGCGAACCGCAGCGAGCTCTGGCGCGGCTCACTAAGTCTAAGGTCGATGCACTGATTGTTGACTGTGACCTGAATGGCACGGGACAGTTTTTTCGTGAACTGCAGCAAGAAGGTCCGCGCGCGAGTACAGTACCTCTGGTGATCATGGGCCGCGCGCAAGGGAGACTTGAGATGCATGCTACGGGCGCGATGTTTGCTTTCGACAAGCCGATTTCCGTGGAGCAGGCGGTGCGAACGCTCTCGGCGGCGCGCAATATGATTCTCGACGGCCGTCTGCGCTACCACCGCGCGGGACTGGAAGTGCCCGTAACCCTGAGCGGACGTCATCAGAGACGAGTAGGAGCGCAACTCATCAACCTAAGCCAGGGCGGCCTGCAGGTTCGCGTCAATGATGGGTTCGATGCCAACGATCTCCGGCGTGCGTCTTTCGAGTTGCCCGGCACAAAGTGTGGCGTGAAAGCGGACGTGGAAGTAGCATGGTCGGACGAACGCGGAAATGTTGGTATCCGCTTTGTAAAGATTGCGCCGCAGATGCAGTCCACTCTGCGGATCTGGCTGGCGCAACAATATTTTGCCAACTAGCGGGAAGCAATTCTCAGCTTGCATGTCTGCTCAGTTCTCTGAATCGAGGTGAAAACAGGGTTAGCGAAAGCGGCCTGCTTCACTACCTTCCTCTTCTTCCAGGCTCGCTGCGGCTCGGGCCAGGCGAGCGCCCAGCCTTGCGCCTCCAAACAGCTCAAACACGGCCCAGTAAGAGCCAGCGACGAAGACGGCAGCGGCCGTGGCCGCCCCGAGCGTGAGAGGCCAAGCCGGAAGTTCATGAGTTATGGAGAGAAAAATCAGCATAAACAGGAGCAGGGCTGCGAGCATGATGAGACCGTCCACCAGCCACGCTAGAGTTCGTCCTGAGAGCGGCTGGGAGAGCCAATTCAGCTGGGTGTCGCGTTCATAGCCGAGTTCACCCAGGTCCTCGTGCCGACGCTCGTTGAGATGTTTTGATTCGTCCAGCCGGGCATAGCTGGTCTCCGGTCGGATTGACGGGCGCGGTTGAGCGGACAGAATCAGCCCGTCGTTTTCCGCGGTAGCATTTTCTTCGTGAGCGATCGAACCCAGTGGATTCTGGAAGACGGAGCGGTGGGCGGCTTGGCACGCAATCCTTTCCAGAAGGTTGGAAAAGATCCACTGGCTGATCTCGCGACGGGTTCGCGCGGGCAAGTCTACAAAGCGGATGCCGCACTGCCCCGAGCGATTGGCCCAGCTGACCTCCCCGTAGCTCTCAATGCGCAGGCGCGGGAATCTCAACTCGAAGCGCAGGCGGACGCGCTGTTGCTGACGCAGCGGAGCGACGGCCTGCACGGCCACCCCCTCGCTGTTGAGGTTGCGGACGATTCCGCCGTTGGCGGCATCGAGGGTTACGTAGGTGAGCGTACGCAGTTCATGCCGGTAGTGGGTGCGTGCTTGTCGCGTGGGAAATGATACGACCTGCATACTATCCGCCAGGACTGGTTCAGATGGGCCCGTTTCGTAAATTCTAATTTCCGGCAGGCGCTGGTTGGCAGTAACTGAGTTGATTCGAGAGAGCCGAGGACCAGTCTTACCAAAGACCATGGCCAACAGGTCATGCCCGAACCGCCGCAAGTCGGTTAAAATCCGGGTAAGTTCTTGTTAAACCCGGCAAAAACCGGGTGTGGCCGCAACTGCATCGAAGCGTTGCGGACCGCCTAGGCAGGCTAGGCTAAGTGGTTAATTGACAAGGACTAGTTCGGGTAGCCACACTTCCAAGGCGGATTGGCTGACCAGCACGGAATGGCAACGACTCCCACCAAAGCGATGACTGAAATTGCCGCCGCCGGCCTTCCGGATGCGGGGGTGCCGTCATGGCCGGGGGCACGGAGCGCGACGACGCCCGGGCAGGGCACTGGTTATCCGGATGCTCTCCACCAACCCGATTTTCAGGAAGGGAAACCGTCGCGGCCATTCGGGAGCGATGCTTTGCAGGCACTCTTAGGGTTTTCGGCGCTGCATCAGCAGGTGCGGCAGCGTCGGGCATTGGCTGCGCGATACAACGGATTCGAGACAATTGCGCGCGCCACGGAGTTCGAGCAAGCCGAGCAATTTGTTCTGGACGACGTGCTGCAACTGGTCGCGGAGCGTGCCGTTGCCATTACCGGAGCCGATGGATTAGGAATCGCTCTGGCGGAGAATAACGAGATTGTCTTGCGGGCGTCGGCGGGCACAATCAAGCCAGATGTGGGCGCGCGCATCCAGCGCGACTCGGCGTTTTCGGGAGCATGTTTCCGCACGGCGCAGATTATCCGGTGCGATGACGCGGAGACCGATGATCGCGTAAACGTTCTCGCTTGCCGGAAGTTGGGGGCGCGGTCCATGGTGGCGGTGCCGTTGTGCGGCCGGCGGCGCGTGATCGGACTGCTGGAAGCATTCTCGGCCGAGCCATTCGGCTTCAATGACAGCGACGTGGGCAGCCTGGGATTGCTCGCAGAGTTGATTCTTGCAGCTCTCAAGCCCGAGGACGAAGATCGCTTCGCGGAATCGGCGCAAGTGGCCGAGGCCGAATTGGCTGCGCCCTCGCTTCCCCCTCCATCAACTCTGTCCGTCGAAAGAACTCCTTCTTCTGAAACGAGCGCTGCTGCGGTGGCGCCTGTGCCGCGCGTTGACGATGACGGCTCCGTGGCATCTGCGTCGAGCGCACCGGCCGTGGTTATTCCGGAATTGGCGCCGACGCCAGAGGTGATAAGTGAGCCGGGGCCCTTCGCCGAGGACACGGTCACATCCGAATCGGCGCCGCAAGCTGGATCTTCCGCGAGTCGCCATCCTGGAATCGTGTTCGTATTAGTCCTGCTGGTGGTCTTCGTTCTTGTGGCCGGCGGACTATGGTGGAAGCTGAAGAATGTGCAGCTGGGCAAGGCATTGGTTCAACCGGCTCAGAGAACTGCAATGACTCCCGTGTCCGCGGCGAAACATCCTGCCGCGGCAGCTAGCTCATCTGCGGCCACTCCATCCAATTCCGTCCTGCAAAACCAGACTAGTTCAACCTCCATTTCTGGGTCGGCAGATGTGAATACACAGTCAGAACCAGGCACTGGAAGCGTGGCGCCGCAGGAACCGTCGAAGCTAGCGCGCATCACCGGGATTCGGCATTGGTCCTCCGCGGATTCCAGCACGGTCGTGCTCGACCTTCAGGATCAGGTGCAATACGAAGCTCATCGCTTGACGTCTCCGGATCGCATTTACTTTGATTTGCACGATACGTCACTGGCTCCCGAACTTGAAGGAAAGACCATAGAAGTCGGCGAGCCTCTGCTGGCACGGATTCGCGTGGCGCAGCCGGTTCCTGGATTGACGCGAGTGGTGCTGGAAACGAAAGGAAGCTCGAATTTTTCTGTCAGCCTGGATTCAAATCCTTACCGTCTGGTGGTGGAGGTGCGCAAGCCCGGCTCCAACAGCAAGGGCGAGGTGAATCTTTTCCCCGGCGCGCCGACCGAGCGGGAAAGGCTGGCAATTGTTGTTCCTCCGCCCACACGCGAAGACTTGCAGTTGCGCGCCCGAGTGCCGAAGATGCGCATCGTGGTGGATGCGGGTCACGGTGGATGGGACTTAGGAACGGTTGGCCGGCGAGGGTTGGTGGAAAAGGATCTGGTGCTAGAAATTGCCCAGCGATTGGGCAAACTGCTCGAGAGCCGACTGGGCGCGGAAGTGATTCTCACGCGGAACGACGACAATTACATCCCGCTCGACGAACGGGCTGGAATAGCGAACCAGGCGCAGGCGGATCTGTTCGTTTCCGTACATGCAAACTATAGCGACTTGGCCTCGGCGCGCGGCGTGGAAACTTATTACACGAACTCCTTTTCGGCGCCCAATTCGAAAGACCTTGAGACGCGCCAGGATGGAACGAGCAACAAGAATGGAGTAGCGGCACTCTCGCCCGCTGATTTGCATGAGAGGATTGAACAGTCGCGCCGTCTGGCGGCCAGTGTGCAGCGGTCGCTCTACGGCACTTTGTCGCTACAGAACCCCGGACTGCGCGACCGGGGCGTGAAAGAGGCTTCCTATGTGGTTCTCACCGAAACGGCGATGCCAGGAATTCTGGCGGAAGTTTCGTTCGTCAGCAGTCCCACAGACGAGCAGCAGTTGCGCAACGACGGATACCGCGAGCAGATTGCGGAAGCGCTGTATAAGGGGATTGCACGGTATGCAGCTGGTTCCCGTGGTGTAAAGGTAGCTAGCGCCGCGAAGTAAGCACCCGGCTCGTTCTAACTTCTTTGTTCGCTTGATCCCACTCTTCGTTCTATCGGAACGGGTTCACGATCTGCAGTCCGTCGATCTCCCGCGCGTCTTGCATGTCTTCTGAGAAGAGTACGCTACATCCGGCCTGTTTGGCCGCACGCATAACCAGAGCATCCCAGAAGGAAAGGCCGTGGAGCCGGTGCAGGTCGATCGCGGCGAGGATGTCCCCAACCTCGGGAGCGGCAACGTCGAACTCGGCCAGCAGTTCGACCTTGCGGCGGGCAATGGCCGGATTAACGTGGAGTTTTCGCGTTACCGCGACGAAATATTCCTGAAGTACTTGCAACGACACAACGCCTGTCCTCGCGCGCCGATGCTCCGTTACGAGATCGAGGGCTCGACGTTGCTTCACCGGCGCCGCCTTGTCGTCCGCGTAGACGAGGACGTTCGTGTCGAAGAAGCTACGAGCGCTCATAAATCTCGTCGCGATTAAAGCGCCAGCCGCGCGAGTGCCCCTGACCTGAGAGGCGCCTGAACTCCTCAATGCTGCGCTCGGGATCGTCTCCGCCAGCCACCGTTTGCAGGTAATCGCGGATCAGTTGATTGAGGCTCTTGCCGAGGGCCTCGGCTTTCTCTCGGGCGCGAGCGACAAGTTGCTCATCGATCGAAAGGGTGACGTTCATTGACACAGTATACGTGGACACATATTATGTGTCAACAGTCATGAATGTTTCAGTTCCCTGTCGGCACGCCTCCGTACTTCTGCAGCCATTTCAACTCTTCCCGCACTTTGATCTTGCCGTGCCAGGGATTCTTCGCTAGCGAGTGGCCTTCGCCGGGGAAGATCAGCAACGCGTTCGGAATCCCTAGCGAATACAGCGCGTGCTCGAGCAAGTAATCTTCCAGCACCGCGACGCGGATGTCGTCGGCACCGGCGACCATGTGGGTGGGGGTACGGACTTTGTCGATCTGGAAAATTGCGGCTTCGTCGTGATAGCGCTGCTGGGCTTCCCAGGGACGTCCGCCGAGGAAGTAGGCGTCGTCGAAAGTCGTATCATCGTTGCCCCAATTGCCAACGTGTTCCACGGCACCCGCTCCTGTGACCGCGGCCTTGAAGCGCGTGGTTTGAGTGATCAACCAGTTGGTCATGTANNCCGCCGTAGCTGTAGCCGCCGACGGCGAGATGATCGGGATCGGCGATGCCATCTCTTACAAGCGCGTCGACGCCTTCGAGAATGTCCTTGCCGGGACGCGAGACGATGAGGGGAACAATCTGCTGAAGGAATTTGTCGCCGTAGCCAGTGGACCCGCGGTAGTTTGGCTCGAAAACCAGCCAGCCGTTGGTGGCGGCGAGCGCGGCCCATTGGTACCAATCGGCTTCGAAGTGATTGCCGTCGGCATCGGCGGGACCGCCGTGAATGAACGTGAGCATCGGCAACTTCTTCGACTCAAATTCTCCGCGAGGATAAATCAACATTCCTTCGACCGTGGTGCCGTCGTCCGCCTTCCAACGGTATGGCTTGCCTTGAGGAAGATCGCGCTCGGTGAAGAGATGGTTGAGCGATGTGATGGGACGCGCCTGGTCAAGTTTATCCGGGCTCTGGGCCAAGTAGACTTCTGCCGGCTTCTGCAACGACGAATACACGAATGCTATCCGTTGCGAGTGAGGGGTGGTCGATAAAATTTCGTAAGTGCCTTCCCAGCCGTTAAGTTTGTGCAGAGACTGGACCGGCTGAGCGGCGGAGTACATGGAAACTTCGGTGCCGAGGCGTGCGGAGGCAAGCACATTATCAGCGGCTACCGTATAGTGCTCGACCGGACCGATGAAGTCTTTGCTCCACTGCTCAATCGTTCCAGTTTCGCAGTCGACCCAGTAAAGATGCGGTTGCAGATCGCGATAGGGACCGGTTGCGTCTCCCACTTCGACGCTGAAGAAAACATGACGGCTATCATTGGCCCAGCGGAGTCCGCCCTCTTGGGCCTGATTGTGCGTAAGCTGGCGGGGCGTTGGGCTTGCGAGATCGAGCGCATAGATTTCGTAGTCTTCAAACTTTTCTTCCCTCTGGTTGATTGCGCTGGTGAGGAAGGCAAGCTTGCTGCCGTCAGGGGAAGCAATCAGATCATCCACGCGCAACGGTGAGGTTGCAATGGCGCGGGCGCCGGGGGTGAGATCAGATTCTTTGTCGGCATCGCTCTCTTCTTTCGCGGGAGCTGCGGCGTGGCGGTCAAGAGCATCCGCAATGTTGAGAGCAAAAATCGTGTCGCCTCGTTCGGCCGTGCGATATTGCACCACGTCTTTCCATAGCTTTTTGTAGTCGTCTTTTTGTGCCTTGGTCCAGGGGTTGCGAGTAGCAAAATACAAAGTGCGCGAGTCGGCTGACCAGGAAAACGTGTGCACCTCTTCTTGTCCCCGCGTCAGCGGAATCGCCTCGCCTCCCGCAGGAGAAATCACGTATATCTGGCTCAGGTCTCCTTTGTCGTCAACTTTATCTTTATTTTTGTCGTCGCCTGAATCGGAATCCTTTTCAGGAGAAGCCTTGCGTTCGGAGCGGAACGCGATCCAGCGGCCGTCCGGCGACCACTTGGGATCGATGTCGTGCCCCGACTGCGTGAGTTGGATCAGCGATCCGCCTTTGCCATCGTCACGATAGAGCCAGAGGTCGTTGCGGAAGATTTGTTGATCCCAGTCGGCGCGTTCCGTGCCGATTACGACGGAGTTGCCATCTGGCGAGAGAGCCACCGAGGAGTAGCTCACCGAATTGAAAAATTCGTCGAGAGTGAGCTTGGGCTTGCCGTCGGCAAAGCTTAGCAAAACGAAACCGAGAACGATTGCCACCAACAACAGATGTTTTGGGACTTTCATAAGGGCATGTTGCGGGAACAAGGTTTATACAACGAGGGCTTTGCCATAAGCAACTTTCAACGACCGAGCTGACTTGGGGTCAGGGTCCGACGCGCGTTCCAATTCGATCGGCGCCTTCTATTGCGCAGGTTCCGCGTTCTTGAGCGCTTCGTCGAGAGGCTGACCGTGAAGAGAATCGCCTCGCACCAAGCGCCAGCCATCGTCGTAGCAGCGAAAGCTTGCAATAGACCGATAACGGAGGTCGGCATGATAAATCGTCGCGCCAACCTCGTTGAGGGGAATCCATCTCCAAGTAAATTCGACGTCGGCAACGTTGCCCTGCTTGGCGATGCCGGTGATGGCCACCAGTTCTCTGCTTGCGGCAGGAATGCTAAAGGATTGCTTCTCGGAATCGCCGGGCGCGATGAGACTTTGAAACGTGTCCACGCCTGACGGTGTGAGAGTGAGTTCCCAGCAAGGCGGCGGGGCCAGAGATGCGGTGCAGGCCACTTTGGTGGCAGATATCCAGCCGCGGTGCTGCAGCATTAGATATTCCGGAGAGAGGTAGTCATTGTTGGATACAACGCCGGTGCGTAGCTGAAACTGTTGCGGGACGCGGAAGGCTTCGGAGCCAGCGATCAAGTCAGCGGCAAGACGGCGCGTGAGGAAGTCGCGCGGCGAACAGGACAAAAGCAGGAGCAGAGCAACACTACCGAGAACGAGGATGAATGGTTTCCGCATGAACGAACGGGAGATTTCAGATCACTGATTTTGGATTGTAAACAAAAGCGACCTTTTGCGCGGCAAGAAAGGGCGGGAAGCAATCTGACCGGCGAACCGTTCGGACCAGCGACCGGGAATCGCGGCCGCGCACCGGAGGCAACGGCCGTCCGGGGTGAGGCGATAGTCTGTGATCATGTAGCCCTGGCGCTGGATCAGAATTTCGCTGCACTGCGGACAACGCGTGTCTTCCCACTGGCCAACCATGCCGGGAAGATTTCCGGCATAGACATAGCGAAGGCCTGATTGCCGGCCGATCTCGATCGCTCGCAGCAGGTCTTCGGGGCTCGTGTCGCGAGGGTCTCTCATTTTGTAATCACCGTGAAAGGCGGTGACGTGCCAGGGAATATCGGGGGAGATGTCGGCCAGGAATTCGGTCAGGCGACGCAATTCGTCGGCGGAGTCGTTGAAGCCGGGGATGAGAAGCGTGACGATCTCGAGCCATAGACCCATCTGGTGGATGCGGCGGATGCTCTCGAGGATGGGACCAATGCGGCCGCCGAGTTCGCGATAGTGACGGTCGTCAAAACTTTTGAGATCGACTTTGTACAGATCAAGCCAGGGGCGCAGATACTCGAGAACCTGCGGAGTGCCGTTGCCGTTGGAAACGAAGCCGGTGAGAAGTCCGGCGGCTTTGGCTTCCTTGAAGACAGCGACCGCCCATTCGCTGGTGATGAGAGGCTCGTTGTAGGTACTGACCAAAATCTTCGCGTCATGGGCGACGGCATCGCGCACGAGAAGTTCGGGCGAGGCTTGCAGCGGAGGCGAGACGGCGTTGGAATCGCGCAGAGCCTGCGATGTCACCCAGTTCTGACAATAAGCACAGTGCAGGTCGCAGCCCAGCATGCCGAAACTGTAGGCGAGAGCGCCAGGATGCGCGTGAAAAAATGGCTTCTTCTCAACGGGATCGCATTGTGTCCCGGCAGTGTAGCCCCAAGGGACATACAGCATTCCGCCGCGGTTGTAGCGGACTTTGCACACCCCTGGCTGGCCTTCGGGGATGGGGCAGCAATGTCCGCAAGCAAAGCAGCGCACGCGGTCGTTGCCGAGTTTCTCGTAAAGACTAGGATCGGCTTCGCGGACTTGCTCGTCGAGAACACTGCGAAGGGTGCGCACGGGAACCTCTGTTCTTATTCTAACGCGACGGAGCAGGACGGGCTTCGCGCTTCTCTAGCGGGCAGCTTTGGTGGACGACTCGTGCTGCTGCAGCCACTGCTCGGCTTGTTGTTGGATGGCTGCGCGTTGGGCAGGGCTGAGACGCGCCGCAATAAACGGCGCAAGAACCTTGCTGGCATCATCGCCATTGGCGCGGGCGAGCACGGTCCAGAAGTATGCTTGATTATCATCTTTCGCTACGCCGCGGCCGCCCCAGTAAAGTGATCCCAATTTAGATTGAGCCGGGACGCTGCCGTGCTCGGCAGCTTTCGTGAACCAGCGTGCCGCCTCGCTCTCGTCGCGTCTGATTCCCTGTTTCTCATCGCCTCTGGCATAAAGGAGGCCCAAAGCATTTTCGGCCGCTGGGTTGTCGCGTCCCGCTAGTTCCCGGAGTTGCGGGAGGTTTGCAGAATCGGCCGATAGCTTTCCCGTAGAGGAATCCGAAGCACCAAGAGGCGGCTTGGAGGACGCAAGAACCGTCTGTTCTCCATTTCGCTCGCGGGACTGAAGCTTTTCCTGAATCCATGGTTGGATCCACGGGGCGCTTACGAAACCGAGCACCATAGCAATGGTCGCGGCCGTTAAGATGAAAAGGAAAAGATGAAGTCGAGGCAAGCGAATGCCACCGACATTATCCGGATGGTCGGAGACATCTTCGGTCTTCGCCTTTTCGTCCGGCGGGTTGGCGAACAGAATGCTGCCCGGAGGCGGGGAAAAAGGTTTTGGAGTGGCCGGGGGTGACACAGACGGATCGGAGCCGCGCGCCGCGCCACTGACGGCGGCGCGAATAGTCTCCGCAAAACGCTGCAGCACGTCGCCATCACTCTCGCGAAAAGCGCTGGGTTCGGCGGAAAAAACTTCCAGCAGGCCAACCACTTCTTCCTCCATGCCCACGGGAGCGGCAAGCATGGAACGAATGCCGAGGGCACGACAACTCTGATGATCCACGCGTTCGTCGGTTTCGGCATTGTCGCAGCGCAACAGTTTCCCTGTGCGCACGCATTCACCGGAAAAACCTGAACCTGCGTGCAGACTTGCGCCCACCGGCGGAGCACTTTCGCCGGCACTGGCGCGGCAGATCATGGTACCTGCGTCTTTCCCTGCAAGCGCAATTGCCGCGCCGGAGGCTCGAAGCAACGATCGAGCACGGGAGGCAATCAATGAAAGAACTGCTTCCAGGTCGGCCCCAAGCGATTCAACCTCTCGCTCGACTGCAGACGCAGCGCTGAGAATATCGGTGTAGTTCTGTCGGACAACGAAGTCATGCGAATCCTGGGATAGTGCCGCGGAAGACTCTGCGTTGGCGGCGGCGGCGAGGGCATTCAGGAACAGCCATTCCTGGAGCCGACGCACGGCGGAATGGGTCAGAGGCGAAAAGCCGAGACCCACACGACCGGCTGAGTCTAACCAAGCCACGCGGGCGGTAGTGGAAATCTGTCCACTGGCTTCCGCGAGATCCAGAGACAATTCCACGGTCTGGTCAGTTGCAAGTGGCAATGAGCATTGCAACGCCACACCGCCCTCGCTCATGTCGAGAACCTCGTAGAGATCCAGCATCTCGCCCGGCGAGGCGCCGGGGACACTGGCGTACGCCGGCACGTGCACCTTTTGCCGCACGCGACCGCGGCGATTTGAGGAAGGAGATCGAGATACCTGAACGGTCGTGGCCATGAGCGGAAATCGGACTCTAGTTTGTACAATATTAACCCCAGATTGCGAAAAAGTAAGCAGGAAGAAATCCGCAGAAGAGGCGTGGCCGTAAATCGCTGAGAACAAAGCTGGAATGTGCCTAGACGGCGTTGCCGCCGTTTCCAGAAAGGCTAGGTAGTGGCAACCCCGCCGCAAGTGAACCTAATCTAACTGCACATACCGGCAGATACTGGCGCAACAGAATGGCTAAAATTCACCCCGTATTAGAACGTCGAGCGGATCCAAAACCGTGGAGGTTGCTGTCGATGGGCGCAGTCTTGGCGATAGTGTCCTTTGGCCTCCCGGCATGGGCGGCTCTGGGTGGAGACATTGCTTCCGTCCAGGCTGATCAACTCCATATGCAAGGGAGTCTACGGACGACCACCGCCGCCTCGTATACCGTGCATGAGATTCAAGGCGCGACTGGCGCTGTAGTGCGGGAATACGTCTCTTCAGCAGGCAAAGTATTTGCCGTCGCTTGGCAAGGGCCTTGGCCTCCCGACATGCGTCAACTCCTGGGAAGCTATTTCGAACAGTATCGTCAAGCGGCGAAGGCGCAAAGCAGTGTTCGGATTGGACGCAGGCCGCTCATGATCCAGCAGCCCGGTTTGGTTGTGCAGATAGGAGGACACCCCCGATCTTTCTCGGGTCGGGCGTACATTCCTGACCAACTGCCGTCAAGCGTCTCCGCCGAGGCAATCCAATGAGGGGGGCACTGAAGTTTTTCCTAACTGTTTCGACTGGACTGGCTTGCGCA
Source organism: Acidobacteriaceae bacterium (assembly GCA_003138975.1). Taxonomy (GTDB): domain Bacteria; phylum Acidobacteriota; class Terriglobia; order Terriglobales; family Acidobacteriaceae; genus Sulfotelmatobacter. The sequence continues at coordinate 8,730 of PLHQ01000169.1, read as the reverse complement.
TTTTCAGTTGGCTGCGGCGGAAGCAGCAGCAGTAGTAGCAGCACCAGCACCACTTCCCCCACCCAGACTATCGTGACGTCAGGAGCGAATGTCGCGCCGATTTCAGTGAACGGCGGCCCATCTGGTAATTACCCGGACGCAGGCTTTGCTAGCGTTACGGTTTGCGTTCCAGGCACCACCACCTGTCAAACCATTGATGGCGTATTGGTCGACACGGGGAGTTCAGGGCTAAGGATCCTGTCCTCCGCGCTCACGCTCTCGCTACCGCAGCAGAATGCCTCCGACGGCAATCCGGTGGTGGAATGTCTTCCGTTTGTCAGCGGCTATACGTGGGGACCAGTACAAACGGCGGACGTGGGGATTGCCAGTGAGAAAGCCAGTTCCGTACCTATTCAGGTGCTCAGCGACACGGATTTTGCGGCTCCCGCGGCTTGCACGGATCAAGGAGCGTCCTCAGACACGCTCGAAAATTTGGGCGCCAACGGTATTATTGGGGTCGGTTTGTTTGCGCAAGACTGCGGCAGCTACTGCGAGGTGGTGCAAACTGCTGCAGGTGATTTCAATCCGTACTATGAGTGCCCGTCCTCCACTGCAAGCTGCCAGGCGATAGGTGAGAGTTTGGCGCAGCAAGTACAAAACCCAGTTGCGTTATTTTCCACCGACAACAATGGAGTGATTATCGAACTACCAGCGGTTTCAGAAGAGCCTGCCGTAAGCGGCTCGCTCGTGTTCGGCATCGGAACTCAGTCGAATAATGCGCTGGGGACGGCGGCGGTCTACACCGCAGACCCCACCAGCGGAAACTTCAGCACCACCTATAGCGGCACGGCCTATCCCGACGAGAGCTTCATTGACAGCGGCTCGAATGCCTATTTCTTCCCCAGCACGACAATAACGCAGTGTGGCAGCACTAGCGATGCGCCGGGTTTTTATTGTCCTTCCACTACGCAGAATCTTTCGGCAACCAATCAAGGAGCCAACGGGGCTAGCGGTACCGTCAATTTCAGCGTCGCAAACGCTGAGACTTTGTTCAATACGAGCGATTTCGCGTTCGGCGATTTGGGTGGTACGTTCTCGGGGGGCTTTGACTGGGGACTGCCGTTCTTCTTCGGCCGCAACGTATTCGTTGCAATTCAGGGCCAAAGCACGCCCGGCGGCACGGCGCCCTACTGGGCCTATTAAACACCAGTCCGCATTCCCCCAGAAAAGAAATTCTACCTAGCAGCCAGCCGTGACTGGTGCAGGCTGGAGATGCGGGAGATAGCTGCGACCATCATGCTGGAGAGCAGTTGCATAGTGGCCACGTCGCGCTCGTCGAAGGCGCTGGGAGAAGAGGACAGTACTTCGAACACCCCCAGAGTGCGCCGATAGTAACGCAGCGGAGAGACCAGGATGGAGCGGACTCCCAGGCGGCGGCAACTGGCAAGATCAACGCGCGGATTGCGCTCGGCGTCGTGACATAGCATGACCTCTCCAGTACGCACGGCTTCGGCGGAGATGCCAGCATCGGTCTGCAAGCGAACGCCGAGGTCAGGAGCGGTGCGGCCAGCGCGCGCACGGCACACGATCTCATCGCCAGCGCGCAGGGCGATAGCAGCGCCGGTGGCTCCGGTGAGGTGCTGGGCGCGTTCCGTGATTGCACTGATCGCGGGTTCAAGATCCAGTTCCGCAGCGTGAATGTCGACTTCTTCGCCAGCATGTACTGCGCGAAAGCCAGAAACTGGATGAGCGGCATTGGCAACGCGAAGCTGGCTGCGCAGAGCGATCGATGGCATGCGGGCGTGATGGTCCGCCACGTTCAAGACTTGTGGATCGGGCACCGTGCGCAGCAGATTCCGTACAAGGCTGTCGAGTTCCGAGTCGGTAATAAGATGGGCCGTCTGCTGATTATGCAGCGTTCCACCCAAAACACGTGCGAGACTTAGCAGCGACGTATTACCGCACGCCAGGCAATAAGGTCTGCTGTTGGTGCTGATCAGTTCGCATTGGATGCAAAACGTAGCGGACTGCAGAGGAACGAAATTAACGTCCTTGAACGTGGTGCCGTAAACCGTCTTGCCAAACATGAATGCGTGTCCTCACGAAAATGTGGCGAAACTTACCGTAACAGGGATCGAGAAATGAAGAAGTAGCCGCACTGGTTCCTCGTGTGGAAAACTCAGTATTACTTCCGGCCCTGTTTGTAAATAGGGTCGAACACGGAATAGTGTGCAATTACTTGCAAGCTTGATAGCCGGGACGGCAGGCGTTTTGACAGAATTTTTGTTCACCGACTGTTGATTTGGCAGGACAGCTAGTTTAAGCTTAGAAAATATTCGGGGCAGTGAATGCCTTGACACTGGGGGAAACAATGCAGTGGACAGCACCCGCTTTCGAGGAAGTTTGCTTGAATTGCGAGATTAACTCTTACGCCAGCGCCAAACTTTAACCGTCAGCCGTCCCTTTAAGCCTGTCTCAAGCTTCCGCGCAGGTGAAACCACAGTTCTTCATTGTTTGGCGGTTTGTTCGAGATCGTTCTTCAGCAGGCTGATTTCTACGCGTGTAACGCTCGCGCGCTGGGGCACAGGAGCGTTGCCCATCCCAATCACGTAGATGCGGTAGGGCGGGATTTCGTGGTTTAACACCAAATAACGTTCCACCGCATCCGCGATCTTCCGGGAGTTGGCGATCGCGATCTGGCCCCGACCCGAAGAGAAGCCCTGTAGTTCGATGATGTAACCGTGCTGATCCTTGACGACTTGGGCGGCTAATTCATCGAGCGCATCCTTGGCCTGCTTGCTCAGCACGGTCTGGCCGGGGCGGAAACGAATCTCGGTCTGCAGCCCGGACTTGTACTGATCGATGTTTCCGACCACTGTCTCGTCGGTGGCGAGGCGGGTGTCAAGGGCGGCCGCCGTCTGATGGGCCATCTGAGCTTTGTTGACTGCCTCTAGCGCATGCTCATCGGCTAGGTTGGCCTTTTCGGAAACCAGTTGAATACCTTGCCGGGCGCGGACATCCACGTCCCTGATCGCTTTACCGTTAGCCGCGGTCAGTTCTTCGAGCTCGTTGACCCGGTCCCGGATGGGCTGAACATGCCGCCGTACGTACTGCTTGCTGGCAAAAGGGTGCAAGACGAGCGCTCCGAAGCTGGGCTGATCGCCGTCCCAGAAGTCCTGGCGGGAGGACTGTGAAGGGGGAGTGGTTTGATCAGCAGACGCTGCCGGCTGCGCGCTTGAATTTGGGTTGGTGTGCTGCGCGAACGCAGGAAGCGCAAATGCTGTCGACAAGAGCAGCGTTATGAATATGCGACTCTTCATATCATCTTCCTTCTGAGTGGGAGCCAGAGGGCTCCACTCCAACCTGATGGCCAGTGCTCGCGGCACATGACTAGGGAGCCAGAAACATCAAACCCAGAAAATGAGGTCCTCTTCCTTTTTGCGGATACGACACCAAGCTGCTGACAGCCTCAACCTTCAACTGGGCAATGACAATTGTAGCGCCGAAGCAGGGGGTGCCGGTGAAGAAATTCGCGTGCCGAGCGATTCTCTTGACAGGAGCTGAGACTGAGCAAGGCGACGCTGACGGCAGGAAGAGGACGCAGTCCCCGATGTAGAGGTGATTCCCTTCTTAGGAATTATTCACGGAGTCTCTGGCCGCAAAAGAAAGCATGCTTCTAAAGGCAGACCGCCTTACTGCAAAGCTGACTGGGTCAGCTTCACGGCACAATGGGGAGTTGCAGATCCGCCTGATACATTGCACTGCTGGCCGTTCACGGAACCAGCCGCCATGGTCGAGAAGTAGATGTTCGTACCACCGTTCGACAGTTGGTTGTCGATCACAATTCCGCTGGTTCCTCCGAGAGCGCTCGGGGATGTCACGCAACTGGATGTCGGTGCGCCCGTGCAGGTCGGTGTCGTCAGCGAAGTTGTAATCGTCGAGCTCTCCAGGTATGCGTTGCTCGAGCCGCCCACTCCAAAAAACATTCTGTCCGTCGTTCCGTTGTAGAACTCGGTCAGTGGCGAGCACTCCTCCCCTACCGTGTTGTTTACCACAAAAGTGGACGAGCCCGTGCTCGTAATGACGTTACTAGCAAAGGGGAAGAAATACACCTTTGGATTCGACGGGATCAGCGGTGCGCCCGATGTCCCCGACACGAATCCGCACGCGATCATGTGCCCCGACGTCGACCCATTCACCCAGAATGCGTTATCAAATGTCCCCGAGTGTACGTTGCCCGTGGTGCAGTCACCGTCGCCGCTCCCCGACCCTAGGTCCACTGTGTTGCTTGTGGTGAGCGCGCTGGAACTCGTGAAGTTCGCTGGAACCTGGCTGACGGCCCCGCCGATGCCCTCTACTACGCTGCATCCCGTAAAAGCGAATATTTGGTCGGTTGTGGGATTGGCAGGATCGGTGACCGCAATCGGCGGATCCACAATCCCGGTGCCTGCTCCGTGGGTCGCCCACCCGACCTCCAGCTGCGCCGCGTACGTCTTACCCGGATTCGTAAGGCTGACCGCGTACAAGTAGCCCTCCCCGTCTCCGATAAAAATCCTGCCTGACGTGTCATCGACGACTGGAGCGGTCAACACCTTAGTGGTCTGAGTCGAGACCGTGACCGGCCAGTTGCTCGGATCGTTGACCAGCGCCGGGGCGCCGCCGCCAAATACGGGCGTGATCTTATATAGCAAGCCATTGTCGGCGCCTACGTATGCCGTATCCGTGTTGTAGTCCACCCAGGGCGAGGAATTCGAATCGGTCGCGCTGCTTTGGATGGTGAGGGTCGTCATGCAGAAGGCCGACGTAGGCGCGGTGCACGGAAACGGAGCCAGCGGACTCAGCACCGTACCTGCCTGCGACGGCGGCGCCAGAATCGGATTCGGCAGCACCAGAACGTGGAAGTACGAAGCCCCGCTGGTGCTTTCGACGAACGCCACTTTCGTTCCATCGGTCGAAAGCACCGGCGACGTCTTGATCTGGCCCCCTGTCTGCGTCACCGTGTTGAAGGCGAATGTTACCCAGGGCGATCCGCCATTGCACGCCGGACTCGCTGCCGTGTACAGGTTGTTGATCCCGACCAGGTTGGCCTGTGTCCCTGAAGTCACGGTCAGCCCAAACACAACGTAATCAGAGTTGCAATCCTCCGCGACCACGTCAAACTGGTATTTTGCCGGAAATTGGTTCTGCGGCACGTACCCGTTCTCCAGCGAAACAGCCCAGTCGATCTTCATTTTTTGGCGGGGAATTCGCGGCGGAATTCGGCGCGGGGGCAATGGCCCAAAGATCCCGATGGGCGCTTCTTCCACCGCTTTGCGCAAGTTTTCCACCGCCACTTGCCGCATCACCATGTTGTAAACATAGCGCGGGTCGTGGTCTCCCGCCGCCAGCACATCCTCGGCGCGCGCGCCCGGCATCAGGAGGTGCCGCGAACTCCAGTCCTGCGGATACCCCAGGTGCTTTTCGCCCTCGCTCGCCTCACCGGTTGAGGTCCTCTCTATCCCTATCCCTGACTGGCCCGAAAGCGGAATGCCCAGCAGGAGCAACCCGGCCGCCACACACAACCGACGGAATGCGTGCCCTCGCATCGTGTCTCTCCTCAAAATTTCACCATCGCGCCATTCTCATCTTCGCTCAAATGTTCGGAGTCCGGGGCCTTACTTTCGTAACCTACGTGCTCAAACGGATTTCCGCCTGATGACCGACGTGCATGGGAACCATGAGGACCTTTTGGCAGAGGAAGGTTGCGGACCAAGCTCGGGAATCTCACGTTGAACCACTCAGCGGTGGAACATCGTTCCCACCAACGATCGATTTCGACCCTGACACTCGGCCATGATTCTTCTACGCGAACATCCCGTCGCTACGGGATGCGAGAGCGCCCAATCAATTCTTTCGTTCTAGCTTGCGCCAACCAGAGGCAGCCGATCGAGGCTTCGCGCTTATACCAATCAATCCTTCAGGCCGTGAGGAGGCTATCTTCTCCCGAAAACGGGTGGTTTTGCAACGAGCTAGCGAGGGATTGGATTTGAATCAGTGGGCCCGTGGAACCTGCTCGCGTCCGTCTCAGCATGTTTGCCGAGGGGATGCCTGTTCTCTGGAAAGACTTCTCGCAATCTGCTGTGGACGGCCCTCGCATGTTGCCCTCCATGTAGGCCAAGCCGGGGCAACGCGTGCACGTTCCCACGTGGGCGCAAGCCGAGCAGACGGTAAGATCTTTGGCGCGGATGGATCGCACTTCCTTCAACTGCGGAGAATGGCGCCAGATGTCGAGGAATTTCTGCCGACGCACATTGCCGCTGGGAAGGGGGAATTGCACACAGGGAAACACATCGCCGTAAGGAGAAATGTAGCAGGCGGTGTGACCGGCGCTACACGGGAAACCTTCCATGACGTCTTCCCCAGGAGCAGGCGGAGGAGCGCAGAATTCTTCCACGTTGCCCACCAGTTCCTCGCTGTGGAAAACCTGCTTGAGTTCAGACCCCGGAATTCGCAGGGCGAGGATGGATGTGTCTCCGTCCATTTTTGGCGTGATGGTGGGGTCGAGCGTGTAGGCGACTCCCAGTTCCCTGGCCAGCGCGATCACGCCGGGCTGGTCGGAGAAATTGCCCGCCATGAGAACGTTGGCGATGGTGACCTTTAGCCCCTGGGACTTCAAGAATCGAATCGCCCGGAGGGTTCGCTTCAGTGACCCGGGCAGTTTTGTGATGGCATCGTGAACTTCCGGCCGATCGGAATAGACACTGATCTGTACCTGCTCGACGCCGAGCTGGCGAAGTCTCGCGGCTTCCTTCTCGTGGATCATCACCCCGTTGGTCTTCACCTTTACGTTGAACAGCAGTTGCCGCGCCCGTTCCACGATTTCAAAGAAATCCCGGCGCATGAGAACTTCACCGCCGCTTAGCGTGAGGAAAAATACGCCGGCCTCGGCGAGNNTGAACGCTGATGGGTAGGCCCAGGTTCAGCGCTTTTTGATTCATCTCGGCCAGAAGGCTCACCGGCCCTCCCGGGGTGGAGAGGAATTCATCAGTGGCTGATCCGATACCAACAGAATACCGTGTTGTGAGAGTTCGTCGACGAAGCGGTCGGCGCCGCGCTGCGCTTGTTCCCGATCGACATCGAATTCCTGACAGATTTTGCCAGCGACGATTTGCGACAGTGGCGTGCGCCCGTCGGCTGCCTGCCAAATCGCAGAGGCGACTTCATTGAGGGTGAAAAAAGTCGAGTCCCTGGCCGACATCACCATCATTTCGCCGCCCAGGAGGCGGGCGGCGATCTCCGAGCTTCGCGCAATGTATTTTTCGGCCATCGTGATTCTCTGGCAACTAACGTATTATCTCCCAGACTCGCTGGTCGGGGACGAATACTAGGCGGTGGATGGGAACCAAACTAGCAAACTCGCACGCCGACTGAAAAACGAGTTTTACCAGCGCAGGATCATCGGCGAAAAACAAGATGTTCCGCAGCAGTCGCTGGACGGCTTCCGTGGCACCCACCGGTTCGATCCTGTTCTGCAAGCCTTTCTCGAGCAAAAAGAGTGCGCTGACAGGGGCGGATTGGTTTTCTCCGACCCGTCCCAACTCTCCCGCAAAAGGCGTCCCGCAGGCCAGATAGCGATCGCCCTCGCGCCGCACGTAGGAGATTTCGTCGGTGAGCAATGTCGCATCGAGCGGCGCCAGGCGGGAGATCGTCGTCTTCCCCGCGCCGGAAACTCCGGAAAACAGAAAGGCTTTCCCCCCGCGAATCGCACTAGCGGCATGAACCAGGAACCCTCCTTGCCTCGCCAGGATGAGAGTGTGCACGATGCGCAAAACGCAATCGATGGCGTAGGGACTGTGCGATTGACGGATGTGACCCTGGCTGGTGTGCGGATTCCATCGTGCGCGGAAGTCGCCTCGCTTCAGCAGCCATTCGCCTTCTTCGATCTTCACCTCCAGTCCATCGTCGGCTGGGGCGGATTCCGATGGCTCGTACAGGTCGATGTCGAACTCGAAGTGCGAACTCGGCGAAGTTCCGACAAAACCCTCGTAGCGATTCTCGATCAGCTGGCGAAACGAGGGGTCGTGCGTTCGCAGGGCAATTGCCATTCCTCCGATCTCGATGGATACAGCCGCTTCCGCGGTCGTGGGGAGGGCGGTGGTCATGGATGAGAAGTACGGGACGCAGAAATGCCGGAAATCCCGCGCACCGCACCGAATACGCCGCGAAACAACTGCCCGGCTCGTGTCGGGCCTGCCTGCAGGCTCGCGGCATGCATGCGCAACGTGAGATTGCGGAATCGGTCCGAACGGCACAGCATCCACGCCAGAGCGGAATGGAGCGGCAAGACTCGCCGGCTCGGAACGAAACTGCGATTGGCACGGCGGATGCTGGCCACTCGGCCCAGCAGATCGGCTACGGCTGCGGGCGGATCGTTGTGGGGCATTGCGTCGCCCCTCGTGATCCACGAGAGGCTATCCGGACCTAGTCGCTTTTCGACCAGCCGGTGAACAAAGAAGCGGTTGTCGCGCAGAACCAACACGATGTCTCCGGGAATGACTTCGTCGTACGCTGCGTTTTGAATCGTAAGCAGATCGCCCGGCCACACCGAGGGAAGCATGCTCGTTCCCCATGCCTTGAGGTGAATCGTACCGCGGCGGCGAAGCATCTCGGCCGCAAGACCGAGCTTTGGATCCTCGCGAGTCTCAAGCGTCGATGGCATCGATGGCAGCAGACTACGAATTCATCCGGTGGAATCTGCACTGAAATTGGGTG
>PLHQ01000157.1 GCA_003138975.1 Acidobacteriaceae bacterium | reverse complement strand
CTCGTTTCAGCGTGCATAATCGACTAAGGGATTACTCTCCTGGGGCGACGGATTCGGCGATCCATGCCAAATAGTTGGGTGATCCGTCTTCAACTGTCAGGCAGATGCATTCGGGCAGTTCGTAGGAGTGGAGTTTGGCAATTGCCTGGCGGACTCCTTCGAAAGCCGCAGCGGTTGTCTTGATTACTAAGAGCCACTCGTGAGCTTCTTCGATGCTGCCTTGCCAGCGGTAGATGGATGTGACTTGCGGGACAACGTTGACGCAGGCAGCCATGCGGCCTTCAACGAGATGGTGCGCGATCGTCTGAGCTTCTTCTTGTGAGCCGGCTGTAGTGAGGACGATTCGTTTGTCGGTCATATAAAATCAGCCTTCAGCGGTCAGCAGTCACCCATAGCCAACCGGACGTCGAGAGAGTAGCACTTTAAGCTGGGGAGCAGAAGCATGACTACGCAGATCAAGTTTGGCACATCGGGTTGGCGGGCTGTGATGGCGGAGGAGTTTACTTTCGCGAATGTTAGGCGCGCTGTGGGTGGAATTGCGCGTTACGTGGCCGCGCAGAAGCCACGGGGAGCGCGGGTGATTGTGGGGCGCGATCCCCGATTTTTGGGCGAGACTTTTTGTTCGTTAGCGGCGGAGATTCTGGAGGGTCATGGAATCACGCCGGTGGTAGTGGCAGAACCCGCGCCCACTCCGGCATTCGCTTATGCTGTCGTGCAGACAAAGGCGGATGGAGTGATTAACTTTACGGCTTCGCATAATCCGCCGCAGTACAACGGGATCAAGTTTTCGACGCCGGATGGGTGCCCGGCACTGCCGGATGTCACGAAGAAGATTGAGACGGAGATTGAAGCGGGGGACCGCGATGGTACGCCATCAGGGACAAAGGCTAAGAGAAATAGATCTACCAAGGAATCGTTGGATGTGAAGCCAGGGTACTTGAAGCGGCTGCGCGAGATAGTGGATCTGGAGGCGATCCGCAAGGCTGATCTGCAAGTTTGTTTTGATCCCATGTGGGGCGCGGCGCGAGGATATTCCGATGAGTTCTTGCGTGAGGCCGGGGTGAAGGCTGCGACCGTGCATGACCATCAGGATGTGCTGTTTGGCGGACATGCGCCTGAGCCGGATGATCTTCTTTTGGAGGATTTGCGCGAGAAAATGCGGGCGACGGAGGCGCAGATTGGAATCGCGACCGACGGCGATGCGGACCGCTTCGGGATTGTGGATGCGGATGGAACTTTCTTGCAGCCGAACTACGTAATTGCGCTGCTGTTCGACTATCTGGTGGAGAGCCGAGGATGGAAGAACGGCGTTGCAAAGTCGGTGGCGACGACGAATTTGATCAACGCCATCGCCAAGGCGCGCGGGGTGGATCTTTACGAGACGCCGGTGGGCTTCAAATACATTGGCGAACTGATTATGCAGGACAAGATTGCGATTGGTGGGGAAGAAAGCGCGGGGCTTTCGATCCGGCATCATGTGCCGGAGAAAGATGGAGTGCTGGCGGGGCTGCTGTGCTGCGAAATGGTGGCGCGGCGAGGGAAGTCTCTGGGCGAGCAATTGAAGGCGCTATGTAACCAAGTTGGTTCCTACTATCCGCAGCGGGAGAACTTCCGCTTGACGCCCGAGGTGAAGGAGAAGTTCACTGAGAAGTTAAGGTCTGATCCGCGAGAGTTCTGTGGACACAAGGTCGGTGAAGTGGTGCGCACCGATGGATTGAAGCTCGTTTTCGAAGATGGTTCGTGGGTATGCTATCGGCTTTCCGGAACCGAGCCGGTGGTGCGGATTTATTCCGAGGCGCGAAGTAAGCAGGGTTTGGAAAAGTTGAGTGGGGCCGCTAGGCAATGGATTTTCGAGTGAAGAATCTGACAAACATGCGGCGATTTGCGAGTCCGCAAGGCGGACTGCGCGCGATGGCCGAGAAGGCGCCACGGGCGGAGGCGTTGGCTGCGTCGTGGATAGAGAGTGTGCGTCCGGTTTTCACACGAGTGTACGCCCTGCGGCGACGCATGGCGACGATCACGGTTGCGGTACTGGCGGGCTTGCTGTTTGTGCACGTGATGTTTGGCGCGAACGGAATGATTGTGTACAAGCAGAAGCGGGCCGAGTATGAATCACTGCAGAAGCGAATACTGGTGGAGCAGAAGGAAAACGAGCTCTACACGCAACAGATCAAGGGATTGCAGACGGACGAAAAAGCCATTGAGAAAGAAGCGCGAGAGCAGTTGCATTATGCGCGTCCGGGCGAGGTTGTGTACGTCCCGCCAACTCCCGCAAATCCGCCGGCACCCGCTAATCACTCGGCGAGAAGATAAGGAAGCGAGCCGGATCGCCCAGATCCTCACGGGGCAAGAAAACGCTTGTTCGGAATGATAAGCAAATGGGATTGTCCCCGCGAGTGTGTGACAATCGGCGAGTACCTCTGTGGTATAGTTCCGGCAATCGACGATCGGTGGGGTTGTTGAGTTGCTGCCGCGCGGGCGATTAGAATTCCCACCATCACCCGCGGCGTGGGGCCGCGATCGGAAGATCAAAAAGGAGAAAAACCGGTCATGAGAAAAGTTCTAGTGCTTAGTCTTGCGATGTGTTTTTTATTCGCCCTGACGGCGATGGCGTTTGACGATATGGGGAAGAGCACCACCGTCAACGGGTGGGTGAGCGACGATAAATGCGGCGCGAAGGGCGCCAACGATAAGGCTGAGGCGTGCACCAAGAAGTGCCTGGCCGCGGGCGCGAAGATGGTAATCGTGACCGACAAGGATCAGAAGGTTCTGCTGGTGGACAATCCGGATGCGCTCAAGGATCATGTGGGACACCACATCGCGGTGACCGGACATGTGATGGGAGATAACATTCACGTGGAAAGCGCCAAGATGCTGTGAGCGCGTTCGGGACTTAGGGTTGACGAGGGCGGCTGCGGCCGCCCTTTTACTTTCAGCTCTGCGCAAGAATCTGGAAAA
>PLHQ01000181.1 GCA_003138975.1 Acidobacteriaceae bacterium | reverse complement strand
TCAAGCATGCTCGGCACACAAAAAGAGGGCACGGCCAAGGCGCCGTGCCCTTTGCAGTTGGTACGGAGAGAGATGCTGATGGACGCGGGCGAGAACCCGACGTTTGAGCCTCGCTGGAACAGCAGCGAATCAAGGGTAAAGGTGGCGTGGGTGCGAATTGTCACGAAAATGTAAAAAGATTGGCATTCCATCGGAATGGGTAGCGCCCCGCTAGCGGAAGGATGAACGTTATCTTCTGGTGGCTAGCTTTGGGTGCGGTCCTGGAACTCTTCGTGCCACGCCATCTGAATGGCTTCGAGCTTGCCTTCGTTGGAAGCTCCGGGATCGCCTTTGAAATCTGGCAGTTCGGTCACGTAGCGGTGCAGATCGGTGAAGCGGACGGTGAGTGGGTCGACTTCGGGATGAGCTTCGGACAGCAGGATGCCGATGTCTTCGGCATCGTCCCAGGTGAGAGATTTAGGCATGGGAGAGTTCCTCAGGTGCAGCTTTCGGTTCTGCCTTCGGGCTTATGCCAATAGTGCATTGGGCCGAAAGCCGATACCTGAAGCCCAGCGCCTGTTCTAGTGATGTTCTTCCGATATGTAATTGCGGTTCCAGGCGGGGACCTCGACAACTACCTTACCCGGCTTCGTGATCTGCACCTGGCAGCCGAGACGTGAGTTTAACTGCAAATCGGCCGCCATGTCGAGGCGGTCGGCTTCGTCGTCATCCATGAGCGAAAGATTTTCGGCGCCTTCTTTGATCCAGACATGGCAAGTGGTGCAGGCGCAATTGCCGCCGCAGGCGTGGTCGAGGGGGATTCCGTAGTTAAGTGCGATGTCTAGAATCGACTCTTCTTTGCCGTGATCTTCATACGGCAGCTTGCCGTGTTCGAACTGCACGGTTTTGCCCTCGGGCAGAAACGTGATGTGTACTATGTTTTCGCCGGAAGCTTCTTCGGTGGCTGTTCCGGCGCCTTGTGATTTTTCCTCTGCCATAACTTGCTCCTCAAATACCTTCCGCCGGCAGGACGCCGGCGCTACTCAAACTCCGCTTTTGCCATGGGATGCGGCGCGGTGGGGCCTTCGCCCATGTCGGCTTCGTCCATGGTTTTGCCTTTTAGCGCGACGGAGACGGCGCTGTCCATCATTAACTCGGCCAACCGCGTTGTGCCCTGGTTAAGCGCGTCGATAGCTTTGCGTATGCCCTGGTAATCGTCTTCGGCCTGTACGGCGATCAAGGCTTTCTCCATCTTCGCAATCTTTTTCTTCTCGTCAGTGGTGAGGTGACCCCAGGCTGGGCTCTTCTTGCCTTTGTCGAGCGCCGCCAGAATGGTGGTGGCTTCGTTGCGGGCTTCAATGACCTGACGCTGCCGGAAATCTTCTTCCGCGCTGTCGAAAGAGTCGAGGATCATGCCCTCAACCTGCTCGTCGGTGAGGCCGTAGCTGGGCTGAACCTGAATCTCAGCTTCCTTGCCGCTGCGCTGTTCGCGGGCCGAGACGTGGAGAATTCCGTTGGCATCGATGAGGAATTTCACCTCGATGCGGGCCATACCCGCGGCCATGGGCGGGATGCCTTTGAGATCGAAGCGCGCCAGCGAACGGCAATCCTTTGCCAACTCGCGCTCGCCTTGCAACACGTGAATGGCGACGTTGGCCTGGCCGTCGATTTGCGTGGTGTAAAACTGCGTGGCCGACGCCGGGATGGTTGAGTTGCGCAAAATGATTTTGTCAGTAACGCCGCCCGCGACTTCGATGCCGAGCGATAGGGGCGTGACATCGAGCAACAGCATGTTCTCGGTGGCTTCGGAGCCGCCGCCGAGAATGTTGGCTTGCACAGCCGCCCCCAGCGCAACAACTTCATCGGGATTCAAATCTGTATGTGGCTCGCGGCGAAAGAGTTCCTTCACAAGAGCTCGAACTCTTGGGATGCGCGTGGATCCGCCCACGAGAACGACTTCGTCAATCTGTTCGGGCTTGAGGCCAGCGTCTTTCAGAGCTTGCTTGCATGGGCCAACGGTGCGGTCGATGATCGGCTGAATGAGCTGTTCGAACTGCTCGCGCGTGATCTCGCGCAGATAGCGCTTGCCGCAGGGCAATTCCACGTCGATGTTCACCGACGATTGCGAGGAGAGCGCGATCTTGGCTTCGATCACGGATTTGCGAATGGCTTGCCCGGCTCCGGCGTTGCGACGAAGGTCGAGACCCAAGTCGCCGAGAGTGTCGTCGAGGGCAATAGTGATCAGCAGATTGTCGATGTCGTCGCCACCGAGATGCGTGTCGCCATTGGTGGCGATGACTTCGAAGATTCCGTCGTGCAGTTTGAGAATTGAAATATCGAATGTGCCGCCGCCGAGGTCGTAGACGGCGACGATACCATTTTGTTTCTTGTCGAGGCCGTAGGCCAGCGAAGCCGCCGTGGGTTCGTTGACCAGGCGCAGGACTTCGAGGCCGGCGATGCGGCCTGCATCTTTTGTGGCCTGGCGCTGCGCGTCGTTGAAATACGCGGGTACGGTGATGACGGCCTTGGTGACCTGAGCTCCGAAGAAGCGCTCGGCGTTGCGCTTGAGCTGGCGGAGAATGAGAGCCGAGATTTCCGGAGGCGTAAAGGTCCTCTCGCCAAGTCTGATACGCAGGACTTCGCCGGCTTGCAGGTCTTCGGCGAGGCGGAAGGGGAAGAACTTCAATTCTTCCTGGATGTCGTCAACCCCGCGTCCCATCAGGCGTTTGATTGAGTAAACCGCGCGTTCAGGCGTTGCGATGAGGGAATTTCGCGCGGCATTGCCGACAAAGGGCCGATTGTCCTGGTCGAGCGCCACAACGGAAGGGACAAGATTCGAACCATCGTCGCCGGGGATCACCACAGGGCTCTCCCCTTGCATGAAGGCTACGAGCGAATTCGTGGTGCCCAGGTCGATGCCGACGATGCGATCAGTAGACATTGTGCAATTTGGTAATTTAGTAATTGGGTAATTGGAAAACTTGGGGTTCAAATTACTCAATTACCAAATTTCTTCAATTTCTCAATTTCCCAGCGCCTCACCCACGTCCCGTACTAGGTTGCGGATGTAGTTCCGGCGGTTCAGCACGTCCACCATTTTGTCGCGCTCCTGCTTGCGCTCTTCCTCTGAGACGGGTTGACCGTTCTGTTCACGCTGGATCATTCCATCCCACATCTTCCAGCGAAACTCTAGCTCATGCAGAAGCGATTCCTGCTTTTCTTCCAATTCGAGTTTCTGCCGGCCGATTTCTTCGATCAGAGCGGGATCATCCTCGCCTATCTTCTTTTGTATGCGGAGTTCTTCGAGTTGGATATTCAGATCGAAGACTTCCTCAAGCAAGTCCGGCGGTACGATCTGTTTTTTGACTTGTCCAGTGGAGCGCGCCTGCTCAGTTGCGGTCTTCGACTGCTCTTCCAACTCCACGCCTTCCAGTTTCAGAAGATACTGAGTGCGCTTGATGGGATCTTTCAATGTGCGATGAGCATCGTTGAGTAGAGAACTCTGTTGCAAGCTCCACTCCTGCTCCTGGCTGCCGGCGCGGGCGTTGAGATCGGGATGCAGCTTGCGGCTCAGCTCGTAAAAATCTTTGTCCAGAGCGGCGATATCGAGATTCAACTTTCGCGATAGGCCAAAGAACGTGAAGTAGTCCACTGGTGCCGGAGGCTGGACCTTGCCGCAAGACTCGCAAAAGTGCACTGCGCGCATGGTGCCGCACGACCAGCAGGTCTGAGTCTCCTCCGGTACGGGCTTCGCGGTAATCGTGGTCAAAGACGAATTGGTCATTCTTGTCTACTTTTCCTGCCAGGCACAGGCTTGAAACCGGTGCAAGCCCAGGGCGCTGATGTGCTGGGCGAGGACGGTCGCGCCGTGGACTTTCGCGGGCGAGGGCGCCCGCGCCACACGGTCAAGCCGAGAACGAAGTCCCGCAGCCGCACGACTTCGTGGCCTGGGGATTCACGAAGACGAATCCCTGTTGCATCAGCGTTTCCTGGTAATCGAGGATCATGCCGTGCAAGTAGATAAACGACTTCGGATCGACAAAAACGCGCACATCGTCAAATTGGAAGATGCGGTCGCGTTCGCGCGGTTGCGTGTCGAAGCGGATGTTATAGCTTAGACCGGAACAGCCGCCGCCCTGCACGCCAAGGCGCAGCCCACCCTGTTCGGGCGAAATGCCTTCCTTGGCCATTGCGCTGCGCACTTTGGCCAGGGCTTTCTCGGTAACCTGAATGCCCTTGGCTGGCGCGGTTTGCGAAGTTTGCGTGGCCTGCGGGATTTGTTCCATCACTGTTGTCATAATACGCCTTGACGCGCTGCGCGCTCACTGATCGTAGCCGTCGTACGCTCGCGAGCGCACGACGAAAACTATGCTCTTCGCGAAAGCCCTGCGCTCACTACGCTTATTGCGCTACCGCGGAGGTAGCCGGCTTGGCGCTCTCCTGCTTCTTCTTCCAGTCGCCGATTGCGGCTCGGATAGCGTCTTCGGCCAACACGGAACAATGGATCTTCACCGGAGGAAGCGACAACTCCTTCACGATGTCCATGTTCTTGATGGTGAGGGCCTCATCCACCGTCTTGCCCTTGACCCACTCGGTGGCNNCAGCCGAAGGTCTTGAACTTGGCTTCTTCAATCACGTTGGTCTCGCGATTGACCTTGATCTGCAGTTTCATGACGTCGCCGCACTCGGGCGCGCCGACGAGGCCGGTGCCGACGTCAGCGCTGCTCTTGTCCATGGAGCCGACGTTCCGGGGATTGTTGTAGTGATCGATTACTTTATCGCTATATGACATTTAACCTCTCCTCAAAATCGAAACTTGAAATCTGAAACCAACAGGCTGGTTACTCGCCTGCCCACTTCACATCCTTTAGATTGATGCCTTCTTTAGCCATTTCGTATAGCGGAGAAAGTTCGCGCAGACGCTCGACAGTCTCAATGACGCGATCGGCGACATAATCGACCTCGGCAGCAGTGTTGAAGCGGCCGATACCGAAGCGGATCGAACTATGCGCCAGATCGTCTCCCGTGCCCAGAGCCTTTAATACATAAGATGGCTCCAGGGTTGCGGAGGTGCAGGCCGAACCGCTGGATACGGCGATGTCATTGATGCCCATCAAGAGCGACTCACCCTCTACGTAGGCAAAACTGATGTTCAAGTTGCCGGGCAAGCGGTGTTCCATGGAGCCGTTGATATAGGTTTCATCCAGACGATTCATGATCCGGTCGCGCAGGCGATCACGCAGTCCGCCCAGCTGAGCAGCCTCGCGAGACATTTCTTCAGAAGCAATAGCGCAGGCTTTGCCCAGTCCGACAATTCCCGGAACGTTAAGCGTTCCAGAGCGCATACCCCTCTCGTGGCCGCCGCCGTCGATCATGGCAGAGATTTGCACCCGCGGATTCTTGCGGCGCACGTATAAGGCACCGACGCCCTTGGGGCCGTACATCTTGTGCGCGGAGATCGACATCAGGTCGATATTCTGTTTGTTTACGTCCACCGGAATCTTGCCCACGGCTTGGGTAGCGTCCGTGTGGAAGATCACGCCGCGTTCGTGGCACAGCTTGCCGATTTCCGTAATAGGTTGCAGCACTCCGATTTCGTTGTTGGCCGCCATGATGCTCACCAGGATGGTTTTGTCATCCATGGCGCGCTTCAGGTCGTCGAGATCGATCAAGCCGTCTTTCTGCACCGGGAGATAGGTAACGCGATAACCATATTTCTCCAGGCGCTTGCAGGTATCGAGCACCGCCTTGTGCTCAGTTACCGCTGTGATGATGTGGTTGCCCTTCTCGCGGTACATCTCGGCCGTGCCCTTGATGGCGAGGTTGTCGCTCTCAGTAGCGCCGGAGGTGAAAATGATCTCCTTGGTGGTGGCGCCGATCAGCTTGGCGATACGTTCGCGCGCCGTCTCAACGCCTTCTTCCGCGGCCCAACCGAACGAGTGGTTGCGGCTGGCGGAGTTGCCGAATTTCTCCATGAAATATGGCAGCATTTCTTCCAGCACCCGCGGATCCATAGGAGTGGTGGCATGGTTGTCCATATAAATGGGCAGCTTCACTCCTTGGGGAGCAGGGTGCTGCGTGATGGGGAGCTGCTGGGGGATCTTCACATCGGTGCTCATAATTGCTTCTCCTACCTGGTTAAATACTTAATCTTAAATTTGCGAATCTGTTGCCCGCCTAAACGATCGTTACCAGTTCGGCCGACTTGACCGCCGCAGTGTCGGCAGCTTCCGGCTCTTCCCTCATGTGAGAAATCTTGATGCGCTTCAGCACGGCTTCGATGCTCTCATTCACCTTGCGCAGCGGCTCGCGGATGTTGCAACGATCGCTCTGGCCGCACTCACCGCGAACTGTGACACAGGAAGTGATAAACAGCGGGCCATCGATGGCCTGAATCACCTCGAACGCCGAAATCGTGTGTGCCGCGCGCGCCAGCCGGTAACCACCATTCGTGCCGTGCTGCGAGTGCAGCAAACCAGCCTTCGCGAGTCGCTGGAGAATCTTGGCTAGCGCTTCAGGCGGGATGCCGAAGGAATCAGCGACGTCCTTAGCGCTGGCGCTACTAGTTCCCTCGTGAGCGTGGTCAGCCAGGTGCTTCATGGCCATCAAAGCGTAATCCGCTTTCTTAGTTAGCTTGAGCATTTTGTCCCGACTTCTGGAATCACCACCGGAACAGTCAAAGTCCGACTCATTGAGTCGGAGTTAATTGCGACCTTTTCCGTCGTACTTAATTCTACGTCCTAACTCCACAATGACGCAAGGCCTTCCAGCCAGTGGCGAGAAACGGAGCTGGATGGCAACTAATAGCGGCTGAATGGGTTAGGTCTTGGCGAGCATTTTGGTCGGAATTCAGAGCCAGGCCTTGTTCCTTTGGCGGTCTATTGGCCGAGGACCACGAAGGATTTCATATATAAGGGACTTGACAAGTGGCACAGCAGGGCTAAAATACCGGGAAATTCCCGCGAATCGATCCTTCGTTGTATTCCATGAGGGCGACGCTTCCGGATTTATGACCTCAAAGCCGTTCTCCCAGCCCCCGGATGCGAAGAACCAACCCTGCAAGCATCCGCGCGTGCAAATCGTGAGCCGCGACGAGGATGCCGAGTTTGTGGAATGCCTTGAGTGCCGCGAAATCTTCGAGTCCAGCGAACTGAAAGACATGAGCATCGAAGAGAGGGCGGAAGGCGACTCTCAGGAATCCTGACTGCTGGAATCAGCCGCAGCACCACAGTAACCAGTTCCGCCAGATTTGTGCTTGTTGTTGGCGGAATAGCACTGCTAGTCTGCGAACCGGGGGCGTGCATTCCGCACGTTGCAAGCTCATGCCTGCCGTAGCTCTAGTGGTCGACGACTCAATGCTGATTCGCTATACCGTTTGCCGCTCTTTGGAAGAGCGCGGCTTTGCGGTGGAGTCCGCGACCAATGGGCTGGAGGCTCTGCAGATTCTTGAACGGGTTCACCCTGATGTAATTGTTACTGACATGCAGATGCCGAAAATGTCGGGCAGCGAATTGATTACCGCTCTGAAGAAGAATCCATCGACCTCCCAGATTCCCATCATCATCGTGGCCGGCCGGGCCAGCGGTTTCGACGAAACAGAAACACGCGCCAATTTCGCCATCTATAAAGATATCGATATTCAAAGCCAGCTCAAAAAGGCGCTGGATGCGGTGATGGGGAAGAGTCATAGCCAAGGCGCGGGCAAGTAAAGGCCAAGGCTAGCGGATTTGTCCCTGCGTTTGGACTAGCGCAAAACGAGGCTGGCCTCGGCCGAGAAATCCATCGCAGCAAGATGCTTTGCCAGGAACTTGGGGTAAGCTGCCGCGGCAATCATGGCGGCGTTGTCGGTGGAAAGCGCTCGCGACGGGAAATACACTGGTACGCCTTCCTGAGCACCATCGCGTTCGAATGTTTTTCTCAATTCACTGTTGGCCGCCACTCCACCCGTCACGAAAAGCGTAGCCACATTGTAGGCGCGGACCGCAGCCAGAGTTTTGCCAACGAGATCGTCGACAATGGCGCGCTGAAACGAAGCGACAAGATCCAGAGTCAGCCGATCGCAAGTGGCGAGGTAATCTTCGAGCTTCGGCTTGGCAATATTCGCCAAGACCTTGCGGCGGATTTCGATGGAATCCCGCATACCGTGAACCTCAACGTACCGCAGCACGGCAGTCTTGATTCCGCTGTAAGAAAAGTCAAAGCGGGGGTGATCCGTGTCGACCTCTTTCTGTCCGCGGCGTTCCCGGCGATCGCGGTGTTTGATTTGGGATGGCTGGAACTTCACAGCGTCCGGGTCGCCATGCGGAGCGAGACGGTCAACGATCGGACCTCCGGGGTAACCCAGGCCAATCAATTTGGCGACTTTGTCGAAAGCCTCCCCGGCTGCGTCATCGCGAGTGTGGCCGATATTTTCGTAGGTCCAACCGTCGTTGTTCTGCTCGGCCAGATAAAGGTGCGTGTGCCCCCCCGACACCACCAAAGCCAGTACGGGAAATTGCAGCTCGTGATTGCCCTTCTGCCGCTCTTCCAGCAGAACCGCATGGATGTGGCCTTCGAGATGATTGACCGCAACGAGCGGTTTGTCGAGGGCGAAAGCCAGAGCCTTGGCATAACTGATACCCACCAGCAACGCTCCAGCGAGGCCTGGGCCCTGCGTCACGGCAATCGCGTCCACGGAGTTATAAGTCTGGTTTGCCTCAGACAGCGCTTGGCGAACGACAGGAACAATCGCGCGCAAATGCTCGCGCGATGCAAGTTCTGGCACCACTCCGCCATAAGGCTGATGGGTGGCGATCTGTGAGGCCACCACATTGGAGACGAGCTGCTGACCCGAACGCACCACGGCCGCCGCAGTCTCGTCGCAGGAGCTTTCGATACCGAGAATATAGGCGTCGGGCATGAAACTATACTATTAGAACTTAGGTGCAGATTTTGTATTCGTGCTGCCCGTGACACACATTCTCAGAGCCAGCCCTTGGTGCGGGCGATTCGGGAGGCTTCGACGCGGTTGCTGGCGCCCATTTTGCTGATGGCTTCCGATAGGTAATTCCGCACGGTCCCTTCGGATAGTCGAAGCTCCGCAGCGATGTCCCCGCTTTGCATGCCTTCACCGGCCAGGCGCAAGACCTGGCGTTCGCGATCGGTGAGGGGATCCGTCTCGGCCCAAGCCTCAAGTGCGAGGTCGGGATGGATGACGCGCAAGCCCTGCTGCACGCGGCGGACGGCGTCGGCAAGCTCTTCGGCACGCATGTCTTTCAATAAATATCCCAAGGCGCCGGCCTCCATGGCGCGCCGCAAATATCCTGCGCGCGCGAACGTGGTGAGAATGATGACTCGTGTGCTCGAACGGCGGCGTTTGAGTTCGGCGGCGGTATCGAGGCCGGTCATGAGCGGCATCTCGATGTCAGTGATAAGGACGTCGGGCTTGTGGGCGAGCACCGCTTCCAGCGCCTCTTTCCCGTTGCGCACCTGGGCCACGACGGAAATGTCGCCTTCGATTTCCAGCAGGGCGGCCAAAGCGCCGAGCACCATGCCCTGATCTTCGGCGAGAACAACCCGGATGGTGTTGCGATTTTCTTTCGCGCTGGGATTCAATTAGAAGGGACCTCGGTTTTCGGCGCGGCACCTTCCTTCAGAGGAAGAGTGATGATAAGCCTGGTGCCGGCTTCGGAGTCGCGATTGAGCGTTCCTCCTAACATCTCGACGCGCTCGCGCATGCCGCGCAGTCCGTTGCCTTCGCTTTGAACACCACCGCGGCCGTCATCTGCGATCTCGAGCCGGCAGGAACCATTTTGCTGTTCCAGCCGCAACCTGCAAGTGTGCGCGTGCGCGTGGCGCACAACATTGGTGACGGCTTCCCTCACCGCCATCGACAACACGCTTTCGTGCAGCGCGGGCAGGGCGATTCTGGCTGCTTCACATTGAACAGCAACGCCGGCGGTCTCCAGCGTGGCTTTCGCTTGAGCAAGTTCGGCCGGCAGTCCTTGCGAACGATAGCCACGGATCGCATCGCGGACTTCCGACAGAGCCTGGCGCGAAATCTGTTCGACCTCGCGAATTTCGTTGCCCGCGCGTTGCGGATCGCGATCCATCAGCTTTCCGGCAAGTTCGGCCTTCAGGATGATTACAGAGAGTGTGTGCCCGAGGACATCGTGCAGATCACGAGCAATGCGTTCGCGCTCAGCCACTTTGGCGAGATGCTCAATTTCTTCTTGAGCCCGGATCAACTTCCTGTTGGTTCGATTGCGCTGCGCGAAATGAATGTTGCTGGCACCAACGACGAAAGAAAGTCCGCTTCCAAACAAAAGGAACCAGCCATTGAGGTGGAGCGCCCACCACGTGAGTACCGCCGCGGCTTCAACCGCCAGCAGCACCTTGATGCCATCGACCTCGTTATCCACAACGAAAGGTCCGCAAGCTGCAGCGAAAATGAAAAATGTGGTTGCGCCTCCGTTGTACTTGGCAAAGGCCACACCCATCAGAACCATGGCGGCAAGGTGCAGCAGTCCCTGCCCGCAGCTAACCCAGAACAGCGAGAAGTACAAGAGTAGAAAAACAGCAGTCGCCAGCAAAGTAAAGAACCAAACCCGGGCGCTGGCATGACCCACGATGGGATCGATATAAAAGAATCCAAAGTACAGGACGGAGTACACCGCCCATGTGTATTCGCTGTTCTTGGGCAGAAGTCTCATAAGATGGTCGCGCTCTTGGAGCAGTCCGCCATTGCTCCATCGCTATTGCCCAAGCCGGCTCCCTTCCGGCATCGCTTCTATTATCATCCATCCTTGGTCAGTTCCGGCTTTTCCTAAATACCCCTCCGGCGGTCACATACCAGATCAGCAGAGCGGCAGGAATCAGCACGAGGAGCCAGCGTGTACCACCATACAGGGCGAGCACACCGAGAATGATCAAAACCATCGTTGACCCGTATTCTTTCTTGGCGTCCGCGCTCATGATGTCCCTGCCTTTCTCTGGCTCTCTGGCACCCTACGAAAAAATCCACCCCTCGCAATGGAAAGTTAGCCGTAGAGTTTTCCCTGATCGCGTTGGAAGCCAATACGTGCGACGCCCAGGCAGATCAAAGTGAAGGCGAGTAGCACCTCCCAGTGCGTTGTGGCGGGCTCGTGGCGCCCAGCGCCCACTATCCCCAGCGCCAGTTGCGACAGGTGATAAGGCGGGAGCGCCAACGCGATCTGCCGCACGAGCTTGGGCAGAAACATATAAGGCACCCACAAGCCGCTGCAGAACGACAGCGGCAGATAGATCAGGTTGATGGCAGCAGGCGCGGAATTTGGCCCAGCGAAATATCCGATGGCCAATCCCATGGCGGAAAATGGAAGCGATCCGGCCACGAGCGTTCCCAGCAGCTTTACCATTTCCGTGAGTGGTAAGCGCACTCCACCGAAACTGATCCCCAACACCAGCAGCAGCAACACAACGATGGCGCTGAAAATCATGCTGAGAACAACTTTAGCCGCGAAGTAGGCGAACGGAGGCATGGGACTAGCCCGCTTCACCTGCAACCATCCCAGTCCCCGGTCGGAGGCGAGGCCTGATGCTGTTCCAAACAGCGAGGCTCCCATGACGCCGAAGGTTCCATAGGTTGCGATCAGATAGGTTGGAACACCCGTGCCGCCGATGCCTTCCTTAGCGTTCAACACCAAGCCGAAAAGCACGTAGAACATCAGCGGAAAACTGATCACCGAGACTGTATAGACGCGCAAGCGGAGGTTCTTCAGGAACTCATACTTTGCTTCCTTCAGGTAAATCGCGGCGGTGTGGCTGGTGGACCGCTCGATCTGTGTGCGGCTCAGAGCCGCTACAAAAGTGCTCATGGTCGTTTCCTCGCCTTTCCGCGCGTTGCGCGCGGGGAGATGCGTACATCAGTTCTGTCGATTTTCGGTTTGGCCATTGTCCTGTGTGAGAGCCAGAAACGCTTCTTCTAGACCCGCGGTGGTGATCTCCAATCCCGAGAGTGTGGGATCGCGGGCAAGCAAGGCTCGCACCACGGATTCGGCTTCCGCGGCATGGATCTCCACCGCTTCGCGATCTTGTTTGGCAGCAGTCACGCCCGGAAGTTGTAGTACGCTGGCCACATTCAGCGCCGTGACACAGCGGATCCTCTTGCCACTGGTTTGCGATTTGATCTCTGCGGGCGTGCCTTCGGCGATAATCTCGCCTTGGTTGATGACGGCGATGCGGTCGGCCAGAGCGTCAGCCTCCTCCAGATAGTGCGTGGTCAAAATGACGGTCTTTCCGCGCTCCACCAAGCGGCGAATTTCCTCCCAAAGCGCACGGCGCGCTTCCACATCAAGCCCCACGGTGGGCTCATCGAGAAACAGCAAATCGGGATCGCCGCAAATCGCCAGAGCAAACAGGGTGCGCTGCCGCTGCCCACCGGAGAGATCACCAAACTTGCGGTCACGCAATTTCTCCAGCCCAGCGGTGGCCAGCACTTCCTCAAGTGGCAGTGGGTCTGGATAGTAGCTGGAAAACAAATCAATGTGCTCGCGCACGCGCAGAGTTTCCGGCACGCGTCCAACCTGCAGCATGGCACCGGTGCGCATGCGATTCTGCGGGTTGGTAGGATCTCCTCCGAACACCCGTGTCTTACCGGAGTTAGGCAGAATGAGCCCGAGCAGCAACTTCACTGCAGTTGTCTTCCCTGCTCCATTGGGACCCAGCAGCGCGACCACCTGACCCGCACGGACGGCGAAGTTCACATTCCGCAGGGCGCGGACTTCCCCATAGTTCTTGATAACACCTTCCAGGCTTGCCACGAGAGCGCCGGAGCTTGCGCGCTGCATGTTTTGCGGTTCTTCGAGAGTCGCGATCATAGCCATCTCCGCCTTCAGAGGTTGTTGCCGGTTCTCTATCCGGTGCCAGCATCATCGCGGAGATGGGAGTGCGGCACCAGTGCCGTTCATCACAGGATCGGCGTGACAAATGTCATGGGTCTGAAGGAAAAGATTTGGTGAGAAATTGGCTACTCCAAAGACCGAGCCAACCGTTCAAAGTTAGAGTTTTTGCAATTTCCGGTGTCCGCTGTTACGAAATCCGAACAAGGCCGCCGATCTCGTGTGACGGGGCGCGCCGAGGAGTCCGCTATCGTCCAAGCGATATATGCGTGATTCACTAGGCAGGACGTGAGGGAAACGTTGTTCTGAAATCGTAACAAGATTCTCGCAACCACGTTTTCCTCGCAAATTCATGACATAAGAGCGGTGCCTCCTGTTATCATTGCGGCCAATTCCTATGATGGTCCTCACTGCAATGGAGGCTAGGCATGCTCCCGGCCGGTAAGAGTCTTCGCACACTGCGCGAAAAGCTTGGCTTGACGATGCGCGATATTGAGACTTCCAGTGCTCGCATGGCGGAGAAGTATCGCAACGAGGAGTTCTCGATCCCCCCAAGCCGATTATCGGACATCGAGACCAAAGGTGTTTTGCCCAGTATTTTCCGTTTATATACGCTGGCCGTGATCTACCGCCGCGATCTACGCGAACTGCTGGCCTGGTATGGCGTTGATATGAACAATATGGCAGCTGATCTGGGCATGATTGCACCACCCCGATCGCATGTCTCCGAAGCTCTCTCCGGACTATCCTCTGTACAAATGCCGATCCGCATGGATCCTGGGTTCGATGAACAACGCACGACTAATCTCGGCCGCATGGTCGAACAATGGGGTTTGGTGCCCTTGTCGTACCTGGCGCAGTTCGCCCACAGCGATTTTACCTACGGCTACATCGGCAACCAGGATCTCACCATGTACCCGATTCTTCCGCCCGGAAGCTTCATCCAAGTCGATGAGGAAAAGAATAAAGTGACGGATGGAACGTGGCGGTCAGAGTACGAACGTCCGATCTATTTCGTGGAAACTCGCGATGGGCACACTTGCTGCTGGTGCAGCATGCGTCGTGATGACCTTATCTTGCAACCGCACCCGCTCTCTCCGGTTCAGGTCCGCATTTTGCGCCATCCTCAGGAAGCCGAGATCATCGGGCAGGTTGTGGGGGTTGCTATGAAGCTGACGGAGTGGCAGGCTTTCGGTTCTTCTCCAGGTTCGAAAGCGCAACCAGCACTGCATTAAGATGGCGGGCGGAAACGGCATCCGGTGAAGGAAGCAATTCGTTGAATTGTTCCTGCATGCCTTCTATGTAAGCACCCGCAGTCTCCTCGCTGGCTCGGGTCGATTTGCGCAAATCCTCCTCCAAATCTGAAATCGGGGTCCTGAGCACCTTGGACAGTACTTCTATGTGAGCCGCTTTTAGCGCGCGCTCCGAGGACTCCTCCCCATGGACGAGTGACATGCCCCAGTGCTGATATCCCCCTTCCCGCCGACGCAGCGAACCTAGATACGCCAGTTTCGCAAGCAGTCCGGAAACCGCAGCCAGCGTGGTTTGCCGCAGATCTTGTAGAGCGGACTTGAGAGTCATCTTGTTACAAATTCCGAACAACAAAGGACTTGCTGTAATGTTTCCAGCCAATTAGCAGCCATGAAAGTATCACGACTCGATTTTCTAACACAAGGAGAAAACAATCGTGAAACGTACCCTACTGGCCGTTGCTGCAGCCCTGATGTTCCTCAATACTTTGGTAATTCCGACCGTGGCGCATGCCGACGGTCAACCTGGTGGGAACTGCTCCGGCCAAACCTCCTGCAGGCCTTAGCCGTTTCACAAGAAGTTACGAAAAACGGAAACGGCCCACGATCATGTTGCCGGCGGCGACTTGTTGAGCTATAGTGCCCGGCTACGGTCATGTTTCAGCCGCATTCAGTCTTGTGGCACTACTTGTGGGTCGCGCCCTGCGTCCTCCTGGCGGTTCTTGCCCTCCTGATGTGGAAGCGGGGGCTACATAAGGAGTTCCCGGCCTTCTTTTGCTACGCCATTTTTGAGGCTGTGGGAGGTGGGATTCTCTATGCAATTGACCTTAGCCCGTCTGTCTTCTCGGATAAGGTCTATTGGTGGAGTTATCTCTTTTTCTTGCTTCTTGAGGCGTTGATAAAATTCATCGTGATTGGCGAGGTCTTCACTCACCTATTGCGTCGCTATCCACCGCTTGGAAGATTCGCCAAGGTGCTCATAAGTGGTGTCGGCATTGTTCTCGTACTTACGGCTACGGTCATCGCAGCCTATGCGAATCCCACGCCGTTCTGGCTCATTTCCGCAACGCGCATCTTGTCTAGGAGCGTCAGTGTGGTTCAGTGTGGACTGATTCTTTTCCTTTTTGTCTTCGCCGCCCACTTCCACTTGACGTGGGGACGCTCTGTTTTTGGGGTCACACTCGGTTTTGCCGTGCTTGCCTCGGTCTACCTCGGCCATTGGGCTCTCCTGGCGAGTTGGCTCCTTGGTCAGAAGACCTACATCCTTGACTTTGTCATTATGGCCACTTACCACGTTTGCGTCCTCATTTGGTTTTACTACCTCCTCGTCCCCCAGAGGAATGCCGCGACGTCTGCGGTTCCGTTGCCTGAGCACAATCTCGAACTTTGGAACCGGGAACTGGAGCGTCTGCTCCAACAATGAATCTGGCTGTCATCCTCGTCATCGCCGCTGTACTCGCGCTGGGCATCATTTTGAGCCTGGCCGTAACCCGAAGCCTGCAGGCAAGGGGAAGCGCCAACTTGGCCGCGACGATCCGGCCTATCGATGTGGAGGCATTCCGCAATCTAATCAACCCCGCTGAGGACGACTACCTTCGCCGCCGTTTGCCTCCCGCTCAGTTCCGGTTGGTTCGTCGAGCGCGATTGCGCGCCATGGCCGCCTACGTTCAAGTCGCAGGAAGAAATGCCACTGTGTTGGCGCGCGTGGGCGAATCCGCTTTGGCCAGCGGCGATCCGCGAGTTGCCGAAGCCGCGCAGCAACTGGTGAATCACGCGCTGTTGCTTCGTCGTAATTCCACGGTGGCGCTGGCGCGGATCTATATTGCCTTGGCATACCCCAACTCTGGGTTTGCCGCCTTGCGTGTGGTCGACCGCTACGAACAGTTAAGCAGCTCGGCGATGCTGTTGGGAAGACTGCAGAATCCCGCTGCAGCGGTTCGCCTGTTCCGCAGCTAGCCCTCTGACATGGATCACAGCGCTGAACCGATGCAGGTGCTACTGTCCGCGTCGGCGTCGCCATGCCTGAGGAAGGCTCCCTGGGTAACCTGGACACCACCCCTGATCATTCTTGCCTTGTTTTCGTTACCCGTTCTGGTGTAAAAACCAGCGGGGCCCGTCATCCCAAGAAGATTTTGCGCTATTTCGGCCATCCGCTGTTTTGGAGTTGTTTCTGCCGGCACCTTGAAGTGTCGGAGTCAATGGAGACTCTATGATCCGCATCAGTGTGATCCGCATGATCATGATCCGAAGGGTGAAAAATTTCTCCGTCTCAATGCTCGTCCTGTTGCTTTCCTCCATCGCCTTCGGGCAGGGCGGTGTCGCCACTGGCGACCTGCACGTTACCGTGAAGGACCCCAAGGGCAATCTGGTCACCAATGCAACAGTCACGGTAAGCGATGTTGCCAAGGGCCTGGAACGAACCGGCACCAGCGACGACGAGGGCGGCTACAGCGCGCGGCTGCTGCCCCCGGGAACTTATACCGTCACAGTGCAAGCGCGGGGCTTCGGCAAAGCCGAAGCCAAGGACGTCAGCGTCACCGTCGGAGGACTGGTGGAGCTTCCGGTGGCGCTCGCGCTGGCTACCGGCAAAGAAGTGGTGGAGGTCAGTGCCCAGGCAGAATTAGTGGAGACCTCGCGCAGCTCGACCACGGACACGATCGGACAGCAGCGCATCGACAATCTGCCGATCAACGGGCGCAACTACATTAACTTCACGCTGACGGATTCTCAGGTGGTACGCGACAACGCCCCGAGCCTCGGTGCAGCGCCCACGTCTGGGCTCAACATGAGCGGCCAGCGCGCCCGCTCCAACATGGTCAACGTCGACGGCGCCGACGCCACCGACAATTCCACCAACGGTGTGCGCTCCACCGTTTCCCAGGAAGCGGTGCAGGAATTTCAGATCATCACCAACAACTACGCGCCCGAGTACGGTCGCGCCGCCGGCGGCGTGGTGAACATCATCACCCGCTCAGGATCGAACGACTTCCACGGCGACGTCTACGGCTACCTGCGCAACCGGAATTTCCAGGCAGTGAACCCATTCAGCACGGTTCCGAATCCTGCCTACACACGAGTGCAAGCTGGCGCAGCGTTCGGCGGACCGATCAAGAAGGATAAGACGTATTACTATTTTTCTTACGAAGTTACGCGGCGGCATGAAACGGGATTTTCCGACATTGGCCAAGGCAACTTCGGGCTCGTTCCTTTTGATACATCGCAGGTGGGATTGCCTTTTGGAACGCTGCAGCTGACTCCGGGACCGGGGGGTCAGATCGACTTCCTCACGAATCCGGCAACGCTCGCGGCCGAGGCAAATCCCGTTGTTCTGGGCGCAGTCGAACAGTATGTCGTCCTTGCCGGAGCATCTTCCGGCCAGGCAATTCAAGGAGTTTGGCCTTCCCAAATGGTGGAGGCCCTGACTCTCGGCGCTACCGGCACTTTCGCCGGCTTCCCAACGACTTGTACGCCGGCGGCCTGCGAAGGCCCCGTACCACTCTCGTATCAGACCCTGGCGTCGCAGATCGGTAACTTCCCGGTCTTCGAAGGCACCAGCCTCTATTCGCTGCGCATCGATCACAACGTTAGCAATAACAACCGCCTGACGCTGAGGGCGAACGTCAGCCCGAGTACAGTGACTGGCATTGAAGTGAGCGGTCAAGATCAGCCGGTCGGACAAAACGCCTACTCGCGCACGTCGCAGCAGACCTACCGCGACGTGACCGGCGTGGTGAAGGACACCTGGACCATTGGCAATAACAAGGTGAATGAATTTACCTTTCAGTATGCGCGCCGAGGGCTTTCCTATTACTACAATACTCAAATCCCGGGAGGTTCTGACCCTGCCGTGAATATCCCGGGCTTTGCCTATTTCGGCCGCGAGCCTTACTCGTACATCCAGCGCGTGGAACAGCGCTATCAGTTCACCGACAACTTTTCCTGGACCATCGGCCGCCACAATACCAAGTTCGGCGCGGACTTTAACTATCTGCCCCTCACCGCAACCTTTACCGTGAACTACGGCGGCGTGTACGACATTGGCCCCCTCCCTGCCGCCAGTCTGGGATTCTCCATTCCCGGCCTTTCATTTCCCGCTCTCTCGCCGGTGCAGGCTTATGGCGCGGGCATCCCCCAGGACTTTGTTCAGGGCATCGGAAGCCCCAGCGATTCGTTCAGAAACATTCCGATCGGGGTTTTCTGGCAAGACTCCTGGCGGGTCAGCCCCACCGTCACTCTGAACTACGGCGTGCGCTATGATGTGGAAATCCCGCCAACATTCGCGCCGCCGGACGCCCTCGCACTGGCCGGATACAACTCCCTTGGATTGCAGAAAGGGATCCAGATCGCGAAGCACAATATACAGCCCCGGGTCGGCATGGCATGGGATCCTAACGGCGACGGAAAGACTGTGGTTCGGGCGTCCTACGGAATGTTCTATGACCATCCGCTGCTCGGTCTCTATTTCCTGGGCCAGGCTTCCGACGGGTCCTCCAGCGGGCAGTTGGCGTTTCCCGGTGGTACACCCTGCAATGTCGCTTCCACCGCCTTCAATCCCGCGAATCTCAACGGCTCCAGTATTCTTACTGGCACCCTTGGAAACGCGAATTGCATGCCGGTTAGCCAGCTGAATTACGAGCCCAACCAGCAGCAATTCCGATCATTCTTCCCTCCGGGCCAGTCGAATCAATCGCTGTTCCTCGAACAGCAATATCTGACCAATCCGCCGTTCCCGTACGCTCCAGCTCCATTCCCGCTGGCGTTCCAGCCCTTCGGCTATCCGCAGGCTAAGAACTTCGTATACGCCTACGCCCAGCAAGCAAATTTCACCGTCGAGCGCGATCTCGGCGGCGGCTTTGCTCTGAGCCTGGCCTACAACTTCAACGGCGGACGCCACCTCAACCGCCCCATCAATGCTAGCCCGGTCCGTGGCGACCTGGTGACGCAGAACTGGATGGCCGCGGTGGGAGCGGGGGCCGCCACGCCGACGACCGACCCCTTATTCATCACAACTTGTGGCGCCAGCCCCCTCGCAGGTGCGTTCCCGGGGGCACTGCCCTACTATGTCCCGACCGCGCTGGTGAACTTGTTCCGGCCCTCCGGCTTGAACGCCTCCATGGTTACAGCCTTCCCGACCTGTGTGACAGACGCCATCGCTGATCTGGCGGTAGCCGGACTCAATGCAAGCTGCAATCCCTCCACCCTTAGCGGTTGCGTCCCCTTTGGCGATATGGACGCCAACTACTCCAACGGTAGCTCGATCTACCACGGCTTCAGCGCCAACCTGCGCAAGCGCTTCAACCGCCACTACCAATTTCTCGCTTCCTACACCTGGTCGCACGCAATTGACGACTCTACCGATCTGCAATCCACAACTACTCCACAGGATAGTTTTTATCCTGCCCTGGAGCGTTCCAATTCGCTGTTCGATCAGCGCCACCGCTTCGTTTTCAGCGGCGTCTACCAGACGGGCAAGCTTGCAGGCAGCGGATTCGGCAGCAAGTTCTTTAGCGATTGGACCTTTGCTCCCATCATCGATGTGGCCTCCGGCCGACCGTTTAACATCATCACCAGCGGCGGCGACAACTTCCAGGAGTCTTCGCTCACCAGCCGTCCGAACATCGTGGCGGCGGGAACGCCCACGAACAACTGCGGCTACGCGACCGAAGCGTCTAAGTACTCACCCACGGGCTTCTTCCAGGAGCCCTGCTTTGCTGACGTCACATTAGCGCAGCTCGCCAGTCCCAGCGCGCTGCTCGCTCTCGACGGCAACCTGGGCCGCAATGCCGGAACACAGCCTTGGACGATCTTTAACGATCTGCGCATCGCCAAGCGCGTTTACTTCGGAGAGCGCTTTAGCATGGACTTGATCGCCGACATGTTCAATATCGCGAACCGGTACAACGTGGCCGCCGTCAGCCCTCTCTGCAGCGGCTCATCCTGCACCGCGGGCCAAGCTACAGCTGCGTACGATCCGCGGCAGTTCCAGTTCGCGCTGAAGTTCAACTGGTGAGGTTTTCGATGGGTGGCTAAGTCTGGATTTTTACTCACGGTGAATCCGGACGGAAAGCGTGGAACTTCGTCGCGCCTTTTCGCGTAAATTAATTGCATGTCAGGACCAGCGATGAATCTTCCGCCGGAGCCTTCGGCTCCTCAACCGGTAGTTCCTTCGCCAGCGGCCACGAACAACGTCTTCCGTGGGCCAAACGGCATCCGGGCCGGCTGGCGGGCGCTCATTTTTCTGGCAATCGTGGCTGGCCTTGTGGCTGCGGTTAACCTCGTCATCGCGCTGGTGGTGCATTTTGTGCTGCACCGCCGGCCTCACTTCGGAACTGCTTCATCGCTCTCACCCGCTGTGGCTGCCCTCAGCGACGGGTCGATTTTTCTCTTCACCGGCGTCGCCGCATTGATCATGAGCAGGATCGAGCACCGCAAGTGGGGACAATACGGCCTGCCGGCAAAATTTGCCTTTCGCAAGGATTTCTGGCTCGGAACTCTCATTGGTTTCCTCGCCATCAGCACCAGCCTTCTTGCCATCTTCGCTCTCCACGGATTTCATCTCGCTGGTATTGCTATTTACGGTAAAACCATCGTCATAGCCACAGCTGCCTGGAGTGCGGCCTTCGTGATCGTTGGTTTGGGGGAGGAATTCGCCTTTCGCGGATATCTTCAGTACACGCTCACGACCGGAATGGGCTTCTGGCCCGCCGCCATTCTCCTCTCGGCATTATTCGGTCTCGCCCACGCGGCCAATCCTGGCGAGAGCAAGTTCGGACTCTTCTCGGTGGTCTGCTTCGGGCTGCTGTTCTGCCTGTTCCTTCGCCGTACCGGGAACCTATGGTGGGCCGTCGGATTCCACGCGGGATGGGACTGGGGACAAACCTTCTTCTACGGCGTACCCGACAGCGGATTGGCTCCCTATCACAACTTGTTCAACTCCGCGTTCAGCGGACCGCGATGGCTCACGGGCGGCAGCGTCGGCCCGGAAGCCAGCATCTTCACTCCGATTGTTCTGCTTATCGTCGCGATCTTCTTCAGCCGTGTGTATCGCGAGAATTCGTATCACCCACTCGACAGGAAGTCGTAGAAGATGCTCCGTGACTGAGTGCGCCGAAGCCTGAAAGCCGCAGTGTTACACTTTCTCTTCACCCATCCTTGGCGCTTGCCGGAGTTTTTTCTTCCATGCCTCAACCCTATACCCCGACGTCGCGGACCCGTCTGGTCCGCGAAGCTGATCGTGCTGTTTATGACCGCGAGGCGGCTTATCGAATTTTGGACGAAGGATTTCTGTGCCACGTCGGCTTCGTGGTCGACGACCAGCCCTTCGTGATCCCCACGTCTTACGGACGTGATGGCGACTGCCTCTACATTCACGGCTCCGCCGCCAGCCGCATGTTGCGCCAAATGAAGGATGGCGTCCCGGTTTGCGTGACGGTCACGTTGCTCGATGGACTCGTGCTCGCCCGTTCCATCTTTAATCACTCCATGAACTACCGTTCGGTGGTGATTCTGGGCAAAGCGACGCTGGTGGATGATCCGGCCGAAAAACTCCAAGCCTTGCGTCTTCTCTCTGAACACATCATTCCCGGCCGTTGGGCGGACTCGCGACAACCCAATGAGCGCGAACTGAAGGCGACGTCCGTGCTGCGGCTACCGATCGAAGAATTTTCGGCCAAGGTTCGCATCGGCCCGGTCATCGATGATGAAGATGACTATTCCTTTCCCACTTGGGCTGGAGTGGTTCCGCTGGAAATAAAGGCAGGCACGCCGATCAATGATTCGCGACTTGATCCAGGGCGTGAAGTTCCGCCCTACGCAAAACACTATTCGCGCAGAAGGTGAATTGATCACCTTCCATCACGGAATTAGCAGCAACTTCCCCGTCGTCTTCCGTCCTTCGAGATCCCGATGCGCCCGCTGCGCCTCGGCCAAGGGGTAGATGTGTTCGATGCGAAGTTTGAGCTTTCCTGACTCCAACATGCCAAACACCGCGCCGGACCGCGCCACCAATTCATCCCGCCTAGCGATGTAATTTACGAGTGTGGGCCGCGTTACATAGAGCGAGCCCTTTTGTGACAAGGCAACCAAGTCAAACGGCGGAACGGCACCGCTCGAGCCGCCGAAGAGCACCATCATTCCGCGCGGTCGCAGGATGTTGAGCCCCTTCTCGAATGTAGTCTTCCCCACCGAATCGTAGACTACATCTACACCTTTGCCGCCAGTCAGACGTTTTGTTTCAGCCTCGAAGTCGGACTGCGTGTACAAAATGACTTCATGCGCTCCTGCTGCGTGCGCTAGCTTTGCTTTCTCCTCTGTGGAAACTGTGGCAATCACTCGCGCGCCGATGTTGTGTGCCATCTGCACCAGCAGGAGTCCTACTCCACCGGCCGCCGCGTGAACCAGTGCCGTCTGCCCCTGCTTTAGCGGATACGTATCATGCGACAGATAGTGTGCCGTCATCCCCTGCAGCATGGCGGCAGCCGCCTCGCGATCGCTTACACTCTGCGGAATCGGAACCAGCCGCTCAGCCGGAACTACGGCATATTCCGAATACGCCCCTTGTATCCCGGTCCAAGCCACACGGTCACCGGCCTTCACGGAACTCGCCTCGGAGCCGACCGCGGTCACTACGCCTGCGCCTTCCTGCCCTGGAATAAACGGCAGTGGCGTCTTATACCGTCCCTCGCGAAAGTAGACATCGATAAAGTTCACGCCCGAGGCAGCAAGTTTCACCACGGCTTCGTTCGCTTTCGGCTGTGGGACCGGCGATTCCGCCAATTCCATCACTTCCGGTCCGCCGACTTGTTTGACCTGAATGGCTCTCATGTTTGCCTTGGATTCCGTCCCGAGAATAAAAGATTCCGGATTCACAATTCTAGTTCTCGGTTCTCGGTTCTCGGTTTTCGTGGCTCTGCGCTTTCTGGGAACTGAGAACTCTTCTGCTACACTTGCACGTTCGCTGCAAGGAGCCCTTCGTCATGCCTGAAAAAAAGCCCCAGACTTTCGCCAATCACTCGCGCTTTGATCCTCTGTTTCACTTTTTCGTGTTGCCGGTCTTCATCCTCTCCGCCATCGGTGGCACTATACACTTCCTTTGGCACCCCAGCTGGCACTCGGCGTCATCTTTTGTGATCTCGGTGGCCGCCGTGATCGCGGTGCTGAAAATTCGCCTGTATGCGCTCAAGGTGCAAGACCGCGTAATTCGCCTGGAAGAACGTCTCCGGCTAGCTACTCTTCTAGCCGAGCCATTGCGTTCCCGAATTCCGGAACTAACTGAAGGGCAACTCATCGCGTTACGTTTCGCCTCAGATGCGGAGGTGCCCAAATTAGCCGAACGGACACTCGCCGAAACGCTTTTCCGGGCGGACATCAAGAAAGCGATTCAAAGCTGGCGGCCGGACTACTGGCGGGTCTGACGCCCACTTCGTCGACTGAGCGGCAAGCCGCGGGGTTCTGTTCTCTTCGAATCATCCCTTCAAACCTTTTACCCGGCTTCCGCCGTCTGGCTAAGGACTAGCGGGAGTAACCATTTTGTCCCGGTGCCGAAAGTAACGGACCTAGTCCCTTTTCGGCGTTGACCCGAGGGTGACTGGGAGGTACGATTTTTGATAGAATCCACCGGGTTTTAACAACAGGAGCAATTCGTATCTCATAGAAAAATATGCGAGTTGCAAAAATCCAAATCCAGATCGCCGTGCTGGCTGCGCTGACCATCGCCTGCTCCTGCTGCCAGAGTGCGCAAAAGCCGGTCGCCGTGGTGCCTCCCGGAGCGCCGCCGCCGCTAACCGCCAAAGCGGGCCCCTCCGCACAGCCGCAAGCTAGCCCCGCGCCACCACCGGCAGACACTCAAAGCCAGCAGCCAACCCAAGCGGCGCAGGTCAAACTTCAATCCCCGGCCCTGAAGCCCGCGCCTGATCAGGTCGACGATCTGCTCTCTCGCGTCGAAAAGGAATATCAAACAGGATTGGCAAACTACCAGGCAGGGCACGCGGATGCTGCTAAACAGAATTTCGACGACGCCTTTAACGCACTGCTGGAAAGCAAGCTGGATATTCGGTCCGATGATCGGCTCGAAAAAGAATTCGAACGTATCGTGGACGGAGTCAACCATCTTGATCTGGGTGACTTAGCCTCAGACTCCGAAGCCCAGAAGTCAGAACCCGCGCCGATCGATGAAACCAACGGAATTACGCCGGCCGCCGAACCTGGAGTGAGGGCAAAGGCTCAGGCCGAGATCAAGTCAACCCACTCCGATCTGCCGCTCATGATGACGGACCAGGTCGCCGGGTACATCAGCTATTTCTCCAACCGTGGACGTGGGACTTTCGAGCGCGCCTTCGCCCGCTCCGGTCGATACCACGACATGATGGTTCGGATCCTGAAGCAAGAGGGTGTTCCGCAGGATCTGATCTATCTGGCGCAGGCCGAATCCGGATTCCAGCCCACGGCGGTTTCTCGCGCCGGCGCACGCGGCATCTGGCAATTCATGGGCAGCCGCGCCCACGGTTATGGCCTGCAGCGTAGCATGTGGGTCGACGATCGTCAGGACCCCGAAAAATCCACCCGCGCCGCAGCGCGCCACCTGAGAGATCTTTATGGCCAGTTCGGCGACTGGTATCTCGCCATGGCGGCCTATAACTCCGGCCCAGGGACGGTGCAGGCTGCAGTCCGGCGCACCGGCTACGCCGACTTCTGGGAGCTTTACCGCCGCAACGTTCTACCAAAGGAAACCCGCAACTACGTTCCCATCATCTTGGCCGTGACCATCATGACCAAGAATTTGTCGCATTACGGTTTTGATGATGTATCGATGGACGAACCGGTTGCTTTTGACTCTGTTACTGTTAACTATCCCGTGGATTTGCGCCTCGTGGCCGACTGTGTAGATGCGACTTCTGCCCAACTGCAACAGATGAATCCCAGCCTTCTGCGGCTGAGCACCCCAAAGGAAGGCACGTTCGAACTCCATCTGCCCGCCGGGACGAAGCAGCAATACCAGACCGCCATCGCCGACATCCCTGCCGGTATGCGACTCTGGTGGCGCTACCCGAGAGTTCATTCCGGCGACACCCTCGCTTCTCTGGCGCGCGCCTACCGAACCACGGCCAAGTCCATCGCTGAAGCCAACCACCTCGACGGCACGGAACTCCAGACCGACGCCAAGCTAATTGTCCCCGTCGCCCCCAGCAAACACTCAGTCAGCGATACTGCCTCCTACGCCCACAGGATTACGCGATACAAAGTCCGCAAGGGCGACACGGTTCAGACCGTCGCTGAGAACTTCGGAGTTTCCGTCCAGATGATCCGCCGTTGGAACGGACTGCGCGGCGACAGCCTCCACGGACGAACTGTACTGGCCCTGCACCTACCGGTTACGCCAACCGGCGAACCGAGTTCGACCGCCTCCAGCAAGCCAGCCAGTCATTCCCGGAAGGGCGCACAAACGGCCAGCGCCAAAGTTCCCGCTGCCAAATCGGCGAAACCTTCGGATGAAGATGTCTCGGAGCAGGCCAGCGTGCTCCATCACAAAGTGAAGTCGGGCGAAACCTTCTATTCGATTGCAACCACATACAAAACCACCGTCGCTGCTCTAAAACGCAACAACCAAAACGTCGCCACTCTGCGGCCCGGCATGATCCTGGTCGTGCAGCAAAGCCAATAGAAGCAAACGGCCGATGCAAAACGGTCCGCTCCCAGCACCGGAGCTTGAAAACCGGCCAAGTGGCGCCCGCCTTCTGACAGGTCCTAGGACTTGCTCCCAATACACGCCGCAGATCTGAAGTCGGTTCCCAGCCCTCGGCCAAGTTCTTTGCGCGCCGCTATCGAATCTGCTTCCATTCCGCCGCTCCGTGTGATAACAGGATTAAGCGGGCTGGACGATGATCGCGGTCCTTGCAATCTGCACCAAACGTCGTGCTATAATCGCGCGCCGTTCCAGCACACAGTTTCTGGTGGTCTTTTAATTTCCCGTGCCCGGCAGCCTTGCGCGGCTGTTCTTGCGCCAGGAGGCCAAAACAAGATCAGGAGGAGCAATGACGTTCTACGACCCCACACTTTACGGACGTGACGAAGAAGAAGAATTCGGCGACAGCGGCGCCTACAGCGAGTCGCTCGAAGAGGATTTTGAAGAGGAAGAGGAGGAGGAAGAAGAAGCCGGCGTGCCCGAAGCAGAAACGAGCGAGCCGGCCACGCCCGCTCCTCCGCCACCACCCGCGCCCAAACCCGCTGCACCCAGCGGCGGCGGTCCGAAAAAGCCAGCCGCTAAGAAGAAGGCACCGGCCAAGAAGGCGCCGGCCAAGAAAAAAGCGCCCCCAAAACCAGCCAAAAAGAAGGCCGCAAAGAAACCTGCGAAGAAGAAAGCCGCGAAGAAGGCGGCCAGGAAACCAGCAAAGAAAGCAGCGAAGAAGAAAACTAAGAAGGGGCGCCGGTAGAATACTGGAGTCGGCCTGACACGCAGACCGCGGCCCCGTGCCGCGGTCTTTTCTTGCCTATCTTGGTGTGTCTGGTGAGACGCTAATAAGCTTTAGGATTCTGCAAATCACCGCGCCTGATTGGGGCGGCAGCTCGAACGTGCAGGGACCCTTGCGAGCTCGGTACTCGCTGCTCACTACTTCTTTCCCCCCACCGCTGCCCGGCACTTGCCGTACAACTCAAGCAGATGCGTGGCGTACTCCTCTGGTTTCGACGCCGAACCTGTACCCTGAAACCCTACGCCAGATGAGGTCGTACGCCCGTACCCCGTAGTCATTGCAATAAACTTCATCAGATCGAGCGCAATATCCTCATCGCGGCGCGCGCTCGCGTGCAAAGTCGGTCCTTCTTCCATAAGTCCTTCTCCTGATCCGGAAATATAAGGAATCTCTTCTTCGATATCTTCGTCTTCCATATCGCTCACTACCACTCCGCCATCGATGATAGCAGGGTCAGCGCCGCGCACGGCTGGAGCGCAAACCCGTTTCGTTGATGGTCAATGGTCAAGCGCCGCTCAATCGTTCGTTGGAGTATCTCGCGGACCATCTTGGAACCCTCGGCAGCAGCGAACTGGCCCAGCTGAACGCCGCCACCCACATCCTGGAGAAACTGCTGTGCGACTGGCGTTGAGTCTTCGACTCAACGTACCGTGCTCATTACGGTAGAATGTCTGCCCGTGGTCAAAATGAAAACGAGGACGATCATGCGCAAATTCGGAATTCTTTTTGCCGCCTGTGTATTTGCCGCCGCTTGGTCCGCTGCCCAGGATGAAGATTTTAGCAAGGTGCAGATGAAGGTCTCGAAAGTAGCGGGGAATGTCTACATTCTGATGGGTGCTGGCGGAAATATTGGTGCATCGGTCGGCGACGACGGCATCGTCATCGTTGACGATCAATACGCCCCTTTGGCCGATAAGATTCAGGCTGCGCTGAAAGGTATCACCGACAAGCCCGTGCGTTTCATCATCAATACACACTATCACCCGGATCACACTGGCGGGAATGCCTACTTCCAGAAGCAAGCTCCCATCATTGCGCAAGATAACGTTCGCAAACGTCTGGAGAGCGGCGGCGGCGGCGGCAACGGCGGCTCAATACACATGGATATGAAGCCCGCGCCTCACGAGGCGTTGCCCATTATCACCTTCGATCACGACGTCACCGTGCACCTGAACGGCGAAGATATCCGCGCTCTCTATTTCCCTGCCGGACACACAGATGGCGACTCGATCATCTTCTTCCCGCACTCGAACGTCGTACACATGGGAGACGACTTCGTCACATACGGCTTTCCCTTTATCGACGTGGAGGCCGGAGGCAGCATCAATGGCATGATATACGCTGTGGAGAAGGTGATCGCGCAAGTGCCGGCGGATGTGAAGATCATTCCCGGTCACGGGCCGGTATCGGATCTCGATGACATGCGCGCCTATGTCATCATGCTGAAAAACACGCGCGATGCGGTCGCGCAAGCGTTGAAAGATGGCAAGACCCTGGATCAAATGAAGCAGGCAAAGCTGCTCGATCCGTGGAAGAAATATTCCGGAGACTTTGTCACGGAAGATGTGTTCCTGGAGACTTTGTACAACTCACTCACGGGGCAGAGGACCGGGACTTTGATCAAGCATAATTGACAAGTCGCAGCCGTATTATTTCATGAGGAGCCTCGTTCCACTTTGCGTCTGACACGCCGTGAATTTGCGCACTCGACCTTCGCTGCCGGCATTGCAGCCGCGTTGCCTGCGGGTCTGTCATCGGGCTGCACTGTGTCGAATGCAGCGCGCACCGCGAGCCCCACGCCGCTTTCCAGTCCCAGCAATATACAGTTCGACACTTCCTCTGAAATCCGCTTTCCTAAGAATTTTTTCTGGGGCACAGCCACCGCGGCTTATCAGATCGAAGGCGCGTGGAAACAAGATGGCAAGGGTGAGTCGATCTGGGATCGATTCGCGCACACACCAGGCAAAATCAAGAACGGCGACACTGGAGACCTAGCTTGTGATTCCTATCATTGCTGGCGCGAAGACGTCGCTCTCATGCGGGCGATGAATTTGAACAGCTACCGCTTTTCGATTTCTTGGCCGCGCATTCAACCTAGCGGTTCCGGGCCTGCCAATTCCAAAGGGGTCGACTATTACAGCCGCCTGGTCGATGCCTTACTGGAAGCGCGAATCCGGCCGTTCGTCACACTCTATCACTGGGACTTGCCCCAGGCTTTGGAAGAAGCTGGCGGCTGGCCCAATCGCGATACGGCGTCCCGCTTTGCCGACTATGCGGCTGTTGTGGCGCGGGCGTTGGGCAATCGCGTTTCCGATTGGATGTTGTTCAACGAACCCTTGGCCTTCACCTACAGGGGGTATCTCGAAGGCACGCACGCTCCGGGGCGCCAAAGCCTCTTCGCCTTTCTGCGCGCGTCGCACACGGTGAACATGGCTCAGGGCGCGGGCTTCAACGCGTTGAAGGCCGCTCGTCCGTCCGCGCGAGTGGGAACCGCATTCAGCATGTCACCTTGCGAGCCGGCGACGAACTCCGAGGAAGACAGACTGGCGGCGGAGCGCGCTCACGCAATCACAAACGTGTGGTTCTTGGAACCCGCGCTCAACGGGCGCTATCCCGAGGCGCTAGCGTTTCTTCCCGACACTGCCATGGGCATCAGGTCGAGCGATCTGGACATGATGAAAGCGCCGTTGGATTTCATTGGCATCAATCTTTACTACCGTACCATCGCATCCGCGCCCAGCGCGATGGAGCGATTCTCACACGCGCAGCAGTGGTTGTTCCCGGTGAAGATGATGGGCGGCGAGCAAGGTCCGAAAACCAGCATGGGATGGGAGATTTGGCCTCAGGCGCTATATGACATGGTCATGCGGATCACGCGCGATTTCAGCCGGCCAGTCATAGAGATAAGCGAGAGTGGGTGTGCCTATAACGACGGTCCCGACGCCGATGGCGCGATTCTCGACACGCGCCGTATTGAATATCACCGGCAGTATCTGCAAGCTCTCGCGCGTGCCATGGCCGATGGTGCGGACGTTCGCGGCTATCATGCGTGGAGTCTGCTGGATAACCTTGAGTGGGCAGAAGGCTTCAGCCAGCGCTTCGGCTTGGCCTACGTGGACTTCAAGACCCAGCAGCGGACGGTCAAGCAATCGGGACGGTGGTATGCAAAGGTGGCTGCGGGGAATGCGCTGCCGGCGCACGTGGCCGGTTAAACCAGCCACGCAATTTCGTGGGCTGGCTATTTCTGCTGCATCACTAGTTGTCCGTTCTGCACTTTTAGGTCGCCCACGTTCTCGGGAAGTTTCATGCGATCGCGCTGCTCGGCGAGCTTTTTCTGGAACGCGGGATTCACCAGCGAAACCGGCACGTTGAGATCACCCACTTTAAATTCGGTTGGTTCGAACGTCGCATATCCATCTTTCGAGGAAAGATGGCCGGATACGGTTACCCAGACATCTTTGCCGGCGATCTCTGTCAGAAATTGGCCGTGCACAGTATCGCCTTCGAAGCTCACTTGCTGATCTTTAATGGTGGGCTCGCCACTGCCGAGATTGGAATCGGGAGAGAGCTGTCCAGTTCCTGCACCTCCGGCGGTTCCGACAGCCTGGGCTAGCGCAGCACCGACTTCGTCAGAGTTGAGGTGAACCTCCGCTTTCGGTTGAGGACTGGAAGAAACCTTCTGCTGACTCTGTGATGTCGCCGCTTGATAATTTCCGCCGGAAGCGGGCGCTGCTTGCTGCGTGGCCTGTTCGAACTGCTCCATCTTCTGCCCAAACGCCTGGGCATTGGCGGCGATTGCCGCCGGACTCTGCGGCTGAGCCACCGGAGCTGGCTTTTTCAACACCAGAACGATGGCTCCCAGAGAGGCCACTAGCGTAGCAATGCTGATGATGCGGTCCAGCTTGATTTTCATGAAAACTCTAGAGCGGTCAGCCCGAGGAGATAGGCCCAGCATTATGGTACTGACGAGAGGAACAAGCACTCAGATTGCGGAAGTCACAAAAAGCGATGGTACTTCGGTGACGTTGCCGATGCCGGACAAAGGCTGATCAGTCCAGCTTCTTGGTAAGCAGCTCATTCACCAGCGGCGGATTGGCTTGGCCTTTGGAAGCTTTCATCACCTGGCCGACGAAGAATCCGATCATGGTCTTCTTGCCAGCGCGGTATTGTTCGAGCTGCTTGGGATTCGCGGCAACAATTTCGTCGATGATCTTTTCCAGCGCCGTTGTGTCCGACGACTGCTGGGGGCGGCCTTCTTCGTCGTAGATCTCTGGGAAATCTTTGTTGCGTTCGAAGCAGAGGTCATAAAGGTCCTTGAGCATCTTGCCAGAGATAGCGCCGCTCTCGACCAGATCGGCAGAAGTCGCCACCCCTTTCATCGATATCGGAGACTGCTCGATCTCCAATCCTTTTGTCTTGAGACGACCCATCAGTTCGCCCTGCACCAGGTTCGCAACTCGCTTGGGATTCTTCGCGGCCTTCGCCGCAGACTCAAACTGATCGGCAAGCGATTTCGAAACCGTTAGAACCTGCGCGTCATATTCGGTGATGCCATATTCCTTCACCAGCCGCGCGCGGAGCGCTTCGGGCAGCTCGGGCAAGGTCTTGGTGATCTCGGCCTGCCACTTCTCGTCGACTAGGAGCGGCAACAGATCAGGCTCGGGAAAATAACGGTAGTCGTGCGCTTGTTCTTTGGAGCGCATGCTGTAGGTCTTGCCTTCGTGCGAGTTGTAGAGGCGAGTCTCCTGCGTGATCTTGCCGCCGGACTCGACCACTTCCACCTGGCGGGAGATCTCGTAGATCAGCGCCTCACGGATAAAGCGAAACGAGTTCACGTTCTTGATTTCAGTCTTCGTGCCTAATTCTCTCTGTCCGCGCGGACGCACGCTGACGTTGGCGTCGCAACGCAGCGAACCTTCCTCCATGTTGCAGTCGCTGACGCGAGTGTAGAGGATGATTTCTTTAAGGCGCGTCAGATATTCGTAAGCTTCGTCGGGCGTCGTGATGTCGGGCTCGCTTACGATTTCGATCAGGGGCACGCCGGTGCGGTTGAGGTCAATGGCAGTTTTTTCGGAGGCGTCGGGAAAGCCTTCGTGCAGGCTCTTGCCGGCATCTTCTTCGAGGTGCACGCGGGTGATGCCTATTTTCCTTTTGCCGTCACTAGCGTGGACCTCGATGGATCCATGCTCAGCCAGCGGCTTGTCGTATTGCGAAATCTGGTAGCCCTTGGGCAGGTCGGGATAGAAGTAGTTCTTGCGGGCGAAGATCGAAGTTTCGTTGATGCGGCAATTCAGAGCCATCGCGGCCAACGTGGCGAATTCGACTGCCTTCCGGTTCAGCACCGGCAAGGCTCCGGGCATGCCCAGGCAGACCGGACAAACGTTCGTATTCGGCGGAGCACCGAAGCGAGTGGAGCAAGAACAGAAAATCTTCGTCGCCGTCAGAAGTTGAACGTGTACTTCGAGGCCAATGACTGGCTCGTAGGTGGCGTGAGTGGCGACCGAGGTATCCGCGAAGGTAGACATATATCTGGTGATTATACGG
Source organism: Acidobacteriaceae bacterium (assembly GCA_003138975.1). Taxonomy (GTDB): domain Bacteria; phylum Acidobacteriota; class Terriglobia; order Terriglobales; family Acidobacteriaceae; genus Sulfotelmatobacter. Next base: position 35,094 of record PLHQ01000181.1, on the reverse strand, counting down.
CCACGCTCCGCCGTGGTCGCAGGGACGCCGATTCTAGTTTTTGTTATGCGGCGCGCTTAGGTATGCCTCCAGCGGAAGTTCAAAATACATTAGCTCGGTGCCTTTAGCGTCGTTGACGCCGGTGACGTAGAGGCGTGCGCCTTCCAAGGGCGCGGTGACGTCTTCGACGTCGAAGAAGAAAAATCCTGATTGCGTGGTATGGGGCTCGACAGCTTTAGCCGCGAATTGCGAAGTTTCGATCTCGTCCCGTTCTTTCTGGCTGAGCATGCCCTTCACTTTTTTCTGCGGGATGGGAACGGGGATGGGGTGCATGTTGGCGTGGGGATTCGACAGGCGGCGGAAGATATCTTCGGAGGTAACGGGCGTGAGCTTAGCGCGGTTAGCCGTGGTCAGAGTCACCTGCATGTTGGCGATGGAGATGGGCTGGTCGCCGTCGTTGGTGACGATGAAAAAGATCGGAAGGAATCCGTGTTCATGAAAGTTCACGGAGAATATTCTTGCCTTGTCGGGAGCGTCGTAGGGGTCGGCTGCGATGGCGACTTTCACGTCCGTGTGATCGTCGTGGGCGGGATAAGTTTTCGCGGGCTGAGCTGCGGGCTTGACGAAGTCTTTGGCGGCGAGCGAGATGCCGAAGGCTGCGACGACAAACAGTGAGACCAATACCCCGGGGAAATCTAGCCTGCGAGAAGGGGACATGCTTTTGATTATAGAACCGGTTTTGCGGCACGGTTGGAGGCCATGCCCTTTCAATCTGTGAAACACGCTATAGAATGGCTGGACTTGATCACTTCTCTTTACAGCTTCTTCTACAGCTTGGCGTTGGCAGGGGGAATGTTGGTGAGCCTGCCCTACTGGCTGTTCCAGATGGCGCGACATGGCAAATACCGCAAGGGCTTCGCGGAGAGGCTGGGGCGGCTGCCTTCGCGGCTTCAGTTGCCGGGACTACACGAGCCGGTGATTTGGGTGCATGCCGTCTCTGTGGGCGAGGTGCTGGCGGTTGCCGGTTTAGTGGAAGAACTTCGGCGCCGTTGCCCGCGGCATCGGATCTTCATTTCAACGACTACCGACACAGGTCAGGCGCTCGCCCGCAAACGCTTTGCCGAGGCGAATGTGTTTTATTTTCCGATGGACTTCGCATTTGCAGTTCGCCCCTATTTGCGGGCGCTGCATCCGGAATTAGTGGTGATTGCGGAGACCGAATTCTGGCCAAACTTCATGCGGCTTGCGCGTGCGCTGAGTGCGCGGATCGCGGTGGTGAACGCGCGCATCTCGGACCGCTCGTGGCCGAGGTATCGGCGATTCCGGGGGTTGCTGCGAAAAGTGCTGGGGAACGTGGAGCTGTTCCTGGCGCAGACATCCGGGGATGCGACGCGGCTACAGGATATTGGCGCGAGGGCGGAACGGGTGCGTGTTACCGGAAATTTGAAGTTCGATATTCCCTTGCCCGCAGCTCCTGCGATCGTCGAAAGCTTGCGGAAGTCGATCACCGCGAGCGGCGGCGGGCCCGTGCTGGTGTGTGGCAGCACCGTGGATGGAGAAGAGTCGCTGCTTCTCAAGGCATTTGAGAACGTGCTGGTCCAATATCCTGGGGCGGTGATGATTCTGGCGCCCAGGCACCCGGAGCGCTTCCTTGTTGTAGCGGGGCTGCTCGAACAGATGTCGATTCGGTCTTGCAGGCGATCGCTTTGGAATGGCGAACCTTTGACAGGCGCGGTTTTGCTGTTGGATACAATCGGAGAGTTGGCGGCGCTTTATGCGCTCGCCGATATTGCGTTTGTGGGCGGAAGCCTCGTCCCACGAGGCGGGCACAACATTATTGAACCGGCGCAGCACGGCGTGGCCACCCTGGTGGGCAATCACACCGAAAACTTCCGCGACATTGTCAACCTGTTCCAAAGCCGGGAGGCGGTCCGGATTGTTGGTCCGGCGGAATTGCCGCTGGTGCTCCTGGAGTTGCTGGCCAATGATGCGGAACGAAGAGCGTTGGGACAGCGCGCCGCCGAAACCATGCGCTCGCAGATCGGAGCAACGGCGAGGACGGCCGACGAACTGCAGAGGATGCTGGCACGGCCATGAACCTCGATCCTCTGGCGGGCATTTACGGCACGATCGTCGGCGCACGCAATACTTTTTATGACAGGAGCTGGTTGCGCTCGCGGTCGCTATCCGGGGCCGTTATTAGTGTAGGAAATATTTCAACCGGAGGATCGGGAAAAACTCCGTTCGTGATTTTGTTGGGTGAGTTGCTGAAGGCACGCGGGATCGGTTTCGATGTTTTATCACGTGGCTACGGACGCAGGACGCGTGGAGTGCTGTGGGTTGATCCCGGCGGGCTGCCGCCGGATTTCGGTGATGAACCGCTGCTGATTGCGAGACGATTGCAGGTGCCAGTAGTGGTGGGCGAAGATCGTTATGAGGCTGGTTGTTTTGCGGAGGCTCGATTCGGTGTGCGGATGCACGTGCTGGACGATGGATTTCAACATCGAAGCTTGGCACGCGATTACGATATCGTGCTGGTGATGCCGGATGATGCGCGGGATCATTTGCTTCCTTCCGGACGGCTGCGGGAGCCTCTGCGTTCGCTGCGACGAGCCGATGCTCTGGTGCTGACGAGCGGTGCTTCGGCGGAATCGTTTCCGGTTGAGGACAAGACGGTGTGGCGGGTGCGGCGCGGAATTGTTCCTCAGGACATCCCGCCGCGGCCAGTGGTGTTCTGCGGGATTGCGCGGCCGCAGGCTTTTCTACTGCAGTTGCGAGCTGCCGGTATCGATCCTATCGCCGAAGCATTCTTCCGCGATCATCATGCCTACACAGAGAAAGACGTCGGTGATTTGCTGGCGCTTCGGCAACGCAGTGAGGCCGACGGTTTCGTGACCACGGAAAAAGATGCAGTGAACCTGGGCAGGTATCTTGACGCCCTGGGGCCGCTGGCGGTCGTCCCAGTCAAAATGGAACTGGCCGACGAAGCTAACGCTGTGGATACCATGCTGCGCGTGATCGAGGAACGCCGCGGCCGCTCGTGAGAAAATGCCCCAGACGGTAGCTGGCGGGAAACTCATACCGATCTAATGACCAAGCATCTGAAGGAAGTCGAGCGGCTGCGAAGGATTATTGAAGGGTTCCCCAAGGTCACCATTACGGTGCTGGGGGATCTGGTGGCCGATGAATTTGTGTACGGTGAAATCTCGCGCGTATCGCGCGAAGCTCCGGTGCTCATCCTGAAGCATCGCGAACGTACGGTGGTGCCTGGGGGAGGCGCGAACGCCGTCAACAATCTCGCCGACCTGGGAGTGAATGTTTTGCCGGTGGGAGCCATCGGGGAAGACGAGCCGGGACGAATGCTGCTGAAGTTCTTTCGCCACAAGCGCATTCCGATTAGCGGTGTTCTGAGAGACAAGACTTACACGACGGTCACGAAGACGCGCATTCTGGCGGGCATGACGCACAATACGCGACAGCAGGTGGTGCGCCTGGATCGCGAACCGGAGGGCGCTCCGAATCGGCATCTGACGCGAGAGTTGTTTCTGGCGGCACGAGAATATTTGCGGGCTTCCGATGCGCTGCTGGTTTCCGATTATGGATATGGGTCGGCAAGTCCTGCGATTGTGAATGCGCTGCGGCAGGGCGGACGGCGAAGAGTTGTGCTGGTACCTTTGATTCTGGATTCGCGATATCGCCTGCTGGAGTATTCTGGCGCCACGGCCGCTACTCCGAACGAACCCGAAGTGGAAGCGGCACTGGGCTTTCGCATTGGACAGGATTGGGAGAAGCTGAGCCTGGCTGGGCAACAGATTATGGAGCGGATGAAGCTGCAGTCGCTGCTGATCACGCGCGGCCGCGACGGCATGGTGGCGTTCGATCAGGGGCGCACACCGGTGGACATTCCGATTTTTGGTTCGGACGAAGTTGCCGATGTGACTGGGGCGGGCGACACTGTGATCGCGGCGTTCAGCGCGGCATTGGCGGCCGGAGCCACCACGGAAGAAGCAGCGCAGTTAGCCAACTACGCCGGGGGAATTGTGGTGATGAAGCGCGGCACGGCAACGGTTTCCCGTGAGGAATTGTTGCGCGCGATTGAGCAGGCTCCGCCCGCGACCAGGCCTCATTGATCGAAAACGATCTCGATCTGAAACAGCAAACTGCGACAGGAAAGATTGAAAACAACAACGACAGGCGACAAGAAAGTTCTGGGACGGCACGGACTTCGCGAGCGCGTGGAGCGGTGGAGGCGTGCCGGCGAGCGCATCGTTCTGGCGAACGGTAATTTCGATCTGCTCCATGTGGGGCACGTGCGCTATCTCCGCGGCGCGAAAGAGTTGGGTGGCAAGCTTGTGGTGGCCATCAATTCTGACGAATCGGTACGAACGCTGAAGGGCGAGGGTCGTCCGATTATGCCGGCGGAGGAGCGCGCCGAAATTGTTGCCGCGCTAGCCGATGTTGACGCGGTTGTGATTTTTTCCGAACTCGATGTGCGTGGGTTGATTCGCGAGATTCGTCCGGATATTCAGGCCAAGGGCACGGACTACACAGCAGAGTCCGTGCCGGAGCGCGATGCAGTGGCCGAATACGGCGGGCGCGTTGCGATTGTCGGTGATGCGAAGGATCACTCTACCAGTGGGATTATTCGCGCGCGGCTGACGCCGAGGCAGCCGTGAGTCTTGCGCCTGCGCCGGGAAAAAAGACTAACCGACTGCTGATCGTGCGGCTGAGCGCCATGGGAGATGTAATTCATACGCTACCTGCGGTTCATGCTCTCCGAGAGGCTTTTCCGCAAGCATTAATCGGCTGGCTGATTGAGGAGCGGTGGGCGGATCTGCTCTGCGCTCCGAGATCTCCGCGGCGCGGTGCGCGGTCTTCGCTGCGACCGCTGGTGGATGAAGTTCACACAGTGAGCCTGAAGGCCTGGGGAAAATCGTTGGTTTCGATTCCCACTTTGCAGCGCGTTGCTACGATTTGGAATGATGTGCGGGACGCGGGCTATGACGCAGCACTGGATCTGCAGGGGGCGATGCGGTCGGCGGTGCTGGCGCGTTGGTCAGGGGCAGGAGTGATCTACGGAGCGGCCGAGCCGCGAGAGACTCCGGCCAGCCTTTGGTACACGCGGAAAGTGGTCGTGCAGGGCAGGCATGTCATTGAGCAGAATCTTTCGGTAGCTGCAGCGCTGATTGAACGCTCAATGGGATTGTCGCCACCGGATATTTCTTGTGATCTTCCTCGCGACCTGAAGGCCGAAGCAGATATCAGCGAGCGGCTTGCAGAACACGGCATTGGCAACTTTGCCATTTTGAATCCGGGAGCGGGGTGGGGTGCGAAGCGATGGCCAGCGGAGCGATACGGCGAAGTGGCGCACAGGCTCGCGGAGCAGGGCCTGCGTTCGATTCTCAACTATGGTCCGGGGGAAGAGGAGTTGGTAGGGAGCGCCCGGGCTGCCAGCGGTGGGACTGCTCAGGCGATGAGTTGCAGCATCACCGAGTTAATCGCGTTGACGCGGCGCGCACGGCTGTTTATTGGCGGCGACACCGGGCCGCTGCATCTGGCGGCGGCATTGCGGGTTCCGGTGGTGGCGATTTATGGACCTACAGATCCGGCGCGCAACGGGCCTTATGGAACGCGCAGCATTGTGCTGCGCAGTCCGGAGAGTGTGACCACATACGCGCGGCGGGCCGCAGCGGACGATGGATTGTTCGCGATCGACAGCGATGCGGTGGTTGCGGCTGCCGAGAAGTTGCTGAGCGAATGATAGATCGTACTTACGAATAAGCTTCATGGCTGAGTGGTCACAAATTGCTCGCCGCATTCGGGTGCCCCTTGGATTTCTGTTTGCTGTGCTCTATTTCTGGCTGGCGCGGCCTACCTGGCGGTCCATGGCACTGGGAGCGATTGTGGTTGCGCCTGGGCTTCTGATTCGCGCCCTGGCTTCGGGGCACGTTCGCAAGAATGAGGCGCTCGCAACCTCCGGTCCGTATGCTTATACGCGCAACCCGCTCTACCTGGGATCGCTGCTGATTGGGCTGGGATTCGCGGCGGCAGCGTGCAGTTGGTGGGTGGGCTTGGCTCTCGTCGTGATCTTCTTCGCCATCTATGTTCCCGTAATCCGCGACGAAGAGGCATTCCTGCGGAGGAAGTTTCCTGAGTTCGATGAATATGCGCGACGGGTGCCGAGGATGCTCCCTAGGCTCACTCGCGCCCCGGGGGCTTCTAGCGAAGCTTCGGGACGATTCGCTTTGGATCTGTATCTGAAGCATCGCGAGTATCATGCGCTGTTGGGTGCGCTAGGAATGATGGTGGCGTTGGTCATCAAGATGACGCTGTTTCGGAACTAGGGAGGCCCTGAACAAGTTCCAACAAAGAAGAACGCAGAGTTCGTCCCATTCGTACCCTGCATAGACGCTACTGGTGAAATGGCGATATTGCAGCCTGCCGCGAGGCAAGGGGCCCTATGCTTCGCTCAGGATGACAGAGTTAGGGGACTATTTCTGAGCCACCAATTCCCTCGCCCGGCTCAATTCCGGACGGGTGGAGTTTGATCCATCGCAAATTTTCAGCAATAGAGCATAGTATTCCGTAGCGTCTGCCTGTTTGCCGGCGGCTTCGGCGGCGCGGGCGGCGCCGTAGAGGCCGTTGAAGCGGTTGGGGTTCAGCCTCAGGTCGGTCTGATATTCCGCCAAAGCTTGCTGCGGACGCTTTGCTTCCAGCAGCATGTCGGCCAACTGTTCGCGAGCTGGAATGCCTTCCGGTTCGTCGCCGAGTTTGTCGGTCTTATCGGCGAGAACGCGGAGGCCGGTGATGGCTTCTTCATCTTTGCCTTCGGCGTGAGCGACCCAGGCCGCGGCTTCCTGATAGTCTTCCCCGACTGCTTCGGCATATTCGGTTTTCTTTTCGGCTACGAACTCCTTGCGGATGGCCTCAATCTGCTCCAGGTCTTTGTGGGCTTGCGCGAGATTGCCACTACGGGCCGCGCCAATAGCGCGCGCCCAGTAGGTGATGGATTGATCTCCGCGGAGCGACCCGGGCACAACCTGCAACACCGCGGCGTCCGACCAGTGGCGAAGTTCGAGATCGTAGATTGCGGGGAACTTGGTGAGCGCGTTGGTTTGCGGATCGAAGTCGTCGCCGTACATCGATTTCATCTTCGGCATGGCTTTGACTTCGTCGATCACCTTCTGTGCGTCGGCTTCGCGTCCACTCTGAAGATAGGCGTAGACCAAGAAATCCATGGCGTGGAACTGGTGGCCTTCGCCGCCCATGTGCATGGCGGCAGTTTTGCGCGTGGCGGCGATGGACGCGAGATTAGAGTTGATATCGTCCTGCCACAGGCCTACGCGGGCAAAAATGTGCGCCGGCATGTGCAAGGCGTGCGGAGCCGCGGGCGCGATCTGCGCGTAACGGCGGGCGGCGGGCAATCCGAGTTGCGCCAGTTGCGGCTTGTCGTAGGCGTGAATCAGGTAATGCGCCACGCCGGGATGGTCGGGCTCGATGGCGAAGAGGTTTTCCAGCACGGCGGCGGCTTGCATGCGATTGGCGAAAGTTTCATCGTCATGCGGCTCGGAGGCGAGCAGGGAGAGCGCGTAGAAGGCGGCGGCTTCGTGATCGTCAGGATAGGACTCGTAAACCTTCTTCATCGCGTCGGAGTAGGCCTTGGCGCGAGCTTCGTGATTCAGTTTCTTGGAGTTGTTGTAGAAAGTTGCGATGGCCGCGATGTATGCCTTCTCGCGTGCAGTGGTAGGGCCGTCGGTGGTTTTGGCCTCGTGAACTTCGTCCAAGCCGCGCTGGATGACTTTGGCATCTGGGTTGTTCCAGAGCTGGTGCCAGAGGCTCATGGCGACGCCCCAGTGCGCCATGACACAGTGGGGATCATCGATAGCAATCTGCTGGAATTCTTTTTCCGCCTCCTCGTACCAGAACGAGTGCAGCAGCGCCACGCCGCGCTCGAAGGGCTTCTGAACATCAGGCGCGCACGAGACCGGGAAGGTAACGGTGCCCAATTGCGTGGTGGTCAGGTCTTCATGGTGATGTTGAGTTTGTTCATCGTCAGCAAGGGCGGTGCTGGCAAAAGTAGCAAAAAAGAAGAGCGCGGGAAAAGACAGCCACAAGACGCGTTTCATAGCGAACCCCACTGAGATGCGAGTTTAGCCGCGCGGCAAGAGCGGGTCAAACTGTCAGGACTGAACATTTATCTGTCCACAACTGACACGAGTCTCTCGGCTACTCTGCTACACTTCGACGCGATCGGACTTGGGTAGCGCCACGAGCCCCTGGGCGTGCTTTCATCACTCCGGCAAATGATCGCTGTAAAAGGAATCCATAGCTACAGAATTTACCCAGCCCGCGGGGAGTAGCTATGGATCTGCACCCTGGGTCAGAGCAGCGCCACGTTCATGAGGCAAAACGGACCGAGGCAGACCCGATCCGGAGGAAAACGAAGATTGGTATCGGGATCTGGTGGAGCACAGCCAGGATCTGCTGTGCATTCACGACCTGGCGGGCCGGCTCTTGTCGTTCAATCCCGCGCCCGCACGCACTTTAGGCTACAGCGTGAAAGAACTCCTGCAGATTCCCATGCGGGAAGTGGTTGCTCCGGAGTTCCGCCCACAGTTCGATTCCTATCTGATCGAGATCGAGCGCTCGGGCGAGGCTCGCGGCTTTCTGGCCTTAATGACGCGGTGCGGAGAGCGCCGCATCTGGCAAATATCACAACACACAGAGGCGTGAGGGCATAGCATCGCCGATTGTGCGCGGCATCGCCCACGACGTTACCGCGCAAGGGCGCGTTGCAAGAAGTCATGAAAAAGGTGGCCCAAGTCGCTTCCAGCGATGCCACGGTGCTGCTGCTGGGCGAGACGGGCACCGGCAAGGAATTAGTCGCGTGCGCCCTGCACCACTTCAGCAAGCGCAAGGATAAGAGTTTCATTAAACTGAACTGCGCCGCTATTCCCTCCGGACTGCTGGAAAGCGAGTTGTTTGGGCACGAGAAAGGCGCCTTTACGGGCGCGGTTGCAAAGAAGTTTGGCCGCCTGGAATTGGCCGATCACGGCACGTTGTTTCTGGATGAAATTGGAGAGATTTCGCTCGAATTGCAGCCCAAGCTGCTACGGGTGCTGCAGGACCATGAGTTCGAAAGGCGGGCGGCACGCAGACATTGAAGGTTAACTTCCAATCTGGTAGCGGCGACCAATCGGGATCTGTTGAATAGTGTGAACCAGCACCAGTTTCGCAGCGACCTGTACTACCGCCTGAACGTGTTTCCGATTCGTGTTGCTCCTCTGCGCGAGAGGCGGGAAGATATTCCGCTTCTCGTAGAGCACTTTGTCCGAAGGTATTCCGCTCGGATGAACAAGTCGATCACCAGCATCCCGGCAAGGACCATGGAGACGCTGGTGCAATGGGCGTGGCCGGGAAATATCCGCGAACTGGAAAACTTCATGGAGCGCTCGGTAATTCTGACTCCTGGCTTGGTCTTACAGGTGCCGTTGAGCGAGTTGAATACTGCACCGGCCGAAAGCAATGGCGATACACTCCGCGAAAGGGAGCGCGAACCGATTGTGCGGGCTCTTCGCGAGTGCAATGGCCAGCTCGGCGGGCCGACGGCGCTGCGGCACGCTTTGGTTTAAAGCGCACCACGCTTCAGTCAAAGCTTATCCATTTCGGAATCGATCCCGGAGGTTATCGCGCGTGAATGGTAGGGAGACACGGCTAAGATGGGATGCGCGGTAGCGTATTCCTTCCTGATGACGCCCCAATTTATGCGAATTGTTGAAGCAGCTGCCTGGTTTGTCGCCGGTTTTGAGGCCCACCTGTTGCTGCATCACTACCACCACGTCGGCGAGCCAGTGAAATTCATTCGCCCCACTGGTGCACACCACCGGAAATCCAGACAGGAATCCTCCCAAAACGCGAGAAAGCCCCTCGCTTGCGCGAGAGGCCCTTTCTCGTGGGGGGAGGGACTTGGTCGAGGCGACCTTTGGTCCCAACTGCATCGATTGCAACTACTTCGGTTGTTGCTGCTGGTCGGGAGTGGTGGTCGGAGTGGAAGAACCGCTCGAGGCCAACTGCTCCAGATCATTCTTCAGCAGGCTGATTTCCACGCGCCCGCCGCTCATGTGCTTCGTCTTATCATTCTCGTCAGTGCTGGCCACGGGCGCGTTGCCCATGCCCACGAGATAAATCCGGTAAACCGGAATCTCGTGATTCAGCACCATGTAGCGTACGACCGACTCGGCCATCTTCTGCGAATTGGTGATTGCAGTCTGGCCTTTGCCAGAAGAGAAGCCCTGCACTTCGATAATGTAACCGCGCTGGCCCTTCACTCCATTCGCCATTTCGTCCAGAGCATCTTTGGCATTCTTGCTGAGCACGGTTTGACCGGGCTTAAAGCGGATCTCGGTCTGATTGGAAGCCTTGTACTGGTCGATGTTGCCAACCACGGTTTCGACCGTCTGGATGCGGGTGGTCGCTTGTTGCGCGGTCTGCTGCGCCATGGTGGCTTTGTTACCGGCATCAATGGCGTGCTGGTCGGCTTCATTGGCCTTGTCGGAAGCCAGCTTGATGCCAGCCTGTGCGCGTGCATCGGTGTCTTTGATGGCCTTGCCGTTAGCGGCAGTCAGGTCGTCAAGCTCGTTGACGCGGTCGCGGATGGGATCGGTTTGGCGCTTCACGTAGCTCTTGCGGGCAAACGGATTGACGCGGCCCCAGAAACCTTCGCGGGCCGGTGCCTGTAGCGGCTGCTTGCCGGTGCCGTTCATGCTATCGGTGGACTGGGTCGTCTGCGACGCCGCCGGTGGGTTGGACTGATCTTGAGAAGACGAAGCTTGCGCGAAAGCCGGAAACGCAAGCACCGCGGCCAAGGGCAAAGTGGCGAGTATACGACTGTTCATAACAACTTCCTCCATCTTGGGGGAGCGTTTGGGGGCTCCACTCCAGCACGCCGAAACGGGCGTGTTGCGTGATTTTTAATTGCGTCCCCTAAAACTACCGGTATGCGCTGACGCAACCCATACCGAAAACCTCAAAACTTAGGCATCGCGACCGTTCCGGCGACTGCCATATCTATTACAGTTCAGATGCCAAAACCTGCTTTCAGGTTTGGGCGCTAAATGCTTGATATCTAAGACATTGTACCTCCGTTTCGATCTGGAGGGTAGTGTGCAGGACCTGGCGCAGGGTAATTTTGGCAAACCTGATATAAAAACTGCGTAGAGCGCCGAAGTTCAGGAGGGGAGATAAATCTTGGGATCGATGAATCTGGAAAATGCGTGGTGGACAGTGACATTGAGCGCACGACTGGTGAAACAAGTGCTGGTGTTAGCGTTAGCAACGACGGTTTTCAGTGCCGATCGGGCTTCGGCGGAATCTGCAGCTGCGCCGGAAGAACCGGCGCCAGTGATGGCTTCCTCCCGGATTTCGGCCGATCACATGCGCCAGTATTCCGATATGGCTCTAACCTGGATGCAGGAGTACTTGCGAATCGACACCACGAATCCCCCGGGCCACGAGATGCGCGCCGTTTCGTTTTACAAAAAGATTCTGGACGAGGAAGGCATAGAAAGTCGCGCCTTTGAATACGTGCCCGGGCGTGGGGATCTGTGGGCGCGCCTGCCACACACGTCGGCAGAAGCCAAGCGGCCAATCATCCTGCTGAACCACATGGATGTGGTCACCAGCGATGCCACGCACTGGAGAGTCCCGCCGTTCAGCGGCGAGATCAAAGACGGTTGGCTGTGGGGCCGGGGCGCGCAGGATATGAAAGATGAAGGCCTGGCGCAATTGGTGGTGATGGTGATGCTGAAGCGGGAGAAGATTGAACTTGACCGCGATGTGATTTTCCTGGCTGTTGCCGATGAAGAAGTTCTGGACACGGGCACCGACTGGTTCATTGTGCACCAGCGCGATTTGCTGGAGAACGCGGAGTTCTTGATCAACGAAGGTGGAGAGAACCTGCTGGAAAATGGCAAGGTGAAATACGTGGGCGTGGATGTGGGCGAGAAGACGACGTTCTGGTTGCACGTGGCAGCGCGTGGGCGTCCGGGACACGCGTCGCGCCCCATTTCGGATTCCGCGCCAAATCGTCTAGTGCACGCGCTGGACCGCATTCTGGCTTACCGCACACCGCTGAAGGTGCTGCCGGTCGTCGAGGAGTTTCTACGGGACATGGCGCCGTACGAACCGCCGGAGCAGGCGCGAGAGTATCGCAACATCCGCAAGGTGATCGAAGACAAGAAGTTTCAGCAGGATGTGGAGAAAGACGAGTCGCTGAACTTTCTGCTGCGCGACACCATTTCTCTAACCATGTTTGGCGGCTCCGAACAAACCAACGTGATCCCGCCGGAGGCTTGGGCGAACCTGGATGTGCGCATTCTGCCCGGTGGAGATCCCAAGGCGCTGCTGGAGCAAATCCGGCGAGTGGTGGATGATCCAAACGTCACCGTCGAACCGCTGGACCCAGAGTTTCGCGTCGCCAATTATTCGCCTACGAATACGGCGTTATACGAGGCCATCCGCAGGGTCTCGGAGAGATATTTCCCAGGCGCTCCTGTCGTCCCGCACATCACCAGTGGGTACACCGAAAATCAGCGATATCGGCCTCTGGGCATCAATGCCTACGGTTTCACTCCTTATACGGCCACGGAAGAAGAAGGCAACACGGAGCATGGGAACGACGAACGCATTCGCGTGGAGGAAGTACGGCGCGGGCCGAGGATTTTGTTTGATGTGGTGGCGGCAGTGGCAGGAGAAAAGTGAATGTTTCGCGGCACGTGCGTTACGTCCCGCCGCAATGCTTCTCGTACTGTTCGATGATGAAATGATCCGTCATGCCGGCGAGGTAGTCGCAGACTACGCGGGGCACGGATTCTTGTTCCGCTTTCTTCCGGTAGTAGTGCGGCAGAGCTGAGGGATTGTTCATCCAGAAAGTGAACAGTTCGGTGACGATGCGCTCGGCGTCGTCTTTTTCTCCCGCCAGCGACACACTGTAATAGAGATTTTCGTAGAGGAAATCTTTGATCTGCTTGCGCTCCGCTTCCACTTCGGGGCTGAAAGCGGCTAATCGCTCCGGGTGCAGGCGAACATCGGCCAGAGTTTCGATTCCGGCCTGGATCAGACGCGCCTGCGTGTAGGTGATAAGATCGCCAGCCAAGCGATTGAACACGCCTTTGAGGGCCTCATTGAATTGCAGCTTTTCTGGCGCCTCGGGATAGATCTGCTCGACCTCGCAAAAGAAAGATTCAAAGACGGGAACGCCGGCGCGGATTTGGTCAAGCGTGAGCAGATGGGCCTCGTAACCATCGTCGAGGTCGGCTGTGTTGTAGCCGATTTCATCGGTCAGGTCGACGAGCTGGGCTTCGAGCGGAGGGCGCTGGTCCAGCAGATACTCCGCTAATTCCGGATGCTTCGCCGCGTCGTAATCCCGCGAGTGTTTGATGATGCCCTCGCGCACCTCGAACGTCAGGTTCAATCCTCGAAACGCGGCGTAGCGCTGCTCGAAATCTTCCACGATGCGCAGGGCGTGCAGATTGTGGTCGAAGAACAGGCCGTGCTCGCGCATGGCGGCGTCGAGCGCTTTTTCGCCAGCGTGACCAAAGGGAGGATGGCCGAGGTCGTGCACCAGCGCAAGCACCTCCGCCAGATCCACATTTAGAGCAAGCGCGCCCGCAACGGTGCGTGTGATCTGCGCTACTTCGATGGTGTGGGTGAGCCGGTTGCGGAAGTGGTCGGAATAGCGGCGGGTGAAAACCTGCGTCTTGTCTTCGAGACGGCGAAAGGCGCGGGCGTGGATGACACGGTCGCGGTCCCGCTGGTAGTCGTTGCGATAAAGATGAGGTGGTTCAGGGAAGCGCCGTCCGCGGGAATGTTCCACCTGCACCGCGTAGCCGGCCAGCATTCTCAAAGTCTAACAGGTGAGAGGGCTGAGTTGCGAGTACCGGGTACCGAGTACTGAATCGATCCTCTTGCTCGGGACTCGTTACCCGGTACTAATACTAATTACTGTTTCCCCGATTCTTCCTTGGCCAGCCGTACTTTGGCGGCGTCGAGCTTCGTTTGCGTGGCTGCAAACAGATCGCCGTCGACTTCCGCGGGCACGGTTTTATTCCATTCTTCCATCGCGCGCTCCCAGTGAGCGGCGGCCAGTTTCAGGCGGCCTGTCTTCTGGAAAAGGTCACCGAGATGATCCTGCACGGTTGGGTCTGAACCCATGCGCAGGGATGCCTTGTTGAGATTCTCTTCGGCGAGATCGTACTTGCCCAGTTTGAAGTAAGCCCAGCCCAGGGAATCCAGATAGGCGCCGTTGGTGGGATCAAGACTTACGGCCAGCTTAATATAGTTGAGTGACTCTTCGAGCTGCACTCCGCGATCGGCATTCATATAGCCCAGATAATTCAAGGTCACGGCGCTCTGCGGGTTGGCGGCGAGGACTTTTTTGAATTCCGCTTCCGCTTCATCGTATTTCTTTTCGTGCTCATAAGTGTCGCCGCGCAAGAAGAAGACGTACTCCTTGTCCTCGGACTTGGTGGAAAGCAACTCGGCCTTATTGAGAGCCTCCTCGGCGTCACTATACCGCTTGAGGCGTGTGTACATGATGGCCAGCCGAACGTAGACTTCGCGATCTTCCGGCTTGCCTTTCAGCAGCGAGCGCACGTCGGCGAGAGGCTTTTCAGGATCGCCGGTATCGGCGAGTTGTGCATCAAGGACCATGCGCAACTCCTGATCATCCGGCAGTTTTTGCACGGCCTCTTTGGCGGCGGCGGTAGCCTGCGGCCACTGCTTGGCTTCGCGGTAGGTATCGATCACGTCCTGATAGCCGGTTTTGGCATTGTCATCGCCGAGCGGGATCATTTTGCGGAAAGCGTCCACCGCAGCCGGATAGTTTTCCTGGTCGCGATAAACCATTCCGAGGCGCTCGATAAAAATTCCGCGATTGTTGCGGTCACCCTGGGAATAGCTGTTATCAGGCTTCTCCGTTTTCTTCAGAAGATCTTGCAAAATCTTGATGGCTTCGTCGTAGCGCCCCTGGGCTTCGTAGACGACCGCGATGTTGTAGGGAACTTCCAATGCATCGGGGACCATGGCTTCAGCTTTTTTCAGACCATCGAGGGCCTGATCGTACTTGCCCTGGCGGCGATAAATCTCGGACATGCGCAGGTAAGTTTGCGCGTCCTCAGGATTCGCGTCGGCAATCACTTTGTACTGATCGAGGGCGGCGTCGATCTGGCCATCGTTCAGGTAGTTTTCAGCGAGGCCACGGATGGCGTCGAGATTGTCGCGATCCAACTGAATGGCGTGTTTGTAAGCGTCGATCGCGTCCTTGTAATCCTTGCGCTGCTCATAGGTGGCGCCGAGCGCGGCATACAGCTTGGCGGAACGCCCCGTATCGGGCACGGAACTGAGCACCTGCAGGGCGTGAGCAGTGTCACCCTCGTCGCTGTAGAGAAGGGCGAGAGTGGTAACCGCTTCTTCGGAATCGGGATCGAGCTTGACAGCGGTCTTGAGTTCGTTTTCTGCCTTCTGCGAGTCGTTATCCAGGCGATAGAGGCGACCGAGCAGAAGGTGGTCGTCCACATTAGTGGGCTCGATCTTGATGATCTGTTGGTACTGCTCGATGGCTAGCTTAAGCACGTTCTCGGAGCCATTGCCGTTGCCGGGCATATCGCCGAGAGAGCGTAAATAAATGCGGCCCAGCAGCTTGTGGGCTTCAAGATTGTTGGGATCGCGCTTGATGATATCTTGCGCTTCGAGCACGGCATCGCGGATGCGTCCGGTCTTGACGTAAAGTTCGGCGAGACCGGAGGTGAGAAATTCAGACGAGGGGTCAGCCTCGATGGCGAGCCGGTATTCTTCCATGGCCTTGTTGGCCAGTTCGCTGCGGCCGTAGGCGGTGACCTGCTCTTCGTACAAGTGCGCCAGCGTGTAGTGATAATAAGAAGCAGCATGGTCCACTTTGTGCGGCGAAGACTGCGCGGGCTTGGAGTCGGCCGCTTTGGACTCAGCTGGTTGGGCGGCAGCCGGCGCGGATGGACTGGTTTGCGCGGACGCGGCCGCTGCGAAGAAGGACAACATTAAAGCTGCGCGAAAAATTCTATTCATGCTCGACCTGAGGACGCTGGAGTTAATTCCGAGAGAACTGTTCGTATTAGAGCTGAGCGCACTTCCTGAAACCATAGCCATTGGATGCAAGACCGCCGCGGCTGAGGTGCTTTAATTCTAACCTGTCAGCCATCCGATTGGGAAAAACTCTGCGAGACATCTGATACACGGCAAAGCCGGAAGTACAGGGACTGCGGCGACTTGCACGCGGGAATTGTCAAGTTTGGTAAAGCCCATGGATGCAATTATGGTGACGAGTAAGCCGCTCAGACTCGCCGAACCAGCGATCGCTTCGCTAGTGGCGGAAGTGGCGCACGCCGGTGAACAGCATTGCGAGGCCGAGGCGGTCGGCGGCTGCGACGACTTCGGGATCGCGCTGCGAGCCTCCGGGTTGGATGATGGCAGCGGCGCCTGCTTTGGCGATTTCCTCGACGCCGTCAGGGAACGGAAAAAATGCGTCGGAGGCGGCGACAGTTCCTTTCAGCGGCAATTGCGCTTTCATGGCGCCGATCTTGGCGGAATCGACGCGGCTCATCTGTCCGGCACCGACGCCGACGGTCTGTCCGTCGCGGGCGTAGACGATGGCATTGGACTTGACGTGCTTGCAAACTTTCCACGCAAAGAGGAGCGCGCGAGTTTCTTCGGGCGTGGGGGCGCGTTGAGTGACAACTTTGAGATCGACGTCCTGCAAGGGTCGGGAGTCGGCGTCCTGCAAGAGAATTCCGCCGGAGATATTTTTAAGAATCCATTGTTGCGCTGCAGGCGCGACTTCGATTAGGCGGAGATTTTTCTTGGTGGCGAATCGGGATTTCGCGGCTTCGTCGAAGGCGGGAGCGGCAATCACTTCGAGGAAAAGCTTGTGCATTTCCTCGGCGGCTTCGGCGTCGATGAAGCGGTTCACGCCAATCACGCCGCCGAATGCGGAGACAGGATCGCATTCGAGAGCCCGCTTGTAGGCCTCGGCGAGAGTCTTGCCGGTGGCCGTGCCGCAGGGATTGGTGTGTTTGATGATGGCGCAGACGGGCTCGTCGAATTCCTGAGCGAGATCCCACGCAGCTTGCAGGTCCACGATGTTGTTGTAGGAAAGTTCCTTGCCCTGAATCTGGCGAGCATTGGCGACGCCAACGCCGGAGCCGTCTGAGTACATGGCCGCCTTCTGATGAGGGTTCTCACCGTAGCGCAGATCAAGGATTTTCTGGAAGGACAGGCGAAGCGTTTTCGGAAAAGTTTTGTCCGCGGACGGTAGATGGAAATCCGTGGGGATGCGTTCGAGCGTGGAAGCAATGGCGGAATCGTACGCGGCGGTAGTGGCGAAGGCTTTCTGCGCCAGGCGCCACTTAGTATCGAGCGAGATCGCGCCGTCGGTGCGGGCGAGTTCTTCGGCTATGGCCTGGTAGTCGGACGGCGAGGTGAGGACGGCAACATCGTGAAAGTTCTTGGCAGCGGAGCGGATCATGGAAGGTCCGCCGATGTCGATGTTCTCGATCAATTCTTCGAAAGCCACGCCTGGCTTGGCGGCAGTTTTCTCGAAGGCGTAGAGATTCACCACGACCATGTCTATCGACTGGATACCGTGCTCGGCCACAGCAGCGGTGTGTGCGGGATTTTCACGGCGGTACAGGATACCGCCATGCACCTTGGGATGCAGAGTCTTGACGCGGCCATTGAGCATTTCGGGGAAACTGGTGAGGTCAGAAACATCTTTTACGGCGATGCCTGAATCGCGCAGCAGCTTAGCCGTTCCTCCTGTGGAAATGAGTTCGATGCCAAGGCTCGAAAGCTTGCGGGCGAAGTCCACGAGGCCGGTTTTGTCGGTAACGCTGAGGATGGCGCGCTGGATCTTAGAAGTGCTGGAAGACATGATCGGCCTCGGATAGGAAATCCGGAGTGACCGAAAATTCTATCAGCAATGCGGCCATCGGTCGTTTGTCGGCTGGTACCACGGAATTTAGTTAGGTCCGGGAGGAATTGCGAACGACCAACGACCATCGACCCATGACGGCTCCTACGCTTTCGCCTTGGCCTTCAGTTTGACGTGGCCTTCGGTGAGCTCGACGGAGAATTCGACGCCCTCGCAGTGATACTGCTTGCGGATCTCGGCGGTCTTCCTCTGCACGAAGGTGGAGAAGGAATCCAGATTGCCGGAGACACTCTCGCCCGCCTTTTTCTTGGCCGCCACCAGCGTATTGTAGAGGCGCTCCACCTCCTCCTGTTCGGTCTGATCCACACTATGCAAGGTGAAGGGCTGCGGCGATGACACCGGCACAGCAGCAGCCTGACTCAAGCCGTAGACAGGATTGTGCTGGGGTCTGTGCTCTTCTTCCGGGCGAACCCCTTGTACGGAGAGAAGCGCATCCTGGGGACGGCGGTAGCCTTCCTCGCGTATGCGTGACTTTTTGCGCCACAGATCGCTGTAGACGGCGTAGCGCTGCGCCATCTCATTATAGCGGTAGCGCTGAGAAAAATTCATGCGTCCGCCGTCGGAAAACTTGCGCAGCAACGAGAGTACCTTCCACTCGATGTCGGTGGGCGGGCGCTTGGACGGATTGCTGAAATAGACCTCGTACTCGATCTTTAAGCGCCGCAGTTGCGTTTCGAGTACGTTTAATTCTTCATCGGTGGTCACGAGGAGTCTCCAGGTCAACAGTGTAGTGAGAATGAGCGTTGGCGGCGAGGTACCCGGCGGTCACCGGAGGTCATGGTACGAAAGTAAGGGGCACTTCTAGCTACTAGCCTCTGGCTGCTAGCTTGTGCCGCCAAGTCCGTCATTCAGTGATGTTGGAGAGGCGTGCTCTTCAGGGACAGCGCGAGAACGCCGAGATCAATACAAGATTGGAGCTAGAAGCGAGGAGCTTAGGAGCTTATTTCGAATTCGACGCCATCTTCTTCACCATGGCGAGAACCAGCTTGCGGTCGCTTTCGTTGAGGTTGGTGGCGTAGCGGCGAACTTGGCTTAAGAAGCGAACTTCGTCATCGGAAAGCTGTGGCAATCCTTTAGAGCCGTTGGCGTGGCCGGATTCGGAGAAAAATTGCGAGAGTGCGATCTCCATGGCGCCGGCGATCTTCGAAAGCGTGTCAAGCGAGGGAATCGTGTGGCCGTTCTCTACGCGCGACAGGTAGCAGCGAAGCAGGCCGGTGCGCTTCTCGATGTCTCCCTGAGACATGCCTTTTTGGAGCCGGTAGTTTCGAATGGTCTCGCCGATGTTGATGGTCGGAAGCATTGCAGGATGCGACATAGTAACCAGATCGGCATTTTCTGGCAAGTGGAAATTAGTGCTATATCAAAACCAGTGCAATCTGGGCTTGATTGAAGCCAAACCTCTTTAAGCTTAAACAGCGTACAAGGAACGAGAGTGACAAAACTGCAACTCGCGTAGCGGCGGTCCAGGGCTACTTTTTCAAGGTGTCGGCAAGGAAGTTCACGGTGCGCTGCCATGCATCGGCCGCATCGGCGGCGCGGTAACCGTCCTTGTTGTTCGGATTTTCGAAGGCATGGCCAGCGTCGTCGTAGATCTTGATGTCGATCTTCTTGCTTTGTTGTTTCATGGCTGCCTCAAATTTGTGCACGTCATCGGGCGTGATGCCGCGATCCTGGGCACCGAAGAATCCAAGGATGGGAGCGTTGATTTTCTTGAGCGCTTCGGGGTCAGTGGCAAGATGGCCGTAGTTGATTACGTCGGCTGCGAGGGTTGGCTCATCAAGCGCGACGTCGAGGGCGTAGCCGCCGCCCATGCACCATCCGATCGCACCGATGCGGTTCTTCCTGACGTTAGGCTGCGATTGCAGAAATTCAAAAGCGGCGTGCAAGTCGCGCTTGGCGCGGTCTTCGGGAACTCCGCGCATCAATTCGTGCGCCATGTCAGGTGTGGTGGCAACTTTGCCGCGATATAAATCAATCGCAAGAGCCTCGTAGCCCTGATCGGTCAGCTTCGAAGCTTGTTCCTTCACCCAGTCGTTCAGTCCCCAGTATTCGTGGATGACGATGAGGGCCGGAAATGGGCCGTTGCCGGAGGGCGTGTAGAGCACGGCTTGGACCGTTTCATCGCCGCTCTTGTAGGAGACGGGTTTGCCATCGGCAGCAAGGCAGGAGGAAGCAAAGAGGGCGACAAATATCAGCAAGCAGATTTTCTTCATGGCTTCAGGCCTGTCAAACAGCGCAGTCACAATTCCAATTGCATGTACATCGCACCGGCAATCGGGTTCGTACGGTAGGGCACAATTTCCTTAAATCCGAGCTTGCGATACATTGCAACCGCATCTTTCATCACCGGCTCGACGGTGTCAAGGCGCATTCGTTGATAGCCGATCTGGCGCGCGTCGACGATGATGCGCTCGGCCAGTGCGCGTCCCAGGCCCTTACCGCGAAACTGCGGACGCAGGTAGAGACGCTTCATCTCGCAGACGCGTGAATCTAATTTGTGGAGCGCCACGCAGCCCGCGAGTTGATCTTCGTATTCCGCAAGCAGCAGGCGTCCTTCCGGCGGAGCATAGTCACCGGGCAATCCTGCAAGTTCCTTGTCGAAGTTCTGAAAGCAGAGGCTAAAACCGAGGGACTGCGCGTACTCCAGAAATAATTCGCGGGCTTGCGCGATCTGCACAGGTGATTCGGCATGAGCAAATGTCAAAACCTTTACTACGGGGGACACAGACGTCACAGGGTAATTCGGGGGGATCGTGTGCTCGGCTTTCATTTCCTCTGTGACCTCTGTGGTGAAGGATTTCGATCTATCCCATCAGCATGCCGCCGTTCACGTTCAGCACGTGGCCCGTGATGTAGGAGGCTTCGTCGGACGCGAGAAAGGCGACGGCACTCGCTACATCGGCGGGGGATCCGACGCGCCCGAGCGGAATTTGTTTGGCGGCGTTTTGCTTGAACTCGTCGCCGAGCACCTCCGTCATGGCGGTTTCGATGAAGCCGGGGGCCACGGCGTTGCAAGTAATGTTGCGTGATCCAAGTTCGCGGGCGACGGCCATGGTCAATCCGATCAGCCCGGCTTTCGACGCGGCGTAGTTTGCCTGTCCCGCTTGCCCCATCTGTCCGAAGACGCTGGCGATGTTGATGATGCGTCCCCAACGCTGCTTGAGCATAGAACTGGTAACTTGCTGAATGCAGAGATACGCGGAGGTGAGATTGGTTTGCAGTACGGCATCCCAATCGGCGCGCTTCATGCGCATGACGAGCTGGTCGCGTGTAATGCCGGCATTGTTGACCAGGATATCGACCTTGCCGAACTGTGCGATGGCTGACCTGATCGATGCCTTAACCTGCTCTTCGTCGGTTACGTCGAGAGCGAAGGCGGCGGCCTTGCCGCCGGTGCCGGCAATTTCGTGCACGAGTTCGTTCAGCTTCTCTTGATTGCGAGCGGCGACAGCAACGGCTGCGCCCGCCGTGGCGAGCTTCAGTGCGCAGGCTCGTCCAATGCCTTGCGACGCGCCTGTAACAAACGTCACTCGCCCTGAAAGGGACATGAGATTCTCCTAATGATTACTACACGTATTTTCTGAAGATATTTAGGTCAGAACGTGGAATTATACCCGTCGCGGCGACCGAAGCAGGTAGCGCGGGTCAGGTTCTAGCGGGCGAGCACCAAACCGACGATGCCCAGCAGAACCGCAATCATGAACGTATGGCAGCCGTGCTGGTGGGGATCGAGCACCACCAGACACCGCGGATCAGTGTAGGGGCGTGTTAAGAAGAGCATGGTCCACATGGCGAATGACGTGCCCAGGGCCCACCGTTCACCGCGGCGAATGGGAAAACTCGCCAGCTTGATACCGGCTGCTGCGAGAGCGCAGGCTTGCGCTATCGGCCAGGGTGATGCATATGCCGCGAGCATCGCCGCTCCGAGATACTGATGCGCCCGGGGCGTACGCGCTGGTGCAGACAAGGACGTATAAAGCAGTAGCGCCTACGCCGCGACCACGAGCCACCCGCCGACCTTCCTCATGGACTAGAAGTTTACAACTCTCGCACAAGTCGAGTTGTCATTCTTCTAACGGATTGCGCATTGTGCGTTCGCCGATTAACATTCGAACACTCCCATGACCCCAACTGTGACGAACGAAGTGATCACGATGCCCGAACCCTCCAACCAGAAATCATCCCCGTCGGATTCGCCTTCAGCTGGCCCCGGGCACCGTTCGCCGCAGAGGGCTTCGGCTCCCGAACACTTAGTTCCTGACAGACCTCTAGAAGAGGCTCGCGCAGAAGCGCCGGACGAAGCGCCTTCTACCGAGGTCTTCGCAGTTTATGGAGTGGAGCCGGAGATTCAGGCGTACGCCATGGCCAAGTATTCGCGTTCGGCGCTATCGATGAAGGAGTCGTTGCGCGAGATCAACCAGCAGAAGGCGGAGAAATTTCTCAACACTTTTTACTTCCAGTACGGTCACCGCTCGATCGCTGATTTGGCGCACATTGCACTGGCCGTCGAGAGGCTCTCCATTCTCGCTGCGGTCGAACTGGTCGACGAACAGCGCTGGGACGGGCAGGAGCGTTCGACCCGCTATCAGGGTTTCAAGAAAAGCGGCTATTACGTCCCCGATTTCGGCGCCGATGAGGAGGCACGCAAGCTTTACCGCGAGACGCTGGATTTTCTCTTTGCCGAGTACGATGCGCTCTCGGCACACATGACGCAGTACCTGATCAGCATCACGCCCAAGCCCGCCGATATGAAGCAGGAAGCCTACGAGCGCACGCTGAAGGCACGGGCATTCGACATTACGCGCTACCTTCTGCCGCTGGCTACGAATACGTCGCTGGGCGAGATCGTCAACGCACGCACGCTGGAGACACAGGTGGCGCACCTGCTCTCGCACACACACAAAGAAGTGCGGGTTCTCGGCGAGTCGTTGAAGAAAGCAGCAACGTCCTCGGCCTATAACGTGAATGCCGAATCGTTGCGGGATTTGGTGGAGCAGATTCGGAAACTGAGTCCGGAGCTGGGCGCGCGTGCCGAGCAGGAATTGTTGCACGAGGTTCGGGTCGCGCCCACGCTGGTGAAGTATGCCGACCCGAATCTGTATGAAATGGAAACGAGGCGCGAGTTGCGGCAGGCAGCGCAAGAGCTGATGAAGAGCGAGTCGCTTGCGCCGTCGAAGGCCATTGTCGACCTGCTGGACGAAGAGCCGCTCGAAGTGGAGATCGCGACCACTTTGCTTTATGAGCACTGCCACTTTTCTTACCGCCAGGTTCGGCAGGCGCTGCAAGTTTCAGGAGAGAGATTCCGGCGGGAGATCATCGACCTTGGTCTGCGCCATCGCGGCAAGCACGACGAGATGTTGCGCGGATTCCGAGCCGGACAGCAGTTCCGCTTCGACATCCTGATGGATACGGGCGGCTTTCGTGACATGCATCGTCACCGGCGCTGCATTCAGGTGATGCAAGGATTCACTACGCGGCACGGCTACGAGATGCTGCTCGATTTGGAAGACGCTGGCGAGCGCGGCCGCTTCGATGCCGCCATGCGGCGCGCGCAGACTGCGGTGGAGAAGCTCGCCGCGCGCAACGCGCCGGAGGCGGAGGAAAATTCGCAGTACGCGATTCCGCTGGCGTATCGCAAGCGCGCCCTGTTCAAGATGGACTTTGCAGAAGCTGTGTACATCTCCGAATTGCGCACCACTCCGGCCGGCCATGTTTCCTACCGCAACGTGGCCTATGCAATGTATGAGGCCGTGGCGCGGAAGTATCCGGCACTGGCCAAATATTTCCGCGTGCATGATGTGACGGCGCCGGTGGACTTGTTGCAGAGGTAGGAGCGATCGCGAGTTCCGGTTCGGGACGGCGCAAATGTTAATTATGCAGATTCGCCTTTTATTCGCTTCTAACTATATGTATAATCCGGCCAGATTAGTTTTGCACTCTTACTAAGGAGCCACACTCCCATGGCGGATGAGCGGGGCAAGGCAATTGAGTTGGCGGTTTCGCAGATTGAAAAGCAGTTTGGCAAAGGTTCGATCATGCGGTTGGGGTCGAAGGAAGCGATCGTTCCTATCGCAGTGATCTCGACCGGAGCGATTTCGTTTGACGCCGCGCTCGGCGTAGGCGGCTTTCCGCGCGGACGCGTAGTGGAAGTCTTCGGGCCGGAGTCTTCCGGCAAAACCACCATCACGCTGCAGGTGATTGCCGAGGCGCAGAAGACCGGCGGCATGGCGGCGTTTGTGGATGCCGAGCATGCGCTCGATCCTGCCTACGCGAAGAAGTTGGGCGTTGACGTCGACAACCTGCTGGTCTCGCAGCCGGACTACGGCGAGCAGGCGCTCGAGATCACGGAAGCGTTGGTGCGCTCGAACGCCATCGACGTGCTGGTGGTGGACTCGGTGGCGGCGCTGGTGCCCAAGGCCGAACTCGATGGAGAAATGGGCGATAGCCACATGGGGCTGCAGGCGCGGCTGATGTCGCAAGCACTGCGCAAGCTGACGGGCACGGTTTCCAAGTCGCGCACCTGCCTGATCTTCATCAACCAGATCCGCGAAAAGATTGGAGTGATGTTTGGCAATCCGGAGACCACCACGGGCGGCCGCGCGCTGAAGTTTTATTCGTCGGTGCGCGTGGATATTCGGCGCATTGCGGCTATCAAGGACGGAGACGTAGTCACCGGCTCGCGTACCCGCGTAAAAGTCGTGAAGAACAAAGTGGCAGCGCCCTTCCGCGAGGCCGAGTTCGACATTCTTTATGGCGAAGGCATTTCCCGCGAGGGCGACCTGCTCGATATCGCGGTGAACAATAACATCCTCGAAAAGTCTGGGTCGTGGTTCAGCTATAAAGGCGAACGCATTGGCCAGGGCCGTGAAAATGCCCGCCAGTTCCTAAAAGACAACAAGGACACCATGGCTAAGCTCGACACGGAAGTGCGTAAGGCGCTGGGATTGATTGCGACTCCTGCACAGCCACACGCGGCAGCCACTCCGGCGCAGACGCCGCCGTCAACGGGAGCGCGTGTCACCACGATGCCGAGTGCCCCTCCCGAACCTGCCAAGGTGCCGATAGCAGCGAAGCGCTAAACATCACGTTGGGGCGCGGTGCTCAAATGCACCGTGCCCCGAAGCCTGCTCATTCCCTAATTGCCATCCCTGCTCCTGCCGAATAGAATCCTCTATTGCCCAGCACGGCAGCTTCCTGCGAGGACCATTGAGTAAAGTCAGCGCCCTTTATCCCGGTTCGTTCGACCCACCCACCAACGGTCACCTCGACCTGATTGAGCGGGGTGCCAAGATCTTTGAAGAACTGGTCGTTGGCATTCTCAGGAATACGGAAAAGAGCCCGATGTTCAGCCTCGCGGAGCGGCTGGAGATGCTGAAAACGCTCACGGCGCATTTGAAGAATGTCCGCATCGAAGCCTTCCATGGGTTGATGGTCGAATACGCCAAGTCGATCGACGCGACTTGTGTCTTGCGCGGCATTCGAGCCGTGAGCGATTACGAATATGAATTGCAGATGGCGCTGATGAACCGCAAGCTTGAGCCCACGCTGGAGACCGTGTTCATGATGCCAGCCGACAAATATTCTTATGTCAGTTCGCGTCTGGTACGCGAAGTGGCGCAGATCGGCGGCCCAGTGAAGGGTCTCGTCCCAGAAGTGGTCGAACAGAAGCTGCGGGAAAAACTTGAGCCGGCCTACAAGTTTCACGACGAAATGCAAGCAGCCACGGCTCGCGCCTCAGGCGGAAAAGAGAAAAGGAAGAAGAAAACATGACCACTGCTATCACCGAAGCCCTGAAACTCACCGACCGAATCAACCGCATTGAGCCCTCAGCCACGATGGCGGTGGTGGCCGAAGCGGACAAACTGCGTATGCAGGGCATCGATGTTGTAGACTTTGGCGCCGGCGAGCCACATTTCACCACGCCGCAGCACATCAAGGACGCGGCCATCGCGGCCATTCAGGGCAACTTCACCAAGTACACGGCAGTGCCGGGCACGGCTGAGTTGCGTGACGCCATCGTGCACCGTCATGCCGTGGACTTCGATTCCGATTACCGCCGCGAAGAAGTGATCGCTTCAACCGGCGGCAAGAATGCGCTGTTCAACGCCATTCAGGTGCTCGTGGATCACGGCGACGAAGTGGTTTTGCCGGTGCCCTACTGGGTTTCGTTCAAGGACATCGTGCGCTATGCCGGCGGCCAGTGCGTGTTGCTGCAATCGGATGAGTCGCAAGGCTTCCGGGTGACCGCAGAGATGGTCGCGCGGCTGATTACGCCGCGAACCAAGGTGATCATTCTGAATTCGCCGTCAAATCCCTCGGGCGCGGTCATGAGTGCGGAGGATCTGACGGCAGTGGTCCGCCTGGCGCACGAGCGCGGAATCTGGGTGCTCTCCGACGAGTGCTATGTCTATTTGAATTACAGCGGCAGGAATTTTTCCGTTGGATCGCTGCGCGAATATAAAGAGCGCATCGTGGTGCTGGGTTCGCTCTCGAAAACTTATGCCATGACGGGCTGGCGCCTGGGTTACGCGCTCGCTCCGGCAGCGGTGGTGAATGCGATGTCGAAGTTGCAGAGCCAGTCCACTTCGAATCCGACTTCGATTGTGCAGAAAGCGGCAGTGGCTGCGCTCAAGGGACC
This sequence comes from Acidobacteriaceae bacterium, assembly GCA_003138975.1. Lineage (GTDB taxonomy): Bacteria > Acidobacteriota > Terriglobia > Terriglobales > Acidobacteriaceae > Sulfotelmatobacter. The sequence goes on along the minus strand of PLHQ01000181.1, from coordinate 8,458 downwards.
GCAAGAGTGCGTCGAGCATATGCGGCTCGAATACATCGAGCTGCGTGACCACGTGGTGAAAGGCTTGCGCTCAATTCCAGGAGTGACTTGCACTCTGCCGGAGGGCGCATTCTATGCCTATCCCAACATCTCGCCGTTCCTGGGACGCGGGGGTGTGAAATCGGCGTCAGACGTCGCGGGAAGGTTGCTCCGGGAAGCACACGTAGCGACCGTGCCGGGAGAAGGATTCGGCACCGGCGAGCACATCCGCGTTTCGTATGCGACCTCGAAGGCGGAGTTGGATCGCGGCCTGGAACGCATGCGGAAATTCTTCGCCGCTTTGTAGTCGCTAATTTCAGACGCGTTCGGCTAAGGCCGTTTGTTCGCGAACGGCCTTTTTCGTCCAAATAATTCCTCATGGGCAATCTGTATCCATTGTTGATGCTTCCGGGATTCGATCCGCGCCCGTGGGGGACGCACGATTTGTCGCCGATTTATCCCAATCGGCAGTTCAGCGAAAAGATTGGCGAAGCCTGGCTCACCGGCGACGATTGCAAAGTGGCCAACGGACCGCTCACCGGGCAGACGCTGTCGCAAGTCAGCGAGAAGTGCCAGCGAGAGCTTGTGGGCGACGCCGCCCGCGATGCGCGGCGCTTCCCGTTGCTGCTGAAGTTTCTCTTCCCCCATGAAAATCTTTCCGTGCAGGTGCATCCCGATGACGAGCAAGCTCGCCGCGTAGGTCAGCCATGGGGCAAGACGGAATGCTGGTATGTGGCGCACGCGAAGCCGGGGTCGCAAATCGCACTGGGATTGAAACCGGGCGTGACCGTTGCCCAATTGGAACACTCGATCCATGAGAAGCGCGCCGAAGAGTTGCTCAACTGGCTGAACGTCTTCACCGGCGACATGATTTACGTTTCTGGCGGAACTGTGCACACGCTGGGGCCCGGTTCGGTGATCGTCGAGACTCAACAACAGTCGGACACGACATATCGTTTGTATGATTACGGACGGCCGCGCGAGTTGCACCTGAAAGAGGGCCTGGCTGCGGTGAAGTTGAAAGTAGCTTCCGGAAAAGTAGTGAGACCGGCTCCGGCGCAGATTCGCGGCAGCAATAACCGGCAAGCTCTGCTGGTAGCTGCTCCTTACTTTGTTGTGGATATGTTTGAGATGAAGGACGCGCAGGAGCTGAGCACGCGCGACGATTCCGGCAAGAGTTCCGCGCAGACCCTCGTGGCACTGGAAGGATGCGGAGTGGTAGAAGCAGCCGGCGCGGAACCCGTCACAGTAGCCAAGGGCGATGCGATCGTCGTTCCCGCGTCGGTAGAAAAGTATACGGTGCGTCCACAGTGGACACTGGAGTTTCTGAGAGCGCGTGTACCCGGTGCTACACTGCCCGAACCCGAAACACGAATGTAGTGATTGAGATCCTGAGAACGTGGCTAAGAACGAAAACTTCTATCCTGTGATTCTCGCTGGCGGCCGAGGCACGCGATTCTGGCCCTTGAGCCGGAAGAAACGGGCCAAGCAGTTGCTGGCGCTCGATGGCAAGCAGACGATGATCCAGCAGACCGTGGCGCGACTGCTGCCGCTGGCTCTGCCCAAACGATTCTGGATCATCACCAATGACGATCTGCGTCCCGCGATCTTGAAGCAGCTTCCGAAACTGCCCAAGACACAAGTGCTCGCCGAGCCGTTGGGACGCAACACCGGACCTGCGATCGGCCTAGCCGCTTTTCTTCTGCTGCGCGAAAATCCCGAGGCGGTCATTGGGATGTTTCCTTCCGATCATGTGATAGCAGATGAAAAGAGCTATCGGGCAACCATCGAACGTGGAGTGGAGATTGCAGCCGCTGGTGAAAACATTGTGGTCCTCGGTATTCGGCCAAACCGCGCGGAAACGGGATACGGCTACATTGAGGCGGGCGGCGCCTTCGAGAGCGACGCTTTGCGTGTGCGCCGATTCACCGAGAAACCCGACGCGGAGAAGGCTGCTGCTTTTGTGGCTGCAGGTAATTATTTCTGGAACAGCGGCATGTTTCTATGGAGCTCTCGGACGCTGGCCAATGCTCTGCGCGAGCATCTTCCGAGGACCGCTCCACTGCTGGAAGAGATCGCTGCCGCTTTCGGCACGCGCAGATTTGCGGCGACTTTCAAGAAGTTATATCCGAAGTGCGAAAACATCAGCGTCGATTACGCCGTGCTGGAACCGCGGTCGGCAAAGGGCGAGCAGGCAGGAAACATCGTTTGCCTTCCTGCGGATTTCGGCTGGAACGACCTGGGTTCGTGGACCGCTCTGCACGAGCATCACACCGCGAAGACCAGTCCGATTGCGGGGAACATCATCCACAGTGCGGGCGTGTTCGTTCTGAACGCTACGGGTAATTACGTGCATGCTCCTAATAAGTTTGTTGCCACCGTAGGAGTGGACGACGTAGTGGTGGTCGATACGGCTGACGCTTTGCTGATCACTACACGTCAGCACGCGCAGGACGTCGGCAAAGTGGTGAAGCATCTTGACCGGAAGAAGCTGCACAAACTGACGTAGTTTCTGGTTTCTGGTGCCGAAGATTCGGCGGTACTTTTCGGTTCGCGGGTACTGGAAACAGGAAACCAAAAACCAAGAACGCATGGCTCAAGAAATTAAATTCGGAACTGACGGCTGGCGCGGCATCATCGCGGACGACTTCACTTTCGACAACGTGCGTCGAGTCGCCGGCGCGATTGCTTCCTACGTTTTGAAATACGAGGACGCCCCGCGCGGAATCTTCGTCGGCTACGACACGCGTTTCGCGTCGCAACGCGCAGCGCAAGTCGCCGCGGAAATAATCGCCGCCGCTGGCATTCCGGCGAAACTGGCTGACGATTATACGCCCACCCCTGCCGTGTCCTATGCTGTGAAAAACAAAGGCGCCGCTGGCGGAGTGATGGTCACCTCCAGCCACAATCCATGGAACTGGAACGGAGTGAAGTTCAAAGGGAAGTTTGGTGGATCCGCCACTCCTGGCATCATGAAAAAGGTGGAAGAAGAGTTGCGCGCCGGAGCGATGCCGGAAGGCGCGAAAGCGGCCATCGAAGAGGTTGACCTCAAGACGCCTTACGTTGCTGCGATTTGCCGTTTTGCCGATATGGATTTAATTGGCAAAGCCAAATTCAAAATCGCAATCGACTCGATGTATGGCTCTGGCCGCGGCATTCTGGCCGGAATCTTTCGGCAACGCAGCGTTCAACACATCGCGATCCGGCAGGAACTCAATCCTCTTTTTCCAGGCATCAATCCCGAGCCGATTGAGCCGCATATCGCTCTGCTGCAGCAAACGGTAGTGAGCGAGAAGTGCGATGCGGGATTGGCCACGGATGGCGACGCCGACCGCATCGGTGCGGTCGCTGAGGATGGCAGCTTTGTAGATTCGCACAAGATTTTCTGCGTGCTGTTGCGCTGGCTGCTCGAGCGCAAAAAATGGTCCGGCGACGTGGTGCGCGCATTTAATACGACGCGTATGCTCGACCGCATTGCCGCCAAGTACGGGCGCAAGCTTTACGAAACGCAGATCGGATTCAAGTACATCGCGGATTTGATGATGGAACACGACATCCTGATCGGTGGAGAAGAATCTGGCGGCATCGGCTACTCGCGCTTTCTACCAGAGCGCGATGGGGTGCTGAACTGCCTATTGCTGGCCAACGTGATGGCGGAGGAAGGCAAGCCGCTGGGCCAACTGGTCACGGACCTGCAACGCGAGTTCGGGCCACACCATTACGGGCGGCGCGATCTGCACATTCCGGAAGAGGTCAAGCGGAGCGCGATTCAGCGGGCGCGGGCAGAAAGCACACAGAGTTTGGGGCGCTATTGCGTAGTAAAAAAAGAAAGTCTTGATGGCATCAAGTTGTTTCTTGATGCTCCGACAAACGGCAACGGAGCGGAAGCGTGGATTCTGTTTCGTGCTTCGGGAACGGAGCCGCTGCTGCGCGCGTACGCGGAAGCCGCATCGCCGGAGCTGGTGACGGAAATACTCACAGCCGCGGAGAGTTTTGTTAATAATGGCGGTTCGTAAGCTCATTAATCACTTCGGAAATCCACATTTAGCACTGCGGTAATGCGATACTTCTAAGTGGGCATGACTTTCGCTGGAAGCACACTCCCGACGCCAGACGACTCGCCCGAGGCGCGCCGTTACAATCGGATCCACCGATGGCTCGGAGTCGCCGACTTTGTCGTCGGCTCCGCATTCCTTGTTCTCCTGATGATTACGGGCTGGTCCGGATGGTTGCGCGATCTCGCCTTGCGGCGGGGATTTCAGAACTACACGCTCGCCGTCTTCCTATATTTGTTCTTCCTGCTGCTGATCAGCAAAGTGCTCGGCCTGGGTCTCGACTACTACGGATTCCGGCTGGAACGGAAGTTCCAGCTCTCCACGCAAAAAGTTCGTTCGTGGTTATGGGATCAAGTCAAGGGTTTTCTGGTAGGACTGGTGTTGGCAGGGGTTGTGGTGGAGTTGCTGTACTTCATGATCCGGCAGTCCCCGCAGCATTGGTGGCTGATCACGTGGGCACTGTTCATGGGGTTATTCATCTTGCTGGCCCAGCTAGCGCCTGTGGTGCTGTTCCCGATTTTCTACAAGTTCGAGCCGCTGGACAATGAAGACCTGCGGCGCCGGCTGGTCCAACTGGGCCAGCGGGCGGGCACGCGGGTGCGCGGAGTTTACCGCTGGAAGCTTTCGGAAAAGAGCAAGAAGGCGAATGCGGCTCTGACCGGTCTTGGCAGCACGCGGCGGATCATCCTGGCCGACACTCTGCTGGATAACTATGCTCCTGAAGAAATCGAGGCGGTGCTCGCGCATGAACTTGGCCATCACGTCCACAAGCACATTTTGAAGAGCATTCTGGTGCAGGGGGGAATTACTCTATTCGGCTTCTGGGTGGCGAACTTTGTGTTGCATTACGCAGTTGATCATCACATGTTCGAGGAGCTATCCGATTTTGCCAACCTGCCCCTGCTGGCGATCACTGCAACCGTGATTTCCCTCCTGCTGATGCCCGCGTTAAATGCCTACTCGCGATACAACGAGCGGCAGGCCGACCGCTACGCATTTGAATCGATCGTCAATGTGGAGCCGTTTATTTCGTCGATGAACAAGCTGGCGCAGCAGAACCTTGCGGAGCGGACGCCTTCGAAATGGATAGAATTGTTATTCCACTCACACCCTGCAATTTCGAGGCGCGTGGCGGCCGCAGAAGAGTGGGGCCGCACACAAAGCGCGAGCCCGCAGGCGTGAAGCCGAATTTTCCGACCCCACAAACGAAATTAACGCTGGCGCAGAATTGCGGTCACACGCTGCAAATCTTCTTCCGTATCCACGCCTACGGAATCGTAAGGCGTTTCGCCCACGTAGATTGAGATTCCGTTTTCCAGGAAACGCAGCTGTTCCAGCCGTTCACTTTTTTCCAGCGTCGATTCCGGCTGGCTTACAAAACAATCGAGCGCGGACTTTCGGTAAGTGTAAAGACCGAGATGTTTGAAGTAGCGTGGGTCGCTGCCGTCGCGATCGAAAGGAATGGTGGAGCGGGAAAAATAGAGAGCGCGGCCGTTTGCCTCAGTCACGACTTTAACAGCATTTGGATTATGGATATCTTCCGCCGGGCAAAGGGTCTTCAGAGTTCCCACCTGAATGGACGAATCTTTCATAACATCCAACAGAGTGGCAATTTGTTCGGGACACACGAGCGGTTCGTCGCCTTGCACGTTAAGGTAAAGATCGGCGGTAATGTGGTTTGAGACTTCATGTACGCGCTCGGTCCCGCTGCGGTGACTTGACGAAGTCATTCGGGCTTTCCATCCGTAATGTTTGCAGGCGTCCATAATTTCTTCGGAATCCGTAGCAATGATCACCTCGGAGAGAAGCGGCGATGAGTGGACCGCTTCATAGACCCATCCCACAAGCGGCTTCCCGGCGATCTCGCGGAGCATTTTGCGCGGCAGACGGGTGGAGGCAAGTCGAGCTGGGATGACGGCGACGGTTTTCATGTGGGACTAGTTTCCAGTTTCTTGCCGAGACTGGCAAGTATCGAATCGGCGAATGGAATCGGACGTTTATCGTTTTGGTTGACGCTTTTCTTGCAAGCGCTCTTGGAATAAAGAAGTGGACGCGCGAGCCCGGGCGTCTCGTCGTTCAGGAGATTTGGGGCGGAGCTAACGATTCTGTGCGGGCGTGGAGCGGAGCACGAACGGAAGGCCACGGGGAGCATTTTGGATCACCGTGTTTTGCAAGTCGAGAGCTTCGAGCGGAATGTGGCTGCGTGTGCCGTCGGGGCTGATGTATTCGAGATAGCCGTCGGCGACCCAGTAGTCAGTCGCAGCGTGGCTGGCACCATTGTTCAGCACCAGCAGGAAGACTCGCTTGCCCAGGGTCTGCTGTTCGGTCGCTGTGTCTAGCGCCACTCTGGGTCGCGCCGACGAATTTCCTTCTGCTCTGCCGTCATCCGATGGATTGGCAGTGGGCGGGATCGCCGACATTTCCGACTGCGTGGACCCCTGGGAAGTGAGGTCGTCGCCCAGATCAAGCGCGTCTCCGCCGAAGCCGAAATAAAAAGGATCAAAGTAACCGGAGAAGGAAAGCAGCGGCAAAAATGGCTCGAAGAAACAGACCTGGGTCACGCCGTTCAAGAAGCATCCAGAGGAAGAAAACCGCGGAAAGCGGTTGAAGGAGAAACCGCGAGGACGGCGCACGGTCGAAGAAACGAAAGAAACTGGGGCCGTCGGAGTGGCGTGGAATAGCGGAGGAGACCAGAGAAGCGTTGACGGAATCCGCAAAGTGGATGGCGTTCGGGCCGGCGTGGCGAAGGTCCATGGGTGCGACGGCCCATGGGGCAAAATATCCGAAGTAGTAGAGGACGCTTCGGATCCCGCACGCCGGGCAGAGTCCTTTCCGGACCGGAAGTGCAGCCAGCCGAAATGCCCGCCCCCTTGGCTCCCACCGGATTGCCTGCCGGAAGAGTGCCCGCCACCAAAGTGGCCGCCTCCGGAGTGGCCGCCTCCGCCCCCGTGTTGCGCCTCTGCGGGCGCGAGGAGACAGATCACCGACAGCAAGATCGGAAGGATGCGCGGCGCTCGCACAAGGAAGGCAATTCGAGTGGCCATGGCCTTCCCACCCAGGGAATCCGTTTATATTTTACTCCCGGTCGGTGGTCGGGGGCACTATGCAAGTGCCGGTATCGGCTTCAAGGCTCTGGAGTTTTCGGCGGGATTCCAGTTTCCGGCATCTCGCCTACGAGAGTGGGAATGCACTGCTTGCGTTTCTTTCTGCCACTACTACTTATCCGTTCGTACAGAGTCTTGCGGAGCAAAAGCGACGTTCATCCTTGGCGCCAGCCGCACCTTCGGAATCCGCTGAGATTGCATCGCCGGATATGCAAAGTCCGCAACAGAGCTCGCCGCCGGAGAGTCCACGGGCAGACACCACCGTCGTCATGTCGACGGTGCAAGGTTGCATCCCTGCCGAATCCTCGGCGGGACACGCACACACAAAGCTGGGAAGCAGAACGACGAAATGGTTTTCTCACCGTGAAGAATGCTTGGCAATGTCAGATGCAAAGGGATTGACATAGGCCACGACTTCTGCACCGAGTAAAGGCAAATACGTATACGAAAAACTAACGCCCGTCGGCCCATCGAGGTGCGATTGAGTCTAACAGAGGGTACAGTCTTGGCCCCCCTTCGTGCATGCGCGTAATCTTCATCCGCAACCGCTCTGCCTAAGTCCGGATTTTCCCTCTTTTTTCCGCGATTACCATCTCCTTCTCGATGAGCATGGAGATCAGATATTTGCGATGACGGACCCAGTTGCAGAGCGAGCCCGCAAGCTTGGAGGCTTAACGCTCCATTCGATCAGCGAGATCAGTAGCCATCAACGGCTCAAGGACAATAACGCAGTCCACGTTTCGGACACAGCGATGCTCAGCGAGTTGTATTCCGACAACCGCCAACTGACGGCCTCGCTCCGTTCTATTCACGAGGTGTGCGAGCGCCATATGGATGCGGCAACTGCGAGCCTGATTGAGGTCTGGATTGATGAGACGGAACGCAGAGCCTGGTTCCTCGGTGAGATCATTCACAATTTGGATTGAACTCGTCTGGTTGAAGGAAGGCGCCACTTTTAGCCGCGGAGCCTATGCGCGACTTCTGCACGCGTGTGAGTTGTCCGTCACGGACCTCAGTTTTGATAGAATCGAACGTGCAAGGCCCCAAATGCCTCATAAATGTGACCGCGCTGATAGCGATTCAATGCCACCTCCAACAGGTCTACGCTATCCTAAGTTAGTGCGATCGGAATGCAATGGCGCAAGGTCGCATGTTTGTAAGCTGTTGTAAATAAATGTGGCGGCGTAGCTCAGGTGGTTAGAGCGACGGTCTCATAATCCGTAGGTCCGTGGTTCGAGTCCACGCGCCGCCACCAATCCTTTCAGGTCCAGCCCGGAGACA
>PLHQ01000115.1 GCA_003138975.1 Acidobacteriaceae bacterium | reverse complement strand
GCAAAAGCAGTTCGGGCACGATTCGGGCACGATTGCGGTAAAACTGCCCAAACATGGTGCACCAGAGCCGTGTAATTCCGCTGCTGCTGTTCTTCCTAACTGACGCTCTGTCAGTGGGTTGGTTGGTGCCGGGAGGGGGAATCGAACCCCCACAGTCCTTTCGGACCTGCGGATTTTAAGTCCGCTGCGTCTGCCAATTTCGCCATCCCGGCTCGCGATCATTCTAGCGTAGCAGCCTTGCACATTTGTCCAACGTTTCTCCGCCCACTCCTGTCATAATGGCTCCTTGCACCGCCGTTCTCACCGGCTACCCTTCTTCATGCTTCAGCATCTCAACATCACCGTGGAGGCTCTCATGAATTTTCCTTCGAAAGTGTGGGGTGTCGTGTGTCTGCTTGCCGTCTTTAGCTCTCTGACGTTCGTCCCGACCCTGCACGCCGGAAACGGTGTGCTTGGTCAAGTCGACCTTGTGGGCGCTACTAAAGTGGAGGAAACTTCCGGCGTCTGGATCGACGGCCAATACGTAGGTTATCTGCGGGAACTTAAGGGGTCGAAAAAAATCTTGCTTCTCCCTGGCGAACACGAAATTATCGTTCGCCAGGGCGGATATGTGGACTTCGTGCAGAAGGTAACGGTACGGGCGGGAGAAACACAAACCATCGACGTAAAGATGGAAAAGGACACAAGGGTTCAACTGCCGCGAATCACAGCTGAGATCAAGCTGGTTGTGAATCCTAATCGCGCCGCCGTATTCGTCGACGGCGTCTTCGTCGGTCATGTCGCCGAGTTCGGAGGCATCGGCAGAGCCCTGCTCGTGGCGCCGGGCAAGCGCAAGATCACCATCAGCCTGCCGGGATATCAGACCTTCGAAAACGATATCGAATTAGTGCCTAATCAGAAATCCACGGTGAAGACTGATCTGGTAAAGGGTGGGGCGGCGGAAGGGGTTCCTCTGCCGCAATAATCGGGGACAATCGTCAACGGCTGCCTGATCAGGAGGCAGCGGTGCTGAGCCCGCGCTGCTTGCGCAGCATCTCCACGAACGAATCGGCCGCGATCCCGGCATGGTTGCGGAAAAGATCAAGTAAGGGATCTTCTGTATGGCCAGATTCAGAAGCAGTTCTCGAGTTCTGGGCGGTCTCGCTTTCTAAGCCTTCGGGTTCAACCATCAGTTCCGGCAAGGTATCGGGACTTTCCCCCAGCCGGCGCAGAAATCTTTCCAGTAAAGACCGATGCTCCGCGGTCGTTTGGGCGAATTCCACTCCCATACCCTTATCTGGATGCATCACCCGAACCACGCCTTCGGATCGCAGTTCCACTCCCGCGGCACGCATTGAGAGTGTCACCCGCGTCGAAACCGGGAATGGCGAAGTGATCTCGAGATAACAACCACCCAAACTCAAGTCCGTAAGCTGGCAACTGACCGGAGGATCGTCCTTTTCTGCTTCCGGGGCGCTGCGCCCGATCCATTCGCGCAACTGACGCGCAACCTCCGGAGATTGATCCAGGAAACGCAATCCCACCTGTGTCCCGCTTCCTTCCCACGCAAACTCCGCAGCCACCTCTAGCCGAGTGGCCGAGCCCGGAAGGGTGAATGACAAATTCCATCGGCCGTGCGGCTTGCTGCGTCGTGGAAGCGAGATCGCCAATCCACCTTCGCCGACATCGGTAGTATTCACCTTGAACCGTGCTCCAGATTCGGCGCTCGCCATCTCTAAAGGCAGGCGTACCGGCACTCGGGAATTGCGCCGGCGTTCTCTCTTCATCAAGGCTCGCGCCGCGCGAAAACTTGATTTGGAGCGCTCCGCCGAGACTGGCTTGTAAAGGATGAAATGAGCTCCAATGTCAAATGCCGACCGCAGTCCAGTATCCGGGTCCAGAATTGCGACCGCTACCGCGCGCTTGTTGCAGGGAGCTGTCCTGGCTCCTCGGAGCACATCGGCCGCGCCCGGTCCTGCGCAATCCACAATGATTGCCTCAAACCGGTTCCGCGTCAGACGGCGCAAAGCAGCTTCCGAGTTCGTGCAATGTTCGACCTCAATGTCGAGGTCGCCCAGCGTGCGGCGCAGCACCCGCACGATTTTATCGTCCGAACACAGCAGCAGTGCCTTCAAATTCATAGCCCGCTCTAGAATTCCTCCGCCTCGGGGTATTCAGCCTGAAATCTTTGAGAAGTATCTTCAACTGTAAGCTGGCTGCAAAGGTCGGGCAATGATGCTCTTCGCGCTGAAGGTTACGCTTGTAACACCTCTCGCATGGCCCATTCACCCTGCCTATTCTCGCGGATTGAAAGGTTTCTGAATGGTTAGGGCCATGGGCCGACCCCGCTGTTGGCGAGATTACAGCAACACCAATACAACCAACAGCTTAGATTGAATATATAAAGTCAATCAAAGGCATCTTGATTGACTTCCGCCCAGTCTTACCCTAATATATTGAGTCTCCGATTAGCTTTTGGACCGCCGGACGCTAGCTTTGTCTAGTGCTCCGAGGGTAGGGTTTCGTTTCCTTGAATCCCAGGAGCGCCCGGAGAATCATATAGTTAGCGTTTCCTTAGTATTTTGAGTTGATCCCCCATTTGTACGAAAGGCATTTGTTCATGGCGAAGCGACGCGGAAATCCAAACTGGGGCAAGCCCGAGCCAATTGGGCCGGTCGTCCCCACCATTACGGAGTTCGAACAAGTGGTGCGCGAATACAAGCTCACCCCTGACCAATATTTGCGATCGACTCGTTTGCGGGAGTGGGCACGCCGCAACAAGAATTCGAAGTACATCCCGGAGCCGCTTCTGGAAGCCTGGGGCTTCGAGATCGAGTCCACGCTGTAAACACAGATTCCAGAAACTTTCCGAGGGTCGCTGACAGCGGCCCTTTCCTTTTTTTGCGTGCTCGACTGGTTGCACATCCCGCTCCCTGAATTGTTCGCCGTGCTGGCGGCCGTCGCGTTTGCCGCCGGTTTGAATGTCTATGCCACCGTGGCTGCCTTGGGCTTGCTGGCCCGCTTCGGACACTTGCCGCTCCCTCCGGCGTTGCAATTACTCGAAAGCTGGCCAGTCATCGCCGCCAGTGGCATTCTGTTCGCGATCGAGTTTTTTGCCGACAAGATCCCGGCCTTCGATCTTGTATGGAGCGCTCTTCACACATTTGTTCGCGTGCCGGTCGCGGCCTTGCTCGCCTATGGAGCCACTCGGCAGCTCAGCCCCGCGCAGCAACTTCTAGCAGCTTTGCTGGGAGCTGCCGTCGCGCTCGCTGCCCACGGAGGCAAAACTGCACTGCGAGCAGCTGTGACGCCATCTCCAGAACCTGTCTCAAACATCTCGTTGAGTTTGGGAGAAGACGTTCTGGCGGTCAGCCTAACTTGGCTCGCTACACGGCATCCCTATGCCGCCGCCACCATAGTCCTGGTATTAGTCGCTATCATCATCCTGCTGGCCCGTGTGGTCATCAGAGCTTTACGGGCCTTATTCCGGGGAGCAGAGAACGAACTGGCAGGGCGTGCTGCGTAAGGAATCTGTTCGCGTCGAAAATCTTTTTTATTAACACTGCTTGAATTGTTGTTTCCCGGTTTGGAACTTTCGACGAATCACCGGCAATTTCGTCAGCATCGCGCGAGGGTCGTTGAGCATCCAAACCAGCAGCTTAAACACCACTATGTCAATTTTCGACGAGAAATATCGTGTAGTCGGCGTCGAGAATGATCGACTCCGGTTACGAGGAGTTCACAGTGGCGACGTCCTCACCATAATCAATCCACATCCTGAGATCCCCATTTCCCAGGAAGACTATCCCGTGGGCAAATTGATTGCCCTAACCGATCCCTCGAAAACCCTGCCGAATTAATTCTCGAGATATGTACTACTCCGAGGCCGCGCCAATAAGAAGCCACGTCCGAAGCCGTGGCTGTGCAGCAAGTCAGTACAGTTAACTGGCTTTCCTATAGTTGTCCTCGCCGCGCTCAGTGTCGTCAATTTCCGTATCTTCGCGTTTCCCATGCTTCCGGCAGCCGTCGAAGCTGCCAGTAGCTATCAACTCGAAGGTTATGTTTAGGATACGTCCCGCGTAGCCAGCCACTCGAATCATCTATAATCGCCTCAAGGTATTCTCCAAACCACAATGCAACTGCTCTCATACTTTGCCCTTTTCGTCGGCGGCGAAATCCTCGACCTCGTTTCCAGTACGGGTCCCGTCGCCAAATTCGTCCTTATCATCTTGCTGGCCTTCAGCCTCATCTCTTGGGCCATCATTCTGACCAAATGGAGCCTGCTGCGCCGCGCCCGGGTACAGAGCGGACGCTTCCTGCGCGCCTTTCGCAAAGCCCAGCGCATGCAGGATCTCGCCACTGTTGCCGATCAGTTCCGTCCCAGCCCTTTAGTCGGCGTTTTCGAAGGCGGCTACCAGGAATACAAGCGCCAACTCTCCACTCCCAGTGCGACCCTGCGCAGCCTGACCGCAGTGCAGCGCGGCATGCAGATCGGAGCCTCGGAAGAGATCACGCGCCTCGAGCGCAACGTTCCCTGGCTCGCCATCACTGCAGCCGTCACACCGTTCATCGGACTATTCGGCACTGTCTGGGGCATCATCGACGCTTTCCACGGCCTCGGCACTGCCGGAGGCGCAACCCTTCGTGCCGTCGCCCCAGGCATCTCCGAAGCTCTCATTACTACGGCTGCCGGCCTCGCAGCCGCTATTCCAGCCGTCATCGCTTATAACTTGATTGGCAATTCCATTCGCGTGTTTGCAGCCCGCGGCGATGATTTTTCTCTTGAAGTGCTGAATGCCATCGAGAGCATTCAGCCCCAAGCTGCGGCCGAAGTGAGGCGTTGATGGCTTTTACTTCGTCCAATGGCCGTACCCAGACCGCCCTCGCCGATATCAACATCACTCCCCTGGTCGACGTTGTGCTCGTCCTCCTCATCATTTTTATGGTGACTGCCCCCATTCTGCAGTCCGGCATCGAAGTCAACGTTCCGAAAACCCGCACCGTCAAAGAGATCACGGAAGAACGCACCGTCATCACGATCAACAAGGATCAGCGCGTCTTTCTGGGCAACGACGCGATCAACATCAATCAGATCGCCGCCAAGCTTCGCCAGAAGATTCGCGATCCCCGCAACCAGTTTATTTTTATCCGTGCCGATGAGAACGTCCCCTTCGGTGCCTTCGCCACTGTAATGGACGCGGTAAAGCAATCGGGCATCACCAACGTAAGCATCGTTACTCAGCCTTTGGAACAAAATGGCGCAAAACGCTGAGATATTTTTTGAACACGATAGTTGGGGACGCGCACTCGCCTGGTCGGCTGGCTTCCATGCTGTGGTCACCGCTCTCATCGTGTTTTACTCCTTTGTCTTCACAGGATCCCGCGGCCAAGGCTGGGGGACCGGAGGCGGCGGCGACGCCATGGGAGTAACGCTGGTCAGCTCAGTTCCCTTACCCGCCACGCCCGCGCAGACCCAAAACGTTCTCGCCAACGAATCCAAAGGGGTCACCAAATCTCAGCCTAAAGTGGAAGAAAAAGAACCTGACGCCATCGAGATCCAGGGCAAGAATTCCAAGGTCAAACCAAAAAAGCCTCCCAGCCCGACCAAAGCGAAGCCTCAGCCCGCTCCCGAGGAAGAAACCAACCAGGTTGCCTTCGGTGAAGGCGGACCGGTCAGCGGACCGTACGGCAGCTTCGCAGCCGGTGGCGCCAAGGGCGGTTTCGGCGTTACCGGCAGTGGTGGCGACTTCGGCACTAAGTATGGCTGGTACGTGCAAGTCATTCAACGGAAAGTTTCCGAAAATTGGCTGAAGTACGAGGTCGATCCCCGGATCACCAGCGCGCAGCGCGTCTATATCACCTTCGACGTCGCCCGCGACGGTCATCCTTCCAACGTGCAGGTCGAGCAATCCAGCGGCGTGCCCTCGCTTGATATATCTGCCGTGCGCGCGCTGCAGCGTATTGACACCTTCGGCAGCCTGCCGCCGGATTACAGCGGCAGTAAGATCTCCGTGGAGTACTGGTTTGACTACAAACGATAAATTACTTAGTTCCTTGATTATTCTTGAGGTTCCACATTCTTGAGTATGATGAATTGCACCTTGCTAGATCGAACGTATCGGCCTACGATATTGTGTAACGCGTTTCCCGTAAGCGTTTCTTCGCGCAGCAACTTCAACAGGATGGAGCACAGCAACTACACCACCTCGCAGCAGTTCCCCGTGGCCGATAAGCGTCCTGCCGCGTTTTTTCGTGGATTGAGTTTAGCTCTCCTGCTCGTCCTGTTGCTCGCTTGCACCTCGTTTGCCCAGGATTGGGTCCGCACCGGCTCCGGACTCGGCGTTGAAAAGGTTCGCCTCGCCGTCCCCGACTTCAAGCCTTCCAACAGCGACGCGCAGAACACCGCGCTTCTCAAGACTTTCAACGATACTTTCTGGAACGATCTCGACAATTCCGGTGTCGTCGAACTTATCTCTAAGAGTTTTTATCCCTTGGAGGTGCCCGGCCAACCGCCCGAGGTCACCTTCGGAGTGTGGAACTCTCCGCCTCCCAACGCCGCCATGCTGGCCTTCGGCAACCTAGGCGTCGCCGCTAGCAAGCTCACTGTCCAGGGCTGGCTCTACGACGTAAAGAACACGGCATCGCCGCTGGTGATCGGCAAGCAATACGCCGACGTTCCCACCGACGATGCGGCTCGCATCATCGCCCATAAATTCGCGGATGAGATCATCTTCCGTCTCGGCGGCGGTATTCCCGGCATCGCGGAAAGCAAAATCTATTTCGTCAGCGACCGCTCCGGTCATAAAGAGATCTGGGTGATGGACTACGACGGCTCCAACCAGCGTCAACTTACTCACCAGGCTTCGATCTCGCTCTCGCCTCGAATCTCGCCCGATAATTCGCGGCTCGCCTTTAGTTCCTTGACCAAATCCGGCTGGGATATCCTTATATACTCTACCGATCTCAACCGCTTGGTCAATTTTCCGCATTTCGGTGGCACCAATCTGTCGCCGTCATGGTCGCCCGATGGAGCTCATCTGGCGTTCTCCTCCTCGCGCGGAGGCCATTCGGAAATTTATGTTTGCGATGCTTCCGGCGGTAACCTTCATGGCATGACGACCGGCAGAGGGCCAGACGTTTCGCCGGCGTGGAACCGGAAGACGGGCGCGCAAATCGCCTTTGTCGGCGGCAGCACCGGGTTGCCTCAGGTCTACACCATGGAAGCCGACGGCGCCAACCAGCAGCGCATGACCGACCAGGGCTATGCCGTTTCGCCGAACTGGTCACCCAACGGCCAATTTCTCACTCTCGCCTGGATCCGGAAATATGGTCCTGGAGAGCCCGGCTCTTCTGACATTTATCTGATGGATATCGCCAGCAAGCAATGGGTTCAGCTGACTCACGATGGTGGCCGCAACGATTTTCCATTCTGGGCGCCGGACGGCCGCCACATTGTGTTCCAGTCCAGCCGCTCGGGTAAGGAAGAAATCTGGGAAATGCTGGCCGATGGCACCAAGCTCCATCAACTGACTTTTACAGGACGTAACTCGCAACCGAACTGGAGTTGGAAATAAACACTTCGTCTGAACTCGAAACCCGATTTCGGGCTCGCAGGAGGATTCAACGTGAAGGGGATTAATATGAAACGTCAACTTTTCAAATCTGTCGCAACCGTCATCGCACTGAGCGCGGTTCTCATGCTCGGAGCCTGCAAGAAAAAAGCAGCTCCACCGCCGCCACCACCACCACCGCCGCCGCCTTCACCCACGGCCTCCATTTCTGTCAGTCCCGATACTATCCAGACGGGCCAATCCGCAACTTTGAGCTGGCAAACCTCCAACGCCACCGACGTTTCGATCGACGGTATCGGCGCGGTTCAAGCCAGCGGATCGCAGCAGGTTAGCCCGACTGCTTCCACCACTTACCACCTCACAGCCAAAGGTGCCGGCGGAACTCAAGATGCCACCACGCGCCTCACGGTCACCCTGGCACCAGCGCCGGTGGCAGCCACCCCCTCGCCCACGGAGGAAGATCTCTTCGGCCAAACCGTGAAAGATGTTTATTTCGATTACGACAAGTCTGATATTCGCCCGGATCAACAGGCCGACATCCAGGCGGATGCTCAATTCCTCAACCAGCATCCCAACATTAACTTTACGGTTGAGGGCCATTGCGATTCCCGCGGGTCAACCGAATACAACCTTGCTCTGGGCGATCAGCGTGCATCTTCCGTCAAGAACGCACTGGTGGCGGCCGGACTGAGCGCCAGTCGTATAAAGACCATCAGCTACGGCAAGGAAAAGCCGTTCTGCATGGAAGAAAACGAAGCCTGCTGGCAGCAGAATCGCCGCGGCCACTTCGTCTATCAGAAGTAGTTGGTTATTTCCGGCCAGGGGCGGAGAAACCTTCGCCCCTGACTTTCCATGTTCCCGGCCAACTCTTCGCAACCACACCACCCTCAATCCATCTAAAATGGTTTCAGGAAACCTTTGCTTATGAAACTACGACGCTGCTGCACTCTCTTAGCCCTGCTTGGGACGCTCTCGCTCGCCACCATGCCCGCATGGGGCGTCAGCAAAGAAATGGTCCAACTGCAAACTCAAGTCCAGCAACTGCAAGAGCAGATGACCGCCATGCAGCGCAGCTTCGACGAGCGCATGGGCGTCATGAATAATCTGGTCGAACGCGATACCGACGCCGTCAACAAAGTTGCCGCCGCCGTCAGCGCGCTGCAATCCACTCTACAGAAACAACAGGGCGATTCGGCATCGCACGTCGATCAACTCTCCGGCCAGATTCAATCGCTCAACGACAGTCTTGACGAACTTAAGGCGCGGCTCGCCAAAGTCAGCAAACAACTCGAAGACATGCAGTCCTCGCAGCAAAGCACGGCCGCCCAAGCAGCCCAGCAACAGGCGCAGCAGCAGGCTCTAGCCGCAGCGCCTCCACCCGATGTCCTCTACAACAATGCGCTGCGGGATTACAACGGCGCCAAAAACGATCTGGCAATCCAGGAGTTTTCCGATTACATCAAGTACTATCCCAACACCGATCTCGCTGGAAATTGCTACTTCTATCTCGGCGAAGTTCAGTTCCGTCAGGGCAACTATCAGCAAGCCGCGCAGAACTACGACCAGGTTCTGCAGAATTTTCCCACCGGAAGCAAGGTCGCTTCCGCTCAGTTGAAAAAGGGTTTTTCGCTGATTGAACTCGGCAAACAAGACGACGGCGTGCAGGAGCTCCGCCACGTAATCCAGCGCTACCCGCGTTCCCCCGAAGCTCTGCAAGCCCGCGAGCGTCTTCGCAAACTCGGAGTTTCTCCCACCGGACGCTCCGGCGAATAATTCAGCTGCCGCAGGTCCTTGTAACCAGACTCATTCCAAAGGAGCTTGTCCATGACAACAATTTCTGATCACGATCCTGACCGCGCCAAAGGCGCGACTGAAAGCGAAGAGCACCATCACGACGGAAACGTTGGCCTCGCCAGCCAACTCGGTCATCGCGATCAGGACCCGATCCTAAAAGACGCTGACTCCGACTTCCCCGAGCCCGGCAGCAGCCCCGAACACTCCACCGGCCGTCCGCGATCAACCAAAAAGAAGCGCAACCCAAAAGTCGCCTGAGAACGCAGGCTACTTAAGCGGGGCAAAGGACTGCGTCGCGTCGCGTCCCGTCCGGGCCAGCGATCTCAACTTCCGGACTCAAACAAAGTAATGCGGGTGGCCACAGTGGCCCGCACAAGCTCGGTTTGGCTAACTGCCAATTGCTACCTACGTCAGTACAGCGGAACTTTCCCGTCTACCCGCCGCGACCAGGCGTCGATGCCGCCACGCATGGACTGCGCCTTCTCAAATCCCTGCTGTCGCAGCCAGGCAGTCACATTCATCGACCGCACTCCGTGATGGCAAATCACTACGATGTGATCTTCCGGATCCAGTTCCTGATAGGCGCGTGAGGGAATGTCACCCATGAGAATCAGTTTCGTTCCGCCCATGCGCGCCGTGTCGAACTCCCACGGTTCGCGCACGTCGAGCAGCGTGAGCTCCCTCACACTGGTCGAGCTTCACCTTCACTTCTTCGGGAGTGATCTCGTAATCCATAAGCACATTACTGGCGCCTATTTCCCTGCCCATCTGGGCTCGCGCTTCTCCATGAACGCACGGATGCCTTCCTGCGCGTCCGACGTCTTCATCAACTCTTCCAGATAGATTTTCTCAGCTCGCGCCAAACCCTTGTCGAAGTGCATCGCATCCCATGCGTACACGGCCTTCTTAGTCACCGCCAATGCAGCACGACTTAGTCCGGACAGTTCCTGCACAGTACGGTCGACCGCACGTGCCACCTCTTCTTCCCCTAAAGCGCCATTCGCCAGCCCCATCGTCGCCGCTTCGATGCCATTGAGGGTCCGTCCGGTCAAGATCAATTCCGCAGCGCGCTTTTGTCCGACCAGCGCAGCCAGAGCCGTACACGCCACCGGCGGATAACAACCTAGTTTGATCTCTGGAAATCCCCAGCGTGCAGAGGCAGTGGTGTAGACGATGTCGCAAACCATGGCGAGTTCCGCACCACCACCCAGGCAGTATCCATGAACCGCAGCAATCGTGACCTTCCTGGTGGCGACTAAAGCTCGGATCACAGAGTGGAACTTGAACAGCATTCCTTCCACTCTGTCCGGCGTATGGGCAGCCACATCGACGCCGGCCGAAAACGCCCTGCCTTTACCACTCAGCACGATAACTAAAATATCCGAACGCGCTTCGATATCTGCCAGCGCCCGCGCCAACTCCTCCATCATGGGAACGTCGATCACGTTCATCGGGGCATTGCGCAACACAATTCGCGCAACCGTCGAATTGATATCGACCGTGAGCCGTGCGAGAGGTTCCACCAAACCGGTTCCCATGCTTTTATGTCTCTTTGCCTATGTGGAGAAAAGAATTTGACTCACAGATTGATCGCCGACTTCCGGACCTCGCCGATGCTGGCCAGCGGATCGCGGGCGCCGGCTTTCTCGGCAATCCACTTCTTTTCATTGGCGATGATTTCCAGCAGAAGCTTCTTGTCTTCCTGAGACGGCATGTTCTCCTTCAGGTGCTCTTCGTAGGATCGGTCATTAAGCGGCTCGCCGGTCTGCGCATGGAACTTCTGCCCCTTCCAACGTCCAATCTCGCGATTGAACTTGATGTGGGGAGCATAAAGTTTTGCCTGGCCTGGCTTCAAAGAGCCATTGAAGCGCTCAATCAGCCCCGCGACTTCGTTGCGATAGAGATTCCGGTTGTAATCGTTCAGATCGTCCAGGTCCGGAGGCTGATCGTTCTTGGGCTCATTGTAGCGGCCTTTAACGCCCCAAACGTAGGCCCAATGCGCGGACGAAGAATGATCCGTGCCGAATAAATCGTAAGAACTGGAGATCCACTTGTTGAGATATTTCTGAATCAGCCAAGCGGGAACGATTCCCGCTTCCACGATGCGCCGCAGGCCGTCGTTGCCCGTGCCCATGTGGAAAGCCTCTTCGCGCAGCATGTAAGACATCGACCGTCCCAGCGGCGCGAAGGCTGAATACTTCAGCATCTGCAACTGGAACTTTCCGTCGCGATCAACAAAGTCGGTGTAGGTAAAGAAGTCCATCCAGTTATCGACATCCACATTGAAAGCGCCCAGCAGCCGCTTATTATCGAACGCCCGCCGCTCCAGCATTTTCTGCGCCTCGACTTTCCCCGAATAGCCGAAGTGGTCCACCAGCAGAGCGCACATCTGCCAGCCATGGCGCATTTCTTCAATCATGACCCGCGTAATGGCACGGCGATCCCAGTCAGTGGGCGCATTTTCCAGAAGATTTCGCTGCTGCTCGACGCTGGCGAACTCGGTGTCGCCCTGATAAACGATCATGTTCATCAACGCATCGCGCATTTGCTGCGTGGGAATCTGACGCAGATTTTCCCACTTGCGCCGGCCCTTGTACGAACCGAACTCGATTTCTTCCGTATCGATCGCACCGTACAACGTGTCGAAATGGAAAGCTTCAATGTCGTTCGTGTTGACGCCAATATCCTTGCGCCAGTCGTTGAACATGCTTATCCAGTCACTAAACGTTCCGATCTTCGCTACTTTTCCTGGCATAGCAACCTCGAGATTTGACGACTAGATCTTCCGACTATTTGGCTTTGAAAACCGCCGGCCGCTTTTCCACGTACGCAGCCAAACCTTCCTTCGCATCTTCGCTCTGGAAAAGGATTTGCTGATTCTCGCGCTCCACGGCGAGCGCCGATTCCATAGGAATCTCCCATCCCGTCTGCACCGCGCGCTTGATCCGTCCCACGGCCTTGGCGGCCTTGTTCGGCGGACAGAACTGCCTGGCGTACTCCATCATGTTTTCCATGAAGCCGTCGCGCTCGTAGATGTCATTGATGATGCCGAGTTCTTGCGCCTCTTCAAACGAGAAAGTGTTGCCGGTGACCATCAGTTCGATGGCCTTGCTCTTGCCCACCAGCCGCGAGAGGCGTTGCGTGCCGCCGGTACCGGGGAGCACGCCCAAGTTCACTTCCGGCAGACCGATCTTGCCTGCATCCTTGCGTGCGATGCGGATGTCTGCCGCCATGGCAATCTCGAGCCCGCCGCCCACGCAGTGGCCGTTGATTGCTGCAATTACCAGCTTAGGAGTGTGCTCCAGGCGCAGCAGCATTTCGTTGGCGTGCAGACAGAAGTAATATTTAAAAGTGGGATCGACGCTGGAAAGCATCTTAATGTTCGCGCCCGCAGAGAAAAACTTGTCGCCAGCTCCGGTCAGCAAGATAACGTAAACGTCGTTTTCCATTCGGGCTCGCAAAATGGCCTCATCGAGCTGCCGGTTCATCTCGTAGGTGTAAGTGTTGGCGGGCGGATCGCACATTTCGATCACCGCTACGCCGCCGTCAGTGCGGTAGTTGACAAGTTGCTTGGTGGCTTCGCTGGTCGTCGGCTGCATCGTGGTCGCCATGTTTGTCACTCCTTATTATTTCGTACTCTTAAGGTGATCTCTTGCTATCCAACGAGATCTGCTCCCGGTTTAGATAGCACGGTTCCTAATGCAAGCCGTTATTTGCTGCCTTTGGCGGGCATCATCACTCCGCGGAGAAAGATGTCGCCCATCTCGCGGGCAGTCTCCTGGGCGTCGGCATCGACTCGCACGTTATGCCATGTGTAAATCCAATTCATCATGCCGAACAGGCTCAGCACCGCGATGCGCGTGGAAAATTGCAAAGACCGGTTCCGCTTCAGTTCGTCAAGCAGGCCTACGCAGATGCGGTAGTATTCGCGCTTGATGGCCGCGACCTCCGAAGCGAAGCCATTGTTCAGCGCCTCCGCTTCGTGTGAGAGCACCTTCATAGCCTCCGGGTTGGCCAGAAAATATTCCAGGTGATTCAGAATGAAGATTCGGATTCGCTGTTCCGGATCGATCACACCTTCCAACCGTGCTTTCAACCGCTGCACGATGGTAGTGAACGTGTGCTTTTGTATGAGAAAGAGCAGCCGTTCCTTGGATTCGAAGTAGTAATAAAGCCCAGCTAGCGACATCCCGCTTGCGCGCGAAAGGTCGCGCATGGAGGCGCCCTCGTATCCTTTCTCGCAGAAGACGTTCGTAGCGTGCGTGAGAATCTCCGTCAATCGCCGGTCAAACCGCGTAGCCGGCGCAGGCGCGGTACGATGCCGTCGCGTGGAAACTCGCGTTGCTGTCGGACTTGCCATAGGTTTCAAGGTGAGCCGCTGATTCGAACGTTCGTTCGAATATAGTATACGAAGATGTGATCTTGATCACAAGGGCCGAGAGCATTAAGGATCGTCTGTAAAAGAGCTTGTGGAACTGCTTCAGCTTGACCCGTAATCAGTTCCTTACATCGGCCAGCATCTGCTCCACGTCAGCTTTCACGTCGCCCGTGAGCGGCAGAAGCGGCAGCCGCGCCGGGCCACCAAAGTAGCCGTTGAAGTCCATGGCGTGCTTTACGCCGGGAATTCCCAACTCACCCACAACGCGTTGCGAGGCGCGAGCGATGCGCTCCTGCTTCAGTTGTGCCAACTTGGCGTCGCCTTCTTTCCAGGCAGCGTAGATTTCGTAGCAAGACGTCGGCGCAAGGCAAGCGAAGGCAAGAATCGCTCCCACGGCTCCCGCTTCCAGTGAAGCGTGCAGTTTGTCCGCGGCTCCCACCATGACCTGGAATCCCGCTTCCTTCTGGCGAGTCTTCATCTTGCCGACAATCGTGATTGCCGACGACGACGGTTTCGCCAGTGAGGGCGAACCCGTCGATGCTGCGATGGAAACCAGTTCCCCGCCCTCCGCACCCGAACCGGCAGTCGCAGCGGCGAGCATGCGGGGAGTGACCGCTTCAAACGTCTCGGTGACGGTGGCACTACGCTGTATGTGGCGCGTACCCGCCACCATCTTGCGGACTTTCTCTACATCGCCGCTGGACTCCTTAATGCCAATCACGTTTGGATGATCAGCCAGTTCAATCACGAGTTCGGCGGGAATATCGTAGCCGGTCGCTTGCGGGAAATTGTAGATGATCACAGGTAGCGGCGACCGGTCGGCCACCGTTCGGTAGAAGGCTAAGATATTGGCTAGCTGCATCTGCTTCTTGTAGTAATGCGGCGTGCGAACCATGGCAATGTCGTAGCCCAGCTCGGCAGCGCACTCGGTAAGACGCAACGTTTCGATCGCCGATTCGATCCCCGTCCCCGCGATGAGAACTTTGTTCGGCGCAGCCGCTTCGCGCGCGGATTTCAGCACGTCACGCCGTTCCTGATCGGAAAGCAGAATGGCCTCGCCGGTCGAGCCGAGCACGACGATTCCAGCGCAGGGCGTGCGCGAATAGCGCTCAACATTACTTTCGAGCTTTTTGAAGTACACGTTGCCGTCGGGATAGAACGGAGTCGTGATGGGAGGAAAAATACCGTGAAGTAGCATGATGGCCCTCACAACCAGTATCGCACGCGATGCGCAGTCAGGCGATCCGTTTTACCGGCTCTTGACTACTCTCTCCGCGTGCAACTGCTGTAGCGCCCGTATATTCACTTCCCCACGCTGCAGCGCTGCGATTCCTTCCGCCGCGGCCCTTGCTGCCGAAAGCGTGGTGATGGTGGGAATGCGCGCCATCACAGCGGCGCGGCGGATCGCCTTCTCATCAAACCACGGCTCCAGCCCGGTGGGCGTGTTGACGATGAGATGAATGCGCTGGCCCTTGATAAAGTCCACCACGTTCGGACGCCCTTCTTTCACTTTGTACACGCGCTCGACTCTCATGCCCGCCGCTTCGATCACGTCGCCTGTGCCAGAAGTAGCTACGAGCTTGAACCCCATATCCACAAATTTGCGCGCGACTTCAGCCACGTGACGCTTGTCGTGGTCGGTCACACTGATGAACACCGTGCCCTGCGTGGGCAACTTCTGGCCCGCGGCCAACTGCGCCTTACCGAAAGCTTCGCCGAAGCTATCGCCCACGCCCATCACTTCGCCAGTGGATTTCATCTCCGGTCCCAGCACGGTGTCGACGCCGGGAAATTTGTTCCAAGGGAACACGGGAGATTTCACGTAGTAGCACCTTCCTGTATCGAGATCGGCGCGCCGCTCGATGTTTTCTGGCAAGAACTCGCGCAGCTTACTCCCGGTCATCAGTCGCGCCGCAATCTTCGCCATCGGCACTCCAGTAGCCTTCGAAACATATGGAACTGTGCGCGAAGCCCGCGGGTTCACTTCCAGCACGTAAACCTTTCCGCCCTCTCCGCCATTGCCCGACCCGCTGCCGTTGCCGCGCGGGATGGCGAACTGAATATTCATCAGCCCCACCACCTTCAGCGCTCGCGCCAGCCTGAACGTGTAATCGCGCATGCGGTCCATGAGCAGTTGTGGAATATCCACGGCGGGCAGCACGCACGAAGAATCGCCGGAGTGAATGCCGGCCTCCTCGATGTGCTGCATGATTCCGCCGATCACCACATCTTCGCCGTCAGAGAGCGCGTCCACATCCACTTCAATCGCATCCTCGAGAAAGTGATCGATCAACACCGGACGATCGTGCGAGTACTCGACTGCCTCCTTCATGTACCGCACAACGGATTCCTCGTCGTAGGCAATTACCATGGCGCGCCCGCCCAGGACGTAGGAAGGCCGCACCACCACCGGATATCCCACATGCTTCGCGCCTTCGATGGCTTCTTCAAGCGATGTGGCCATCACTCCCGCGGCTTGCGGAATATTGAGTTCTTCCAGCAGCTTGTTGAAGTGCTTGCGATCTTCGGCCAAATCAATCGACTCGGGCGACGTGCCGATAATATTCACCCCCGCAGCTTTGAGTGGTAGAGCGAGATTCAGCGGGGTCTGCCCGCCAAACTGCACGATCACGCCACAGGGAGCGCCATTGGACGTCTCGTGCTGGTAAATCGCCCACACATCTTCAAACGTCAGCGGCTCAAAGTAAAGCCGGTCACTAGTGTCATAGTCGGTCGAGACGGTCTCGGGATTGCAGTTGATCATGATCGTCTCGTAACCGTCTTCGTGCAGTGCAAAGGAAGCGTGACAGCAGCAGTAGTCGAATTCGATGCCTTGCCCAATACGGTTGGGCCCGCTGCCCAGGATGATAATTTTCTTCTTGGCGGTCGGCGCGGCTTCGTCTTCGTCCTCGTAGGTCGAATAAAGATATGGCGTAAAGCTTTCGAACTCCGCAGCGCACGTGTCCACGCGCTTGTACACGGGTAATACGCCATGCTTCTTGCGCAGATGCCGGACTTTTTCCTGCCCCTCGAGCCGCCACACGTTCGCAAGCCGCCCGTCGGAGAAGCCCATGCGTTTAGCCTCGCGCAGCACCTCGGTCGGAATCGACTCCATTGGGTGCTTCTCCAGTTCAAGCTGCATGTCATTAATTTCCTTGAGCTGGTAGAGGAACCATGGATCCATCGAGGTCATCTTCGCAATCTGCTTTACCGTGTGTCCCTGCCGCAAAGCATATTGCACGTAGGCCAGCCGCTCGGGATGAGGCGTTACCAGCCGTTGCGTCAAGATCTTGGGTTCGATCTTGTCGCCTCCCACGCGCTTTCCGGTATCTAGCGAGCGAATGCCCTTCATCAGCGCTTCTTTGAAGGTGCGGCCGATTGCCATCACTTCGCCGACCGACTTCATCTGCACCCCGAGGTTCTCGTCGGCGCCGGGAAACTTTTCGAACTGCCACTTCGGAATTTTCACGACCACGTAGTCGAGCGTCGGCTCGAAGCAGGCCGGCGTCTTGCGCGTGATGTCGTTTGGAATTTCGTCCAGCGTGTAGCCCACGGCGAGTTTCGCGGCAATCTTCGCAATGGGAAAACCCGTGGCCTTCGACGCCAGCGCTGACGAGCGCGAGACGCGCGGGTTCATCTCGATCACCACCATGCGCCCGGTTTCAGGATTCACTCCAAACTGAATGTTTGATCCGCCCGTATCCACGCCGATCTCGCGGATCACCGCAATCGACGAGTCGCGCATGGCCTGGTACTCGCGGTCGGTCAGCGTTTGGGCCGGGGCCACGGTGATTGAGTCACCCGTGTGCACACCCATAGGATCGAAGTTCTCGATCGAGCAGATGACAATGACGTTATCCTTGGTGTCACGCATCACCTCGAGTTCAAATTCCTTCCATCCCAGCACCGACTCTTCAATGAGCGCCTCGTGCACGGGAGACATATCCAAGCCACGCGTGAGCACCTCAAGCAACTCTTCGCGGTTGTAGGCGATGCCACCGCCAGAACCTCCCAGCGTGAACGACGGCCGTACGATCACAGGAAAGCCGATCTTTCCCGCGAATTCCAGTCCGTCTTTTGTGCTGTTCACAAGGGCCGACTTGGGCACGTCAAGTCCGATCCTCTGCATCGCGTCCTTGAAGAAGAGCCGGTCCTCGGCCTTCTTGATGGCGGCGACATTCGCGCCAATCAGGCTCACGTCGTATTTTTCAAGAACGCCACCGTCGGAGAGTTCAATCGCCAGGTTGAGCGCAGTCTGCCCGCCAACCGTCGGCAACACGGCAAAACCAGCGCCCGGCGCCAGTTCCCGCTCGATGCGGATGATCTCTTCCAAATACTCAAGCGTCATGGGCTCGATGTAGGTGCGGTCGGCGATCTCCGGGTCTGTCATGATGGTCGCCGGATTGGAGTTGGCCAGCACCACCTCATACCCCTCAGACTTGAGCGCTTTGCAGGCTTGCGTGCCGGAGTAATCAAACTCCGCCGATTGCCCAATGATGATGGGCCCGGAGCCTAGAATCAGGATTTTCGAGATATCAGTGCGTTTGGGCATTTATCGCTTCAATTTCCTCTCGTCGTCCCCAGCCGAGCTCGCCACAGATCGCATTGTCAAGAGCTAGATTGAGATCTTGAAACTTCGCGGACGGATCGACCACAACCGGGACGTAGCCATCGGATGGAAACCAATGCGCGCCACCGCCGCCCGCTGTTGTCTCCACGCGCAGGAAATAGAAACCGGAAGGGACAGGCTTGAAATCGAATGTCCCGGTTTCTCCAGTTGTCTGGGAGTCGATGACTTCACTGCCGACCGCCTTCGACAGGGTCAGTTTCGCTCCCGGGATCTGACCATAAACTGGCTTAATCAAATCAGGTCCCAGGCCCCGATCGGTTCTGGCACGTCCCGTAAGCACCCCTGAGATGGCCTGCGTCAATAAGGGCTTCCATCCGGGCCACTCGAATGTGATCGTTTTAGAGCTGTCTCTCGGAGGATGACGCATTACCTGGAGTTCTTCTAAATATGGATAAGCCGGGTGTTTTATACCGATGTAGTAGAGTCCGCGTCGAATCTTCGTGAATTCTGCCAGCCCGTCCGCACCGGTCTTAACGACCTTGACCGTGCGACTTTCCTGGCTCGCCAATCTGGGATCGGTGCTCAACTCAATCTGGAGACCAACCACTGGATTCCCCTGATTGAAGACCCCCACAGTGAAATCGTGCCCTATTTTTGTTGGGTTCGAAGAGTATGAGCAGGCATACAGATCTAAACTGCCAAAAAGGGAAAAGAAGAGGGCGCGATAGACGGCAACCGGAGCCAATTGTGTTCGTGCCGCCATGCTCACCCCTTCCACTCCTCCATCATTTTCGTGAACTCCTTGAACAGATAATGCGAGTCGTGCGGCCCGGGCGCGGCTTCGGGGTGATACTGCACGCTGAAGAGCGGCAGGTTCCGGTGCCGCAAACCTTCCAAAGTTGAGTCGTTCAGGTCGATGTGTGTGAGCTCAACTTCGCCTCCCGGCAGCGAATCCGGATCCACGGCGAAATTATGATTGTGCGCCGTAATCTCGATCTTCCCCGTGGCCAACTGCTTCACCGGATGATTGCCGCCGTGGTGTCCAAATTTCAACTTGAAGGTCTTGCCCCCGAGCGCGATACCGACGAGTTGGTGTCCTAGGCAGATGCCAAAGATCGGCATCCTTCCCATAAGCCGCCGAATGCTATCCACGGCATACGTACACGGTTCGGGGTCTCCCGGACCATTCGACAGAAATACTCCGTCGGGCTTCAACGCCAGCACATCTTCCGCCAGAGTCTGCGCCGGGACCACTGTCACCCGGCAGCCTTCGCCGCGTAACTTTCGTAGAATGTTTTGCTTAATCCCGAAATCATAAGCCACTACATGAAAGCGCTCAGCCTCATCTTTGACACCCACCATGGCCACAGGCTCGTGCGAGCGCTCACCCACTTCCCACACGTACGGCCGCTTCGTGCTCACCTCTTTCGCTAAGTCAGTGCCGTCCATCTTTGGAATCGAGTTAGCCTTGGCCACTAATTTCTCNNGATCGCGTGTCGATATCCGAGAGTACGGGCACCTTGAACTGTTCCAGGTACTCCTCGGCTACCTGCTGTGATCGCCAGTTCGAACTTACTTTCGAGAACTCGCGCACGACCAACCCCTCGATCCACGGGCGCGTCGCTTCGTTGTCTTCGTGGTTGGTACCGTAGTTGCCTATCTGGGGGTTCGTCAGGACGACAATCTGACCTGAGTAGGAAGGATCAGTGAAAATTTCCTGGTAGCCGGTGATGGAAGTATTAAAAACGACTTCGCCGTAGCATTCGCCTTTGGCGCCGTAGCCTTTGCCTCGGAAGACTCGCCCGTCTTCCAGCGCAAGGATAGCCTGCATTCTCGCTCCGTTGTGTGGATTTGCAGAATTTTATCAGGGATTGCCGTCAGGGCCAAGCGCGGAACTCGGCCTGAGTGTGGAAATCTCGCAGCTTAAGATGACGCGGTTAGAACAGGAACGGAATGGAATAGGTCTACCGCACCCGCCCCAACTTATCCATCGGCCAGTATCCAAACACGGCCTTGCCATAGATATAACTCTGATTCACGGGCCCGAAATCGCGGCTGTCATTCGACATCGACCGGTGATCTCCGAGCACGAGATAGCAATTCGGTGGCACAAGCGTCTCCGGATACGACCGCGAGTCGGCATAGGCGGGCGGCACGTAATCCTCATCCAGAGCCTCGCCGTTCACGTACACCTGTCCACCGTCGATGCGGATGCGATCTCCGGCCACCCCAATCACGCGCTTGATATAGCTTTTCGAAGGATCGCGCGGATAGCGAAACACCACAATGTCCCCGCGCGAAATCGGCTCCAGCCGGTACACGAACTTGTTGACGAAGATTCGCTCCTGATCTTCGAGCGATGGCATCATGCTCGTGCCCTCAACTTTCACTGGCTGATAAATAAAGACGATGATGAATGCCGAGATCGCCAGCGAAAGGATCAGATCACGCAGCCATACTCCCAGGCCTGGACGCAAGCGAAGTCCGGCATCCGGCGTTCCGGCCGCTGCTGCCTGCGGAGGGGACTGGTCCGTCCGGATTCGCGTTTCTGTGCTTTGCGGCTGTGACATGCGTTTTCCTATTGTATACAGATCATGCCCCCTCGGCGGTCGCTTCCTTTATCACGTGCATTTGGGCTGCCTCTCGCCGCCTTTCGAAAAGCAGGTTAAAATGAAAAAGCTTAGGAGACAGCTATGGCAGAAGCCCGATTCCTTCAACGCAAGTCTGTGCACCGTGCGATCACTCTCGCCTTGCTCTTATTGGTTACCTTGACGATGACTTCTCTTTGGGCCGCTCCTCAGGCAGAAGAAGGAACAGGCATTCCCGCTTACAACGACGGTCCTCCGCCAAAAGGGACCAAACTCCCTCCCGTCCTTGCTAAGGATCAACTTTGGGGAGCGGATGCTCAGTATCCTTACCAGACTCACGCCTACGAGCTGGCATCGAAGATTCCGGCCGTCCTCCACCAGCAACCCTGCTATTGCTTCTGCGACCGCATGGGCCACAATAGCCTGCATAGCTGCTTTGAGAGCACGCATGGCGCCCGATGCGCCACCTGTTTGAAGGAACTCTACTATTCTTACAAGCAACACCAGGCTGGGAAGACCGCGACGCAGATTCGCGCCGGCATCATCAAGGGCGAGTGGAAGCAGATCGATCTCGAGGCAACTGCTACCGTGAATTAGCGACGATCCTGCCGCAAAAGTTTCCGTTTGCAGGGCGTCAGAAGGTTCATGATATGCACTGTTTCTTCAACTCGGCGCTACCGACCAGGTAGCCGCACCTCGAACCGAATTGCTCTCTACCCGACCTTTGAGTGATACTTGAGTATCAGTTGTTCGAGGTTCATGCTAAGGAGTACCTATTACGACGAGCACAGGAAAAATTCTCCACATGGCTCAAAAGGCTAATCCAAAGAAATCATCGATCGCGGACGATCCGCGCGCTTCCCAAGCCCTGCAAAATTACGAAGCCGGGCTGCGCGCCCTGCAGGAGCACAAGTTCGACAAAGCCAAGCCGATGTTTCAAAAGGTTCTCGCCGGGGGCAGCAAGGAGTTGAGCGACCGGGCGGCAATCCACCTTAGCATCTGTAATCAAAATCTCGAGCGCTCGACCACTACGCAGTTCAAGACTGTCGAAGAGCATTTCGACTATGCGGTCTCCCTCATGAATGTGGGAGATTACGTTACCGCCCGCGAGCACATCGAAAAACTCGTCAAGCAGGCGCCCAAGACTGATTTCGTTATCTATGGTCTGGCCGCCCTCGATTGTCTCACCGGACACGTGGAAGACTCACTCAAGCATTTGGACGAGGCTCTTCACCTGAACGCCAGCCTGCGCTACCAGGCGCGTAATGACACAGATTTCCATAACCTCGCGGAGGACCCTCGTTTCACCGAGCTCCTGTACCCGGATCCCGCTGCCGACCTTTCTTCGCCGGAAGGCTCCTTCCGGGAAGACGAATCTTTTTAGTCAGGCCGGCAATCGAGACTCACTCGATGGAGACCAAAATCACCGAACTCTTGACCTTGGAGAAAGCTACGCGTGAGCGTGGCCTCCGCGTTGTCGCTATTGGTGGCGGCACCGGACTTTCCACTCTTCTGAAGGGACTAAAACGCTTCGCTCTGACGCCCGCGGAGATGGCTGCGGCACGGCCCGATACGCCAATCATCCTCGACCTCTGTGCCGTGGTTACCGTCAGCGACGATGGAGGCTCCAGCGGACGCCTGCGCAAGGAACTCAATATGCTTCCTCCGGGCGATATCCGCAATTGCATCGTCGCCCTCAGCGAAGACGAAGCTCTGCTCTCTCAGCTTTTCCAGCATCGCTTCGACAAGGGTTCCGGCCTCGAAGGCCACAGCTTCGGTAATCTGTTTCTAGCCGCGCTGACCTCAATCACCCATGACTTCTCCGAAGCCGTGCGCCTTTCTTCAGAAATCCTGGTCACCCGCGGCCACATCCATCCCGCCACCACGTCGAACATCGAGCTGGAAGCTTTGATGGAAGACGGTACCCGCGTCCGGGGGGAAACCAAGATCACCGCCAGCAAGGTTCGCATACAAGAACTTTCCCTTGTTCCTGCCGATGTAAATCCTTTGCCTCAGACCCTCGACGCCATCGCCCGCGCCAACATCATCAGTATCGGTCCCGGCTCTCTATTCACTAGCCTCATCCCAAACTTGCTGGTGCACGGTATTGCCGACGCCATCGTCAACTCGCCCGCGACCAAGGTCTATATTTGCAACCTGATGACGCAGGCCAATGAGAGCCTGGGCCTCACCGCCGCCGATCACATCCGTGCTCTCAACCGCCACGCGGGCCAACAGATCTTCGACTATGCTTTGATCAACCGCACGCCCGTTTCCATGGAGCTCAGGGCGAAGTACGCGCTCGAAGGGGCCTGCCAGATCGCCGCCGACCTCGATGCCATCGAAGCCCTCGGAGTGATCCCTGTTCTGGGAGACTATCTGGAAGAAGCCGGCGTCGCCCGCCACAACACCGCTCGTGTCGCCAGCGACCTGGTGCAGCTCGGATCTCAGCCAATCAGCGCGGAGCGCNNAGGTATGAAATCGACAGGGAGATCGCCGAACAGTCAAGTGGAGACGGCAATGAAATGCCAGATCGTTCGCTGCGTGCTATTGATTCTGGCCCTTCTCGCAGTTGCCGCGGCGCAGCGGGACAAAACCGAAGACCCTACAGCGGTCTTGAACTTTCTCGTGATTAAAGACGACAACGGCAAACCGGTGCGTAACGCTGCCGTGATCATGCATCCCGTAAGCCCGAGCGGCAAGCAAAGCAGGGGCGACCTCGAGCTGAAAACTGACGCCGACGGCAAGACCAGCTTTGACGGTATACCCTACGGCAAGCTACGCGTGCAAGTCCTGGCTTCGGGATTTCAGACTTTCGGCGAAGACTATGACGTGGACCGGGCCAAGTTGGATTTCATCATTAAGCTGAAACGCCCTCAAGGCCAATATTCGATTTACGAAAGCCACCCCGATGAGAAAAAGGACGACAAGAAGGACGACAAAACATCGCCGCCCGACCCCAATGCCAAGCCGCAATAGCTGGCATTTCAAAATTCATCTCTGCTGAGGTGGTAAGCAGTCAAAGACGGCGACCAGGATTAG
>PLHQ01000004.1 GCA_003138975.1 Acidobacteriaceae bacterium | reverse complement strand
GTAATCAGCCCTCCAACCACTGTGGCGTTGGCGGCGCTCGAAGACCATGTCGCCTGGGTCGTGATGTCTTGTGTGCTGCCATCATTGTAGGTGCCAGTCGCGTACACCTGCAGTGTCGTGCCCGCCGCCAGGGTTGGCGGCGCAATTGGCGTCGTCGAGCCCTGCGTGCCGGTAAGCGTGATGGTGGTTAGCGCCTTTGCCGTGACCGTAACGCTGGTCGAGCCAGTGATTCCCGAAAGGGCCGCGCTGATGGTTGGAGTCCCGGCGGAAACGGCGGTAATCAGCCCCCCAGCCACTGTGGCGTTGGCGGTGCTCGAAGACCATGTGACCTGGGCCGTGATGTCCTGTGTGCTTGCGTCACTGTAGGTGCCAGTCGCATATACCTGCAGCGTCATGCCCGCCACCAGGGTTGGCGCCGCAATTGGCGTGGTCGAGCCCAGCGTGCCGGTAAGCGTGATGCCGGTTAGAGTCTTTCCAGTGACCGTAACGACGGTTGAACCGGTGATTCCAGAAGAGCTCGCGCTGATGGTGGGATCCCCTGCGGAAACGGCCGTAATCAGCCCTCCAACCACTGTGGTGTTGGCGGCGCTCGAAGACCATGCGGCCGTGGTAGTGATGTCTTGCGTACTGCCGTCACTGTAGGTGCCAGTCGCATACAACTGCAGTGTCGTGCCTGCCGCCAGGGTTGGCGGTGCAATTGGCGTGGTCGAGCCCTGCGTGCCGGTAAGCGTGATGCCGGTTAGCACCTTTGCCGTGACCGTAACANNCCAGCGGCTACACCGGTCACTACTCCAGTGGTGCTTACCACTGTCGCTAAGGCTGTGTTCGATGAAGTCCAGACAGCCGCAGAGGTTACGTTCCCAGTTGTTCCGCTTGCATAAGTCCCCGTCGCAGTAAGCTGTTCGCTCTCGCCCACGGGAAGCGTTGCGTTGGGCACGGTGATCGCGATTGATTTGAGATTGTTTACTGCTCCTAGCCCTGTCATAGGAACGACTAGCTGGCTGTTGGCAGTGCCGTAAGTGATGGTGAGAGTCCCATCAGTCGTGCCTGTGACTGTCGGTGTGAAGACGACGGTTACCGCGCATGTACCGGCCGCGGCCAAACTAGTACAAGTATTTGCCGTGATGGCAAAAGCGGCGGGGCTAGCCACGATGCCATCGATTGTTACTGCGGAGGTAGAGTTATTTCTTATGGTCACTGAATGGGCCGCGCTGGCCGTACCCACGTTCCGCGTGGCAGGAAAAGTAATCGAGGTCGGCGACACAGTGAGCGGAGCTACTGCTGTCCCCGTCACATTGACCGACTCCGGGTCGCCGATACCGGTATAAGCAACCGCGATGCTCCCACTCTGGGAGCCGGTGTCTGTAGCAGTGGGTGCGAAGGTGACGCTCACGGTGCATGAGCTCTCGGCGGCCACAGAGGTGCATCCGGTCGCCTCAAATTCCGGGTTGCTGCTGGAGACGGTGATCGACATTGCGGCCGACGTGTTGTTCTTCACCGTAAAAGTCTTGGCAGCGCTGGTGGTGCCTTGGGCCACGGAACCAAAGGCGCGCGAAGCGGGCGTGAGTGTAATCGGGCTAACGCCGGTTCCGGTCAGAGTGGCCGTTAAGGGGCTGTCGGTTCCCGTCGCAGAAGAGACCGTAAGGCTGCCAGTTTGCGCGTCCCCGGCAGTTGGACTGAAGGTAACGCTGATCGTGCAGGTTGACTTCGCAGCCACAGACGCGCAGTTATCCGTTTCCGCAAAGGGGGCAGCGGTCGAGACAGTCAACGCCGCTGTTGTGGTTTGACTATTTCTTACAGTAAACTTAGATGCCGCGCTAGTGGTGCCTTCCCCTACGGAACCAAAGTTATGCGAAGCAGGCGTTATTGTAATCGGGGCGACTCCGGTTCCCGTCAGGGTGATGGTCTGCGGGGAAGTCGTCGCGTTATCGGTGACTGTGATGCTTCCCGTCTGCGCACCGAGAGCTGAGGGCGTAAAGGTGATGCTTATGCTGCAGTTCTTGCCTGCAGCTACCGAAGTTCCGCAGGTGTTGGACACGCCGAACTCGCTGCTGCTCGACACAATACTGGTGACGCTCAGAGCAGTAGTCGTACTCGTGTTGCTGAGTCTCACGGTCCGGGCAGAGCTGGTCGAGCCGACCGCCACGTTACCAAATGAGCTCGATGTGGCGGACAAAGTCGCAACCTGTGCCTGCGCTGTTTCCATCGCGGCGGCGATCAGGAAGAAAAGAGAAGATACGAGAAGCGCGCGAGTTGGAATGAGCGAAGAACGGAACAGCGGTTTCATACGATCTCCTGCGAAATTTGAAATGGGGCCCGGAATGCACGCCACAACCTGGCTTCTTGGGCGGTTATCTCCCGCTAGTCCATAAAAAGCGGAACCCTGGAATGGCGCATTGGTGCGAACGATTTCGGATTGTTTGGTAATGCCTCGACCTGATATCCGGCAACGCAAACTGCTAGCGATCTCTGGAGGGCCTCTACTGATACCACTAAGGTTTCGGCTCGATCGCGTGAGAGCAGAACGCCTTCGATGCCCTCGAGCGCCCCTCCCACGATCCGCACTCGTGACCCGATTGCCGGAAACGGATGGGGCGACCAGGGGACGTTCTGTGAAACAAGCGTTCGCACCGCTTCAATCTCTGGATCGGGTACCGGAGTTCCTTGGCCGCGTCCGCCCACAAAGCTGAGAACTCCTTGAACACTCACAACCTTCAGGCGGTTGGCAGGGTTCATCACCAGCCGAATGAAGACGTAGGATGAGAACAGAGGAACTTCGATCACTTTCCGGCGATCACTCCAGCGGTGCACCTCGGTGGCAAGGGGAAGGAAGGTGGTCAGGCCTTTTGCTCGCAGCTGGTACTCAATCGCCTTCTCGGATCGAGCGTGGGTATGCACGGCATACCAGCGTTCGCAACCGGCTCCCCTCAACAGCTCCGAATCGGAAATTTCTGGCGTTTCGTCGCAGGCACTCATAGCTTCGCCCCATCAGTCCCAATTCAAATTGGGCTTAAGGTGCTTGGGTGTTCAATTCTGGATACAAGTACAGTTGGGGGGAGGCACGGCGCTGTCGCCTATTGCTGGTAGATTAGCGGCTGGAAAAAAATTTGCAATGGGTTAACGGCTTCTGAGAACCGGGGACAGGGCGAGTGATGACTATGTTCCAGTAGGGACGAGTCGAGTACCAGAGAAAGAATTCCCTGGCATGGTCCGGAATGGCACACCCTTGACTTAGTTCCGTCCTGGAGCCCGAGGTCCACTAAAGCAGCTATCATGACTTTCAATTCAGAGAGTTGCGGCGTGCGATGTGAAGCTCAAGCCTCATCTGAAAGCAAGACTGTTCCTAGAGAAGCACAGCACCAGTTTCGTTCGCTCCGTGGCAGGTCGGGGGCCCAGGCATAAGACGGCGGCTCCCTTAGGGCTCCGTTTGCGACTTTCGAGGCTGTGGAAGAAGCCCTAGTGGAATGTTTCCCGTTTACGGAAAGCCGTGCCTGCACCGTGCATGGCACGGAAGTGCCATTCGGGGGGCCCTGCAGGCCCTTGGCAATCATAAAGGGTGTGATCTATATTTCGATGTGGGCCGCCCTCCCCGCAATTGTTGTCGCTTCTAGCCATTCGGGATGCAATTGGAAGGTGAGTTGTATTGTAGTTGCCTTCAATCACTCCCCTGGTGCACGAAGCAACAGGTATCTGTTTCGAAGGCCCAATTTTCTCATGAATGCACAGGTGGGGAGGTGTAATGCGTGGTAAGAACAGCACGATTCGCATCGTCGTTGCGAGTAACATTCGAATCCATGCTGAGCTATTGGCGGAAGCGGTTCAACGCGACCGCACAATTCAAGTAGTTGGCTGCGCGTCCAGTTCTCGTGAAGTTTTTGAAATCACCGCGAGGTCATCGATTGACGTCGCAGTAATCAGCTCCCACCTGGATGAGCAACCCGACCGCGGATTTGAAGTACTGCGTGAGCTGCGCTCGGCGCATCCCGGATTACGGGCAATCATGTTGTTGCATTCCGCCAAGCGCCAAAGCGTAGTGAACGCCTTTCGTGCAGGGGCGAGGGGGATCTTCTCCAAGAATTCTCCCGTGACGGGTCTGTGCAAGTGCATACGGTGCGTGCACGAAGGCCAGATTTGGGCAAGCCGGGAGGACTTGGGACTAGCCCTTGATATCCTGAGCAGTGCGCCTGCGATACGCGCGGTCGACGCGCAAGGAGCCAGCCTGCTCACCAAGCGCGAACAGGAAGTGGTCGAATGTGTGGCGGAAGGCCTAGCCACCGATGAAATCGCTCAACGCTTACAGCTGAGCAAACACACTGTTAAGAATTATCTTACTCACATTTTTGATAAGTTAGGTGTGTCGAGCCGCGTGGAACTCCTCTTTTTCGTCCTCGCTCGCTCGCCTCTCAAGGGAGAGCGGATGGGAAATCAACCCGCGTTCGGCCTTGAATTACCGGAATGCTTCCCGGAGGGAACAAATGTTCCGCGAGATCCGATGGACGCTTACGTCTGGTGTCTGATCAACGAGAAAACCATCTTGAAAGCGAGGACGCAGATCGCTGCCACCAAGAAAAGACTGGCGGAGTCGATGACGCTCAAGCAAGTCCTGGATGCTGAAGGCCAAGCGGCCGCTTGGCGGAAGAAAGAAGTGCAATTCGTTCCACGTGAGCAGAACGGGACACTTGAAGGCGAAAGGTAGGCTAAACGGCGCGACGTAGTTGGCGACCTCCAGACTGGCTTTCTTGCCCTCAGCAACGATTTGGGAGACAGAAAATGTCTAGGCAATTTAAGAAAGTCGTTTATAGGGCGTCCTGATGCAATTTATTTTGGCGATTTTCGCGCAACGGAGTTTTTCAACAGCCACAGGCGTTCACACTCTTTGACTTGATTGTGAGTGACGTGGCAATTTTTCACCAACAATCCTCTCAGGCCCTCCTAGGTCACGGCTTTCGTTGACTTGATCGTTTCTCAGAAGTAGGATTCTCCTCCAGTGATCGGGCAGACCATCTCGCACTACCGCATCGTTGAGAAGCTGAGCGGCGGCGGCATGGGCGTAGTCTACAAAGCTGAGGACGTAAAGCTTCACCGCTTTGTCGCCTTGAAGTTCCTGCCTGACGAGATTTCTA
>PLHQ01000094.1:259-4836 GCA_003138975.1 Acidobacteriaceae bacterium | reverse complement strand
TTAAGAAGATGGAGCCAATTCAGAAGGATCATTCTCAGCGCTTGGCAGCAGAATCGTAGTTCGTCTCTCCGGCCCGGCCCTCGTCTTTATGGTGAAAATCCAGACCAAAATGCGGCGCCGATTCCGTTCCCGTGATCCTGACGGGAATCTCCGTGCCCGCACCGTCCTTGCTGAAAAATCGATCGACCGGTCTCAGAAGAATGGACTTCCAACCGGTTGTCATTTGCGACAATTTCGCATCCAACCGCGCCTTGCCTCGAAAATCGAAGGTCCGTCCGTCCAGACTGTATTCCCCCGTCATATCGACACGCGTCCCCGGGATCAAGAAATGAAGCAGCGAAAAGGACAAAGATCCATCCCCTAACGTAAACACCCCGCGCAAGTCCACAGGAACATTTTCTTCCACGCCGTCTTGCGCTTCCTTGGGTTTGCCCTGGGTGCGAAGACTCAATGAATCCAGCCGGGATTGCACCTTCTCATTGGTGAAGTGCGCGCCGAACACGTGAAAATTACCGGCTAACTGCAATCGATTAGCCACATCCGCACCCCCGGGGCGCAGGCTTAACTTCGTCTTCATTTCTACCGGACCGCTCATAACAGGCGGATCGGTGCGCACGCCGAGCTCGAGCAGGTCCTCGATCTGTGCGTGATCAAGGACCACATCGAGTTCTACGTCGTGCCCGTTCGGATCGTGCACGCGGGTCACCGAGCCGCTTGCCGTAAATGACGAATGAAGCAGCGTTGCTTTGACCGGCTTGAGATAAGTGTCTCCGCTCGTGCCGTCGACAGTGGCATGAAACTCCGTGTGCAGCGGCGCGGAGCGCCCGCCTGTCGCTATTCGGAAATCGGGCGTGTCGGTTTTTCCATCCACCACGATATCGCTGAGAGTTCCGGCATACTCCCCGGTCGATGAGAGTATTCCTCCGATACCCTTAATCGTGCTTAGATCGGCATTGCTAAAGGAATATTCCCCATGCACCGGCGTATCCCGAGGACTGCTTTCATCCCACGGCCCAAACAGGCCGGTTGAGTGAATGTTTCCCACCGGCTTCGGGTTGACCAGGGTCGCGTCAAAGCGCATCGGCTGGCCGGCACCAATGTCCTTCATTCGTAGATCACCGATAGCAAATTCCAGTGGCGGCTTGCCCGGCTTCAAAGTATTGATCAGCAGTTTTGTATCTTCGCAAACGAACTTGTCGACAATAATCGACATCTTTCTCGTCTGCGAACTCATGCTCGTAAATTCCTGGCGATTTTCTTTAGGAGGGATGTTCAGCTCCATGCCTTTCACGTAGACGGTGTCGACGTGTACGTTGGAACGAAACAGGTTTCGAACTCCGGCGTGAAAGTGGAATTCCTGCAAACTGATCAGCGCCTGGACCCCGGGGGCGTAAGGATTCGGGTCGGTGGGGCCATAGATCTTCAGGCCGCTGCCGGAAACCTCGAGCCCTTTGACCAGGGAAACACTTAGCGTCGCCAGCTCTACCTTGCCCTTGAAACGATTCGATAGAGTTTCAATAACCCTCATCCGCAAAATCGGTTGCGCGCGATCAATGACCAAACGAGCGATTACCCCCGCGCTGGCCAGAACGATGCAAGCTATTACGCCGATCGGTTTCCATCGGTGGTACTTCTTCGCGCTTCCTTGAGAAATAACTTGCACAAAGCTGCCAATCTATTACTCAGCCTTAAGTGGCGAGGGTCAATACATTTCTTACTGAAGATGCCTGTCGTGGACCGGATGGAGCAAGCCATTTAACGTCGCTTTTCTCTGGTACCTCTTTCTGATAGTGTTCTTAGTCCGTCAAAATCTGCTCCGGATTGGTTGGTTAAATCTGTGTTCCAAAATTCCTCGACGCTTTTTCTGCTACGCGTGTGTGAGGAGCGTCACAGTCGGTCGGTGCTGCTACCTAATAGTATTCGCATTTGAGCGAGTCGGATGCCGATTCTTACTGGGGAAAGGACAACCGCGTGATCGTTGGAGTTCCGAAGGAAAGCTATCCGGGAGAGCGTAGGGTCGCTCTGGTTCCCGCGGTAATCCCCACCCTCGCCAAGGCCGGACTCGAAGTGGTGGTCGAATCGGGTGCGGGCGCACAGGCTGGCTATGCTGACTCGGCCTACGTCGAGAAGGGCGGAAAGATTCTTCCGGATCGCGCTGCTGTATTTGCTGCCGCTGACGTTGTCGTGCAGGTGCTTTGCTACGGGTCCAATGACCTCACCGGCAAGGCTGATCTTCCCCTGCTGCGTCGCGATCAGTTGCTCGTAGGCTTTCTGCGTCCGTTTGGTTCTGCCGAAGTGATCCAGCAGATTGCCGCCGCTGGCGTCAACTCATTTTCTGTCGAACTTGTTCCCCGCACCACGCGCGCACAGAGCATGGACGCGCTTTCCTCTATGGGAACCATCTGCGGATACAAAGCGGTGCTGCTCGCCGCTGAAACTTCCATCAGGATCTTTCCCATGATGACGACGGCCGCAGGCACTATCACGCCGGCACGCGTCTTGGTGATCGGTGCCGGAGTTGCGGGCCTGCAAGCCATTTCGACCGCCCGCAGGCTGGGTGCTGTAGCTTCCGCGTACGACATGCGCGCCGCCTCGAAAGAGCAAGTGCAAAGCCTCGGCGGCCGCTTCGTCGAATTGCCGATTGAAGCAAAGGATGCGCAGGACGCCCGCGGCTACGGCACCGCCCAGGACGAAACCTTCTACGCACGGCAGCGCGAACTCCTCACCAGAGTGGTTGCGGAAAGCGATGTCCTCATCACCGCCGCCGTGATTCCCGGCAAGAAATCGCCCGTCTTGATCACGGCCGACATGGTGAAAGGGATGGCCCCGGGCTCGGTGATCGTCGATCTGGCCTCCGAACGCGGTGGCAACTGCGAACTCACCCGCACTGGAGAAACCGTAAAAGAGCATGGCGTCACGATCATCGGCGCCATCAATCTGGCCAGCAGCGTCCCCTACCATGCCAGCCAGATGTACGCTCGCAATGTCACCACGTTTCTTGCGTACATCGTGAAAGAGGGCAAGCTGCAACTCAACCTGCAGGACGAAATCATCCGCGAAACCATGGTCACCCGCGGCGGTGAAGTCGTAAATGCCAGAGTGCGTGAATTTTTCAAACTGCCAGCGTTGGCTCCAGCTGGCGGCGACTAAGAACTGAGAACCGAGAACTGGGGGGTTGCATGGGTTCTAACCTGATCGACGCGCTGTTCATCTTCATGCTGGCCTGCTTCATTGGTTTTGAGGTCATCCGCCACGTTTCGCCCTTGCTGCACACACCGCTAATGTCGCTGACCAACGCCCTCGATGCCATTGCCGTCGTCGGCGCGATTGTGCTGGTAGGCGAGCGCAAGAGCTGGTTCGCGACTGTGCTGGGCGTGATCGCCATCGTCGCTGCCACCAGCAACGTGGTCGGCGGATTCTTTATTACCGACCGCATGCTCAAGATGTTTAAGAGCAGCCGTCCGACCAAGCCGTAGCCCCTTTCGCACGGTCGAAGTTGCGATAAACCAGATTGGCACAAAAATGAACGAACTCGCCGGAAGCCAATACCTGATCGAAGTCATCTACCTCATCGCCAGCGCCCTGTTTATCCTGTCGCTGAAGTGGATGAGTTCGCCCGCCACCGCCCGCCACGGGATTTGGGCTGGTGAAATCGGCATGGTGCTGGCCATAGCCGGCACTCTGCTTCACCACGGCATTGTCGATTGGAAGTGGATCATCATCGCGCTGGTGCTCGGCAGCGGCATCGGCATTCCACTCGGCATGGTGCAGATGACGGCCGTCCCACAGCGGACCGCGCTCAGCCACGCCTTCGGCGCACTCTGCGTCACGTTAGTCGGCACGGCAGAGTTTTATCTGCGCACCCCGAACGTTCCGAAGTTCATGATGTCGGTGCTCTCCATGGAAGTGATCCTGGGCTCGCTGACCTTCACCGGAAGTTTGATGGCTGCGGGAAAACTACAAGAGATCCTTCCCCAGCGTCCCATCACTTACAAGGGGCAAAACCTTGTCAACTTGGGGTTGCTGGGCATCGCGGTCGCCGCAGCCGTTTACTTGGTCCTGCATCCGGAAGCCAGGCAGCTCTTTCCGATCATGGTGGCCATTCCACTGGTGTTCGGCGTGTTCATGGTGATCCCGATCGGCGGCGCTGACATGCCGACCGTGATCTCGCTGTTGAACTCCTATGCCGGGTTGTCCGCTGCGGCCATGGGATTCGTGCTTCAGAACAAGCTCTTGATCATCGCCGGCGCGCTGGACGGTTCTTCGGGACTCATTCTTTCGGTCATTATGTCGAAGGCGATGAACCGTTCGTTCACCAACGTCCTGTTCGGTGCCTTCGGCCAGATGCAGCCCGCAGCCGCGGGCGGACAGGAAGCCAGGCCTGTGCACAGCGCTACAGCCGAGGAGGCCGCTGCGATTCTCGCTGCCGCCAACAAAGTAGTCATCGTCCCCGGTTACGGTATGGCGGTGGCGCAGGCGCAACACAAAGTCCGCGAACTCTATGACATCCTGACCAAAAAGGGAGTCGAAGTTCGCTTCGCTATCCATCCGGTCGCCGGACGCATGCCCGGCCACAT
>PLHQ01000094.1:0-161 GCA_003138975.1 Acidobacteriaceae bacterium | reverse complement strand
GGCTTCGCCGGCATCGACAATCCTCTCTACTACCTCGACAACACCCTCATGCTCTTCGGTGATGCCAAACAGTTTGTTGGAGCGATCGTGCGGGAGCTGAGCGGGGGACACTAGCCTGCACACGCGCTTTTGCAATCCAGTTTTGTCATCCTGAGCGGAGT
>PLHQ01000088.1 GCA_003138975.1 Acidobacteriaceae bacterium | reverse complement strand
AAATCGCCATATCGCTCACAATTTCAGAATCGGCTCGGCGCTG
The DNA here is from genome assembly GCA_003138975.1 of Acidobacteriaceae bacterium. Taxonomy (GTDB): domain Bacteria; phylum Acidobacteriota; class Terriglobia; order Terriglobales; family Acidobacteriaceae; genus Sulfotelmatobacter. The sequence continues at coordinate 66,431 of PLHQ01000088.1, read as the reverse complement.
GGCGGTTGCTCGGCCACTCGACCGTCGTTTGCTCTACTTCGCGGCGCGGGGAAACTGAACATACCCGGCGAAGTTCGTTTGCACCTGCGCCCCCGCTGTGCTACCGTCCCATTGATTTCGAGATTCGGTAAGGAAGCGAGCCAAACGCGCCCTTCGGTCGCTTCGCTCTGTCAGGGCAGGCTACGAGGAGCGCGCGGCTCGCCCAGATTCCTCACTGCGCAAAGAACGCTTCTTCAGAATGACAAAAGGAGACGCTCATGGCCGGCATCATCTTTCTCGTAATCCTTGTGGTCATCGCCGTCGTTCTGATCGGCATGTACAACAGCCTGGTACAGCTGCGGGTGCGCTGCGACTCGGCTTGGTCCGATATTGACGTTCAACTCAAGCGCCGCCACGATCTCATCCCTAACTTGGTCGAGACCGTCAAAGGCTACGCCGTGCATGAAAAGGGAACGTTCGAAAACATTGCCAAGTTCCGCTCGCAGGCGATGCAAGCGACTACTCCCGAAGGCAAGGCCGTGGCCGAGAATCAGCTCACCGGAGCGCTGAAGAGTCTGTTCGCCGTGGCCGAAAATTATCCTGAGCTGAAGGCGTCGGAAGAATTCACTCAACTGCAGGGATCTTTGAGCCAGACCGAAGACTCGATCCAGAACTCGCGACGTTATTACAACGCCGTGGTGCGCGACCTCAATACGAAGATCCAGTCATTCCCCACGAACATTCTTGCCAGCATGTTCGGATTCTCCGCGCGCCAGTTCTTCGAGACCACCGAGGCAGCCGACCGCGAACCGGTCGCCGTGAAGTTCTGACTCGCATGCTCGGGGCGAGGCATGGAAGGTCGCATTCGGCCGCAGCGTTGCTGCTGCTCGTCACTATTATCGTGCTCGCTGCTCCCGCCTCCGCAAAATCCTGGCGCATCTCCAACTTTCACGACACCATCACCGTCAATAACGACGGCAGTGCCTTGGTCAAGGAAACCATCACTCTGATTTTCGTCGGCGAGTGGCACGGCATACACCGGACCATTCCCATCGAGTATCCCGGACCAGACGGCACGAATTACCAACTTTTTATTGACGTCACCAGCGTCACCGATGAAAGCGGAGCCAAGCTCAAATACGATTCGTCTACTTCGGGCGCCTTTCGCGATCTGAAAATCTATATCCCCAACGCCGTCGATGCCACGCGTACGGTAGAGATCGCCTACCGCGTGCGCAACGGCACGCGCTTTTTCGACCAGTACGACGAGTTCTACTGGAACGTCACCGGCAACGATTGGCCCGTGCCCATCGATCATGCCGCGGCTACCGTACATTTTCCGGATTCCGCCAGTGGATCCTTGCGCGCGCAAGCCTTCACCGGCGTCTATGGCTCGACCGAGCACGACGCAACCGCCAAAGTGGATGGCGCAAACGCCGAGTTCGAAACCAACAATCCTTTGCCCATGCGCGGCGGCATGACTATTGATGTCTACATTCCCAAGGGCATACTGAAACAGCCGGGAGCTTTAACGAAACTATTTTGGTTCATCGGCAGCAACCCGGTTGTGTTTCTGCCGCTGGTCACGCTCGTAGTTATGTTCGTCCTCTGGTGGTATGCCGGTCGCGATCCTGACCCGGGCATGTCCGTCGCGCCGATGTATGAACCGCCGCCCGGCATTTCGCCCGCGGAAGCCGGAACGCTGCTGGATGATCGCATCCATCCCCGCGACATTACATCGACCATCGTCGATCTTGCTGTGCGCGGCTTCATTAAGATTGAAGAAACGGACGAGAACGGCCAGCTATTCCATCACAAGGATTACATCTTCCATCTGCTCCAAAAGCGCCAGGACTGGCGCGGCCTCGCTCCCCACGAGCGCGTCATGATGGAAAATATTTTCGTCGGAGATGCACCTGACACTCGCCTGTCGAGCCTGAAGAACCGCTTCTACACTGCCGTGCCCGTGGTCCGAACAGACATCATGTCGGCGCTGAAGCAGAAAGGCATTTACACGCTCGATCCCGAGTCCGCCAACGGCTACAGCATTGGGGCAGCCTTCTGCATTCTGATTCCTTTCGCCATTTTTCAGTTCGCGGGATGGGCCGATCTTCTGAGTTCGATTCCGATGCTCGTTGGCTGTGTGCTGGTTAGCGCCGTGATCTGGTGGCTCTTTGCCCGCGTCATGACGGCGAAGACTCTCAAGGGCGCGCGTACCCACATCGCTGTGCTGGGATTCCAGGAATTCATGAATCGCGTCGACGCCGAGCGCCTCAAAGTGATGCCGCCCGACACGTTCGAGAAATTCCTGCCTTATGCGATGGCTCTCGGCGTGGAACACCACTGGGCGCAGGCCTTCGCCGGCATCGTGAAAGATCCACCGAGTTGGTACGCTGCGCCCGCCGGATATGGATATGGCATGGCGTTCAACCCAATTTTATTTTCGAGCTCGATGCACGGTATGGCGACAGATATGCACCAGGTGTTCGTGTCCGCGCCCAGGGCCAGTTCCACGGGATCGGGATGGAGCGGTGGTGGCGGCTTTGGAGGGGGCGGAGGATTTTCCGGCGGCGGCTTCGGTGGTGGTGGTGGCAGCGCGTTCTAATTGCAAGTGGTGCGCCCGGAGAGACTCGAACTCCCAACCCTCTGCTCCGAAGGCAGATGCTCTATCCAGTTGAGCTACGGGCGCATCAAGAAGACATTCTACGGCAAACCAAGCCGTAAAACCGAGTTTGCGGCGGCTGTCGGTCAGGACTTGAGTGTGTTGCAGACCCTCGCGTCAAAGCTAGGATTGGCAGTGGAAAATGCTCTGCAACGCTCGCGCCGAGACACGGTCAGCGCTTCGGGCGTCGCTGCATCGGCCGCGCACGCGGGCTGCGACTAAGAGCATAGGCAGCAACGTTACAGCAAGAAAAAGCAGATTCCACCACTTCGCTCCGCTTCAGTCGGAATGACAAGCTTTTGAAATCCGGACCAGCGGCCTGTTTCACTCCATTTCGAAACTCAAGTAGGTGAAGCCGTCGCTGCGTTCCACTTGCAGGACGACCGGATCTCCGACTTTCAAATGTTGAACGGCGGCGCGCAGTTCGTCCATGGAAGTGATGGGAGTGATGTTGAGCGAGTGAATCACGTCTCCGGTCTGCAGCCCAGTCTCAGGAGTAATGAGGTCGGCGGCGCGACCGAGTACGATCACACCAGAAGCAATGCGCAGCGTGCCAATCTGATTGCGCAGGTCGTCGCTGATATCGGTGACGAGAATGCCCAGGCGCGAGATGAGACTTTTTTCTGGATCGGCGGCATCGAAGAGTTGATCCATGGGGTCGCGCTGCTCGATGGCGGGAACGTACAAAATTTTTCTCTGGTCGCCGCGTAAGATTTCCAGCTTCAATACTTGATCGAGCCGATGCAGATAAAGCGCGGAAGAGAGCGCTGGAAGAGTTTCGATGCGGCGATCGTCGGCGGTGAGAACGATGTCCTGAACCCGCAGGCCGGCGGTGCCGGCCGGGCCGTCCGGCTTGACGTCGGCGATGATGACGCCCCAGTGTTGCGAGAGATGGAGGCCATCTGCCAGGGTGGGTGTGATTTCCTGCGCCACGGCGCCAATCTCCACGCGATGCACGTGCCCATATTTGCGCAGGCTGTGATAGACGAAATCCACGATGCGGGCGGGGATGGCGAAGCCCAGGCCCTCGCTGCCGCCGCCTGTTGAGAGGATGAAAGTGTTGATGCCAACCACCGAGCCATTCATATCGACGAGCGGTCCGCCGCTGTTGCCGGGGTTGATGGGTGCATCGGTCTGGATGTAGGTCATGGCTTTCTCGGGATCGGGCTGCCGGGCGACCGCGCTCACGACTCCCATGGTGACTGAATTCTGCAGGCCTTCGGGACTGCCGATGGCGAAGACGAGTTGTCCGACGCGGGGCCGCTGTTGTGAAAGTAGAGGCAGCGTGGGAAGGTCCTTCTCGTCGATCTTGAGCAAAGCGAGATCGGTGTCTTTATGAACACCAACGAGGCGCGCTTCGAGAATGTGGCGTTTTCCCACGGGCACAGCGCGGCCCGAATCTCCGGGCAATGGCAATGCTACGCGAATGCGCTGCGCGCCTTCGACGACGTGCGCGTTGGTCATGATGTATCCGGAGGAGTCGACAATCACGCCTGAGCCGACGGCATGCTGGCGCACGATGAGAGCGGTCTGAGTGCGGGTCTCCTCGTGCAACGGGCCGTACCCGGTGACGAGGATTTGAACTACGGCCGGCGACACCTTTGTGGCGAGACCTTCCAGAGCATTGTTGAGCTGCGCGAGGGCTGCCATTGCGGAGGCGGACTCGTCCGGCTGTGGCTTTTCTTCCGCAGACTTTCCCTCCGCAACTTTGCTCCCGGAAGTTGGATTGGCCGGCTTCTGAGCTGGCGACTGCTGAGACATCAGGCTTGTGGTCGAGACCAGAAGAATAGAGATCACCTGGCAGAGGAAAGGGCGCAGACGACCAAGCGGGTGCGCGTGGCTTAAAGATGGACTGAGCATGAGTTAGCTCTCCTGGGAAAGAAGAAAGAACACTCATCTGACGGTACCACGCGCGGTTCGGTTGCAAAGTAAAGCGGGGTCAGGTGCGTGGAGGCTGCAGCTTGGATCCTCGGTTTTGTCCGGAGGCGTCATCCAGAACCCGGCGTAGTTCAGCCGGGTGAGGGATCTCGCGGTGCGAGCTTGCACTGCGCCCGACAGTCCGCGCGCGAGATCCTTCGCTCCACCTGAAAAGCGGCTGCGCTCGGATGACGCCTACCGGGATGAAACTGTCGATTTCAAACGTGGCTCCCTCGAGCAGATCACGAAAACCAGTCGGGGAAGATCAGTTCTATCAGGCCGGGAACCCAGTAGGAATAGAAATGGTCGTCACAGATTTTGTATTTGCCGTATTTCTTGCGGGCGTAGTTGCCCCAGTGGGGCTGGGTGCCGTCGAGGTCGGTGAATCCGTATTCGCGGGCGAGGGCCCAGGAGCTGAAGACGCGTCCGGTCTTATTCATAACTTTGGGATCGGTGGCGAGCGCTACTACGGCGCGGCCTATGTAGCGCGGCGATTCTGAGACCATGAAATCGTTGGGGGCGTCGTTCTGGTCTTTGCTGTTCTGATCTTTATTCTTGTTCTTCTTCCCGACATCCTTCCAATTAGCTTCGGAGACTTTGAAATGTTCGAGCACTCTTTCAGAACGTAAGAATCCGGGAGTCAGTGCGACGGAAGCGATGTCACGTTTGCGCAGTTCGCGGGCCATGGCGAAGGCCAGGCGGATGACGGAAATCTTGACCAGGTCGTAGAAGAGATTTCCGCGGTAGTAGAAGGCGTCGCCATCGGTAATCTCGAAAATGATTCCGTGGTTGCGACCGGGCCGGCTTCGTCCCAGCATTAGCGGAACGGCGTAGTGGGAAGTGATGATATGGGAATGGAGGGCCTGCTTGAGCATGTGCAGGCCGTTCTCGAGGTTGACGGTCCAGAACGGTTTGCTCCATTCGGTGAGGGCGTCGCCGCCCCAGACGTCGTTGACGAGGATGTCGAGGCCCTTGTGCCGGCGTTTGATAAGCGCGACGAGCTTTCTTACCTCGGCAGGAACTTCGTGATCCACTCTTACGGCAATGCCATGGCCGCCGGCGGCAGTGACCAGTTCGGCGGTTTCTTCGATGGTTTCGCGCAGGCCTGGTGTGGCGGGGCGTTTTTGCAAATTTTTTCTTGAACTGCGGCCGGTGCAGTAGACGGTGGCGCCGGCTTCGCCGAGAGCGATAGCGATGCCACGGCCGGCGCCGCGTGTGGCTCCGGCTACCAGGGCGATCTTGCCTTGCAGGAGTTTGTTCGGCGATTTCTTTGATCGTTGAGTCATGCTCGTTTACCCGGCGGCACATCATAGCAAACATGCAGGGATTCCGGGCCATCGCGAGGGCCCGGCTAGCTCAACTTCAAGGGCAAGGTCAAAGGCAGCGGACTGAACTTGCCCTGAGCTTGTGGAAGGGAGTGTCCGCCCTACACGAGGGCAAAGGGGGAATCTAGGTTCTACCCTTAACTAACTCGTTATCAGGCTTTTATAGAGTGGCCATCCGTGATATAACCGCCCCTAAGCCATAAAGTGGTTGATCTGCGTGCCAGGAGCGTATTTGATGGTATTGGCCTCGTTCGCCGAGAGAGAAGGACCAAGCCACGAAAGAGGAGGGACTGTGTCCGAAGAAGCACGGACCGGAAAAAGGTTTCCGCTGGAATTGCCGATCAAGCTGCATAGCGATGCCCCCAGCGGCGACGCGAAGGGGACGACGGGAAATCTGAGCGCGGCGGGAGTTTATATTCGTGCTGACGCGTCGCTGGAGGTTGGGTCTCCGGTGGAGTTTGAGATCACACTGCCACCGGATGTAACCGGGGGGCAGGAGAATGTGGTGATTCAATGCAAGGGGCGCGTGGTGCGCACCGATCCCACGGGAGCCAGCGAAGAGGGCAAGGGTGTGGCTTGCGTGATCGACTCATACGAGTTTGTGAGGAACTCTTAAGTTTTGGAGTAGTGAAGTTTGATAAGGAAGCGAGCCAAAGGCGCGATTATTGCATTGCAAGGAGCGCGATGCTTCGCGCGGCTCGCGCAGATCCCTCGCGGCGCAAAGAACGCCTGCTCGGGATGACATTACTGAATTGTGGAGCGCCAATAACATGCTCAAACTGATTCTGGCCGATAACCAGGCAATCTTCCGCGCCGGCATTGCCAAGGTGCTGGCGGTGGAAGACGAGATGCGCATCGTGGCGCAGGCCCAGACACCGGAGCAGATGTTCATGGCTCTGGACAAATTTCGTGCCGCGGTGCTGGTGGTGGCGGCGGGCTTTCACAATGATTTTGCCGCCATCGTGCAGGGCGCCAATAAGGCGAAGACGCGCATTGTGGTGCTGGCTGATACGGGCGAAAGTGCACAGCGGCATATGGCGAACGGCGCACACGGCGTGGTCTACCGCAATGTGACCAGCGCGGCCCTTGTGGACTGCGTGCGCAAGGTGGCACGCGGGGAGACGTGGGTGCAGGATGTCGCGGTGCCCAGCGAGCTTACCGAAAACGATATGGTGGGCTTGCGTGTGCGCGATCGCCTGACGGCGAAGGAGTTGCGGATTGTGGCGCTGATCGTGCAGGGCTATAAGAATAAGGAGATTGCCACGCAGCTGGGAACGACGGAGCAGGTGATCAAGAATTATCTGCGCAATGTGTATGACAAGATCGGCGTCTCGGACCGGTTGGAACTGGCGCTGTTCACCATCCACCACCGGATTTTGAATGAGGCGGCGGCAGCGACCACGGCAGGGCCGGCACCGCAAACTCCGGCTGGAGCAATGCCGTAGATTTTTCCTGGAACACATTGATTTGAAAACGGGCCGCCCATCGGGCGGCCTTTTTGTTTTGTGGGTAATTGTTTTGAGAGCATCGTTCCTTTGTGTGCGGCATCTACTGCTGGATGGAATTTCGAACGCTGGGACGCTCTGGTTTAAAGGTACCCGCCTTGAGTTTTGGTACGGGAACGTTTGGTGGGGGAAACGAGTTTTTTCGCGCGTGGGGCGCGAGCGATGTGGCCGAGGCTACGCATCTTGTAGATATTTGCCTGGAAGCGGGCGTCAATCTCTTCGATACCGCCGACGTTTACTCGGACGGGCTTTCCGAAACGATTCTGGGGAAGGCAATTGCCGGCCGACGGGATGAGGTATTGATCTCGACTAAGGCGACGTTCCGCATGGGGCCGGGGCCGAACGATCTGGGATCGTCGCGGCATCATTTGATCCGGGCTTGCGAGGCGAGCTTGCGCAGGCTGGGCACCGGCTATATCGATATCTATCATCTGCACGGGTTTGACGCCCTGACCCCGGCCGAGGAAGTTCTCAGTACGCTGAACCAACTGGTGGTGAGCGGGAAGGTCAGATATATTGCGTGCTCCAATTTTTCCGGCTGGCATTTGATGAAGTCTTTGAGCGTGGCTGACCGGTACGGCTGGGCGCGGTATGCGGGTCATCAGGTGTATTACTCGCTGGTGGGCAGAGAGTATGAGTGGGAACTGATGCCGATGGCTTTGGATCAGGGAGTGGGCGCGCTGGTGTGGAGTCCACTGGGGTGGGGACGGTTGACTGGGAAGATCCGGCGGGGAAAGCCGTTGCCGGCGGAGAGCCGGTTGCACAAAACTGCCGACTATGGACCGCAAGTGTCAGAGGAGTATCTGTACAAGGTGGTTGATGCCTTGGACGAGGTTGCCAAAGAGACGGGAAAGACTGTGCCGCAAGTGGCGCTGAACTGGCTGTTGCAACGGCCCTCGGTTTCGACCGTGATCTTCGGGGCACGGAACGAAGAACAGCTGCGGCAGAATTTGGGAGCGGCGGGATGGAATCTTTCCCGCGAGCAGGTTGCCAAGTTAGATGGCGCGAGCGAGGTGACGCCGGTTTATCCCTATTGGCACCAGCGGCAATTTGTGGAGCGGAATCCGGGGCCCATCCCTACGCCGGAGAAAGATGCTATCTGACTTTCCGGGAAACTGATTTCAGATGAGCGGCCTGTCGAGAGCGGTTGAATCTACCTCGCTCGAGTCGAAGGCCCTCGCGAATCATCTCCGTGTTCAGGTCGTGCGCTGCTTTCAACTGCTAGAGGACCGGTTCTTTCTGATCGGATGCCTTTAGAAAAGGCTCGGCGTTGGCCCGGCGATAGGCTTCGTTCAGTTGCGGATATTCACTTTCGAGAATGTCGTCCAAGGTAGCATCATCCCAGTGCGCCACTTCCAGGCTTCCGTCTTCCGTGGGGGAGAACTGAACTCCGAAGCCTGCTAGCTAGCCTAGACTAGACGCCGCACAGTTGCCACGTCAGCCGCTTCATCCTGACTGAGCTTCTTTGCGGTTTCGTGCGCGCTGCGCTCGTCGGCAGCCAGGGTGATGACGCAATCTCCATTGGTCAGGCGCAGGATGTACAACATGGGACCTCCGTCAAAGCGAAAATCGAACTGCAAACGGAACTCGACCCAAGGTTTCGGCGGACACAAAGGCTCGGCCTAACCGGAATTTCGACTTGGTTGATTTTGTCACAAACCACCGTTGTCCGGGAGAGACGAATAAGGTTCCTCGCGGCCGGCTGATTTCTTATCGCACGCCGTCTTTAGTTGGAGGGGAAGGAAAAAGAATTACCCAACCTTCTCGGCGACCGACTTCGCTTGTGTAAATAAATATAGATAATCCGGGCCGCCGGATTTGGAGTCGGTTCCGGACATGTTGAAGCCGCCGAAGGGATGAGCGCCGACCATCGCTCCCGTGCACTTGCGGTTGATGTACAGGTTGCCGACGTGGAACTCGCGGGTGGCGCGATCGATCTTGTCGCGCGACTTGGTATAAATGGCGCCGGTAAGGCCGAACTCGGTGTCGTTGGCAATTTCGAGGGCATGGTCGAAGCCGCGAGCTTTGATGACAACCAGAACCGGCCCGAAGATTTCTTCTTGCTCGAGTTTGGACTTGGCGGGAATATCGGCGATTACCGTAGGCCTAATGTAGTAGCCTTCTCCGGCTTCGGTGGCGCGCTCGCCGCCGGTGAGGACGCGCCCATCTTTCTTGCCCTGCTCGATGTATTCGAGAATCGTTTTCATCGAACCTTCGTTGATCACGGCGCCCATGTTGGCGTTTTCCGCTGGATCGCCGACGGTTATCTTTTCGACGCGAGATTTGAGTTGTTCGAGGAACTTATCGTAGACGCGTTCATCGACTATCGCGCGGGAGCAGGCCGAGCACTTCTGACCCTGAAAGCCGAACGCGGCTTGCGCTACGCCTTCGACGGCGGAGTCGATGTCGGCATCGGCGTCGACGATGATGGCGTCCTTGCCGCCCATTTCAAGGATGGTGCGCTTGATCCAGATTTGGCCGGAAGCCTGCGTGGCGGCAGCTTTGTTAATGTGGAGTCCGACTTCGCGAGAGCCGGTGAAAGCGACGTAGCGCGTTTTGGGATGCGCGACGATAGCATCGCCGAAGCGGGCGCCGGCGCCAGGACAGAAGTTCACTACGCCTTCGGGCATGCCGGCTTCTTCAAGAAGTTCGATGAACTTGGCGGCGATGGTCGGCGAATCGCTGGAGGGCTTCAAGATGACTGTGTTACCACTGACGATCGATGCCAGGGTCATGCCCGCCATGATGGCGCAGGGGAAGTTCCACGGAGGAATCACGGCGCCCACGCCTAGCGGGATATAGGTGAGGGTATCGCGTTCGCCGGGCATCTGCACGGGCGGTTCAGTTCTGGCAAATCGGAGAGCTTCACGGGCATAGAATTCGCAGAAGTCGATGGCCTCGGAAATGTCGGCATCGGCTTCGGCCCAGTTCTTGCTGACTTCGAAAACCAGCCAGGCCATGTAATCCATTTTGCGCTGGCGCAGCAGGTCGGCGGCGCGGAACAGCACGCCGGCGCGCTCTTCGACGGGGGTGCGGCTCCAGGTCGCGAAGGCCTTCAGCGCGGCTTTCATTGCCGGTTCTACGTGCTCTTTGCCCGCTTTCTGATGAATGCCAACGATTTGCGACGGGCGCGAGGGGTTCAGGGACTTGATCTTGTCTGCTGTCTTGACGCGTTGGCCGCCGATGATGAGGTCATACTCGCGGCCGAGTTGTCCGCGCACTCGTTCGATGGCGGCGCGCATCTTGCGGGCGTTGTCTTCGTGGCGGAAGTCGTAAAAGGGTTCGTTGATAAAAGGGCCTTGATGGGAGGATGTAGTGCGCGGCCGGACGGGGGCTTCTAGGGTTGCCATGGGGGACGCTCCTTGAGACGAATCCAGGTCCAGAATTGGATCGATCGACTTTCTGTTGGTCCGTCTTTTAATTGTAGCATCGGAAACCGAACCTCGATTCCGCACGTCAAAAGCTATGGCCGGCAAATTCGCAATGAGCTCATTTCGGATCATTCGGAGGTAATTCATGAAATGCCTTCCAAGAAAGACGCTCTTAGCTAGGCCCACCCTGGCTGCTGTTGCTCTTTGCATGTGCCACCTGTCGGCGGCACAAGATGTTCTGACCTGGCATAACGACAATGCGCGGACCGGACAGAACCTCAAGGAAAAAATCCTCACATTGCAGAATGTAAATCCGAGGACGTTTGGCAAGCTGTTCATCATTCGCGTGGACGGCAAGGTGGATGCGGAGCCTCTTTATGCCGAGAGGCTGGAAATCCCGAATCAAGGATTAAAGAATGTTCTGTTCGTTGCCACAGAGCATGACAGTGTCTATGCATTCGATGCGGATACGGCGAAAGAATTCTGGCACGTTCGGCTGCTGCGGCCCGGTGAAACCACGTCGGATGATCGCGGCTGCTCACAGGTAATCCCAGAAATCGGAATCACATCTACGCCGGTCATCGATCGCAAGCGGAGTCCGCACGGCACGATCTACCTGGTCTCGATGAGCAAAGTTCAGGGCGGCCGCTATCTGCAGAGACTGCATGCGCTTGATCTCCGAAATGGAAGCGAAGAGTTCGGAGGGCCAGTGGAAATTAAAGCCACATTTCCCGGAGCCGGAGCGGCAAGCCGCGATGGCACTGAGATTTTCGATCCGAAACAATACGAGGAGCGGGCCGCACTTCTGTTGCTCAACGGCGTGGTCTACACCACTTGGGCTTCGCATTGCGACATCAACCCATACCACGGATGGATTATCGGCTACAGCGCGGAAACACTGAAGCAGACAGCCGTGCTCAACCTGACTCCGGACGGTGAAGAAGGCGCAGTCTGGCAGAGCGGCGCAGGACCGGCCGCGGATGACCAAGGCAACATCTATTTGATGGCCGCGAATGGAACCTTCGATACAACGCTGAACGCCGACGGATTTCCGTCACGTGGCGATTTTGGAAACTCATTTCTGAAGATTTCGCCTGCCAGCGGCAAGCTCTTGGTTGCCGATTACTTCACGATGTTTAACGTTGACGCTGAAAATGCCGCGGATGATGACCTCGGCGCTGGCGGCCCCGTCGTGCTACCCGACATGACAGACGCGTCGGGAAAAACCCGGCGGCTAGCCGTGGGATCGGGAAAGGATCGAAATATCTATCTGGTGAATCGTGAGGCCATGGGGAAGTTCAATCCGCAGGGGAATCAGAACATTTATCAGGAACTTCTCAAGGCGCTGAAGGGCGAGCGTTTTCGCGGCGCACCCGCGTATTTTGACAGGCGGCTGTATTTTGGATCGGTCAACGACAGCATGCGCGAATTTCGCTTCATTGACGCCCGGCTCCGCGCGGAACCTGTTTCTATCACGGCTGCACAATTCGGTTATCCAGGCGCAATGCCCAGTGTTTCGGCGCACGGATCGCGCAACGGGATCGTCTGGGCCTCTGAAAATGGCCAGCAGGCGGTGCTACACGCCTACGATGCGAACGACTTGGCGAATGAACTGTACAACAGCAACGAAGCAGCTTCGGGAAGAGACCACTTCGGTGCAGGAAACAAGTTCATCACGCCCATGATCGCTCAGGGAAAGGTCTATGTTGGAACAACCGACGGGGTGGGAGTTTTCGGTCTGCTGCACAATCCTGCGAGATCCGAAAGTCATTAACCGCGAAAGATACGAACGCGGATGCCTGCTGGTGGTAGACTCGAACGTTTTCCTAAGGGTGGGCTTATGGATATAAGGCGGGTCGGCGTGCTTGGCGCGGGGACGATGGGCAATGGCATCGCCCACGTGTTTGCGCGTGGCGGTTATTCGGTGATTTTGTGCGACGTGGAGCAGCGGTTTCTGGATCGTGGGCTGGCGACGATCACGAAGAATCTCGATCGTGAGGTTGCGAAGAACAAGATCACGGCCGAGGATAAGGCGTCCGCATTGAAGAAGATCGAACCGGTGACGGAGCGCGGCAAGCTGGCGGACTGCGACTTCATCGTGGAGGCGGCTACGGAGAAGTTCGAAATCAAGGCGGAGATTTTTCGCGATCTCGACCGGCTGGCGCGGCCGGAGGTCATCCTGTCTTCGAACACTTCGTCGATCTCAATCACGAAGCTCGGGGCGCTTACCAAACGTCCCGACAAAGTGATTGGGATGCACTTCTTCAATCCTGTGCTGGTAATGAAATTGGTGGAAGTGATCCGCGGGCTGGCTACTTCACAGGAAACCTTCACTACGGTGCGCGATTTGTCGATTAAGCTCGACAAGACGACGGTGGAGGTGAACGATGCGCCGGGATTCGTCTCCAACCGCGTGCTGATGCCGTTGCTAAATGAAGCCATGTATACCGTGATGGAGGGTGTGGCCACGCCGGAGGCGGTCGACGAAATTTTCAAGCTGGGCATGGCACATCCCATGGGACCGCTGACGCTCGCCGATTTTATCGGGCTCGACGTTTGCCTCGACATTATGCGGGTGATGCTGGATGGGTTGGGCGATCCGAAGTACCGGCCGTGTCCACTGCTGATCAAGATGGTGGATGCTGGCTGGCTGGGACGCAAGAGCGGGCGGGGATTTTACAAGTACTAAGGAATGGTTGTCGTTGGCAGATGCACGGGCTAAAGCCCGCGCTGATTTTGGGCTTTTTACGCGGCGCTGAAGCGCCGCTCTTCCACGGTACTACACGCTTCATCGCTGCGCTGAAAGCGCTGCGCCACCCAAACTCTATCGCCGATTGAAAGAGCGTTTGATCGAATGACCACTGAAGTAGTTTCGCCGCGAGTTCGAAGCGATGCGTCCTATTACATGCTCGCGGCTCTCGCTGGTATGGGCACGGGGTGGGTGGACGTCGCCGTCAATGACCTGCTTTTCACGGCACTACTGGTGCTGGCGGCATGCATGCTGTTGGGGTTGCTGCGGCCGCGCTGGCCTTGGAGGTGGGTGGTGGTGGTCGTGGTCTTCATCCCATTGGCCGAATTGGCGGCCTATACAATTCTGACCGTACAGCCTACGCGTGGCCAAGTCTACGGATCGTTTCTCACGGCGTTGCCGGGCATTGCAGGGGCTTATGGCGGGTCGCTGATGCGGGGAGTGATTGATAATCTGCGGCAAGGGAAGTAAGGGCAGTTTTCAGTTCTCAGATTCCGGTTTCCAGCTTACCGTTCTGGGAGCAGTCCCAGTGGGTCGCTCCCAAGGTAGCGGATAATCAAGAAGTTACTCCCGGTTCCACAGGATGGTCGCGTATGCTGCGAACATGGGTGTGACTGTCTCGATGCTGGCCAGCGGGAGCCGGGGGAATTGTACGTTCGTGGCCACCGCGCGGACGAAGATTCTGGTCGATGCCGGGATTTCCTGCCGCGAGACCTTCAAGCGGATGAAGTCGCTGGGCGAAGATCCGCAGGCGCTGTCGGCAATTCTGATTACCCATGAACATTCCGATCACGTCTACGGTTTAGTAACGCTGGCGAAGAAGTTGCGCATCCCGGTTTTCATGACGGGAGCAACGCACGCGGCATGGGCGCGGGCTCTGCGCAATGAAAACGGCGAGCGGCCGCAACTGGAGAAACTCGAGCGCTTCGAATCGGGGCACCGCTTTCAGGTTGGCGATATCGAGGTGAAGCCATTCACCATCCCGCACGATGCCGCCGATCCAGTCGGCTTCACGTTCCGCGTAGAAGGCACCAAGGTGAGCGTGGCCACCGATCTGGGATACCTGCCGGTCAATGTTCGCGACCACCTGCGCGGCTCTGACGTGCTGATCATGGAGTCCAATCATGATGTGGAAATGCTGCGCGGAGGGCCCTATCCGTGGACGGTGAAGCAGCGGGTCGCGAGCAATGTGGGGCATCTCTCGAACGAGAAACTCGCAGATTTCTTCACTAACGACTATGATAATAATGCGGCTTTTGTGGTGCTGGCGCATCTCTCTGAGCAGAACAATCATCCGGAAATAGCGCGAAGAGAGGCCGAAAAGGCGTTGGCGCAGCGCGGGGGCTTGTTTCACAACCGCGTGCTGGTGGCGGTGCAGTCCGAGATCCTGCCGCCGATCCAGCTGTAGTGGCTCCGACTGCAGTTACTTATGAGTCAGCAGTGCATTGATCCAATTGTGGGCAAGATCCTGGCAGGCTGGCGGTACGACATTTCCGGCCTGGCGCCGGAGATGCGTGAGGACTACGAAAGCCACTTTGCGGGGTGCGAACGGTGCCGCAGCCGACAGCGCATGAACCGCGTCATTGATGTAGGCCTGATCGCGCTGGCTTCGATTTCGGGCGGAGTGTTTCTGCTGGCCTTTGGAGTGATCCGCCATTTTGGTCCGCGGCACGCGTTTTGGCTGGAGATTGCGGCACTGGCAGGATTTGCCTTGTCGGCGCTGATCTGGCTGGTGGTCGCGGTGGCCACGCCTGCGCCCGTCACCGTGCTGGATGCGGCCAAGGAGGGCGCGCGCCGCGTACACGACCGCCTGCCTCCTGAGATTCGCGAACGCCTGCCGGAAGAACTCCGCGTGAAGATTACCGGGACGTAGTCGATTGGGCGAGTCCGCGTCCGGAATTGAGCGTCGGGATACTATCGCCAGGCACTGCGGTTCATAGTGCCTAGCCGGATTCTTCCTTGAAGAAATTCCTCAATTCATCGGGAGACCTGCGGCAGAATAGCTAGCGCTATGGTTGTTGCCTTAAAGGGGTTGCGAATCGTGCAGTGGGCGATGTTGGGTAGCATCGCACTGTATGCGGTTCTGGGGGAAGTGTTTCGTCACACGGCGAGAGCCGTCGATCCTTCCCTCAGCTATGTTTTCACAACCTTGGGCGTGGCCATCGTCGGAATGATTTTCGTGGTGAGGCGCACGCTGGTACTCCGTTCCGCGGAAAGTCTGGCGTCTCATCCTGATGATGCGCTCGCGTTGGGGCATTGGAAAAGTGGTTATCTGGCGACCTACGCGTTAAGCGAAGCTTTGGCTTTATTCGGCCTGATCTTGCGCTTCATGGGCTGCAATTTTCAGCAGAGCCTGCCTTTTTATATTGGCGGGTTTGTGCTGCTTTTCTTTTTTGGCCCGAAGGAACCTGCTGCTGCCTGAAGCACAGTCCGAGATATCATGTCCTTGAGGTGGTTTCATGTCCATCAACGGGCCGGAAGAACTCGCCGGGATGCGCGCTGCTGGCGCCGTGGTGCGCTTTATGCTGAGCGCCATGAAAAGTGCAGTGCGCGTGGGAATCACGACGGCCGAGTTGGACGAGGTGGGCGCGGGCGTGATGAGGCAGCACGGGGCGCGATCCGCTCCGGCACTGGTTTACAAATTTCCTGGGGTGAACTGCATCAGCGTCAACGACGAGGCAGTGCATGGCGTTCCGGGCCAACGCGCGCTGCAGACGGGCGATTTGGTCAAGCTCGATGTCACCGTAGAGAAAGACGGATTCATGGCGGATGCTGCTGTGACCGTTCCAGTGGGTGAAGTAACGGAAGAGCGCCAACGCCTGATCGCGTGCGCGGAACGGGCCTTCGCGAAGGCAATGCTGGTGGCGCGAGCCGGCTTTCGGGTTTCGGAGATTGGCCGAGCCGTGGAGCGCGAGGTGAGGCGCTGCGGATTTTCCGTGATTCGCGATCTGGGAGGGCACGGCATCGGGCGCACGATTCATGAAGAACCGCGAGTGCCGAACTATGCTGATCCCGATGCTACGTACGTCCTCACGGAAGGTTTGGTGATCACTGTCGAACCGATTATTGCGGCGGGATCGGGCCGGGCATTCGTCGCGCCGGATAAGTGGACGGTCGTCACGGCGGATCACAGGCCTTCGGCGCACTACGAGCACACACTGGTGATCACGAAGGGTGCGCCAATGGTGTTGACGGCGGCGTAGAACGCCATCTCACGCACAACCAGTCTTCAGCGCTTACTGGTGTAAATACGCCGTGGTTTCTGAGTTGACGACTATCCGCTCAAGGAATCAATTCCCGCCAAGTTCCGTATGGATCGCGTCAAGAAGAGCCGATCTGCTGTCGTCCTGACCAAGGTCCCAAAACATCATTCCTCCAAGGTTTTTCTGAATTACATATCTCGCCTTCACGGCTATCGATTCTGAGTCATCGTAGCTGATCATGACTTTCGTCTCTTTCTTGTATAGCCATGGCACTTTGACTTGATCGTCCCAATGTCGAGTGTAAGAGGGAAGATAGTCTCGCTCAATTTCTCGGTAGCTCAAGGTGCCTTCTTCTCCCGGTCTGCCTCTGTACGGTTCATACAGTCCGTCGTTCATGTCAGGAACGTTGGCCCAAATTTGTCCATAAAACGGCACGCCCAAAACAATCTTTTCAGCCGGGACACCTTGATCTAAGTACCATTGCACAGCAGCATCAGAATTTGCGTACTTGACCGCGTCCGCGTCGAGCTTTGAATTGGCGGACCACGCAAAAAGGCCACTGTGATGAGATGTACGCTTCGATTGCATCTCATTGAAGTCGTAGCCCATGAGATTAAACCAGTCCAGAACGTCAGACATCTCTCTCAGCGACAGATCATTTAAGTGATTTCGGTAGCCAGTGGAGGCGACGGTAAGCAGCAAGCGGCGTCCGTGGTCGAACGCATCCAGATCACTACGCATCTGCCTCAGAAGGAGAACGAAATTTCCCTTGTCACTTTTTCGCTTGTGATCGGTTCGCTTCCCCCCGGTAACCGGGTATTCCCAATCAATGTCCAGTCCATCGAGGCCGTATTTCGAGACAATTTCGAGACAGGATGCGGAAAACTTCTTTCTCGCCGAAGGGGTGGCGGCGACATCGGAAAAATATGTTGAGCCGCTCCACCCTCCAACTGAAAGCAGGACCAATAGGCGCGCATTCTTAGCCCTCAACACCTTCAGCGCCAGTAGGTTAGGTACATCCACGTCCGGGTGAGCAACTTCGCAATTGCCGCGAGCAGTCGGACTCGCCCGCGAATAAATCAGGTGAGTTAATTCTTGAACCGGCACTTGAGAAAACTGGTAACCCGGCCGACCCTTCCCGTAATAGTAGCCAACGATCCTCTTGGTTCCCGCTTGTGCTGTCGCCAACGTGCACAAGATCACTGCCGTGCAAGCGAGCAGGTACCCGCCTTTGCGAAGCCTTGGCATGCGCATCCAAAGTCCTTTCTCCCAACTGGAGTCGCGTGTCGCAGATGCGTGAGACGCCGCGCCGCCAAGAACCCCCCTCGTCCTCTACGCCTTAATGTGGCAGCTTGCCAAGCCACGCTTCTCCAGATACTGCTGGTGGTAGTCCTCGGCGGGATAGAACGTCACTGCGGGAACGATCTGCGTGACGATCGGTTTGGAGTAGCGGCGGGCTTTCTCCAGCGATTCCTTCGAGGCTTGAGCAGCTGCCTGCTGCTCGGGCGTGTGGAAGAAGATGGCGGAGCGGTATTGCGTGCCCCAGTCTGGTCCCTGGCGGTTGAGCTGCGTGGGGTCGTGGTTCTCCCAGAAGACTTTCAGCAGATCCTCATAGCGGACCTTGGCCGGATCGAATTCGACTTCGACCGCCTCGGCATGGCCGGTGCGATCGGTGCAAACCTCTTTGTAGGTGGGGTTGTCGGAGCTTCCGCCGATGTAGCCGACGCGTGTGGACAGCACTCCCGGCATCTGCCGGAAAGTGGCTTCGACTCCCCAGAAACATCCCGCTGCGAATGTGGCTTTCTGCATCTTAAAGATCACTCCTGCGCTGGGGATCGATTCCCCGAATTTTCACATGCATGTAACAGACTATCTATTAGGTAGATATTAGATGACGAAGTCGCGGGAAAGTCACGCTCTCGAAACCGTTCATGGCCCCTTCGGGTAATTGACGCTGCGGAAGAATTCAAGATAAAGTGCGGGCACGG
Organism: Acidobacteriaceae bacterium; assembly: GCA_003138975.1. Lineage (GTDB taxonomy): Bacteria > Acidobacteriota > Terriglobia > Terriglobales > Acidobacteriaceae > Sulfotelmatobacter. The sequence continues at coordinate 47,732 of PLHQ01000088.1, read as the reverse complement.
TTATCCGCAGGAGTTGTTCCAGGAGAAGTCTGTGGTTTTGAAATCCAGCCGCGCCAGGACGGTGCAGAAGTTTGTCTTCTGGATGCTTTTGGCGCTGGCAACGGCACAGTTCGCGCTGGCCGCGCCGAATTTTAGTCCGCAGCGTCGCGTCGGCTACGCTACTGGCGATCAATGGGAACCTGCGCTGGCAGCCGATGGGCATGGACACATCTATATTTTATTTCCTCAGTATGGTGTGGTAAGCGACTGCCCGGCGTGCACTGTCCCGACTATGTCGCTGCTGGTCAGCAATGACAATGGATTGTCGTGGGAGGCGCCTCATCCGCTGGTGGCTTCGTCGACCGGTCAGTTTGATCCGCAGATCGTAGTGGATCCCGCCGACCGGCAGACGGTGTATGCCTCCTGGCTGCAGAACAATAAACGCGATGTGATGGTGGCGCGTTCGCAGGACTACGGGCGCTCCTGGTATTTGACGGTGGCCGAGCGCTCGCCCGATGATGCGGACAAGCCTGTGCTGGCGGTGCACGGCCCCGACGTCTACGTGGGATTCAATCACGAGCAGAACTTTCTTGTCGCCGCATCGCATGACTATGCCCAGAATTTCTCTTCTGCGATCGTGAATCCGAATGCTGGGTCGGGATCGTCGCTGGCTGGTGGCGCCACAGTCGATCCAACTGGGGCGGTCTATTTTTCCTGGACGGCCTACGCGCGGCAGGAATCCAGCACTCGCCCGGTCAGCCTCTACGTGAGCCGATCGGCAGACACGGGACGTACGTGGAACACAGTGCTGCTGGACACTTCAAGCGCGCCACCGGACTGTGCGGCCGAAGGTTGCGAGGACGGCTACCTGGGAGCGCAAATTGGGCTGGCATCCGATGCGGCGGGAACTCTCTATACCTTGTGGAACGCCGGCACCACGAACGGCGGACCCGAGCGCATGTACTTTTCATCTTCCACCACTGGCGGCACAAGTTGGTCCGCCAGGGCGGATGTCTCTTCCGCGGACGGCTCGGCAGAACTCTGCTTTCCCGCGATTACGGCAGGCGCGGGCGGCGATGTCCGCATCGCATGGATGGACACGCGCAGCCATCCTCTGCCAAACCAGCCTTTGTGGAATGTTTTCCAGCGCAGTTCGAGTAACGGCGGCGCAACCTGGTCGCCGGAAGCACAGCTCTCCGGCCCGGCGCGTGGCTACGACTACATCCTGCCCGAGGGCTTCCGCTTTCCTTTCGGCGACTACTTCTCAATCGCCATCGATAACCTGGGAACCACACACGTGGTTTGGGGCGAAGGACGCAACTACAAGTCTCCGGGCTCGATCTGGTACGCTCGCGGTCGCTAAAGGTTTCTCTTCTCTTCTCTTCTCTACTCCACGATCAGTCCGCCAGTCAGATCTGCCAGACGCGTGACGCCGCGGTTGTCGCACCAGCGCTGCAGGTCATCCACGATTTTCTCGGTGGCACAGGGATCCCAATAGCTGGCCGTGCCGATCTGCACGGCGGTTGCGCCTGCCAGCATGAACTCCACGACATCGGCTGCGGTCGATATGCCTCCCATGCCAATCACCGGAATGTTTACGGCGTGCGCAGCATCGTAGACCATTCGTAGCGCAATAGGTTTGATGGCTGGGCCAGAAAGTCCAGCAGTCACGTTAGCGATACGCGGCTTGCGTGTGTCAGGGTCGATGGCCATGGCCACGAAAGTGTTGATCAGAGAGATGGCGTCTGCGCCTGCCTCCTGCGCGATGTGGGCCATTTGCGCGATGCTGGTTACGTTGGGTGAAAGCTTGACGATCAGAGGGCGTTGCGCAACGCGTTTCGCCGTGGTCACCACTTCGTCCAGGGAACGCGGATCGCCGCCGAACTGCAGACCGCCGTGGGCTGTGTTCGGGCAGGAGACGTTTAGTTCGTAAGCGGCAATGCCTTCGCCATCGTTGAGGATCTCGATGGTTCTTTCGTAGTCCTCGCGGCTGTAGCCAAAGACGTTGGCGAAAATTACGATGTTCTTGATCTGCCGGAGCCGGGACAACTTCTCCTGGAGAAATGCTGTTGCGCCGATGTTCTGCAGACCGATGGCGTTGAGCATGCCGGCTGCGGTTTCCCAAAGGCGCGGTGGCGGATTGCCGATCATCGGTTCCCGCGAGAGCCCTTTGACGACAAATCCACCCAGCTTGTCGAGGTGAACAACATCCTCGAACTCCACGCCGTAGCCAAAAGTCCCGCTGGCAGCAATGATCGGATTCTTCAGCGAAATGCCAGCGAAGGTTACGCTGAGATCCAGGCCAGGTTTGCCACCGATTTCGGAAGAGGGGGTCACTGCGGAGCCCTCTCGCCGTTTGACCTCGCCGTAGAAGATCCTGCGGCATTTTCTGCTTGATGCAGAGGGGCAAGCGCCTCGGTCAACACGCGTCCCACAGAGTGCGTGGGAGCGTTGATGCCGAGCAGCGATGCCAGCGTAGCCGCCAGATCGACTGGCTCCGCGTGTGTGCGATACGTTCCCGGACGAAAAGGAAGTCCGTAGAAAGCGAGCGGCACATGCGTGTCGTAGGTATAGGGAGACGCATGGTCTGTGCCTGTTGCTGAACCGACCGCGTAGATCTCGGGCACTCCCATCACATACCAGCTGCCTTCGGGAGAATAGCTATGCAGGAATTTCTTCCCGAGAGAGGTATCGGGAACTTCGCCTTCCGCGAGTTGTGACTTGCTAAAGTAGTCACGCAGTCCGGCCTGCTTCATCGCCTCACCTACGGCGGTTTCTGCGTCGTGCTCTTTCAGGTGAGCGGTGCCGAAAGCGTCCTGATTGAGCCAGGCAACAGGATAGTCGAGCTTTATGTAGGAGACTGTATATCCCGGCGAAAACTTCGCCGTCAACGCCTCGTTGATTTGCGCTTCGAGTCTACCCGCGCCCAAGTTCGCTGCGGGTATGCGCAACTTTTTCGCGGCATCGGGCAAAGCGGAAACTCCGTGGTCGGCCGACAGTGCGATCCAGACGTTTGCGAGGCCGATCTGATGACCGAGGAAATTGAAGAAGTCGGCGAGTTCCCGATCCAGCGCCAGCGCCATGGCGGCCATCTCGGGGGAATCCGGACCGACCTGGTGGCCGAGAATGTCGTTCGCGGAAAGGCTGATGGCGAGCAGGTCGGTAGCCTGCCCGGCGCCTAGATTTTCATAAACGACTAACTGCTTGGCGAATTCCAGTTCATACTCGTTGGCGAAGGGTGTGGATCCGATCACTTCGTAGAAACCCGCATCGGATCCGTCTTTACCCTTACGATGAGCGGTTGACCGCAAAACGTCTCCGTTCGCATTCTTCCAATCACGGTCCCAATATTTTGCCGCCCGATTACCGGAGTTGAAATCCTGCGCCCACTTGGGCAAGTCAGGAAAATAGTAGGTAGAAGTAATCCACGCGCCGCTTTTCGGATCAATCCAATAAGCCGCGTCCGCGGCGAAACCGCCAGGGAGCACGGCAGCCCGGTCTTTCAAAGAAACGGAAAACACTCGCGCCTGTCCTTGTGTAGCGAGCTTGAGTTCGTCGCCAAGAGTATCAGCGAGCAGGTTATGCGGGGATGCTCCCTCCTTGTTTGCACCGACGTCTCCGTTCATGCCGACGAGCTTGGTATCGTCGTCCTCCACCGAAGTCACCATGCGCTTCTTCTTCGGATCCCACCACTCATTCGCTGCGATGCCGTGGCCGTTGGTGTAGGCACCGGTAAACAGCGTCGCATGCCCGGGAGCAGTGCGCGTGTTCGCATAATCGTAATTGCAGTCGGTGAAGTTGGCGCCGTGGTCGAGGAGCTGGCGGAATCCGCCCTCGCCGAACTTGTCGCGATAGCGCTCCAGATAGTCTCCGCGAAACTGGTCGATGACAATTACCACAACCAGCTTGGGATGGGCATTGTAGGCCGAGGCGAAACTTGCTGGAAGCCAGGCCAACAGGAGCACCGGGACGAGAACAGCCAGCGTCGTCGAAAGAATGCAGGTACGCGCAGGTGTAGATCGGGGGAAGGATCTCATCGCGAGGTTAGTTTACACAGAGGAAGGTTCTACGCCAACGGCCTCAATTGATCGGTGGGAGTCCGATTTTGGCTACCAGGTTGCGGAACTCCTGGTTCTGGTGGAGCGGTCGAAACGCGCTGTTGAGCGGTAGCGTAACGAGCGAGAGATCGTGCCGCTGAAAGGCGATATTGAGATATTTCAAGGCATCATCTTGCTGCCCTAAAGCCGCGTGAGCATCGGCCACATCAAAGGCGGAGCCAAGACCCCGGTCGAAGGATTCCTGAGCGGTATGGAGCCGCGCCTGGAGCAGTCCGCTAAGACCGGCGCCATCGTAGCCTTTTTCCTCCGCGTCGATTTGTTTTTGCGCGGTCGCATCGTGACGCAAGCGCGCGACAATCTTTTTCTGCTGGAAATAGCCCGAATAATTTCCTTCCTGAAAATAGATGTCGGCCAGATATCGGTGAGGATGAATAAAGTCGGGCTGGGAAACTGCGAGTTGCGTGAGCAGAGCCCTGGCCTCTTCTTTCTTCCCGGCTTCCACGAGAATTAATCCTTTGTCGGCGAGAATTGGAGTTGAAGAAGGATTGAGCTGCCGGGCTCGCTCGATTTCAGTCAGGGCTTCCGAAGTACGCCCAATTTCGATGAGGAAGGTGGCGTACCAGTGATGAGCGCGGGGTAAGGTTGAGTCCAGTTCGATAGCCCGCTTGAACTCGCGGTCGGCCGTGGCCGTGTCAAAGAATCCCCAAAAGCTGGCGAAGGCCAGAGAGTTGTGGGCCTCGGCGGAATTGGGATCCAGTTCCACCGCCTTGGTGGCAGCCGCCCGAGCACGCGGATATGCCTCCTGCGGAGGCATCGCGCTGTACTCCCGCAGCAGATTGTAGGTATCGGCCAGTCCCACATAGGGCGCCGGATAGGCCGGATCGTGCACGATTGCCTGGGTAAAGAAATCCACCGCCTTGTTCAGATCGTCAGGCGTGCGCTTTTCGAAATAGTAGCGGCCCTTCAAATAGAGATCCTGAGATTCGGCGTCGGCCACGTGGGGCGCCGCGAGCGCATTCTTAAACCGCGGCTCGCGATGGCCGAAGGAGAAAACAAGAAAAGAGCCGGTGATCACGAGCAGAGGCAAAAGCCACAGGAAAGACTTGGCTGCGGCCAGCCTCGATGTGCTTCCGGCCGGGAGGAAATCGAAAGCAGGATCAGCGGACGGAACCTCGGCAGCAACCTTGATTGTCAGCAACTCCGCAGCAGATGCGCGGTCTCGACCATCATCTGCGGCAGGGGTTTTCGCGCCAAGTTCGGCGACCTCGCGAGCATGATTCGGGGCTTTAAGCCACTCCGCCAGTTCTTCGGCGTAAGCGAAGACACCGCCGCGAGCGCTTCCCGGTACCCTGTACACGGGCAATCCGCGCTCTTTTTCCCAACGTTTAACCGTGCGCTCATCGCGGCCGAAGAAGGCAGCAATTTCTTTCCATGAGTCCAAACGCTTCGTCGGCGCGAGAGACTCGCTATGAGCGGCCATGCTTTCTAATGCCCTGAACGATGTTCCTGCTTGGGGGAAGCAAGGTCTGCGTAGTATAGCGCGATCCTTACCCAAACGAACTACCACCAACGTGCCCCCTTCAGACTCGGGCAAGCGACTGCAGGGAAGGCCGTTGTTTGAACGGTAGGGACTTTCGCCTCTCTGTTGCGCGCGGTAGGAGCGGCTACTGCCGCTCCTCGTTCGTCTAAGACCATTAAGACCAATGGAAGAGTCAATCGTTCATTTCGGCGGCCGTGTGATCGCCCCTTGGGAGGCCGATGAAACAAGAGCTGCGTACTTGGCGAACACGCCGGTCGGATAGCGCGGCTGCGGCGCATTCCATTCTTTCATTCGTTGGCGAATAACTTCGTCGCTTATCTCCACTTCCAAAAGTCGCCGTTTAACGTCGAAGCGGATTATGTCTCCATCCCGCACGGCGGCGATCGGTCCGCCGAGCGCGGCTTCCGGCGAGACGTGGCCCGCCATAAGCCCGTGTGTGGCGCCGCTGAAGCGGCCGTCGGTTAACAGCGCAACCGATGATCCCAATCCCTCGCCCACAATTGCGCCCGTAACACTTAGCATTTCGCGCATACCCGGTCCGCCCTTGGGGCCTTCGTTACGAATGACGACGACATCCCTGGATTGAATTTTCTTGTTGGTTACCGCAGTCATGGCATCTTCTTCTGACTCAAAGACGCGCGCCGGACCACGATGCTCCAGCCTCTCATGCCCGCTGATCTTGGCCACACATCCTTCGGGCGCAAGATTTCCTTTCAGTACGACGAGGCCCCCGGTTTGCTTCAGCGGCCTTTGCAGCGGCGCAATTACCTCCTGCCCGGGAGATTCAATGGCACTCTCGCTCTCGGCCCCAAGGGAACGACCGGTGACTGTTTTCGCCCCAGGGTGAATATGGTTTCCGTGCAGCAGTCGCCGGGCCAGCAAGCGCACTCCGCCTGCGTGGTGCATGTCCGCCGCCACAAAACGTCCGGAAGGCTTCAGATCGGCAAGCAGCGGCGTGCGCTCGCTCACCTTCTGAAAATCGTCAATCTGCAAATCGACGTCAGCTTCGCGCGCGATGGCCAGCAGGTGCAGCACTGCGTTAGTCGATCCGCCGGTTGCAGCCACGGATGCGATCGCATTTTCGAATGCATCGCGCGTAAGGATTTCTCGCGGACGGATTCCCTCTTGCAGCAGATTCAGTGCTACCTTGCCGCAGTCGAAAGCAATTTGGTCCTTCTTCGCATCCATCGCGGGAACGCTGTTGAAGCCCATGGGAGAAAGGCCGATCATCTCCATCACGGTGGACATGGTGTTTGCGGTGTACTGGCCTCCGCAGGCGCCGGCGCCGGGACAGGCCACGTTTTCAAGGTCGTGCAATTCCTGGTCGGAAATCTTCCCGGCGGCATTCGCCCCCACAGCTTCAAACACATCTTGGATCGTGACATCTTTGCCGCGATAGCTGCCGGCAGCAATGGTCCCGCCATAAAGAATAAGTCCGGGAAGATCCATGCGGGCTAGCGCCATGGCCGCCGCGGGGATCGTCTTGTCGCATCCCACTACGCAGACCACTGCGTCGAACATTTGCCCGCGACAAACCAGTTCAATGGAATCGGCGATGAGTTCGCGGCTGACCAGGGAAGCGCGCATACCTTCGGTGCCCATGGTTTCGCCATCGGAAATCGCGATGGTATTGAATTCCATGGGCGTGCCGCCGGCGGCGCGGATGCCTTCTTTCACTTTGGCGGAGAGCCGCCGTAAGTGAAAATTGCAAGGCATGGTTTCGATCCAGGTGTTGGCCACGCCGATCAGGGGCTTGCGAAGATCGGCGTCAGTGAAGCCGATGGCCTTGAACATGGAACGCGCCGGAGCCCGGTCGCGCCCGTCGGTGATTCCGCGGCTGCGATGCTTAAGATCCATAATGCTTAAGATACATGGCGAAAGATTACAACAGAGGTTAAAGATTCGGGCGGAGCAAAATCAAGAAAAACGGGGAATCTGCGATCAAGTGACGTCAGGAGGCGCACTCGATTACAGCTTCCCCAACTGGCATGATGCTACCCAGGAGGCATCACGCTCTGACACGATCAAACCGGAACTTATGCCAAGGCAGCACGCGCCGACTGCTCAGCAATACTCGCCGAGCCCGGCGGAAGCGGCGCCCACTCACCATCTCCATGCTGGCGGAGAGCCGCGCTGGAACGTACATCGATTACATCCACGATTGCATACCATTCCCGGCAAAGCTGGCCGATCTGCGTGTGCGTGACGTCGAGCAGGACGGTCACCGCGTGGTCTTGCACGGCAGCTTCTGCGCGCACCGATGTAAGATCGAGCCCCCTGCGGGAAATTGCATTTAGTATGCGCATCAATGCGCCTTGCGCGTTGCGATAGCGGATGTGAAAGACTTGCATGGTCATTTCCTCGTAGATCCGTTTATTCGTCTTCTCTTATTTGTCCCCGAACACCATCTCCGAAAGCGCCGCTCCCGCGGGAACCATGGGATACACATTGGCCTCAGGGTGGCAATCAAATACCAGCAACTCTGGCTCCGGCGAGCGCAGGAAGTTCTCGATCCGATCTCCTGTCTCCGCCGATACCGGATACTCCGCCATGGCGGCTTCGTTCAACCGCCATCCATGAATTTTGTAAGCTTTGGCAATCTCCACAAAATCCGGGTTGTCGCTCAAATCGGTTTCGGCATAGTTGCGCTCGTAGAAAAGCTGCTGCCACTGCCGAACCATGCCCAGATATTTGTTGTCCACGATCACCATTTTTATGGGCAGTCCTAGCCGGTGTACCGTAGCCAGTTCCTGAATGTTCATCTGGAAGCCGCCATCACCGGAAACGCACAGCACGCAGGTTTCTGGCTTCGCCAGTTGCACTCCGACCGCGGCGGGCAGGGCGAAACCCATCGCTCCCAGGCCGCCCGAGGTAATAAACCCGCGCGGTGACGAAGAACGATACCGCTGCGCCGCCCACATCTGGTGCTGGCCTACGTCGGCAATCACGACGTTGTCTTGCGGCAGCCGGCTGAAGAGTTCATCAAGAAACCGCATTGTGGGCTGGGCCAATCCCCGCGGGTCAAGTTCCGCCCGCTCGCGTCCGCAAGCCACCGCGCGCCAGTCGCTCCAGTCGGGCAGGGAAGCGTTTCGTAGCTCTTCGTGAAATGCGGGAATCGTATCCGCAAGATTTCCGATCACTGGCAACTGGCAAGCTCGCACACGATCAAGCTGCGCCGGATCAATTTCAAAGTGGATGATCTTGGCGTGCGGCGCAAACTGCGTAGGATCGCCGGTAACGCGATCGTCCAGGCGCGCTCCGAAAACCAGCAGCAGATCGGTCTCGTGCAGCGCCATGTTGGCCGCGCGCGTTCCGTGCATGCCCACCATGCCCAAGTAATATGGCGATTGTGGTGGAACAGCGCCCAGCCCGTGTACGGTTGCGAAGGCCGGGATATTCAAATCGTCGAGCAACCGCCGCAATTCCGGAACCGCTCCGGAAAGCTTTGCGCCCGCGCCTACCAGCGCGACCGGCCTCGTCGCCCGTTGCAGCAAGGCCACAATCGTGTCGCTGAATGCGCCTTCGGCGTTCGCATCGGCCGGACGCGCGTGCGGAGCGAACTTAACCGGACCGGAGAATTCTTTCTTGGCCTTCAGCAGATCGGTCGGAATATCGATGACCACGGGCCCCGGCCGCCCGCTGCGCGCCCAGTGGAATCCCTCCGCGATCACTTCCGGGATTTCGTCGATCGTTCGCACCAGCCGGTTCCACTTGGTTAGCGAAAGCGTCAGACCGAAAACGTCGGTCTCTTGAAATGCATCGGTGCCGATCATCGCGCTGCGTACTTGCCCCGTGATGCAGACCAGGGGAACCGAATCCATCTTGGCGTCGGCGATGCCAGTCACCAGATTGGTCGCGCCGGGACCGCTGGTCGCGATCGCCACGCCAACTTTTCCAGTAACCCGCGCATAGCCTTCCGCCGCAAACGCCGCGCCCTGCTCGTGCCGCGTGAGAACATGCCGAATGCCGCTGCCGTCCAAAGCGTCATACAACGGCATGATCGCACCTCCGGGATAACCGAACACCAGGTCCACCCCTTCGGCGCGCACGCACCGCAAAACGATTTCGGCTCCCTTAAGCATTCACGACCTGTTCAGGTTCGGGTTTCGGCGCATTCGCCGGCTTCTTTGCTTCCTTGCCGGGCAGCCAACTCATCATGCCGCGCAACTGTGCACCCACAATCTCGATGGGATGCTGCTGCTCTCTTTCGCGCAACGACGCGAAGTTGTAACCGCCGTCCTTGTTTTCCTTGATCCACTCGCGGGCGAAGGTTCCATCCTGAATGTCGGCCAGAGTCTTCTTCATGGCGGCCCGCGTAGCATCGCCCACAACTTTTTCGCCGCGCGTCAGGTCGCCATACTCAGCAGTATTCGAAATCGAGTACCGCATCCGGCTCAATCCACCTTCGTAGATCAAGTCGACGATCAGCTTCATCTCATGCAGACACTCAAAATAGGCAATCTCGGGCGCGTAGCCGGCTTCCACCAGGGTCTCGAATCCCTTCTTGATCAATGAAGTCAGACCGCCGCACAGCACGGCCTGCTCGCCGAAAAGATCGCTTTCCGTTTCTTCCTGGAATGTAGTCTGCAGCACGCCCGCGCGGGTTGAGCCAATACCATACGCATAGGCCAGCGCGTACTCGTGAGCGCGTTTGCTCGAGTCCTGTTGGATCGCGATGAGCGATGGCACGCCGCGCCCTTCGGCGTACACCCGCCGCAGCAGATGGCCAGGGCTCTTGGGCGCAATCATCACCACATCCACATCATTCGGCGGGACGATCGTCTTGAAATGAATGCTGAAGCCGTGCGAGAATCCGAGAATTTTTCCGGGATGCAGATAGGGCTTGATGTACTGCTCGTAAACAGCAGCCTGGGTCTCGTCGGGCGTGAGCACGTGAATCCAGTCGGCGCGCTTGGCGGCCTCATCCGGCGCGACCACCACCATGCCATCGGCGCGGGCCTGCTGCACGCTGGGGCGATTCGGTTCCAGCCCCACAATTACCTTGCAGCCGCTGTCGCGCAGGTTCTGCGCCTGCGCGTGTCCCTGGCTGCCGTAGCCCAGGATGGCAATGGTTTTGCCCTTCAGGGCATTCGGATTGGCGTCGTGTTCATAAAAGATAGTAGCCACCACTGTGCTCCTCTCGTTGCACTTGTCTCGTCGAACAAAGGAAGTAAAGATACCCTTGCTTCCTAAGGATCCAAGCCAAAATAGCGGGAATCCTCTGTGCGTACCGACCGGTCGGTCGGTATCCGGAGATGCTACCTTCGCCCGGAGTCCCTGTCAAGCGGGAATGTGCACGCGGGAGTGTGCACGCCGCCGTAACCCCTCCGGAACGCTCTGCCGGCGCGTTGGCAATCCGCTCCCGAAGTAGTTACCATGTCACCCGATGACCCGCGAGACCGTGGTTGACTCCCGGCAGGAAATTCTGCGCACCGCCGCCCGTCTGTTCCAGCAGCGCGGCTATGACGCTACTTCCATGAACGATGTTGCCGCCGCCCTCAAACTGAGCAAGGGCGGCCTCTACCATCACTTTCAGAGCAAGGACGAGATCCTGTTCGAGATCATGAACCACGCTATGGAGATCACTGACGAACGCGTGCTCAATCCCGTGCGTGCAATTGCCGATCCCGAAGACCGGCTGCGCGCCCTCATCCGGTTGCACATAGAAGTTGTGCTCAGCCCGCGCGATCGCGAGATCACGGTGATGCTCCACGAAAACCATCCTCTGCCACCGTCGTTGCGTAAACGCATCAATTCCCGCAAAAAGGACTATATCCACTTCCTCGAAAACCTGATGGCGGAAGTGCAAAACAAATCCCGGCATGCACATCGGGCAAAAGCAAAGGTCAGCCCGCGCGCAGCCGCCTTCGCCCTGCTCGGCATGATCAACTGGATTTATCAGTGGTACAAGCCGGAAGGCGACCTGCAGGCGCAGAATCTCATTCCGCAATTTACCGATCTTATTTTTGGAGGGATCTTCGCGTGAAAACTCTCTTCGCCAGCATCTCCGAGATCGATCAACAGCGGGCGCGGAGCGGCAAGTTGTACCGCGAATTCCTTCGCGTGCCAGCGATGAGCGCCGGAATTTACGTCCTGCCCGCTGGTGCCACGGACCTGCAGAGGCCGCACCATGAAGATGAGATCTATTATGTCGTCCGCGGACGAGCCCGCTTCAAAGTTGACGAAGAAAACCGCGAAGTGTCCGCGGGCAGTGTGATCTTCGTCGCGGCCGAAGTGGAGCATCATTTTTACGATGTGATGGAAGAATTAGCGGTGCTGGTTCTTTTCGCGCCCGCCGAAAGCTAACATCGTCACTACTTCGCCGGAATCCAGTAAATCTCTTCCTTGATTGCCGTCCTGTCGACGAAGCCGCGCCGCTTCAAGATTGCCTTGCTGTTCGCGATCATGTCTGGATGCCCGCACAAATATGCCGTGGTATTCGTGGCGTCGAGTTCCCAGTGGTCAGCATACTTGCGCAGCACATCGTCGGCGCGGCCGATTTCACCCGGCCAGTCTGCGTGATCCCACGGCCGGCTCACGGTGGGCACATATTTGAACCAGGGCAGTTCCGCGTCGAAGCGGTTCAATTCCTCTTTGTAGCCGAACTCCCATGGCCGGCTGGCGCCGTTGAGCAGGTAGAGTTGGTGGCTGCCATCAAAGCGGCCTTCTTTCCAGTCTCTCGAAAGCGTCCGTACAAAACTTACAAACGGAGCCACTCCGGTCACCGTTGAAACCAACAGATGATGCTTCCGGCCGCTCTCCGTATCGAGCGTGAATTTGCCTTTTGGTATTCTCCGCATCAGCAGTTCGTCGCCCGGTTGCAGTTTGTAAAGGCGAGGCGTCAGTGCTCCCTCAGGCACCAGCTCAAAGAAGAATTCAATTTCATTTTCAAAAGGCGCCGAGGCAATCGAATACGGACGCTCCGTCCGCTTGCCATCGTGCTCCACACCGAGCGTGGCATACTGGCCCGGGACAAACTTGAACTCCCCGCCGGGCTGGATGCGAATCATCCACAGGTCAGGTGCGAACTCCACCCGCTTGGTGACCCGTGCCCGGTAAAATTTCTCGTCCCCAACTGTCATCCGTAAAATCCTCGGAAACCCTGGCGCAGTTGGCGCGCGAACACAGAGCCGACTGCAGAGGGTCATTAAAGTTTTGCGATGATACATGGAGGGTTGATGTTTGACAACCGAACGGTCGTTCCGGGTTCAGTTCGAAGAAGGGATGTGGTTCGCGCAAAGTGGTTTCGACAGGTATTCTTCTTGGATCAACCTCCGATGGGCGAGCGCCCAGCGGACGATTGAGATACGGAGATGCCGAGCATGAAACTGAAGGCATACCTCTTCGTGTTTGACGGGCTGGCGGATTGGGAGCCGGCGCTGGCTCTGTGCGAGATCCGGAAATCCGACAAGTACGAAGTACTGACGGCAGGACGTTCGCGCGAGACCGTGGTGACGATGGGGGGACTCAGGGTAGTGCCTGACATCGCCATGGATGAGGACGAGATCGAGCCACGCGAAACCGCGATTTTCATTCTGCCGGGTGGAGCCCAGTGGGAGAAAGGGCCAGACGGGAAGGTGGATGAACTTCTCCGGCGGTTGCATGCGGAGGACATCCTGATTGGCGCGTTGTGCGCGGCAACGTTGGAAATTGCCCGCGCAGGGTTGACGGCTGGCGTTCGCCACACCAGTAACGCGAAGAGCTATTTGAAGAAAATGGTTCCGGAGTACAAGGATGAGCCTTTTTACGTGGATGAATTAGCAGTGACCGATCACAAGATCATCACGGCAAGCGGACTAGGGAGCGTGGAATTCGCCCGCGAGGTGATCCGCGAGCTAGGAATCTACGGCGAAGCCGACATGCGGATGTGGTTTGAAATGTTCAAGAATGGCGCGATCCCCGCGAGCATGAGGTAAGAGAACGACGCGCAGGTCTGCACCGCACAGACTTGCGCCAACCCAATCGCCAGCGCCAGCCAAATGGCAGCTCGCGAGGAATAGAAACCGCACCTCATTCGGCCACAACGAGAACCACAAAAGTATCGGGTACGATGCTGCGCCGCGGATGTGGATTATCCGCCGTCGCTGCCGGAGGCGGGCCGAATTTAGCCGTGACCACATAAACATTGTGCGTTTTGGAATCGAGCGCCAGAGTACGCGCGCCCGGTTGCGTCGCAACATTTTCCGCTACGCTGAATTTCTCCGGCGACTCCTCACGCACCACCGTCAGCACGCCTTCTCCGCACGAAGCGAAAGCCAGCCCAGTTTCGTCGTCGAAAGCGGTCGCGTCAACGCCGTCGCCAATCGCGGGCGTGGCCAGGACCTTGCCCGTATCCGCATCCACAACAGCCATCATCTTGTTGTCGCAGCCCACGAACAGCCGGCGGTTTTTCCGGTCCATCGACAATCCCGTGGGCGATTCGCAAGGCGCGAGCGGCCACTTCGACTTCACCTCAAGTTTGCTGGGATCAATCGTCACCAACTCGCTTTTATCTTCAATGTTGACGAACACTTCGCCTTTGCCATCACTGGCCGAGAACTCTGGTTTGCCGTCGAGCTTGATCGTGCCCAGCACCGTGCCCTTCTTAGCATCCAGCGCGGTCGCGTCGTGGCTTTGGCCGTTGAACGTGAAAACCCGCTTGGTTGCCGGATCGTAGAGAATTGCATCTGGATTTTCTCCGACCTTCACTTTGCTGCTGGTGGCCAAAGTCTGCAAATCAAAAATGCTGACTGTGCCTTCCCGTCCGTTGCTGGTAAAGCCGCGCCCCAGTTCCGGAGCGAGGGCGATGCCATGCACGCCTTGCGTATCTGCGATGTCGCCAACATTCTTTCCAGAATCCAGATCCAGCACGATGACATGAGTCGCTCGCGAAATATAAAGACGCCGCGCCGACGCGTCAGCGGTCAAGTAATCCCAACCACCGTCGCCGCCTACTTTGTAAGTGTTCACGACCTTGTAACCCGGGCCAGCCGCAGCCAAAGCGGCAGCGGCAATAATCAGAACTAGTGAAACTGACAACCAGCGGCGCAAATAATTTCCTTGGGCAGACATTCTTCCTCCGTAAGTTTGTAGACCCACAGCGCTTCTTCCGATGCCAGTTTCGAGCTACACGTGGCCGCGCCTTACATCGAACCTCGATCGGGCTGGGTCCTGAAGTAACTTTACCCTATTCCGCGTCGTGCCTAAACTTGGCGCTATGGATGTTTTTCGACCGAACTTGTCGGGGCAAGACGGGACTGGGATTCTTCGTCCTCTGGATCCGCGCCTGCAGCCGACGCCGGATTACGGCACGCTCGGTCCGGGGTCAGATCTTGCGCCGGCGCCAGTTTCCGGATCTTCCGATTCTGATCGTAGGACCGTTTCCAATCTGCCCCTGCTCCATATCGGCGCCATGATGGCGGGAATCGGACTCGCGGTGGCGGTCTCCAGCGCCGGAGGCATAAACGCGGTTTGGGGAAAATTATCCACTCCATTCTCGTTGCGGAAAGATCTTGGTGTCTCTTCCGCGCTGCCGTCCGATCGCGATCTGGATCGTCAGAAGCCGCAAAAGCAAGCGGAAATCCTCCTCGAACGCGCCATGGCTCGCTCCGATGGAGCTACCGCGCAGATCGAAGCGCGCGTCGATGCCTGGCGCGGGCAACTCCAGTGGGATGCGCAACTCGGCGAACTGACCACGGCTGCCCTCAACTCCAATGACAGAAGCGTGCGGGATTCCGCCATTGAAGTCCAACTGGCGGCCTACGGGGTCACCCAGAGCGAGTCCACTGTCGAAGCACTCGTGCGGCAGGCCGCCTCCTCCGATCACGCGCAAAAGATTTGGGCTTTCTGGACTCTGGGTTTGCTGGCAAACCGTGGCGTTGGGACGGATCGCGTAGTCCAGGTATTGAGCGCTCACCTGAAAAATGACCGCGGATCGGACAAGGCTTCCGAAGATGCACGCCGTTGGGCGGTCGAAAGCCTGGCTGTGGTGGGAACCACTCCAACGATCGCTCCCCTGCTCGAAGCGATGCACGATGATCCGTCCCCAATAGTGCGCGAACGCGCCGCCTGCAGTCTGGCGGAGTCAGGCATGTTAAGTCACCACCAGCGGCTCATCGCCGTCCCGCAACTCATTGATTACTCTGACGATCCCGCACTCGATGCCCAGACCCACGCCTGGGCCTTCCAGGCCCTGGGCGACATCACCCGGCAACGCCTGCCCAACGACTCCGCAGCTTGGCGAAATTGGTACCAGAACAACAGCGCAAACAACTAACTTCCGCACCAAGACCGGCCATAAGAGCGAAAAAGTCGCCAGTGCTTGCGGCCAAAATTATGCTCACGCGCGTCTAAGGAACTAGTAGGATCAAGGGAGGTCTCTTCGCACTTTCTTCATCTTCTGCATGCGCGCCGGCAAACCAATATCCGCTCCAGTGCAATCCGCACTCTCCGAGTTGCTGCCGGAGATGCACGATAGAAGCGGCTGCGAAAAAGTCGGTCTCGCCTGCGAATCCTTCGCCGAAATTCTGGCTGACGTGGCCATGAAGTATCTGCCCACGGGCGCCACTCAAGCCGAGGCACGCACTTTTCTGCTAAGCCTGCGAGTTGAGGAACTCGCGCTCGCCAGAGCCTGCGCCGCGGGCCACAATGCCGCCTGGGAACTTTTCCTGATTCGTTACCGGGAAAAGCTTTATCAGTGCGCCCTGCGCATCGCCCGCGAGGACTCAGCCGCCCGCGATCTCGCCGACACACTCTATGCCGAACTCTACGGCACGACTACTCGCGATGGCGAGCGCGTTTCCAAACTGGCATCCTTCACGGGTCGCGGGTCACTCGAAGGTTGGCTTCGCACCGTGCTTGCACAAGAGTTCGTGAATCGCTACCGCCGCACCAGGCGTCTGATCAGCCTCGACGAAGAAGGCGAAGAGGGCTCGCAGTTCGCGGCTCCCGAGATCGAGCCGGTTCCATGCCCAGACTCGCGTCTGGAATCTGCCACCAACACGGCCCTGGCTTCACTCTCCAGCGAAGAACGGATGGTGCTGGCCGCGTATTTTCTTGACGGCCGGACGCTGGCGGAAATCGCCCGTCTGCTGGCGGTACACGAGTCCACCATCAGCCGCAAAGTGGACAAGCTGGCCAAGTCATTGCGCAAGAAAATCTTGGCTAACATGATTCAGCAGGGCATGGCTCGCCGCCAGGCCGAAGAAGCGTTGGAGGTTGACGTACGTGACTTAAGATTGGATATTCGTCGCAGTCTGGCGCAAGAATCGTCGTCGCCAGCGTTCCCTAGAAAGAGAGAAACAAGGGTAGAGGCACTCCGGGAGGGTCAGGAGTGAAGTCTTGAACGAAAGCGAGAAGCTAGTAGTTGGAAACTTAGAAACCGAAATGCACAGCGTCCCCAAATTCGTGATCAAGCGGTTGCAGGAACGCCCGGCAACCGCAGAATCGCATCCCGACGCCGATCTTCTCACGGCGTTCGCGGAGCAGTCTCTTGATGGGCGCGAACGCGCCCTCGTGATGGAGCACCTTGCGGCTTGTGGCGACTGTCGAGATGTAGTCGCACTTGCTTTGCCGGCGACAGAGAGAGTTGCCTTGCCCGGTGCCGGCAGCGCCGCTCGAATCGGCTGGCTAACCTGGCCCACGCTTCGTTGGGCAGCCCTGGCGGCGGGAATCCTCGTCGTCACGTCGGTCGGGGTTCTGCAATACTCGCATCGCAACCAGGCAAGGAGCGTGGCCTCGAACTTCCTACGAAAGGACGCCGCGCCAGGTCCTTCCGCTTTGCATCAATCGCCCTCCCGCCAGGTAACAGTTCCGCAAAGTGAGATGCGAAGGGAATTGGCCGCGCCGGGCCCTCCGATATTGACCGCACACAAGCTTGCTCTCGAACCCAACCGCCTAGCTCAACCGCCAGGTGGCGCGGGAGCTGGACAGGGAGCTTCGCCTCGCCGTGACTCAGTTCTTGCGCAAGCCTCAGAAAGCCCAACGACTACGCCTGGTCAACCGCGGAATCCAACTCCCGAAATCCACCAACAGGTTAAGGTCGGCGCCGCTTCGCAGGTGGTTGAAGTGCAGGCCGAGGCTACAGCACTCAACACAGAAACCGCCGCGACCGGTCAGAACCAACTCGCTCAGAATCAGGCTGACTTGCCGCTTCAAGGCCGGGCGTTTACCGATCTCAACGTAGTCAAAGCCAAAGATCCTGTGCCTGCACAAGCCGCGTCCAATCGCGCGGCTGCGGCGACGGTTGTTTCCGGCAGCATGCCTCTGCAAACCTCGCAGACACTTATGCTCCGCGCGTCGCCGCGTTGGATCGTGACCCCTGTTGGCGCCTTGCAGCGTTCCTTCGACGGAGGACATACTTGGGAGAATGTCGCCCCGTCTACCTCCCTCGGCACGGCTGATCGGGGTAGATCTCAGGAGAAGAATCAGAAAGTCGAAGCTGCGTCGCGTTCCAGCTCCGTATTCCGTGCCGTGGCGGCAAGTGGACTTGAAGTTTGGGCGGGCGCTTCCGGGGGCGCCTTGTATCACAGCTCGGATGGCGGCAATCGCTGGGGTCTCGTGGCCCCCTCTGAAGCCGGCATGGTTCTTACCGGTGACATTACCAGCATCCAGTTCTCTGATCCGCAGCATGGAAAAATTGCAACCTCGACCGGCGAAATCTGGACCACCTTCGACGCCGGCCAAACCTGGCACAGGCAGCAGTAATTCCTCACCCTCTGAGAAGATCTACTCGCAGCGCTGTGACCAGTGTGGTCTTGCCACGCGTACATAAGCACCTTTCAACAGCAGAGCATGAGCCGCTGACAGCCAATTACCAAAGTGCCGTTTACAAGAAAAAGCCCCAATCCTACCATCCAGAAGTGGTTTGGCAGTTCTGGGGGAGGGCTGCCGAGGCGTCTTGGACTGAAAAGTCCGGGGCGCTTTTTTATTGCCGGGTGGTCCTACGTATTCTGATCGCCAAGGTTATGTTGATGCGAGCGGTTTAAGGTATAGAACCATGTTCTCCTCGTCAACATACCGGTCGCCGAGCTTCAGCGCCCGGCGCTCGCAGCCGAAGGACTCAAATCCTAGTGACCGATACAGGCTGGCTGCGGCATCTTGAGTGGTGGCCACCGAGAGCATGATCTGCTCAATCCCTTCAATACTGATGGCGCGCTCCAAGAGCATTCGCAACATATCCCGCCCGGCTCGCTTGCCCCGCGCCGCGCGCGTCACATAAACGCCCCAGATGTGTCCCTTGTGGCGTTCCTTGAGACCTTTGTTACGAAAGAAGCCGGCAGTGCCTACCAGCCGCTCGCCCAGAAAGGAGCCTACAACGAAATTGTTCGCCGGATCGGAGGATAATCGCGCCGCCGCATCATCCACAGTCGATGCGCGGTGTTCTTCCGCTGATGCTCCGAACGCCTCCGGTTCACATTCGAGTGCTTCGAGGCGGATCTTCCAGTACCTGCTCGCGTCGTTTGCATTAAGAAATCGAATTTCCATCAATGATTCGCCAAACGGCTACTTGGCTCCTCGGCACCCCGCGCAGTAACCACCAATTTCCAACCGCGACACCACAATCCGGAACCGGCAGTCTTTCTCCACCTGTCCCTTCAGCTTCTCGAAAATATCGCTGACGAATTCCATGATCTTGCCGCAACGCAAACACGCCATGTGGATGTGATCCCGATTCAGCTTCCGCTCGTAGTAGTGACCCTCGCCGTGGATGTGCATTAGATCGAGTTCGTCAATCAGCCCATGGCGCTTTAGCAGTTGCAGCGTTCGGTACACCGTGCTGCGGTCGACGCTGGCATCCAGCTTCTGGGCCTTGCGCAAAAGCTGGGCCGCGTCCAGATGTTTGGTCGCGGTCTCCATCACGCGCAGAATGGCCCGCCGCTGCTGGGTCATCCTGATCCCGCGCTCCGCAAAGTGGGCCTGCAACCGGCCCGGCATTTCCGTTTGTGGTAATGGCATCGGAACCGTCCCTCATGTTGTCGCAACTGGTCGCAAGCGTATTGCGACGGAATCTTCTGCCGATTCTTGACGGCTTATAGGCGAATCCGTCAAGCTTATATCTTAGATGCGACTGAATTGCAACTAGCGATCAATCCAATTCCACGAAAGCCTGAGGTTGATCGTAACTATAGTTGCGACTCGTTTGCAACTGAATCGCGAGAATACCATGCGAAGTTTTCCCCGGTTGTCGCTGCTTCGCCTGTTCCTGCTCCTAGGTTTGCTAGGGACAAGTTGGGCTGGAGTCGGCGGCAGTATCTCGGGCACGATCAAGGACCCATCGGGTGCCGCAATTGCTCAATCAGCCGTCAGTTTGGTCAATACCGGTACCGGCGCTCGGCAATCTGCTACCACCGATGGGCGGGGTACTTACACGTTCCCGGTCCTCCCCATTGCTGACTATGTTCTCGAAGTGAACCACCCTGGATTCAAAGCCTACCGCCGCACCGGAATCGCGCTTGACGCCAACAGCGCGCTTCGCGTGGATGTTGTGCTGCAGGTCGGCGAGAGAACTGACGCCATCACGGTGAGCGACAACGCGGCGCACGTGGAAACCTCCAGTTCCCAGATGGGTGAGGTCATTGCGGGTTCAATGATGACCGGCGTCCCGCTGAATGGCCGCAGCTATACCGATCTGCTCGCGCTTCAGTCCGGCGTTGCCCCCGCCACGTCCATCACCTCCAGCACGGTTCAGGATGTCGGTGCCAGCGCCTTCTCGCCCTCGGGTGACTTGAACGCCGGCAACATTTCCATCAATGGCCAACGGGAATTCGCCAACAGCTTCATGGTGAATGGCAGCGATGTGGAAGAAGACGTCAACATGGGCACGGCCATTATTCCCAATCTCGATTCCATCGCCGAGTTCAGGATTCTCACCAACAATTTCGATGCGGAGTATGGCGAATACAGTGGTGGCCAGATCAACGTCATTACCAAGTCGGGCAGCAACGCATTTCACGGCGACGTTTTTGAATTTCTGCGCAGCACGAATCTCGACGCGCGTAACTACTTCTCCCCCTCCCGTGGTTCCTTTGACCAGAATCAGTTCGGTGGTACTCTCGGCGGCCCAGTGACCCGAAACAGAATTTTCTTCTACTCTGATTATCAAGGTACGCGCCAAACCCAAGGTGTAGACACCGGATTGATTCCGGTGCCCTCAATCCAGGATCGCTCTGGCAATTTGGCAGACCTGGCAAGTTCCCTGGTTACGACAGTAAGCGGTCCCGCTTGGGCCACTGCGCTCTCTCAGAACCTCGGGTATCAAATTTCTGTGGGTGAGCCATACTATTTTTCCGGCTGCACGAACACAAACTATTCCGCCACCAGCACCACGGCATGTGTTCTTCCTACGCTGCAAATCCCCAACAGCGCGTGGTCCGCTCCCGCGCAGCATCTGTTGCAATACATTCCCGCGCCGAACCAGCCCGGCAATGTTTTTTCCACATCCGCCTATAACCAGACCCTCAATGACAATAAAGGCGCTGCCCGCCTGGATGCCAGCACGCCATGGGGTCTCATCTCCACTTATTATTTCCTCGACAACTTCACTCAGAACAATCCTTACCCCACCGCGCAGGGTGGAGCAAATGTTCCGGGCTTCAACGCAGTGAATCTTGGCCGCGCTCAGTTGCTCAACCTGGGCAGCACCAAGACTCCGAGCGCAACCGCGGTCAACGAATTCCGCTTCAGTTACCTGCGGGACTCCAATGACCTCGGGCGTCCGCAGGGTGGAGTGGGTGTCAACCTAGCCTCTCAGGGTTTCCAGGTCGGGCCCAACACTCCGGGCATCGTGCCTCTCTCGCCGCAAACTGAGGGTCTGGAGAACGTCGTCTTCAACAACTACTCCATCGGAACCGACACCAACGAGCTGAGGCAGAGCAACAACACCTTCCAGTGGCTCGACAATTTTTCCAAAGTCGTCGGCACGCACACCATCAAGGCCGGCGGGGAATTCCATTACGACCAGGTCAATACTCACGCCATCGCTCAGTTCAACGGCAGTTTCCTGTTCTTCGGGAGCCAGACCGGATCGGATTTCGTCGACTTCCTGCTCGGCGCTCCCACCCAATACAACCAGAGCCAGCTCCAACCCTTTTACGGACGCAACAAATATCTTGGCCTCTACGCGCAGGACAGTTGGCGGCTGCGTCCCAATCTCACGCTGAATTATGGTTTGCGCTGGGACCGGATCGAACCCTGGTACGAAAAATACAATCAGGTGGCGACCTTGGAGCCGGGCAAACAATCCGTGGTATTTCCAACCGCGCCCGCAGGAATTCTCTTCCCAACCGATCCCGGAGTCCCACGCACACTGGCGCCGCCGGGCAACAAAGATTTCGCGCCGCGCGTAGGCCTTGTCTATTCTCCCAGCGCAGATTCGGATTCTGTTTTCGGCAGGATGCTCGGAGGTCCTGGCCAAACCAGCCTGCGTGCCGGCTTCGGCACGTTTTACACCGCCATTGAAGCTCTCACCATCGGAGTCCTCAGCGCGAACGCGCCCTACGGCACCACGTATACCAGCCCTACTCCGCCGCTGTTTGCCACGCCGTTCATTTCCGCTTCCACCGGTCAGGGCAGCCAGTACTTCCCGGTGCAACTGGCTCCGCTCAACTCCTCCGCGAGCCATCCCGACGCCAACATCGATTGGTCGCAGTACGAGCCTATCAGCGGTCTGCCGGCTTATCCCACCACCAACCGCATTCCCTACACCGAGGAGTACACGTTTTCGCTGGAGCGCCAACTCTCATCGAATACCGTACTCAGCGCGAGTTACGTGGGCACCCAGGGACATCGACTTCTCGCGCTTGTGGAAGCCAATCCTGGCGATCCCGCTCTTTGCTTGCAGCTGATGAATCCGGCGAATTTGGCCCCCGGACAAACCCCTTGCGGGCCGTTTCTGGAAGGCAATACCTACATCACAGCTTCCAACCAGACAATCAATGGAACCCGCGGTCCGCTCGGCCCACACTTTGGCAGCGATACGAACCAGGCCACGATCGGCAATTCCAACTACAACGCTCTGGAAGTCACGCTCCGCCATACCGGCGGGCCCTTGGAGATTCTTGGTGGTTACACTTACGGCAAGTCTCTCGACCAGGCTTCCAACCTTGGAGAAGAGATCAACCCGCTCAATCCCGCGCTGAGCAAGGCTCTGTCAGCTTTTGATGTGAAGCACAATTTCGTGGTCAGCTATAACTACCAACTTCCTCTCGATCATATTTTCGCTATCTCCAACCGCTGGACGAAAGGCTGGGCGGCTTCCGGGATCACCCGCTTCAGCACCGGTTTTCCGGTCACGCTTTATAACTACGGCGACAATTCTTTGTTGGGAACTGAACCGAACGGGGTGAACAACTATGGCGTTGACGAACCGCAGTACACTCCCGGCGCGCTGGGGCTGAACCGAAATCCTCGCAACGGCCAGTCCTATTTCGATACCAGCCTTTTCAGCCTCCAGCCGCTGGGGCAGTCCGGCAACGCCAAGCGCCGCTTCTTTTGTGGCCCGGGCATTGACAACTACGACATGGCCCTGATCAAGAACCTGCCGCTCCCCGAATCCAAATCTCTTCAGTTCCGTTTCGAGGGATTCAACGTCTTCAACCACGCCCAGTTCTACGGACCGGCGTCCGTGAATGGCAACATCAACAGCTCGTCGTTCGGGCAGGTGGTCAGCGCCGCCGCTCCCCGCCTGATGCAGGCTGCGGTGAAGTTCATCTTTTAGGCACTCTGCCGCACGCCTTGAGGGCACGATACGAGTACCCGCTCGTTTTTGCGACTTTCGCCATTACCCAGGCATCCAACCGAAGTGCGATAATGGATACGCCCTAACCAGGGCGAGCAATTATTCGATACAGATCGCCGGGCCCGGCTACGACCGCTCGATGGAGCGTCCGCCGACAGCGCGACGTTACAACCAGGAGAAACGAAAATGGCAGGCAATGGAATTGTCGAAGTCACCGATGCAAACTTCGACCAGGATGTTTTGAAATCAGATACACCCGTGCTGGTGGACTTTTGGGCAACCTGGTGCGGCCCCTGCCGCGCCCTCGCTCCCATCGTGGATGAGCTCGCCAAGGACTACCAGGGCAAACTCAAAGTCGGCAAAATGGATGTCGACGCCAACAGCTCCACGCCGATGCGTTACAAAGTCACCGGCATCCCCACGCTGCTGGTTTTCAAGGGTGGCCAAGTGGTGGAACAGCTCGTCGGCTATCGCCCGAAAGACGCCATCGCGCAAGCGATTGATAAGCACGTAGGATAAGGCAGCTTTTAGCTGCTGGCTTCAGGCCTAAAGCTTCAAAACGCACGCTGACTCTTCCGGGTCGCGTGCGTTTTATTTTTTCAGATATTTCCTTCGAAAACACGCAAGCAGGCTCTCCGTCGGCACGTACGATAGGGCGGCGTCCAATACTCGAAAACAGTCTTGTCGATGCTCTGTGCCTGATGCAGATGCTCGCGCCGATACGTAGGGATGCGCGTGTAGGGGATGTGGTGATGGCTGCGCTCGATGACGTAGATGGTCTCAATCTGCAAGTAGCCCAAGTGCGCCACGGCTGCCGGCGTGGCCTTCGGGCCGGAGCCGAAGGGTTCGGTGGTGTCCAGGCGCTGGGCATGCAGACAGATTCGGCGGGCCTGGACGGAGGTGAGTTGGATGAGCGGATTCTTCAATAGGGGTCTCTGGTGTTTTCAGTACTTCCTCAGCACTCCAATCACCCTCCCCTGCACTTCCACCGAAGCCGCCGGCACGATAATCGGCATCATCGTTGCGTTCGAAGGCTGCAGGCGGATGTTGTCGCCTTCACGATAAAAACGCTTCAGCGTGGCATCACTTGAATCCACCAGCGCGACCACAATGTCGCCGTTGTGCGCCGTCTTCAGCTTCTCCACCAGCACGTAGTCGCCGTCGAGGATGGCCTCATCCTGCATGGAATCGCCGCGCACTTCCAGCACGAACACTTCTTTCGAGCGGACGAAGTCGGCGAGCGAGATCGTCTCATTGGTCTGCATCGCTTCAATCGGCTGGCCGGCGGCGATGCGCCCCAGCAGCGGCAGCACCAGGCCTGTGTTGACGCTCATGGCCTGCTTCAGCCGTCCCTTGGGCGGCAGCAGGTCGATCGAGCGGCTGCGGTTGTAGTCGCGGGTGAGCAATCCCTTTTTCTCGAGATTCGTGATGTGCTTGTGTACCGTTGCCAGCGACGTCAGATGGAGCCCCGTGCCGATCTCCTCAAACGACGGAGAGTAGCCATGCTCGGCCACAAAGCGGGAGATGAAGTCATACACTTCGCGCTGCCTGCGTGTGATCGCCATGTCGCCATTGTTGGCGAATATAAAGCGAATGTCAAGAGGAAACAATGAATGTAATCGGCTGTTCTCCCCAATCACTCCCGGACGTTTAGACCCAAAGTCCTGCCTCTTGACGCAATCTGGCGATGTCTTTGGTCGGCGCACTCCCGAAGAAGCGGCTGTATTCTCGGCTGAACTGGGAAGCGCTTAGATAGCCCACGCGCTGGCTCGCAGTGCCCGCGTCCATAATTGCCGACAGCATGAGGCGCCTCGCCTCTTGCAGTCGCAGCATCTTTTGATAGTGCAAAGGGCTCATCGAAGTGACGGACTTAAAGTGCTCGTGGAATGAGGAAACACTCATGTGCACCAGCCCGGCCAAGTCCTCGACCTTCATGGGTTGAGAGAAGTTGTCTCGTAGCCAGGAAATGGCCTTGGCAACGCGGTGGACGCTAGATTCTGCAAAGCCCATTTGAGCGACGCGAACACCAATGGGGCTGCGCAGTAGCCGGATCAAAATCTCATCGATCACAAGTGGAGCGAGCAGTTCAGCGTCTCCGGGATGCGCAAGACACTCCATTAACCTCGTCGCGGCGTTGACAACGCTCGCGTCAACCGGAGTGACGTAAACCGCGCTCCT
The DNA here is from genome assembly GCA_003138975.1 of Acidobacteriaceae bacterium. Lineage (GTDB taxonomy): Bacteria > Acidobacteriota > Terriglobia > Terriglobales > Acidobacteriaceae > Sulfotelmatobacter. The sequence continues at coordinate 22,261 of PLHQ01000088.1, read as the reverse complement.
CTCTTGGACTGGAGGCAGACCGTGCGGGTACACCTTCAAGACCAGTTCGGCAATCTTGTGCGGATCGAGGTCCAGCTTGAGAGAAAGGTAGGGCGCGGAATGGCTGGCTTGCGTGACCTGGGCAGCAACGGGCAAGGCAACGGAGAAAACGATCATGCGCGACGCGTCGTACTCATACACTTCGTCCCCTACGATGACGGTCTTCGCTCCCTGGGCGGCTATGCACAACGAGGGCAACCGGAGGGCGTGTACACACTCTTTGTTTGGTCGTGAAAAGCGATTCGCGTGCAAGCCAGGGATGCGCAGCTCAAAACTGCCGTCGTGAGGTGCATAGGCGGCAATCAAACGGGTCAACTGATCCGTGTCTGGCTCGTTTGGGCCCGCAAGTTCGTCTGCGCGCCAGGAAGACGCCGGTTTGCCATTGGTCTTCACGCGTTCGAGAATACCTCTTTTGCAAACATTCGTGCTGCTCAGAGGCCGGTCATGCGCTGCAGCGCTTCCGGATAGCGTTCCCCTTCCACCTTGATCTTTGCGGAGGCGCTTTCGATCTCGCGCAGATCGTCGGACGTAAGTTCGATTGCAACTGCTCCGATGTTTTCTTCCAGCCGCCCCAGCTTGGTCGTGCCTGGGATTGGAACGATCCATGGCTTTTGGGCGAGCAGCCAGGCGAGCGCGATCTGAGCCGGGGTCGCCTTCTTCCGTTGTGCGATCGTGCCCAGCAGATCAACCAGGGCCTGGTTCGCCTTCCGAGCCTCCGGCGTAAAGCGAGGAAGGGTGTTGCGGAAGTCGGTGCTGTCGAACGTGGTGCTTTCGTTAATCTTTCCCGTCAGGAAGCCCTTGCCCAGCGGGCTATATGGAACAAAGCCGATTCCGAGTTCCTCAAGGGTCGGCAGCACTTCCGCTTCAGGGCCTCTCGTCCACAACGAGTATTCGCTCTGGACCGCAGTGACTGGCTGCACAGAATGAGCGCGACGAATCGTCTTCGCTCCCGCTTCAGAAAGGCCGAAGTGCTTTACCTTGCCTTCCTGAATCAGCTCCTTCACCGCGCCCGCCACGTCTTCGATCGGCACGTTCGGGTCAACGCGGTGTTGATAGAACAGATCGATGGCATCCACCTTGAGGCGCTTAATAGAATCTTCCGCGACCTGCTTAATGCGCTCCGGGCGGCTGTTCGGACCAACAAAACCGGGGCTTCCGTCCGGCTTGAGTTTGAACCCGAACTTGGTGGCAATCACCACCCGATCGCGCAGCGGAGAGAGCGCCTCGCCGAGGAGCTCCTCGTTGGTGTACGGGCCATAGACCTCCGCCGTATCGAAGAATGTGATGCCGCGTTCCACGGCGGTCCGAAGAAGAGAGATCATCTCCCGCTTGTCGGCGGGCGGCCCGTAGGAAAAGCTCATTCCCATGCAGCCTAAGCCGAGAGCCGAAACTTCCAAGTTGCTTTTTCCAAGTTTGCGCTTCTGCATTGTTTCTCATTCTCCTGCGCTGCGAAATTCTGACTGCCTCAACGGCACCGCAAGCCAAAGCATAGCGTCCCGAAGCTTGGGCCTCTTGCCTATTCCGATGAAGTTCTTGCCAGATTCTCCGAAGGCCACCACGGATGGCGACAGCCGGGTACCCCATGTTTCGCGTTCTTTGCGAAACGTGGGATTTCACGGCAACAAATCAGCCCATCATGGTCAAGGCGAAGGCAGTATAGCTAAATCCGACAACAACGGCCCTAACTCCTTTGTTGTCTGGATTTTGACCTCTAAGTCATTTGCCCTCTATATTTTGCAGACACTTTTTGTGAACCCCGCGCCCAGCGAGACTTTCAGGAGAGAGGGAGGAGGGGGATGCCATTCACCGGGGGACCCCGGCCATTCAAGGGCCATTCAGTCGAAGGTATTTTTCGCTCGCCCTGTTAGCTCTCCCCGAGACGGACTCGAAGTATTTTCGCTAGCAGAAATCCACAGACCCGTTTTGGTCCTGGCACGAGCTGCCATCCGAAACTTCTCCCAGACTCGTAACTCTAATGAGGGAAGGTAGCGGCGTGTGACGCCGGGAGGATTTATGTCGAGAGCTTCGGTGCGGATGGTTGCGATGGTGTTGACGGTGCTGGCGGGCGCGGTGGCTTGCCGGGCGGGAAGTGGAGCGGCGGTTCCGGGTCCGGTGGCGGATGAAGTGAGGGCGACGGCTCCGGGCAAAGAAACCGCGGTGGTGGCGGGCGGCTGCTTCTGGGGAATCCAGGCGGTATTCCAGCATGTGAAGGGCGTGGTTAGTGCGACTTCGGGATACTCGGGCGGTTCGGTGAAGAGTCCTGATTATGAGGCGGTGAGTAGCGGCGAGACCGGGCATGCGGAGTCCGTGCAGATTGTTTACGATCCGTCGAAGGTTACCTATGGAGAGTTGCTGCGGGTGTTTTTCTCGGTGGCGCTCGATCCGACAGAAGTGAACCGGCAGGGGCCGGATGAAGGGACGCAATACCGGTCGGTGATTTTTTATGGCAACGATGAGCAGAAGCACATTGCCGAGGTTTACATTGCGCAGCTCAACCAGGCGAAAGTTTTTCGGAAAGCGATTGCAACACAGGTGGAGCCGCTGAAGGCGTTTTATCCGGCGGAAGCTTATCACCAGAACTATGCGACACTGCATCCGGATAATCCTTACATTGTGTATAACGATGCACCCAAGGTGGCGAATTTGAGGCGGGAGTTTCCTGAGCTTTATAGCGGGAAGTAGGGAAGCATAACGGCAAGTAAGGAAGCGCGCCGAACGCGCGAGTTGTTCTCCCGCAAAGAACGTGGGCGATTCGCGCGGCGCGCCCAGACCCTTCGCGAGACAAAAAGCGTCTCGCTCAGGATGACAATTTTGCGGAGGAGCTATGTTCGAATCCGATCGTGGTGAAGGCGAAGTCAATCTAGGGCGGCGATTGTTTTTGTCCGGCGTGGGCGCGGCGCTGGGAGGCGCGGCCTTATTTTCGTTACGGAGGCCGCATGTGATTGCGGAAGCTGGGAAGACGGAGCCGGCGGAAGTGACGATTGTCCAGTTCTCCGATGCGGGGAAGCGGCTGGCAAGGGTGAAGATCGCGCGAGTTGTGAAGTCGGAAGATGAGTGGAGAAAGCAGCTGCCGTCGGGAGTATTTGAGATTGCGCGGCACGCTGATACCGAGCTCGCATATAGCGGGAAGTATTGGGATCTGCACGACAAGGGGATTTTCCGCTGTATCTGCTGCGACAACGCACTGTTCAGTTCGTCAACGAAGTTCGATTCCGGAACCGGCTGGCCGAGTTTCTGGGAACCGATCGCGAGAGAAAATGTACGCGAGATTTCCGACAACAGCATTGGCATGCAGCGCACGGCGGTTTCGTGCACCGAGTGTGACGCGCATCTGGGCCACGTGTTCGACGATGGTCCGAAGCCGACAGGGCTGCGCTATTGCATGAATTCCGCGTCCCTGCGATTCGCGAAAGCCGTGTAGGGGCAGCGTACACTGGGGTGCATGAATTCAAACTGGTCGGTATTTCGTGAGCCGAGTCGTGCGGAGAAGGTCTTTAACCGCATTTTCGGATTTCTGGTGGGGATCGGGCTGGGTTTTTCTTACACCTATCTGCTGGAAGTTCGCGGACGCAAGAGCGGAAAGCTCTATTCAACCCCGATCAACCTGCTGGAGCGGCAGGGCAAGCGGTTCCTGGTGGCGCCGCGAGGGCGCACGCAGTGGGTTCGCAACGCCGAGGCTGCCGGTGAGGTGACGCTGAAGAGGGGAAGAACGCGAGAGAGATTTCATCTGCGGCTGGTTGCCGAACGAGAGAAGCCAGAGATTTTGAAGGCTTACCTCGATGCCTTCCGGCGCGAAGTGCAACGCTATTTTTCTGTGGCCGCCGGTGCGCCTGTCGAGACCTTCGTCGAGTTGACTGCGAACTATCCTGTGTTCGAACTACTGCCGAGCTGAGTCGCTAGAGGGGTGAGTCAGACCGGCTAGGTGAGCAGAGGTCCGGCAAACCAGAATGGAGGACGGGCGATGTGCCCGTCTCTCCATCTTGGCGTGGTGCAACGCGTTCGGGAGGCCGAGGTTGGTGTCGGTCTAATGACTGTCGCCGTCATGATCGACGCCGGCCGTGCTCTTTAGCGTGACAGTGTCCGAGGGTAGCGGACTGCTCTTCGGCTGGGTTTGCTGAGGCTTGGGCGCTGCCGGTTTCGTTGCTTCATTGGCTTGGCTGACGTGGCTGCTGCTAATTGGGTTCACCATATGAAGACATAAATCGGCGACGCGCGGGAAAACTTTAGTCGTAGGATGCGGCGGAAGATTAATCTTTTGTAATTTTCGTGGGAGGTTTACTCCAGTACGCTGTCGTCGAGTTTCTTGCGTCCCCAATCGGCGGCGGCTTGCACGAAGGCCAGGATCACGGGATGCGGATTTTTTTCGGTGGACGATAGCTGCGGCTGGAACAGTGTGGCGATGAAGAAGCGGTGTGTGGGGGACTCGATGGCGCGGATTTCGCCCTGCGCGCCGCGGGCGACAACGGGGAAGCCGGCCTCCATGGTGGCCCATTCGTACTCGGGGTTGACTTCGAAGTTGCAGAAAAACTCTTCGCTGACAATTTCTTTGTCTTTTCCGTAAAAGGATTGCAGGTAGGAGCCGGGGCGGAGACGGATCTCGGGCATCACGCCGGATAGTTTCGGAGCGCCCCCTTTTCGATTGGGCACGGCGCAGGCAACGGGATAGATGACGATGTTCTTCGATCCGGAATTATTTTCTGCGCTGTCGGCGTCGGCGATGCCGAGGACGTTGCGGGCGAATTCGATCAGGGCGTACTGAAAGCCTCCGCAGGTGCCAAGGAAAGGCCAGTCGCGGCGGCGGGCGAACTCGATGCCCTTGAGCATGCCGGCAAAACTTTTGTAGGGACTGCCGGGCGTAGCCCACAAGCCGTCGAAACTCTCGAGAATCTTTTCCGAGCCCGGGCTGGCCAGTGATGGTGTGGGGATCCATTCCGAGTCGACTTTGAAATCCAGTTTACGGGCAGCATGCTGCAGGGAGTCCGGCGTGGCGTGGTGGGAACGGAATTCGGGGTTGAAGTCGCCGAGGATTCCGATGCGAACGGCATTACTCACGCCAGCATTGTACTAGACGAAGAGTATGTTTCTTCCACACGGTCTAGATGAGATGCGTGAGGGTAAGCAGGCCGTAGAGGCAGATCAGGGCGAGTACGGGACCGCCCCAGATCATGAGCGCGCATTTCCAGCCGAGCGAGCGGCCTATCTCGCGCTGGCTCCGCCAGGAGATTAGGAAGATTGGACTGTTCTTTCCCTTCATTAGAACGACGGGCGGATGCGTGTCGAATCCGTCGGTTGGAGCAGTTCCTCCGCTTGACGCGCCGGTCACTTCGACTGCGGGACTTGGCCCTGTAATTCCGGCGGCGGCCCACGCGGCTGGATTTGAAATGCCCGCTTTCATCAGGGCGTCAGCGATTTTCTGCTGCTGCGCCGCGTCGATCGTTTTCGTTGGAGGGGGATCTGGCGGAGGTTGGATTTTTTGTGCGGAAGCGGAGAGCGTTGAGTCGTGCAAAGCTGACTGTTTGAGGTTTGACTCGAGAACGTCTGGTTTGTGAAAGGAACCACCGCCGATCAGGAGCTCGCTGACAGATCGCTGCTCGAACGGCGCGTCGCCGGATCCCGCTGCGAACGAAAGTAGCGTTTGCCCTAAGCCTGATTGTGCTGGGTTGAACCAGAGCGACTTGCCGAAAGTAAGGGTGTTGTGCTCGTCGTCCTGGATGGGCTGCGGAGTGAGCTCGAGGCCGGGATTCTCGCCGAGCGTTCCCAGCAGGAAGAGGGCGTTCTTCGGCTTGATGCAGAACTCTTCGACTTTAATTTTGTTGGTGGTGTTGACGCCGTGGCGGAAGAGAAGAGTCCGCACATTGGGTGGTGCTTCTTGTTTGGTAGTGAAAAATGAATCACAGAACTCCTGTTGGAAGTCGCGATGCAGCTCGAGTTCGGCGCCGCGGGGGTCAACCATGACTTTGCCCGTGTTGTCGTCGAGAAAGAATGGGACATGCATGCACTCGGCGGCCACCTTGACCCACTCGCTGCTTCGGCCCTGGCGTTTCCATTCCCAGACTACGGTGCGGAAGTAGTAGCAGGAGCGTTCGGTGATGGGCGCGATCACTGTAAAAGGTCCCACGGCGAGGCCGCTGAGCTCCACCATTCCCATCGATGCGCTGCGAATTTTAGAAAGCGGCGTATCGAGGATGAGGTGCCGGCGCTGCAGCAGGCGGAATCCATTGAAAAAAAGATAAAGGCCGGCGCAAAGTCCGATGGCGCACCAGACCGTCGGGCGGATGGGATCGGACGAATGAAGTAACAGGATAGAGAGAATCAATGGTTCGGTCCGCTGGGTGGGATGAAGGACACACCCGTTATCGAGGCTATCCGAGAGGTCGCGGAGCTGGCAGCAGAAAAGGAAGGAGCGGGCTTACGTTGGTAATGGCGCTACATTGTCCGGCGATTACTTTTCAGGAAAATGTAGGCGACGGTTAGTACTACGAAGAAAACGAGGCCGCCGACTTCGTTTATTCGAGAGCAGAGAAGAGTCTGGAGGACGGCGGCGGAGACCAGGACGAAGCCGAGTATCGAACCCCACAGGCCGAAGGGAGACCGTATGGGTAGGGCAGCGACTTGTTCGGGAGTGAGGCGCCAGCGGAAGCTGACATGAGCTGCCAGAGAAACGACCCAGGAGAGAATCAGGCCGGAGAATGCGGCTCCCATGATGTAGAGGAACGCTTGTTTCGGGGCCCAGTTTTCGATGATGAGTGCGGTCACGATTCCGTACGAAGAAACGAGTAAGGCGAGACGCGGGGATCCTGAGGCGTTGAGTTTGCCGACACTTACGGGAGCCCATCCAGTGCGGCCCATGGAAAACAGCAGGCGGGAGGCGACGTAAAGTTTGGCATTGGCTCCGGAAAGTGCGGCGGTGAGGACGACGAAATTCATGAAGAAGGCCGCGGCTGGAACCTTGGCAAGCCGGAGCACGCTGACGAACGGACTTTCGGAAACGCCCGCGTGATTCCAGGGCATCACTCCGACCAGAATAATGATGGCGCCGAGGTAGAGGCCGGCGAGCAGAAAAAAAGTGAGGCGAGCGGCGCGGGGAATGTCTTTAGCCGAACGGGATTCGCCGGTGGTGACGGCGAGCATCTCGACGCCACCGAAGGCGTAGATGGCCCAGAAAACCGCCAGCAAAGGCGCGATTGGACCTTTGGGCAGAAATCCACCGTGAGCAGTGTATTGCTGTGCTACGCGGCCGCTGAGGAGCAGCGCTGCGCCGGCCAGGATGAAGGCAACGATGGTGGCGAACTTGATCATGGAGAACCAAAACTCGAAGCGTCCAAAGGAACCTACGCTGCGAAGGTTGACCAGCAGTAGCAGGGCGGAAAAAACGACAACCCAAATTTCTCCGGGAAGGGCTGGGAGCCAGTACGTCATGTAGGTGGCGGAGGCGACGAGTTCCGCGCCGATGGAGAAAGCGATGGAGGCCCAATATGCGGCGCGGCAGAGGAATCCCAGATATTGATTCAGATAGAGCTCGCCGTAGACGCCGAATGATCCGGCGGCAGGGTGCACGCTGGCCAGCTCTCCCAGAGCCATGGCAACGGTGTAAGCGATAAAGGTGGCGACGACGTAACTGAGAATCACGCTGGGCCCGGCGATTTCCAGAGCCGCAGCCGAGCCGAGGAGAAGTCCGGTTCCGATGGAGCCACCGACCGCAACCATGGTCATTTGACCGACGGTAAGTTGATGGTGGAGACCTTCTTCGTGAACTTGTTCCTGGGTCGCCTCCTGCTGAGATTCGACGAAAGGCATGGGGCACGATAACAAATCGCGATCACTTCCCCCAAGTGTGCGCGCTGCCGGGTGACTTTCGTAATCGATAGCGGACCCTTGCGGATTGCTGGCACCGGGGGTGGCTCCTAGAATCGAAGCAGCGTAGTCTGCCCAACCCAACCCATGCCTGAGATCACAACACGCCCCGACCGAGCCGAGATAGCGCGGCGAGTGGAGCGTGCCGAAAAACTTCTGCAGAAGGGCAAAGCTGCCGAGGCACTCGAAGAATATCTGCTGGTCCTGCGGGATGACCCGGAAAACGATAAGGTGCGCGAACTTTCGGCAGACTTGTGTCTGTCGCAGAACCGGGGGCGCGATGCGGTGCGGCTGCTCGGCGAATTATTCGAGCGCCAGGTGAATGCTGGAGACGCTACTCGCGCCAGCCTGACCTATAAAAAGCTGGCGCGGCATGGCACTCCCACGTGGGAGCAGAAATTTCACTTCGGACAACTCCTGGAAGGGTCAAACAAGAAGCTGGCAGTGGGCACGTACGAATCGGCGTTGGGCGATTTGGCGAAGCTGCCAGACAAGAAGAAGGACGCGTTGCAGATACTGGGACGCGTGGTGGCGCTGGACCCGGTTCAGGCAAATTTTCTGCGGATTGCGGAGCTGTTGTCAGAGCTGGGAGAGAGCAAGGCGGCAGCCGAAGCGTTCAAGCAAATAGCGCAACTCACGGCTTCAAGCGGCGAGGATCCGGCGCAGTGGTATGAGCGCGCTTATCAGGAAGATTCGTCCGATGAGGAGATTGCACTGGCTTACGGCAAGAGCCTGCTGGGGCAGGGACAGATAGGGGCTGCGATCTTTATTCTGGAGCCGCAGGTGAACGCAGGCAAGACTTCACCCATTTTGCGGGACATTTATGCCGAGGCTCTGCTGGCGGCAGGACGCTTCGCTGACGCGGAGCCGCTGGTCTGGCAACTGTTTGAACAGACTCCCAACCGCATGTCGCAAGTGACGGCATTGATAGGACAGCTGGTGGATGCGGAGCAGGATGATGCGGCAGTATCGCTGGCGCGCAAGCTGGGACAGTTCCAGGCAAAGCGTGGCGAACGGCGGCAATTTGTGGCGGTAATGCAGGAGATCGCAGCCACGCGGCGGGCGTCCCCAGGAATGCTGGAGTTCTTGAGCGAGTTGTTCAACGCGTCAAACCGCGAAGGCGATTACTGTCAGACTCTGCTGAAGCTTTTCGATGTGTATTGCAGCACGGGAGATTTCGTCAAGGCGGCCGAATGTCTGGACCGGGCGGCTGAAGTGGATCCGTATGAGGCCGGCCACACGAAACGGCTGGAGATGTTGAAGGGAAAGATTGACGAGAAGAAGTTCGATGCGATTTCTTCCCGATTTACTTCGGTAAGTAAGACGGCAACAGAGCCAGCGCTGGAGCAAGAAGCCACGCTCGGGGCCTCCACTTTGCAGGATTTGATGCTGCAGGCGGAAATTCTGGTGCAGTACGGAATGCGTAATAAGGCCGTGGAGCGGCTGCAGAGAATTCAGGAACTGTTTCCGCGCGAAGAAGAACGCAACGAAGATTTGCAGCGGCTTTATCTGGCGGCGGGTGTTACGCCAACCTATGCGGGTTCTGCGCCGCTGCCGGCGGTAGCGGCGGCTCCGCCTGCGGCGCCAGTCGCTGGAGTTGTGCCGCCGGCGGCAGATCCGGCGGCGGAGATGCGCAACGTAACCCGCGTGGCGGAGATTACGCGCAAGCTGTATCACCAGGCGACGGCGGCCGCGGTGTTGACGACGGCGGTGAATGAAATTGGTGGGCACTGGGAAGTATCACGTTGCGTGGCCGCGATGCGTACGCCGGGTTCGGCGCCAACAGCGGTGCAGGAGTTCTGTGGCAAAGGCGTGAAGGTGGGAAGCGCCGGAGCCATCAAGGCGGTGATGTGCGCGCTGCAAGATTTGACTCTGTCGTCTTCTTCGGGCGAACCCGTGATCATTGCCGACGCGCAGAAAGCGACAGAGTTGGCAGCGGTGCGGAATGCGGTGGTGGAACTGGGAGCTTCGGCGGTAATGGCGTTACCACTGAGCAACGGTGCGGATTCGGTGGGAATGTTGGCGCTGTTGCACAACAAGCCGCGGGCGTGGCCCCAGACAGATGCGGTAGTGCTAAAGACATTGGCCGACCAGATGGTGATTGCGCTGAATAATGCCGGTCTGCGGCGGCTGGTGAAAAACCTTTCGGTGACGGACGAGAAATCCGGACTTTTGAAGCGGAGTTCTTATCTGGATTTGCTGCTGGCGGAGAGCAAGCGTGCGGCGCAAAACGCATCTCCGCTTTCCGTGCTGCTGTTGCAGTTCGGCAGGAGCGCCGCGCTGCTCAAGGAATATGGTGAGGCAGCGATTGAGAATGTGATGGAAAGAATTGGGCAACAGTTTGCGGCCAATATTCGGACGAATGATTTGGCGTTCCGCTACGACACGACGACCATCGCGATCATTCTCGGCGACACGGCTGAGAAAGAAGCGCTGATGGCGATCGAAAAACTGCGCAAGGTGATCGCGGAAGTGCGATTGCCCAGCAAGAATGAGTCCGGAAAAGGGCAGTCATTGGAGTTTTCGGCGGGCTTGGCCGAGGCTGTGGTGCGGGAGAGCTACGATCCCGTGGACATTGTGACGGAAGTGATCAACCGCGCGGAGCATGCACTGGCGACTTCGCTGGTGCAGGGGCCGGGCAAAGTTGTGGCGCTGGGTGCGGCGCTGGCCGCGGGCGCGGTGGCGTAGAAAAATTGACTCATTGAGTCACCGAATCACTGGATCAATCCTACCTCTTGGCGTGGTCGTCGGTAGCGATCAGCTTGATTAGACCGGCCGTTAACCGGGGGAATTCACGGCTAGTCCGGAATTCGAATACTTCCATCCTCCGCTATCGGAAAGGAGGGATTCCAGGCGACCTCCCATAGAAACGCGTCCGGGTCGGAGAAGTACCCTGAATAGCCGCCCCAGAAGGCTTCCTGGGCGGGCTTGACAAGCCTTCCGCCTGCGGCTGCAGCATCTTTGAGTACCGAGTCAACTTCTGCACGACTTCGAGTGTTGTAGGCAAGCGAGATTCCGTTGAAGCCGTGGCCGTCCGGGGCAACATTCGCATCCTTTGCAAGCTCGTGTCGGGGGAACAGAGCAAGGGCCATCCCTCCTGCCTGGAAGAATATGACACCTTCCGCCTTGGCCATTGACCGGCGCCATCCGAGGCGCTCGTAGAATTCCCTGCTGCGTTTTAGATCCGCCACGCCAAGCGTGATTATGCTTACGCGCTGTTCCATCTGACTCCCCCTTGGTGGGCGAATGTACCACGATGTCGGTGGTCGCATCTAAAGCAAACCTCTTGGTGGTCAAATCTCCTCACGCGCTGCTACACTAACCAGTTTGATTATCAGTTTGGATGTGCTCTGAGCGCGGATTCTTTCAGGAAAGCCATGTTGAAACCGGGTGATATCGCGATTGTCAGCGGGGCGCGCACGCCCTTTGGCCGCTACTGCGGCAAGTTGAAGGATTTTACGGCGCAGGAGTTAGGCGCGTTTGCGGCCAAGGGAGCGATTGAGCGGTCGGGGATCGATGCGAAGGAGTTTGATCATGCTGTGTTTGGCAATGCGCAGCAGACTTCGGGCGATGCGCTGTATGGGGCGCGGCATGTGGGCTTGCGCGCGGGGCTGCCGATCGAAACTCCGGCGCTGACGGTGAACCGGCTGTGCGGAAGCGGGATGCAGTCGATTGTGAACGCGGCGCAAATGATTCAGTTGGACGAAGCGAAGATTGTGCTGGCGGGCGGAATGGAAGCCATGTCGCAGGCTCCATTTGTGATTCGCGGGCGTGACGGATTTACGCTGGCTCCGGGCGGGAAGCTGGAAGACTCGCTGATGGTCGCACTGCTCGACAGCTATTGCGGGCTGTACATGGCGAACACGGCGGAGGCGTATGGTGAGCAGCAGGGTATCACGCGGCAGGCGCAGGATGAATTCGCGCTGCGCTCGCAGCAGAAAGCCGATGCGGCCTATAAAGAAGGACGCATTCAGGAAGAGCTGGTTCCGGTGCCGCTGCGGAACTCGAAGGGTGAGGCTACGGGGGAATCGCTGACCGAAGATGACCACCGGCGTCCGCAGACCACGATGGAAGGCTTGGGGAAGCTAAAGGCTGCGTTCGGAAAAAATGGCACAGTCACAGCAGGCAACGCCAGTGGCATTGTGGATGGCGGCGCGGCGGTGGTGTTGATGTCGCTAGAGGAGGCCCGCAAGCGAAGTATTCAGCCGCTAGGGCGGATTGTGAGTTGGGGAATTGCGGGAGTTGAACCGAAGCTGATGGGGCGCGGTCCGGTGCCGGCGACGAAGGTGGCGCTGCAGAAGGCTGGGTTGTCGCTCGACTACATTGATTTGATTGAAGTGAATGAGGCGTTCGCGGCGCAGTATCTGGCGGTGGAGAAGGAACTCGGATTGGATCGAGAGAAGGTGAATGTGAACGGCGGCGCGATTGCGTTGGGGCATCCGCTGGGAGCGACCGGGACGCGGCTGGTGATTACGCTGCTCTATGAATTGCGGCGGCGGAAGAAGAAGTATGGTCTGGCTACGGCTTGCATTGGCGGCGGGCAGGGGATTGCGATGATTGTGGAGAGCTTGAATTAGCGTTGGTCAACGAACACTTGTCATCCTGAGCGGAGTCTTTCCCGCGAAGGACCGATGCAGTTTGCTGGCGCAGGCGGAAATGCTTACGCACCTTCGCATCTCTCAGAGCCATAAGATATTCGGAGGCTGAATTGGAATGATGGTGGCTGCAAAGGAGAGATTTACTTTGTTGGGCTGCGACTATAAGGGAAATTTTCGCGAAGGTTCATCCGAGCGTCGGGGATATAGCAACAGATGGACAATTTACTTGTGCCCCACCTGCAGCACGGAGACTGGATTTGAGTGGAGCGATTTCAGCAAGCATGTGCGTAGCGCCTTCTCAAACCTAATCTATCAAGACAGGCAAGCCATCGAACGTGAGGCAGCGCCCCGGTTGACGGATGAAAACGCATTCGCAGATTTCTATCGCCCAGGGTGCAAAGGTGCAGTTCGAGTTTACTTCCGATGTGATGAACCGGAGAGAAGCTACGGGTTACTCGATCTGAAAATAGTAATTGAACGCGCTCCGACGGGTGCAAAGCCTAACTAAGCAGAACCATGCATTTCAGCGCCGCGGGCAAAGTGCATAGGTTCTTCGCTTCGCTCAGAATGACAAGATAATTTTTTGGTGTGAGGAAAGCAATCATGGAAATCAAGCAGGTTGGTGTTCTCGGGTGTGGGCTGATGGGTTCCGGCATTGCGCAGGTGTGCGCTATGGCCGGATTCGATGTGACCGTGCTTGAAGTCGAGCAGAAGTTTCTCGACAAGGGGTTTGCTGGGATCGAGAAATCTTTGGCGAAGTTTGCCGAGCGTCCAGTGGAGAAGGGCGGGATCACGGCGCAGCAGAAGGACGCGATCCGGGGGCGGCTCAAGGGGACGACGAACCAGGCCAACCTGGCCGATTGCGACATTATTATTGAAGCGATCATCGAGAACGTGGAAGAAAAGAAGAAGATGTATGCGTCACTCGATGGCGTGGTGAAGAAAGACGCAATCTTCGCTTCGAATACGTCTTCGATTTCGGTGACCGAGCTGCTGACTTCAGTGATGCGTCCGGAGCGGTTTATCGGGCTGCACTTTTTTAATCCCGTGCCGCTGATGAAGCTGGTGGAAGTGGTGCGGACGATTGCCACCGCCGACGATGTTTACCAGACGGCTTACGAATTTGGCAAGAAGCTGGGTAAGGTTCCGGTGCGCACGTCGGACAAGACGGGCTTCATTGTCAACCGGCTGCTGGTGCCGTATTTGCTTGATGCCATTCGGGCCTATGAAGAGGGCGTGGGATCGATTGAAGACATCGATAACGCCATGAAGCTGGGCTGCGGATATCCCATGGGGCCGTTTACTCTGCTGGATTTTGTGGGACTCGAAACTACTTATTACATCACGCAGGTGATGTTTGAGGAGTTCAAGGAGCGGCGGTTTGCATCGCCTCCGCTGCTGAAGCGACTGGTGATGGCAGGGTGGTACGGGAAGAAGACGGGTAAAGGGTTTTACGATTATTCCGATCCGAATAATCCAAAGGCGAATAAACTCTAGGGCCAGCCTCAATTCGCGTTCGCGGAGACGATCAAGAAAGATGCCAGGCGAAATCAGTCCGCAGGATGTGGAACGGTATCGGCGAGCGTGGCACAGCTACGTGGCGCGGCGGAATCTGGTTGTGGTGCTTTTTCTCAGCTTTGTGCTTCTGGGCTTTATGGTCGCAAGGCTCAAACTTGGCGAAGTTAAAGATTTCGCGATGCTGGTGGGCTGGATCTGCGTATACCTGGCGGGGGCTTGGTGGCTGACGGAATGGAGGTGTCCGCGGTGCGGGAAAATATTCGCCAACCGGCTGTGGACGCAGCGTTGCATCAGTTGCGGGTTGAGCAAGGATGAAGTGGCAGTGGTGGTGCGGAGGAAGTGAATTTGCAGCCACGGATAGACGCGGATTTGAAATTTCACCACAGAGACACGGAGACACGGAGGAAGATCGTCCTTCGTTCTCTGTGTCTCGGTGCCTCCGTGGTTGGAAGTGATTTGATCCGAGTGAATCCATGGCAGGTTTGAATTTATGAACTTCGAAAATCTTCTTCTGGAAAAGAAAAACTCGATTGCCTACGTCACCGTGAACCGGCCGAAGGTGCTGAACGCGCTGAACATGGCCACCATGGAAGAGTTGCGGGCGGCGTTTCATGACATCAAGAACGACGCGGCGATTCGCGTTGTTATCTTTACCGGGGCGGGCGAGAAGGCGTTCATCGCCGGCGCAGACATTGCCGAGCTGTCAAAGCATGACGCGGTCAGCGGAAAAGAATACACGCACCGCGGGCAGAGCGTTCTTAACTTGATCGAAAATTTGGGCAAGCCGGTGATCGCGTGCATCAACGGATTTGCGCTGGGTGGAGGATGTGAGATCGCGATGGCGTGCACCATGCGATTGGCGAGTGAGAATGCGAAGTTGGGGCAGCCCGAAGTGAAGCTGGGGATTATCCCGGGCTACGGCGGAACGCAGCGGTTGCCACGACTGGTGGGCAAAGGCATTGCTATGCAGATGGTGCTGGCGGGCGAGATGATCACGGCGCAGGAAGCGCATCGCATTGGGTTGGTGAATGAAGTTACGGCTGCGGCGGAGTTGATTCCGCGGGCGGAGGCGGTTGCGGCGAAGATCATCACCAACGCGCCGCTGGCGGTGCAGTATGCCATGGAGGCCGTGAACAAGGGTATGGAGATGACTTTGAGCGAGGGATTGTACCTGGAGGCGGTGCTGTTTGCTGTGGCCTGCGCGACCGAGGACAAGAAGGAAGGGACTTCGGCGTTTCTGGAGAAGCGAGCGGCGCAGTTCAAGGGGAAGTGAATCTGCCACGGAAGTTCCATCAAACTGAATTCACCACGGAGACACTGAGTCACGGAGAAAAGAGATAATCAGGATTTGGTTCTGGAAATTCCTCCCGAGCCCGAGTTGCGCGCACTCGAAGGTACATTGAGCGCTGAGGGGAAGCGGTTTGCCATCGTCGTTTCGCGATTCAATGCCTTCATCACGGAGAGACTTTTTCTCAGCGCATATGACGGGCTGCTGCGCTCTGGTGCGAAAAAAGAAGATATAGAGCTAATCCGGGTTCCGGGGGCGTTCGAGATTCCGCTGGCGGCGCGGAAACTGGCGGAGACAAAGAAGTACGACGCGATCATCTGCCTCGGTTGTTTGCTGCGCGGCGATACCGCTCACTACGACGTGATCGTGAACGAAGTGACGCGCGGAATTGGGCAGTCGGCTCAGGAAACGGGAGTGCCGCATGCCTTCGGGGTGCTCACCTGCGAGACCTTGGAGCAGGCCATTGACCGCGCCGGACTGAAGATGGGCAATAAGGGATTCGAGGCGGCGCTGGCTGCGGTGGAGATGGCATCGTTGAAACACGCTATCGGGCGTCAGCTATCAGCTGTTAAGAAGGAGATTCCTCGCTCCGCGAGCAATAAATCTAAAGCCAGGGGTTCGAAGACAAAGCGGCGTAACTAACCTCTCTGCAGTAAACTGCAATTATCCACTTTCCACGCAATATTTCTTATGGGTACTCGTCGCAAATCTCGCGAACTGGTTCTGCAGATGCTGTTTCAGGCGGACATGGGCAAGCAGACGGTGGATCATGTGCGGCAGACGTTCTGGGCGGAGCATGGCGGGACCAGCGCCGACGTGCGCGGGTTTGCGGACGATTTGTTTCGCGTGGCGACTGATCGCGGAGCGGAAATCGATAAGCTGATCGAACGTCACGCGGAACACTGGCGCATGGAGCGCATGGCGGCGGTGGATCGCAATCTGTTACGCGCGGGAGTGGCGGAATTTCTGGCCTATCCGGAGACGCCGCGTGCGGTGGTGATCAACGAATCGTTGGAGATCGCACGAAAATTTTCCAGCCTGGAATCGGTGCAGTTCGTCAACGGTGTGCTCGATAGCGTGGCGAAGGAACTGCAGAAACCGGCGTAGATGAGTTGCGCATAACCCTGCCACTAGCCCACCTGAATCATTCTTGTTCCAAAGGCTACGAACTCGCGGCTTGTCTAACTTACGGTTTTATAGCCACCAGATTCAGCGAGCAACTGTACGAGGAATAGCAAAAGTTGTTGGAGGAGTTGGGGAGCTGCGGAAAGGGGATCTCCATCACATCCAAGGCTGTGGCAGTGTTGAGTTCATGCAGCACCCCATCGGTGCCGGCCACGTATAGCAGAGTGCCGTCCACGGTCATGTCTCCGGCCACGGGGGCGGCGTTTCCGTTGAGCGGGATCCCACTTGTCGATTGGGTGCTGAAGTTATAGACCAAAACGCCCTGGTCGCTGGTCACGATGTAGACCCGCGTACCGTCCGGCGAGAGGAAAAAACTAAGAGGGAGAAATGTTCCCTTTTGGAGATTGATGTGGATGGGATTGAAAGGCGTGGTCTGTCCGACCGGCTCGGCGAGTGCGATTTCTTGCAGCGGACACAGCGGGGTTAGCGGCGTCGTCGTTAGCTGCGTTTTCGTTGTGGTCGCGATGATATCGATACCAGTGCTATCGAGACCGATGAAAACGTCTAGGCCATCCGTCTGTAAAGCTGGAACGCTGGCGTTGCCCATGGGAGCGCTGCCCGGCGGAACCATCTTGAGAAACGTGGGGGTCGCTGGCAGCCCGGTGATCGACAAGCTAGCCGGCGAGTTGTCGCAGGTGTTGAGGACGTCGATGTTTGAGGTGGAACTTCCGCCCGCGATGAAAACAAATGCCCCACTGGAAGAGAACGCGATAGCGTCCGCGGGCGCTGTCAATGGATACGCTTGCAGCGCCTGAAGTGTCGAATAAACATATAAAGTGTTGCCGCCGTCGCCGAGGATGAAGGCCTTTGAGTTATCGGGCGAAAAAGCCGCCGTGGTTGCACTATTGATATTCAGGGCGGTGGTAGTTGCGGAAGTAGAACTTGCGTTGACGACGTAGACCTGATTGGGGGTAGAGACTGTATCCGAGAAGACGGCAAGGGCGCCATTGGGGGAGACGGCAATGACCTTGCCCGTTACCAGACCCAGCGGGGTGCCCGAAGCGGGCAGCGCTGTAAAGGGACTAGTGGAAGACGATCCGATGTTGGCGCTGGTGATGAGCAGTGCACCATACTGACTGCCGGCATAGGCCTTGTCTCCCGCCGGATCGAACATCACGGAATTGGGGGGCGTGGGCAGCGAGGTGGGGCTGCCCGCGACATTCGTGTTCGTTGCAATGTCATACAGCGCGACCGCGCACTGCGAATTGCTGTAACAATCCTGACTGCTAGCCAGAACACTGGCTGGGGTGGTGGCGCCGGTTACTAATCCCGAAATGGCGGTGACCGGATAAACCGGCTGGGGAATGTAGAGAGAGCCAGTTGGATATCCCGCGGGATTCAGCGGGAAGCCGATGTTGCAAGTCGGTGGTGTGCACGATGCTGTAATTGCAGCCGCTCCAGGCTGAGGAGTGGCGATGGTGCAGGTGGTGCCGGCGGAGCATGCTGTGGTGGCGCTGCCCGCAGTAATTGCAGCTGGCGAAGAGGATGTCCACGTCAGCGGGGGCTTGGGGACGATGCAGCCCTGGACGTCGACGGCCGTCGCGGTGATGGTCTCCGATGTGCCTTTGTTCGTGATGAAACTAGTCGTGCCAATATTTTGTGAACCGTTGGTACCGAGCTGCAGCGCGATGCACTGCACAGGGCAGGTTGCGGCAACATAGGGCTGGCTGGCAACTCCTGAAGCCGATGCGACCACTTCGGTCTGTCCGGGGGTATTCGAGACTACGGTTGCCTGGTTGGTGGGAACGTTGATGGAAGAAGTGTTGGCAGAAGATACGATCGGAGTGATTGTGACCACGTTCAGATTGGCTTGGTTCCAGGTGAATGGACCGACGGAGGCGGTGATGTCAACGCCCTGGCTGTAAGCGGTGGCCTGCAGAGTTTGTACCTGATTCTGCGACACACAGTAGTTGGCGGCGTTGGCGTTGAAGTTGATGTTACATGCGGCGGGAAGCGCCGTCTGGCCAGGGCAGGCGGGAGGGGGAGAATTGACGGGAGGAACCAGGCTGACCTGAATGTTATCGATTGGCGGATGAACGAAAACCAGAGTGGGAGGGCTGGTGGCTCCCAATGCTGAGGCTGTGATCTGAGCCGTGCCACCGCCGGCGGGCGTGCAAACGTTATAGTACGGGGCGTTCCAACTGCCGGCGCAGGCGGAGCCTGCGGGAGAGATGTCGACCACTCCGGGATTGCTCGAAGTGTAGGTGAAGGTCGGCGAAATGTTGGTGTTTGAGCCGTTTTGCGCGCTGGCGGTGAATACCAAGGTGCTTCCCAATTGCATGGAAGCGCTGGTGGCGGGGTTCAGAGTAATTTTTGCGGGGAAGGGCGAAGCACCGGGCGGTTTGCTTCCGCCGCAGGCTGCCAGGAACAGAAAGAAAAAGGTGGTGATGCCGAACCACGCCCACTGAACGCAACGCAACCTTCCCATGCACCCTCTTGTTCGCCTCACGATTGCATCCGCGGGCGAGCCGCTCGTTTTTAAATTATGAATTGGAATGGAAAACTTGAGTAGTGTAGAGGCTGGAGGCGGATTCAGCAAGGCGAAGGCGCCTTGCGTCTCCAGGATCCGTTGCTCTCTACCCCTCGTTTGCAGTGGGATGCAAAAACACGAGTTGACGATGTTTCGTCTGAGTTGCTATAGTAGGTTGGTTCCGCGAGTTAATCCAAGCTTGCTGTAGGCCATGAGTTCTGCGGAGTATTGCGTGGACTTGTGGTTGGGCTTTTGAGAAATACGTTTTCGGCTTGCGTATGAGTCCGAAAATTTTCCTCGCTGAAATGGTCCTGCGCTGCCTTTCGCCCTCGGGCATCCTGTACGAGTGAATCATGCGTACGGGTAGTCTGCGGAAGGATATGCAGGACAGAGCTGGCGATACGGAGCACCCCCGTAGCTTTGGCCGGGTGCCACCGTCGACAGCGCAAATCTAGAACGGGAACCCAGAATCTCTCTCCGCGATGGATGCGCGGCGAGAAGCATGGCTGGCCAGTTGAGCCTGTCAGCCCGGATCGTGAAATTAAAGACCGGGAAAGCGGATGACGCTGTGCGCTGCCCGCCTGCAAGGGCAGATTGCGGTGCGCGGCAAGGAGCGGCAAAGAGTGCCTACTTTTAATCAATTGGTGGCGAACGGTCGCAAGCGGCCACGGTACAAGACGGCCAGTCCTGCGCTGCAGGGATGTCCGCAGAAGCGCGGCGTTTGCACCCGCGTGTATACGCAGACGCCCAAGAAGCCAAACTCGGCGTTGCGCAAAGTGGCGCGCGTGCGGCTGACCAACGGGATTGAGGTCACAACCTACATCCCCGGTGTTGGCCATAACCTGCAGGAGCACTCCATTGTGCTGATCCGCGGGGGCCGCGTGAAGGATCTGCCAGGCGTGCGCTATCACGTGATCCGCGGAACGCTGGATGCGGTGGGGGTAGCCAATCGCCAGCAGGGACGTTCGAAATACGGCGCCAAGCGTGCGAAGAAGGGCTAAGAGGAGTTAAAGCGGCATGCCTCGTAAAGGACATACAGCAAAGCGGACCGTGCCAGCCGATGCCGTTTACGGCTCGAACCTGGTGACGAAGTTCATCAACTCGATGATGTGGCAGGGCAAGCGCAGCACCGCCGAGGGCATTTTTTATGAGGCCCTCACGAAGGTTCAGGAAAAAGGCGGCGACGAAGCGTTGAAGCTGTTCACGAAAGCTGTCGAGAATGCGAAGCCGTTGCTTGAAGTGAAGACCCGCCGAGTGGGAGGCGCCAACTATCAGGTGCCGGTGGAAGTAAACGCCGACCGCCGCACCTCGCTCGCGATCCGCTGGCTGCTGACTTACGCGCGCGGCCGCGCCGAACGAGGCATGGTCGACAAGTTGAGCAATGAATTGCTGGACGCCGCCAACGGAAAGGGCGCGGCCATCAAAAAGAAGGAAGATGTACACCGCATGGCCGAGGCCAATAAAGCTTTCGCGCACTATCGGTGGTAAGGAACTTTTTAACTGAAGGCTGATGGCTTGAGAGCTGGCAGCTGATTTCGGAGCCCAGAGAGAGTTAATTGTCGTGCCCAGAACAGTACCATTAGAACGCTGCAGAAACATCGGCATCATGGCCCACATCGATGCCGGAAAGACCACTACGACGGAGCGCATCCTGTTTTATACGGGAAAGACGCACCGCATCGGAGAGGTGCACGAAGGCACGGCTACGATGGATTGGATGGAGCAGGAGCAGGAGCGCGGCATTACGATCACCTCCGCGGCTACGACCTGCACCTGGCGCGACATCCGCATTAACATCATCGACACACCCGGCCACGTGGATTTCACGGCGGAAGTGGAGCGCTCGCTGCGCGTGCTCGACGGCGCCGTGGCTGTATTTGACGCGGTGCACGGGGTGCAGCCTCAGTCGGAAAAAGTCTGGCGCCAGGCCGACAAGTACGGCGTGCCGCGCATTTGCTTCATCAACAAGATCGACAAGATGGGCGCGGATTTCGAGCATGCCATCGACACCATCCGCAAGCGGTTAAGCGCCAAGCCCGTGGCGATTCAGATTCCCATTGGCCAGGAAGATAAGTTCAAGGGTGTCATCGATTTGATCAACATGAAGGCGATCGTGTGGCAGGACGACACGATGGGTGCCGAGTACGTCACCGAAGAGATTCCCGCCGAACTGAAGAAGAAGGCCGAAGCCTTCCACGCGCAATTAGTCGAGAGCATTGCCGAGAACGACGACGAGATCCTGCACAAGTTTCTGGAAGGCGAAGAGATTAGCGCGGACGCGTTGCGCGCGTCGCTGCGCAAGTCGACCATTGCGCTGAAAGTGTTTCCGGTAGTGGTGGGTACTGCGTTCAAGAACAAGGGGGTGCAGCCATTGCTGGATGCGGTGGTGGATTATCTGCCGTCGCCGCTCGATGTGCCGGAAACTCATGGGCTGAATCCCGACGATGGGGAGAAGATTTTCCGCGAGGCAGATGACAAAGAGCCGTTTTCGGCGCTGGCGTTCAAGATCATGGCCGATCCGTTTGTCGGCCAGTTGACGTTTATCCGCGTCTATTCCGGGCAATTGAAGACCGGGGATTCCGTGCTGAACACGGGGCGCCGCAGGACTGAGCGCATCGGGCGTCTGCTGAAGATGCACGCCAACAAGCGGGAAGAAATCAGCGAGATTCTGGCGGGCGACATCTGCGCCGCGGTCGGACTCAAGGGCGTGAGCACTGGCGATACGATTTGCAGCGAAGATCATCCCATCGCTCTCGAAAATATTACGTTTGCGGTTCCGGTGATTTCGGTTGCGGTTGAGCCCAAGACCAAAGCCGATCAGGAAAAGATGGGGATGGCGCTCGGCCGCCTCGCCCAGGAAGACCCTACTTTCAAGGTTCACACCGATCCTGACAGCGGACAAACCATCATCAGCGGTATGGGTGAGTTGCATCTGGAGATCATCGTCGACCGCATGATGCGCGAGTACAAGGTCGAGGCCAACGTCGGCAAGCCGCAGGTGGCGTATCGCGAGACGATTCGCAAGCATTCGGAGGCGGAAGGCAAATACATTCGCCAGACTGGCGGTCGCGGCCAGTACGGGCACGCCAAGATCAAGCTCGATCCGCAACCGCCCGGCGTGGGCTACGAATTCGTCAACGACATTGTGGGCGGTTCGGTTCCCAAGGAATTCATCAAGCCGATCGATCAAGGAATTCAGGAAGCGCTCGAAGGCGGAGTTCTTGCGGGTTATCCGATGGTCGATGTGAAGGCCACGCTGTATGACGGCAGCTATCACGATGTGGACTCGAACGAAATGGCGTTCAAGAT
>PLHQ01000160.1 GCA_003138975.1 Acidobacteriaceae bacterium | reverse complement strand
CCAGAAAGAATCTGACTTGACAGCATTTGCTTAAGAGTGTCGAATTCCATTTGCAGATTGTACAAACATTCTGTTGAGGTGAAGAATATGAAGAGAGTCTTGTTGGGAATAGTTCTGCTTGCGGTGATTGTTTTGCCCGCTTTTGGGCAAAAGAAGGAACAGGAACGCGTCGCAAATGCTGGAAATGTAATGCAGGAAATTTTGAATATTCCCGACGACATTCCGCAAAGTGTAATCGACAAAGCGGATTGTGTTGTGGTTTTGCCTTCCGTACTCAAGTTTGCCATCGGAGTCGGCGGGAGTTACGGCCGAGGTGTCATGACCTGCCGTGGCGGCGAGAATTTCAAGGGCCCTTGGGGTACTCCAACCATGATGGCGCTCGAGGGCGGCAGCTTTGGTTTGCAGTTGGGCGGGCAGGCGACCGACTTCGTACTGCTGCTGATGAGTCCTCGGTCGGCCAAGAGCATCCTCAACAGCAAGGTCAAGCTTGGGGGTGACGTCTCCGCTGCGGCAGGCCCAGTCGGACGGAACGCGTCTGCCGAAACAGACGTAACACTGCGAGCCGAGATCCTTTCGTACTCTCGCGCTCGCGGACTATTTGCCGGAATTTCTCTCTCTGGCTCGACCCTTCGCGCCGACAATGATGCCAACAAAAGCCTATATGGGAAAGAACTGAGCGCGCAAGACATCGTATTCAAAGGCGCGGTAGCGGCGCCCGAGTCAGCGAAATTGTTGCTAGCTGAGCTTAATAAAAAATCTCCAACAAATAAGTCCGCCAACTAGTGATTGGGTGATCTTTGCGACAGAAACCTAGTTCGACGGCGATCTTGCTATTAATCACGCTGGTGGTTTTGCAGGAATTCGGCCCCTTGCTCTCGGGGCAGACAGCACCTCCTGCACCGGAACAACTGGACCAGTTGCTGGCCCCGGTCGCCCTCTATCCTGATTCTCTGCTATCCCAGATCACCACAGCCTCAACCAATCCGCAGGAAATTCTGGATGTGAATACCTGGTTGCAGCAGAACTCCGGGCTGACGGGCACTGAGCTAACCGATGCGGCAGACAGGCAGGGGTTCGATCCTGCGTTTATCGCGCTGGTAAATTTTCCAGAAGTGTTGGATATGATGGCGGAGCACATCGATGATTACGCCGCCATCGGGCAGGCATTTTCATCTGATCAGGGAGCTGTCACTGAGTCGATTCAGCGGTTGCGGGCTCAAGCATACGCCTCCGGCGCGTTGCGCAGCAATGCACAACAACAGGTAGAGGTACAGCAGCCGGCGGGTCAGACGGTCTACGTAATCCAACCGGCGAACCCGCAAGTCGTCTATGTGCCGCAATATGATCCCACCATCGTCTACGTTCGACCTGCCTCCGATGCCGTGGTCGCGACATCGCTGATCAGTTTCGGGGTAGGGATCGGGATTGGTGCGCTGCTGGTTGATAACCGGCCATGGGGATGGGGTGGATGGGGATGGAACTGGGGATCGCGCCGCGCTTATTACAACCATGGTTATTGGGGCGGTTGGTCGAATCCTTATCATCCGTCGCGCCCCTATTACCGTCCGCGACCGATTGTGTGGGCCAACCGGCCAGGCTACCGTGGCAATTGGGGCTATCGTCCACCCCACTATAGGCCGCCGAATCGTCCGGGGAACCGGCCCGGGCCGAGCCGTCCTGGAAATCGGCCAGATGGCCACCGCCCACCGACGACCAGACCCGGCACGCCGAACCGCCCTGCAAGACCTAGTCCGACGAAACCGACACTGCCGAACCGAACGCCGGGGCAACCGGGCAAACCTGGCAATCCGGACCGGTCAGGACCCAGCCGACCCACAGCACCCGACCAAACCAAGCCGACATCGCCGGATCGACCTCCCGGAAACAAGCCGGCCTCTCAGCCGAAACCTGCGCCTGAGAGCCGCCCTCAGTCGCAGAAGAGGCCGGCTTCGCAAGCGAAACCCGAGAGAACTCAACCGCCGCAACAACCGTAGCCAAGTGTTTAACAGGGTGCCGTGTTCCGGTAACGTCAGTTACTGGAATTCCTGGTTTATGCAAAGTTCTTACAGAAAATTCCTCGAGACTCGTGGGTAAAGCGGCCCCCCACGTCGTCGGTGGAGGTGCGTTAGTAAGCACCTCGGGGTGCTACCTACTTTGGCGCCGTCATCAGGAAGACAAATCCATCTACGCTATAGTGGACTTTGCTGTCCCCCACGGAAACTGGTTGCACTGTTCCAGCTAGCACCTTCCTGATCGCGACTACCAGTTTCGGCAACTGCGAAGGATCGGCCACGGGAACGTTGTGGGACGGAATGAGCAGGTGAAGTTGAGGCACCAGCGCTGCGATTCGCTCAACGGAATGAACGTAGGCGTCGAGATCCGTTTCAGGCCGGTACAGCCAGATTGGTCCCGCGTAGAAATTATCTCCCGTAAATAGCAGCCCATTCTTGCGGTCCAGCAGGCAAATCGCATCGGGTGTATGCCCAGGCGTCGAGATCACTTCCAGCAATCGGCCGCCCAGATCCACCGTGTCGCCATCGTGAATCCAGCGATTTATATGAAACGGACGCGTAGCGTACGACTTCGCGTCAAATCCTGCTGGCAACTGGCCGCAGATCGATCCCGAAGCAAGCTCGGCCTGCGCATCGACACTCGATCCTTTCGCATTGATTCGAGTGAAGTCAGTATCCATTCCATAGATTTCACTAAATTCCCAGTTGTCGCCAACATGGTCATTGTGAGTATGCGAATTCAGCACAACAATTGGCAAAGACGTAAGCTTCAGAACAACTCGCTTGATGTCACCAATACCGAGTCCGGTATCGAACATGAGGGCCCGCCTCTCGCCCAGGATCAGGAAGGAGATCACTTCCTCATATTGATGCGGCTCGTAAATTGCAAACACTCCCGGCGCGATCCGGTAGACCTCGAACCAGGGGTCAACGGACGGCACGCGCTCGAGCTGCTTGTATTTCGGGCGAGGGAGTTGTCGGCACCAGTCGGGAGTCAGGAAGCTATTCAGCGACTGCGCGAGACCAGGTGGCGCAGCGATCGTTACCGCGAATAGCGCGACTGCGATGGAGCTTAGATTGTTTGCCCTACGCATTGACATGAATAGGAAATTATAACTGGCGATTCCGCTTTGACTTCCCTGGCAGCTTGGAAGTGGTCGACGCAAGTCCATATCGGAGACCACATCTAGAAAGCGGACTGCACGAAGGGACATCGCCGACCTAAATCTCGGGAAACTTGTAGGCGTGGCAAGACGGATGGCTCCGTTCATCGGTGGGGAGGCGGATCCGACGCTTCTCGACGAACGGTCGGAAAGCTGGAAACTATCCACAAACGCTAGTGCTGTATCGGATGCGCCCGATTACAGAGCGCAGGTAGGGCCGCCACGTTGTGCGGGGCGCGTCCGATACAGCTGTTTGAGGGAAGCCGCCCGTGGGGAAGCACTTATGCAGATTCAATGGTGTCGGCGTGGTGAGAAAGCGAAA
Source organism: Acidobacteriaceae bacterium (assembly GCA_003138975.1). Taxonomy (GTDB): domain Bacteria; phylum Acidobacteriota; class Terriglobia; order Terriglobales; family Acidobacteriaceae; genus Sulfotelmatobacter. Next base: position 1,924 of record PLHQ01000160.1, on the reverse strand, counting down.
GCGTCTGCCGCAGAGCGGCTTCGTTCAAACAGGCTTCGAGGAAGATTGCGTTACACTCCAAACGAGGCTGGGAACATCCTCATGGAGATGGTCAGTGGCATTTTGACTCTCCGGCTGGTGTGCGATGCTGAATATTGAGAAGATTCTTCTGCCGGTTGATTTCCCGAACCCCTCGCTGCGTGTGGTTCATCAGGCGGCGGCATTGGCCCACCATTTCCATTCAGAGATCGTGATGCTGCATGTCGTGACAGCGCGGAGCCATGCCGCCGGTGTGCCGGAGGACGGTCCCGAGCTCGCTGCTTGGGATATGCTCGCTGAGATGGTTAAAGGGGCCCAGAATAACCTAGACCAGTCTCTCGGACCGGAGCTTGAAGGCCTTGTGATCCGACGCGTGTTGCTCAAAGGCGACCCGGCCCGGGCAATTGTGCAGACGACTCAGGTAGAAAAAGCCGACATGATCATGATGCCGTCCCATGGCTACACGTTCAATCAGTTTCTTCTGGGCTCTGTGACAGCGAAAGTACTACATGGGACCGAGTGCCCGGTTTGGACCAGTGCGCACGCGGAAGAATCGACGGTGCAGGAGTTTGCGATCCGCAACGTCCTGTGCGCGGTCGATCTCGGCCCTCGTAGTCACCAAACTGTGTCGTGGGCCGCGCAAATGGCCGCCGAATTCGGTGCCTGTCTTACGCTCGTCCACGTCACTGCCTCGGCAGAGATTTGGGCGCCCGGCGGCAGCTATGTCAATCCCAAGTGGAAAGAGCAGCTCGTCGGCGACGCTTCTCAGCATCTCGCAGAGCTCCAGCAAGACATGGGCATTAAGGCGGACGTACTCATCGGCAGTGGTGACGTGCCGAAGGTGCTGAGCCAAGCTGCGAAGCAGACAAAGGCGGATTTGCTGGTAAGCGGCTGCTACCCTTATGGCGGTAACCTGCGGATCCACGGCTACGCAATCATTTGTGCGGTGCCGATTCCAGTCCTGAGTGTGTGAGGTCCCTGACTCGTTGCGCAAATAACCTCCCGGTTGTCATTTCTCTCACCTCGGGATTGTTTCAGGTTTGCCGTTATCCTGGCACAACTTCGATCAGCTGTCGCCAATCGGCTAGGACGGTGCATCGACCGTAGCCAACTCCCTCAATTGATAGCCATGGTTTCGTCGTTGTCGGGGGTGGTTGTTGAGGGTTTCGATACGACGCAGGCAGGCGGGTGCGACCGCACCACTACCTTGACACAGTAGTAGTGAAAGGGGAGGATCCTAGCGTTTTTCAGTGAATGAGCTAAGCGGTGACGCAACGATGCCTAAGACCAGTCCGGCCAGCCAACCAATTGCGATACACAAGCTACCGATTATGACTGCGGACATCAGCACAACGATAATGGACTCTAGCGTGTCTAATACATCTGTCCAGCTGAGAGTGGGATTGGTCGCCATGATGTAGGCTCCATAGAAAAACCCGGCAACGCCACCGAGTGATGCGCCGATGCGCGCAGACTTCATTATCCACTCACCGTAACTGACCATGGTTGCCGCTCCCCTAGCCGCAACAGCACTGAGAGAATAATTATGAGTGAGTTTTCGCGTCATAGCAGACCTCCTTCGCGGACGGAAGCAGGGGCCATGGTCGAGGCCGATCATCCAGCTACGAGCCCTCCGGCAATCGATCTGCCAGGTCCAAAATACGAGACGTCGCCGTCAATACAATTACCAGAGGGGCCAATGTTCAAAGCTCTCGCCTCAAGGGTGTGCACACCGTGTGGGACCTGCTCTTCGGAGAAGCGGGATGTCCGATACCTTGCACGAATGAGCGCATCCTGTCAGTGACATGGGTCACACTTTGAAAGAGATTTTCCTTGAACGACACGTCGGGAAACTCGTCACCAATTCATCACCAAGAGTAGGCCATTTTCGGGCGATTTTGGGGTG